>JAIXOU010000026.1 GCA_027486585.1 Verrucomicrobiaceae bacterium | reverse complement strand
GATCAGCGCCTCCGCGCCGAGAGAAGCGGAGGCGGTGGTGAGACCGAAAGAGAGAACAAGTAGGCGTAGCATGGAGGACCAGCAAACCTACGGAGAATCATCTCCCTTCTTTCTCTTCATGCTCAGCTGGTTGCAGCCTCAGGGCAGCTCCTTCAGCTGGATATGGCGATATTCCATCACGGCACGGTCGCCTTCTAGGCCAATGGGGCCTGTTGCGGGCAATGCCAGCGCGGCTTCCAGCACCTCCCCATTGCAGATGCAGTGGGCCACACCATCTTTCACGGTGACTTCGATGAGATTCCAGTCTTGAGCTTTGTATTGTTTCAAGTCTTTGTAAGGTCCAGCCACCAGGTAATCGCGGCATTGCAGCTGCGGTTTGCGCACAAAGATGCCGCTGTCAGCATTGATACTGGCGCGGAATTCCAACTTCAGAATGAAGTTTTTCGGAAACTCCTCCACGGTATAAATTTGGCCCGTGAGTTTGTCCATTTCCGTCGGGAAGGTCACCGTGAAGATGCCATCCTTGGCTGAATAATGCGCATCGCTAGAGACGGTCTTGCCATCAAACTTTTCCAGGATCTCCCCGGCCTTGGTTTCCTCTTTCTTCGTCTTCGCCCGGAAGCACCAGCCCGTGAGGTCCATGCCATTGAAGAGACTTTTGAACCCCGCCTCCGGCTGCCAGTCCTCCGCGTGGATGCTACTAATGAATAGAAGAGAAGCGAGAGCGATGTATTTCATGGTTGGAGAGAGGATCAAGCAACCTAGAACGTTACCATCGCCAGCATTCGTTCATCGTAAATGGGCCAAGCAGCAGTGATTTACTGGAGAGGTACACGCATGGTGAACGTGGTCTCCACGCCAGGGGTGCTGGTGAGGTCGATGGTGCCGCCGTGGGCTTCGACGGCGCGGCGTACGATGCTGAGGCCCAGGCCAGTGCCTTTGATCTGCGGGCTGTGGTGCTTGTGACCACGGTAAAAGCGCTTGAAAACAAAGGGTAAATCGTGCGCGGCGATGCCGATGCCGTTATCACTGATGCTGAGAAGAATGTGATCTGAATACCATTTGCCAGTAATGGTGATGACGAGGCCGGGATTGGAGTTCTCTTTGAGGGCGTTTTCGATGAGATTCGTAAAGACCTGATCCCAATAAAAACGATCGCCATGCATGGTGCCGCCATCTGCGGGGAAATCGAGATGAATGCGTGTGTCTCGACCTTGCAACATGGATGAAAGGTGGTCGATGGCATCCTGGACGCAGGCTCTGGCTTTGAAGGGCTCCACATTCAGAGTGGAATTGGCATTCTCGAGCCGTGAAATGGTGAGCATGTCTTCGATGATTCGAAGAATGCGTTTGCCATGTTTTTCCATGACCTCGTAACAGCGTTTGATGGAGGTGGCATCTTTGAGCACACCACTTTGCAGCGTTTCGACATAGCCATTGATCAGAGTGAGCGGCGTGCGCAATTCATGGGAAGCATTGGCGACGAAGTCCTTTCGGATTTGTTCTGCCATGGTCTGCTCCGTGATGTCATGGACCATGAGCCACGCTCCGCTTTCCGCTTTTGCAGGCAAAGGGGAGGCCTCGATGAGGTAATGTCGGCTGGTGATGCTGCTGCCGCTCAGCGTCGTGAACTCCACTTCACGCACGATACGTCGTTGGTCTTTGAGCGCACTTTGTACGACGTCGATGATTTGGTGATCTTGGATCTCTTCAAGAAGAGTGCGTCCGCGCTGAATATCGTTTTTTTGAAACAGATGCGCTAGCGTGCGATTCACGAATTTGATGCGCATGTGGTTGTCCACGATAGCGACACCTTGGCGGATCTCACTGAGTAAGGCCTCGAACAAGCGGCGTAAATACTCTTCTTTAAGCAGAGATTGATTCGAGTCCTGTAGGCTAGCAAAGCGTGTGGCAAGTGCGTCAGGTTGGAAGTCACGCAGACCTGCCGCGCTTGTCACCTTACTGACTCTAGCCCGCCATGTCTTCTCCCGCCAGATGGCCCAAGCGCCTAGCAAGGCGAGGAGTATGGCTAGAGTAAGTGACATTAAGCAGGTGAAAAGTGTGTGTTAGTGAGTCGTTCCTGGGGTGAAAGCGAAAGAGCGTTGCGCCTTCAGTGATCCATCACTCAACACCAAACACTTAACACATACCACCCTGAAATTCATGCCGCGACTGGTGCCTCGATGAGGAATTGATAGCCGGTGCCACGCACGGTGACGACATGTTTGCCAGCATCTCCCAGTTTTTCCCGCAGGCGTTTGATGTGAGTATCGAGTGTCCGTGTGGCCACATCATCTGAGTAGCCCCAGACTTCCCGTAAGAGCTCACTGCGTGTGTGGACGGCGCTGGTGTTTTCCAGCAAAACGGCGAGTAATTTAAACTCAGTCGTGGTCAGATCAATGGGTTGATCGTTGTGAAAGAACTTCATGTTCTTCCGATCCATGAGGAAGGCCCCCATCTTTACCTCTGACACGTGTGTGACGATTTTCGTGCGGCGCAGGATGGCCGTGATGCGCAGCGCCAGTTCGCGGGGAGAAAAGGGCTTTGTCAGGTAGTCGTCAGCACCTAACTCGAGGCCGTTGATTTTGTCGGTGACTTGAGCTTTGGCTGTGAGCATGATCACTGGCACAGAGCGCGTCCGGCTGTCGCTACGCAGACGTTTAAAAACGGCCATGCCATCTTGACCTGGCAGCATGATGTCTAGGACAATCAGGTCCGGCTGTTGCTCCAGCACCATAGGCATGACCTGCAGGCCATTGGTTGCACAAAGGCACTCATGTCCCTCACGCATCAGATGCAGAGAGATTAGCTCGGTAATATCCGGCTCGTCATCGACCACCAATATTTTACTCATGTTCCGTGTGAATACATGGGGTCAGAGTCTTACGCCAAACGGTTCTTCGTGACGACTGCGTCACATGCTGGTTTACCTTGGTGACAAGTGGGGAAGATAACGACTTGTTGATTCATTTCTTTGTTGGAGTGGATCGACGCTGATACTCTTGGAAGGCTTCTTTGGCTTCTGTGGTATGTCCGCTTTTCTTTAAAGAATAAGCCAGATTTTTCCAGGCTTGCGGGTGAGAAGGCCTGAGACGTACGGTGTTACGGTAGGCTTTGGCGGCCTCGTCGGGATTGCCATTTTTGTCAAAGATCATGCCTTGGTAAAACCAGGCCTCGGAGTAACCGGGATTCAGCTTTAAACTCTGTGTAATGGCAGTCTGGGCACCTGTGTAGTCTTTCAATCGACCCCGAATGTATGCGCTCAGATAGTGAGCCTGGGCATAGTTGGGTGCCAACAGCATGACTCTCTTTAACGCATCATCTGCACTGCCCAGGTCGCCATCTCTGACTAGACGACTTGCCAACAGCAGCCAGGCTAGTGCATCATTGGGCCGCTGTTCGGTGGCTAATTCTAGGGCTTCACGGTCCTCGGTGCTTTCAGATGTTTTATTACCTTTTTGATCTCGTAATTTCGCCAGGGCTAGTTGATGCCAATAGAGTCCAGCTTTTGGGTCGAGTGCTACCGCTTTGCGTTGGCAATTGAGGGCCTCTGGGGCTGCTCCGAGATAGCTGGCGCTTAAACCAAGAAGAGCCCAGCATTCGGCACTACGTGGGTATTTACGCGTTAGTAGCACCAGCTGACGCATGGCCGATTCAATGTGCTTGTTTTGCAGGGTTTCAAAAGCACGCAGAAAAGCCGCATCCTGGGCCACCTCTTTGAGTTTAGGTTTGCGCGGCAATTGAGCTAGTGGCTGTAGCGTCGGCCTGACTTTCCGCAGTTCCAGGGCAGCAGCATCGATGGAGAGTCCAAAGTTCATCCAAGAATTAAGTGGCACCTTCATGCCGATGATTCCCAAAACCTTCCCTGATGGACTTAGTATCGGCGATCCTACGGCACCCGGGGAATCATTGCCCCGCAAATTGAGCCAACCTTGGCCTGTGAGCGCTGTGTCCATTTGCACGATTGCATCGGCTAAGACGAGGCCACGCTTTTCAGACACGGCCAGCAAGTGGCAGTTTTGTTCTTTTTGAAAATTTGTGCCTGGGCTTAGGTCAATAGGCACGCTCTCATAGGACTCGCTTTGCAACAGTGTCACGCCGCTAACCAGATCTGCGATGTAAAAGCCGGCGATTCGATGATTCGAGCCATCTGCACCCGTCGCAGTGATATAGTCCACCTTGTCAGCGATTTCAGGATGCAGAAGCCCTGTGTCCGTCAATATGAGGCCACTGCCATTGACGAAAGAGCCCACGCCAGCGGAAAGCTGGTTGCCGAATTGATCCCATACTCGAAGCCCGATGACCGAGGCTACAACCTTGCGTCCAAGACTACGCAGGCGCAGTTCTTCAGGCGTCAGTGGCTTGTCAGGCTCAGGGTCTGGAATTTCTTCACCTGGTAAATACGGTGATATCGGTGGCAGCAAATCGGGATTGAGCTCCTCTGCCATGGGCAATTCCTTGCCCGTTCCCTGAAAAAGCAGCAGAGGATTCTCGTAGTTATTGACGTCGATGGGGAATCCAGGGCCTGATGGCAAATCGGGTTCTTCGGGTCTCGGGACTGTGGGGGAAATAGGATCCAAAACGGCCTTTGGAACCCCTGATGCGGTCGGTTTCTCCTGAGCGAGTGCCAAGGTGATGCCAAAAAAGAGAAAAATGAACTGGCGCATGAAAGGATGATTCATAGTGTCTAACCTGTGACGGCGTGTGATGAAATCCTTGTGACGAATTCTTCACATGGAACTTATTTCCGCACTCAAACACTCAGGCTAAGACAAGAAGAATACAATCTCCCATGCGCATTTTTGTCCTCACTCTAACCTTAATATCATCTCTCGCTCTTCAGGCTGCTGACTTGGAGCTGAAATCTCTGGGCGATGCCGCCAGTGGACAAGCCAAACGCAAATATGGTCCCTACGTTGGCGTCGGCATTGGTGAATCAATGGGGCAGGAAGGTACACTTCGTGGCGGCGGTAAGATCAAAAGTGACGAAGGTGCTGCGATCTTCAGCATCGAGGTCGGCAAAAGCTGGAAGCTGAAACGCGTGCCATTGATGTTGTCGTTAGAAGGAGAGGGCACATTTATGTCCACATCTTTAACGGACGCTAAAAGTGGCTTGGCCTTAGCGGACATGAACTCTCTGATGTTTAATCTCAATGGCACCCTAGCCCTGGATCTTTATCGCTATCGCGCCCGAATTGGAAAGTTTGCTGCTGGATTCCGTCCTTACATCGGCGGTGGTCTGGGCGGTGGTCAGGTTTGGTTCCGAAACGCAGCTACCACTGGCGCAGCCACTCCTTTTACGATTGATGAATTCATCAATTCTTGGAATTGGTATGCTGGCGTGGAATGGACTTGGAAAGATCAATACTCCGTTTTTGCTGAATACCGCGACACACATTTTGGTGATCTTGAAGATCTGACCGGCTACGCCACAGATGGCTACCTTGTAGGATTCCGTTATCGCTACTAATTTTTTAACTAAAACCACCATGCTTCCTACCTCCCGCATCCTCCTTGGCAGTCTTGCCATCGCCGCACTCGTCAGTTGTAAAACAGTCACCTCTGAACGTGTCACCTTCCCTAACGCCCCTGTTTCTTACCAGACTGTCAGTGACATGGTGGATGAAGAAACCATTGAGCATACGCTCAAGTTCCGCAATATCGGGACACAGGTTGTCAGCTTTGATTACACGATTGCTGATGAGCCAGGCGTGCCGCACATGGATGCCGAGGGGCCAAATTCAGGTCTGGTTGAGAACCTTTATCCCGGCGCAGAGGCTAGCGTGAAGAATCCGACCAAAAGCATGAAGGACGTTTACGTTGTCATGGGACGTGTGACTTATGGTAAGCGCACTAGCGAGCAATTGGCCAAACAATACAAGCCTAGTTCAGTCAGCCAAAGCAGCGGTTCATCCGCTAGTGCGGCAGGTGCACTGCCTCTGCTTGAGCCTGTGACGCCTTGAGGCCAGCATGGTCACTTCTCGTTTAGTTTGTCTTTTTTGCAGCCCCAGTTTTCTGGGGCTGCTTTTCTTTGGTGTCGGGCTTACTCTGCAAGGAGTGGAAGATGAGACCGCTGTAAAATTGTATCAACGTGGCATGAAGTTGATCGCTGATGGGGAGGTTGAGGAGGCTCTGGATCGCTTCACTACTGTTGCCAATAAATATCGTCGCAGTGAGACCTGTGGTGTCGCACTATGGGAGCTTTATCGAATTCATGAATATTTGGGCGATAACGAAGCCGCTTTTGAGGCGCTCAATCGTCTTGTGACAGAGCAGCCGGGTCACTTTGCCAAAGCTCACGTTGCCCAATTTCAGCTCACCAAGCGTCTGCTCGGTGCAGGAAAAAATGAGCGGCGAACGCTGGAGGTTCAGAGCAAGTCCAACACTTTGCCACCAGAGGTTCTTGTGGCCATGCTTCAAAACGTCATCAAGAACGGGCCACAAACGGAGGAGGGAATTCAGGCGCATTATTACCTAGCTTTGGCGCAGGAGAAGGCAGGCGACAAAAAAGAGGCAATATCAACGCACGAAGATTTTGCCGAAAATTATCCCAAGCACGAGTTGGCAGACGATGCTGGTTATCAGGTGGCCTACATTGCCTACAAAGATTGGAAGGCAATGTGCGGTGACAGTCCTCATCAGCGGAATGCTACGGCGGTTTCGCTAGCCTGGTTCTTGGCTCGTTACCCAGAAAGTGATAAGGCTGCTTTGGCGCGTTCCTGCTTGGTGGAAGTACGCACCGCTGAGCAACGTGAGTTGATGAGCCTAGCCAGCTATTACGAACAGCGTGGGGATACCAAAGCCGCCCAAGTCTATTACCAACAGATGGCACTTAAATTTCCTCAGTTGATGGAGCAGGAGGGCGTGTTAAAAGAGAAGATCCTCAAAGCACTCGATGAGACGACACAGACCGAGAGGGTCGGAGCTACAAGGTAGGCCAACCAGAAAGAGTCTAAAGGATTGATTTCGTATTCTATGCGGTAGAATCAAAAAGCGGGTTTTAAAAAAACCTGTTCTTCAGGCAAAATGAGTTGTGGGATGATTGATTTTGCAATTTCGTCCGCTTTTTGCCCAGAACCTGCTTTCCTAATTAGGCCAGCGTAAACGGCTTTTTGTCCATCGCTCAAAGAATTCAAATCGAAGATCTCGGTCAAATACTGCTTGGATGAAATTAGATCTAGAAAGCGATAAGCTCTGAGTGCTTTTAAAAGAGCGATGACATTGGGCTCTGCCTGTTTAGTGGAGGGCAGTGTCATCGTCTCTATTTCAGAGCCTTGGAGTAATCGAATGTAACAAAGCTGAGTGTAGTATGCCGAATTGCTACCTTGCAGTTTAGTTAGTTGTGTGACGATACGAAGAATCCGACTTGTGTCATTCTGCTGCATGGCGGCGTCCAAGCTTTTTTGTAAGGCGGAAAGTGCGAGAGTCGGTTGGAGTTCTGCCAACTTGCTATATGCCAGTTCGCAGATGTCCCAAAAATGGAGTTCAGCGGCTTCTCTGGCAATCAATTGAAGCATATCGGTGTTATGAGCTGCTAGGCTGCTATCGATGGCACTATAGAACTGTTCTTTGGCTTTTTGCCCGTCCATTTCCAAATGGGTCAAGGCCTTTGCGCGAAAAAGAGCCATGCTTTCAGGGGTAATTGGGTAAGTCTGTTCGGGTTTGTCGAATAGGTTCACCAGTTCCCTCCACTGACCTCTTTGTGTGAATGATTGCGCGTAGGCAGTGAAGACCATGGGATCACCGTAGAGTGTCTCTTCACTGATCATGCTGCGCAGAAGTTTTGACTCTCCTTCCAAGGACAGCCATTGAAGGAAGATACGCAGGTCGTTTAAAGGTACATTTCTATGCTTTGATGTTAATTTTTTCAGAGTCCGTTCGCGCTCTGCGGGAAGATTGCGCATCAAGCCGGAATAAATGCCGAGAAGCACCGGCAGACTCTTTTGGGGATGTGCTTCCAATCGTTGAAGGAGCAAGTCTGCTTGTTTTTTGGTCAGCCTTTCGGATGTGGCAAGAAAGTTGATGGCTTGTAGGCTTCGTTGATCACTTGTTTTACTTAATTCCCACAGAGCCTGGGTGCCTTTGTCTTGAAGCTCAGAAAAGGGGTTTCTACATAAAGCAATGGCTTCTTTGACTTCGGGATGCATCAGGCCCTCGAGAGAAGCTTTATTGCCTTCTGCCACTGAGATGTTTTGTTGGAGAATCTCTGCAAGCGATGTTTCACGCTGAGTGTCACTAAGGGCATTGTAGGCCTCGCGAGCTGCCCCGATTTGTCCCTCCTTGAGTAGTATTCTGGCCAGCAGAATGGCATCAGATTCATTTTCACTCTTGAGCTCGCGCAGGTTTAGCAGCGCGTTACGCATAAGGGGTCCGTGATTCTGAGTCTTATCCAGCACTTTGACCAATTCCCGCAACACTTCTGGGTCGTTGGGTAGAAGTTGTAGTGCGGTGCGGAATTCTTGACCTGCCATTTGCCAGTTTTTCTTTGCCGCGAAATCTTTGGCTCTTTCTAAACTGGCTTTTCCTAAATAGTTGCTTCTCAGGCGCTTCACCATTGGCACAACATAGACACCTAACGATAGAAGCAGGAATAACAGGATCAGTGACCACGATATCTTGCCAAGTTTGAAGATCGGGTTCTTGGGTGATTGGGTAGAACCATCTATCGAGGGAGTCGTCATGCGGGATGGCGAAAATGGGAAAGCCTATGACTTGCGGAGAAGTGGCGAAGAGCGTGAATTTTGTGGCAAAATAGTCACAAAAAATTTCACTCCAAAATAACGACGCGCAAGCGCAAGTTTATGGCTTATCCTCAGTTTCCCAATCAAAGTGAAACCACCGATCTAAAATAATACCACGTATATTAACGCACTGATCAGATTCTGCGGGATAATGGAATGTTGTTTTTACCACAACCTTCATCATTTCCTTGGAACTGCCTGTGAGATCAAGTTGCTCGTAATTCAGACGTTTGATCAATATATCTGCTAACTTAACTGCTCTGGGTACATAGCCATAAATTTTGTGAATGCCATCTGGACTGGTCAGCTTTACGCACAGGTAGCGCGCCTTGTCTGAAAACTCGTAGTTGTAGTAGTCGCCAGCGGAGGCGATTGCGCGTAACCAAATCGGTGTTTGAGGTTTAGTCCGTCTATATTCAGGCCAACTTAGCGAACTGTAGCCGACGTAGGCTTGCCAATCCAGCAAAAGACTGTTTGCGCGAGTACGGTGAAAGAAGGCGGAAGCCAGACCATCAGGCCGATTGGAACAGGGAAAGTCTAGTTGAACAATTTGAGTTTCTCCCATGGTGATGAGAAATCCACGGCTTTGCTGGCTGATAAGTGGTTCGCTACCATTTTGAAAAACATAGTAATTTTTCATTTGTTCCAAGGTCGCTTCGGATTGATTCGAAGTGAGGCATTTAGATTCCAGTCGCGTTTCACTTTGATAATGCTTTAGCAATTGCTGCGCTTCGAGGTAGAGGGGCGCATTTGGTTGCAGCGGAATAGATTTCGTTGGAAGCTCCTTGAGTGGCTTGCTTTGATAGATCTTACCAACGGGCTGATTGATGCGGAATACATCCATCATAGCAGCTTCTTGAAGAGAGACCTTTTGCGTTTCAAAAAGACTACCAATCATTGGTTTTGGGCTGCCAACCACGGCTGAATTGTAAGCTGCGGAGACGGGAGCCTCTTTGGTTTGTTGGGGTACGGACGTTTCTGGGGCTTTTAGAGTTAGCACGGGGCTAGCTTCGTTTTTAGCAAAGTACCATGCTAAGCTTAGAAGACCGCTCACGAGTATTATGCCTGAAAGAAGACCCAAGAAGGAACTGACAGGATGAAACGAAGTGGAAAGCTCTTTTCGTGCGGGTGACAAAAGAGTTGGTTGTTGAAAAGAAAATTCATCCGGTGGAGTCTTAGACATCCTCTCATAATATGAGAGGAGAAATCATTGGCGCGTGGATTGAGGTGATTTTTTTGAAACAAGATTCGCCTTCTGCTGCTTTCATGAAGCACATGATTAGAATTTCGAAAATCATAGGGTTTTAGGAATGTGTGATCATTTCGCCGTTGAGTGACAAAATCGTTTCAATGTAAGGATTGGCGAAAAGTGGGTCATCATGAATACATAGTAAATCATGTAAAGGTGGGTGCACTCGAGTAATGTTTCAGATTCGACCTCTTCGCCAAAGCTGATAGAAACAAGACAAACATTTTTGACCCATTGATATGAAAAAACTAATCCATAGCCTCCTCGCTCTGCTTTTGACAATGGGCTCCGGTCTTCAAGCGGCCAATCTTGTGGCTTCAAATTTAGGGAATGGCATAACGTTGTCGGGCGGCACAACAGGTCTGGCTAGTGGCACTGTCAAATTTGGAGTGTTCCCAGCAGGCTATGATTTTGCAGGGAATATTGGTAACTATTCCGCTCTTGATTCAGCTTTTATTGAGGTGGCTTCTTATTCTGGAGCTCTTACAGCTTTCAATCTGAATGGCTTCTTCGAGTTAAACTTATCTTACTCAACCTCAGGTAGCTTTGAAGGAACGCCTTATGATTCGACACCCGGTTCAGCTCAAAACACGAGTTCAACAGACTTGGTCGGCGAAAGGATCTATGTATGGATTCTCAACAATACAACACCCGCTTCTGCCAATCAATATGCCATCTTCTCTTCTGATTTAGTCTGGACTGATGCTGATGCGACTGTTACAGATACTTATGCATCTACTGACAGTGGCACAGATGGTCTTGTAGCCCATTATGGTTCTCTGGCTACTGGTTCTGACATTGGCGCGGGCGCTAACTCGCATGTTCTAGCGTTCAGTTCTTTCCCTGTCTCAAACGTTGTTGCCTCGCGTGAACCTACAGCTCAATCCGTTTACACGGGTAGTTCTGTCACCTTAAGTTATACGGCATCAGGCACAGGACCATTCACTCAACAGTGGTTTAAAGTTGGAAGTAACACTGTTCTAGGAACGGGTAATACGCTGACACTATCAGGATTAGCCGTCGGCGATTCTGGCTCGTATTTTGTTAAAGTAACCAATTCGAGTAGTAACGCAGATTCAAACAGCGTCGCGCTCAATGTGATTGAGCCGACGCCCGTGTCTAATGTCGTTGCTGGCCGCTTACCTAATAGCGCATCTGTTCTTAGTGGCACCTCTGTTACTTTCAGTTATACAGCGACAGGCACAGAGCCGTTTACTCAAGAATGGTTTAAAGTGGGTGAGAGTAATGCAATCGCCACTGGGACGACTTTGACTCTAACGAATCTGCAGATGGCAGCGAGTGGAAGCTACTACGTCAGAGTCACGAATCAGGCCAACAGTGATAACTCAAACAATGTGGCGCTGAGTGTTGTTGATGAATTGCCTGTTTCAAACGTGATTGCCTCGAGGTCACCGAATTCATCAGCTGTTTTGAACGGGACCTCCGTTACCTTCAGTTATACGGCTTCAGGGACGGGACCATTCACTCAAGAGTGGTATAAGGTTGGCAGCAACAGCGTGGTGGGCACCGCAACCTCCTTAGTCCTCTCGAATGCGCAAGTTGCAGATACCGGAGACTATTATGTTAAAGTCCGCAATATCGGTAGCAATGCAGATTCAAATAACGTGGCACTTTCAGTTGTCACTGAGCTTCCAGTTTCAAATGTCGTAGCGTCTCGTAACCCACCTAACATTGACATCGTCGCGGGAACACCCGTCACATTCAGTTATTCGGCAGCAGGAACGGGCCCATTCACGCAAGAGTGGTTTAAAGTGGGGAGCAATACGGCTGTAGGTACCTCTAGTACTCTAGTGTTAGCTAGCCCACAAGTTGCTGATAGCGGACAGTATTCTGTCAGAGTGAGTAATCTGGGCAGCAATGCAACTTCCAACTTCGTGACCTTAAACATAGTGGCTCCAACACCTGCATTTAAGGTTCACCCAAGCGCATCAGTTGCAAAAGTGGGTGCAAATGTGGTTTTCTCAGTAACGGCTACAGGTCAAGGGCCATTAAGGTATCGCTGGTTGAAAGGTACGGCCGTTATTCCTGGAGCTCTAACAGACTCTTTGAGCCTCTATGGTGTAGGTCTGAGTGACTCGGCTCTTTATCGCTGTGAAGTTAGTAATGTGATAGCAGGCAAAACCAACACATTGCTTAGCAATCAGGCTCTATTGACGGTTGTTCAGGATAACACACCAGCTTCTCGAGTCGTCGTGCGTGAAAGTGCAACTGGATCAACGACACTGACCCTTGTCTATGCGGAGACCGGCGTTGCCACATCAAATAAAGCTAGACTTCAGTGGAAAAAAGATGGGGCGATCATCCCTGGACAGATCACGAAGACACTGAAAATCAGTCCACTGCAGATCTCAGCAAATCCAGTGCTTTATACCTGCGAAGTCCAAGCGACAGGAGTTGCCAATACTACGGTGGGTGCTTCCACAGAGCTTATCGTGGTCAATGAAGCACCGCTAATCACCAATGCCTTGGCTTTGAACATGCCTGATGGCAAAGTGGGTGAGCCCTATCTCTATCAGGTGCCGATTGATCCCGCTTTGGCGCGCACTCCAGCAACTTTCGCAGCAGTATTGCCGAAAGGCCTAGTGATCAATAAATTCACGGGTGAGATCACGGGACGTCCAGAAGCAATTACGCCTGCTGGTAAGCCGACCAAAGTCACCATCACAGTGTCCAATGGAGTGCTTCCTAATGCGGTCTCTTCGGATCTGATCGAGATTACAGCTTTAGCACCCAATCTTGCTGGAACATGGGCTGGCCCCATTTCGCGCGGGCCTTTGAGCATGGAGTTAGGCGGTCGATTTGATATGACGCTAGCAACCACAGGTGCCGTCTCCGGTAGAATAACGCTAGGCACAGCAGTGCATAGTTTTGCGGGTGGCTTAGTGCCTGATCCTGTGAATAACAAACATACCGTTACGTTTACCTTGAATCGTCTGATTAACCAGACACCGCTGACAGTTTCATTTTCATTGAATCAAAATCTGCTCACGGACGGAGCCATCACAGACGGCACTGAAATAGTGACTTTCGAAGGTTGGCGTAACAAGTGGCTGGCCGTGCCTGTTGCCGCTACCGCTGCCGAATATGTGGCTAACTATCGCCTACGGCTACAGAATGACGATCCGCTAGTCATTGGGGACCTGGCCTACCCTCAGGGCATAAGCTTTGCCAGCTTTAGTGTTGCCAGGGATGGACGGCTCACATTTGCTGGTAAACTTGCAGATGGTGAACTCATCTCGGGCGCTGCCTTCATTGGGCCAACGGGTCAAGCTTTCATGTTTCAGCCACTTTACAAAACGGTCCTGAGAGGTTCCCTCCTGGGTAAATTTGAGATCGACAGAAAAGCAAATGCCGATGTGAAGGATAACTCACTGTCTGGTGCGGCCAACTGGTCTCGACCAGCTAACTTGGTGAAGAACACACTCTATGCTGAAGGTTTCCCAGCCGTTTCGCTGGATATCAAAGGTGGTGCTTACACTGCGCCGCTGAGCCCACTTCAGGTTCTGAATATCGCCACTGGAACAAATAATGCTGAAGTGAAACTTAAAGGGGCTGCACTCAACGTTAACGGAAACGATGTTACGGAAACCGCCTCTATCACCACCGGTAGTAAAATCTCCGTTGGGAATGTTGGACTACTAAATATCAAACTCACAGCAGTTCCAACAACGGGAGCCTTTGGTGGCACCCTCGTGAGTCGCACAAGGACGGAGAAGCTCGAAGGCATGATCGTCCCCATTGAAGGCGTTCTGACTGGCGTTGGTTTCTTCTTGGTCAACGATTCTAACCCAATCACTGCTCAGACAAAACGTCTTTCTGGCGGTGTCACATTCAAAGCAGTGCCCTAAGTTTTAGATCATCTTTTGTCACCCATTTGGGCGTCTATTCGATCAGTCATTTAAAGTGACTGGTGGTAGGCGCTCGATTCATTTTGAGGTGGTACCCTGAAGACGATGGCTCAGCTAATCGATGAGAACTCTTCGTGCTCATAACCACGAAAGATTGGTTTTGAATGCATAGGCTGAAAACAGGCGGATGCTCCTGAGCTGGCCATTAGGGACTGCTCCTGTAAAAGGTAAATCTGTTCGATTCGATCCGGTTCTGAGAAATCAATGTTGATTAGAACGAATGAGGTGCGCCGATAGAATTGGGTTTCGATAAGTGACGGCATTGTTGCATGAAGAAACTTTCAAAAAAATCAAACACGCGTTGTATCGAAATGTGACGGCCCTCCGTCTCAACTTAAAAACCACACCAATCATGAAGCGAACCTACTCGTATTTTTACTTTGCTGCCCTCGCTTTTGCGTCGCTCTCCAGCGTTGCAAAAGCGCAGAATTTACCCGTTAGCCGCACGGCTGGCGTTATTGACGTCTCCATCCCAAACAACCAGACTTCACTGGTTTCGCTCCCGCTCGTGAACATCGTAGCCTCTGGTACGATCACAAGTGTTTCTGGATCGACATTGGGGATTAGTTCCACACTCACGGGATCCATCAGCACCGCCGCACTTCCACACGCAATCAAAATCACCAGTCGAGATGATCAACGTGGAACCGGCACCAATGCACCATCTGGGAGCAGCACCACTGCCTATGGACAGACTGCACAAATCACTGCCAATGCTACAGGAGCAGGAACTAGCACCGTCACAACTGCCACTGCTTTGACGCCAAATGTCGGTGATGAATTTGTCATCTTTGAGTTAGAGACACTATCCACCCTCTTTGGAGCACCTCCAGGTGCAGGTTGGAACTCAGCTTCGTCAGCCGGTAGTGCTGATCTAGTCTATCTGGATAATGCTGGTGTATTGACCGCCTATTTTTACCGCTCAAGCGGTGCTGGTACATTGGGCTGGAAGCTTGCGACCGCAGCCAGTGGCCCTGCTGTGAATAATACCGTCATTCCACCAAATCGTGGGGTGTATGTTCAGCGTCGTGCTGGTGGTTCGGCCTATTTGCTACGTTCATCGGGAGTGGCTCTTCCAGGTCGTGAACAGGCTTCCGTTGTAGCCGGATTCAGTATCATTAATAATCCTTTCACAGTTTCAACCACTCTGGCTGCTAGCGGCATTCAAGATTCGCTTTCAAGGGGATCGGGTGCAGGTAGTTCAGATATTATTTATCTTGAAAATTCTGGCGTTCTCACTGGTTATTTCTTCAAGGGTTCTGGTGCTGGTGGCACTGGCTGGCGCTTAACAACTGCTGCATCGGGTGCAGATCAGGGAGGTGTTGTTCTCTCACCTGGCAAGGCCATTCTTTATCAAGAAAGACAAGGAGCGGCTGGTTTTGCACTGCCTGAACCATTTGCTGAATAATCATTTCTCCATCCCAAATAAATACTCACTCAATTCAATAGACACACACTCAATTTTATGAAAAAAACACTTTTAATTATCAGCTTTCTTGCCGCAAGTTTTTCTTCGGTCAACGCAGCGACACTGATCGCTGACAACGGCGATTCAGGTTTCACTTTAGCTGACGGTGCCACGGCTCTCTCCAGCGGTCGTGTGCGCTTCGGTATCTTCGTAGTTTCAGACAGTTTGGTCACCAGCAATGCATCAAATCTTGCATATCTGGATTCTAATTTCCGTGAAGTGGCAAGCTATTCAGGAACTTTCGATGGCTTTGGTCTTCCTGGTTTCTTTGAGCAGAACCTCACCTACGCTGGGGGAAGCACGCTTTACGGTGGTACACAGTATGACCTCAGTTCGGCTAGCACCAGTAACGTCGCAAATGACATCGCTGGGTCTAAAGTTTATATGTGGGCCTTGAATAATGCGGTGGTCGCAAATGCTACTCAGCAAGCCATCTTCTTTGATAATGGTAATGTTTGGACAGATAGCGATACTGTGGGTGTTACTGATAGCTTTTTTAGTACAGCCAACGCGACTGCTCTCATCGGCACCTTAGGCACAGGAGCTGACATCGGGGCGGGTGGACCATCTCACCGCCTTGCCACTGTGGCTGCCATTCCAGAACCTTCCCGTGCGATCCTCGGTCTGGCTGGTCTTGGTGCGCTTTTCTTCCGCCGCCGTCGCGCCTAATTCTTACCTTTGACTCTAATTCTAACTCTGATTCGACATCCCTATTTCATGAAACTCTTCTCTAAAACCATCCTTGCGGCCAGTATGGCGCTTGCGTTTGGTGGTGCGGCTAAGTCTGCCATCATCGAAGTCAGCGGCGACATCACTGCTGATACACGCTGGACGCGTGACAATGTTTATGTTCTGACAGGCATTCTTTATGTCTTGCCACCCGCTAAGCTTACCGTTGAACCAGGTACACTGATTCGTGGCGCTAATGATACCATCACCTCAGGCACTAACAATCCTGGTACGATTTGTATCTGCCGTGGTGCTAAAATCGTCGGTAGCGGCACTGTGGATGATCCAATCATCTTCACTTCGGTGGACGATCCTAACGTTAAAGGTGGTGCTAATACCATCCCTGCTACAGTTGTCGGTAACGCATTCTCGACTGGCCTTAACTACGATGTGAACGGTCCAACGAGCAATAATGCCTTCGCTATCTCACGCCAAGCTGGTGGTCTTGTTTTACTTGGTCGCACACCCATGGCTTATGATGGCAATGGGAATGCTGCACGCCCAAGCTACAACGACTCCACCAACACCTTCAGTGGCGAGGCTCTCGTTTTACCAACGGGTGGTGTGTCTCCTGAAATTTCAGGCACGAATCAAAACAATGCTGGTGATGGAACTGGTTTTGCCGTTATTGAAGGGCTTGCCATTACGCCTGCTACCATCTCCTTCTCCTTCGATCCCGATCAAACCGTTGGTTATGATGCAGCAGAAGTCAATACTTGGGCTGGTCCAGAAGGTGCAATCAGTGGCACTGTCGGTGGCATTGCCGCCAGCACGAGTTTCCAGCGTGGTGTTTACGGTGGCGTGGATGAAAATGATGATAGCGGTGTCGTCCGTTTCTGGTCACTCCGTTATGGTGGTTTCCCTGTTTCTGCTGACCTTGAAATCAACGGTTTCACTTGTGGTGCCGTTGGTCGTGGCACCGTTTCAGAGTGGATTGATGTGATTAACAATGCGGATGATGCTGCTGAATTCTTTGGTGGTTACAATGACTGTAAGTACTTCTTCCTGATGCATTGTGGTGATGACTACATTGATTGGGATCAAGGTTTCTCCGGCACCATTCAGCATGTCTTCATTCACAGCGGTGGTGGTCAATTCTTCCCCCGTTCTGGCTTCACGGCTACGGATGCTTCGACTGCTGGTAAAAACACCACCTTTAATGCTTCTGAGCGAGGCTTTGAGCTTGATGGACCTGAGCCTAACAACAGTGGTATTCTTCCGCGTTCCAACGGTCATGTGTTCAATGTGACCATGATTGGCCCAAAAGGTGGCGTTTCAGTAGGTGCTGCTCATGACGGGATTCGCGTTCGTCGTGCGTCTTCAGGCAAGATTGAATATGCTTTGTTTGAAGACATCGGCAGTGGTGTTATCGAACAGAGTGACCCAGGGACCAATGCTACCCCAGGAAATGCTTCCCGTAATGATACAGATCTCTTGAACAGCCTTTATTTCAATACGGGTGCTTCACCACTTGTGCCAAATGCTGGTGCTACTGCTGGGCAAACTGACATTGATGTCACGGGCACCGTAGTCACCACCGCAACACAACTTGTTGCAAAGGGACAGCTTGTCAAAAATGGTCTCAATCCAACCCTCGTTGATGAAGCTCCTAGTGGCACCGCTATTGTCGCTCGTAAACTCACTCGCACTCCCCCGACTCGTGCTGGTGTTCAGAACTTCCTGAGCCCAGTCACCTACACGGGTGCTATGCGCGATAACAACATGCTCTTTGGTTGGACCGGTGCCAATGATCTTCAATTGCTGCCAACGACCAACTTGGCCCGTCCGGTTCTTACCCTGACGATCGTCTCTGGGTCCCCCCAAGTCAGCTTCAATGCTGATACAACGGTGACTGATGCAGCCGATTCAGTTCAGTACGTTGTGGAACGTTCCTCAGATGGTGGTGCCACCTTCGTGCCATTTGTGGCTGTGCAGGACGGTGGTTCTGGTGACTTAGATGCTTCAGCTGGCACGATCCGTGTCGCTGATAGTATTTCATTCACTGGTGCCGCAGTTCACTATCGCGTGATCCCTCAGTAAATCTTCAAAGAACCTTTTTCAATCATTGCGGAGTGGTCAAATGACCACTCCGTTTTTTTTATTGAGGCTCCTTATCAAATATAAAGCTAAGGGTTTGGTTATCCAAATTGATCGTTTTGCTTCATGGCATATTCATTGTTTCTTGCTTAGTTGGTTTTATTTGTCCATCGCTTCTGCTGGATTCGATATATTTTATCCGGCAATATTCAGATTCAGTGATGTCTGCGTCGTTTGGTCAGTATCATGAACGGTGACCTTTGAATATTTTGATATTTTTTTGTCACGTAGTGGCGGACTGCCTTTGTGACCTTTTCGTCACGGAAAAAAAATTCCAATTGTTGCGGGGCTAGTTCAAAGGAGAAAGCATACTAATCATACAAAAACCATTTTTTCATTCATGATCCGGCTTCTACAATTGACCCTGCTTTTCATGGCTTGTGGAGGATCATTGCTGGCAGGAGATGCCCCGTTGATTCCAAGCCCTAACCAGAACTTTCCTACAACCATCGAAGACACCGCAAAATTGGTAGATCAGTTGGTTAAAGATTCTAAAAGACTTGAAATCAACCGTCCAAGTGACCCCGCATCACCGCTTCGGCTAGCTGAAGAGTATGCGGCATGGATCGCTGGCGACGTTAAGGAGTACACAGAGGTGATGGTGAAAATCATACTCCTTCATGTGGAAGCAGGGGATGATATAGATGCACTGTACTTGGCAGAGCGTCTGCCAGGTAGTGGCAGATTGCAGTCTCACGCAGCACTGGCGCTACATCTGGCTGACGAGGGAAAGAAGGAGCAGTCCATCCAGCAACAAGAAGAGGCGGAACGCTGGCTTTTTCAAGGATCTGGAGTCATACTCCAAAAAGCGCTTCTGAACCTACTCATTGCAGCCCGCATTACAGAGCAACAAGATCGTATAATTAAGCACAAAGACAAATTGACTGAAATCAACCAAATTGAGCTCGATATAGCCTACATAGAGCGCGGTTTGAACAAGCCACAAAGTAGCCAAGAGGGGGAGGCAAAGATGGTGGCACTAGAGGCGCGGGGTGTCGAGGAACTGAAGGCGCGTTTCATGATGGCGAACGCCGATGCTCAACTAGCCAAGGGGAACACTGCTGAAGGGGAGAAGTGTTTTGATCAAGCAGGTAAATGGGCAAGCAGTAATGGTTTAGCCCATGAGTATCGCGTGATGTTGGATCTAGCAAAATTAGCGAACAAATTCAAGATGAAGGAACGCGCTGAAAAATGTTTGACCATCTATTTGCAGGCCTGTGATCGTTTTTCCATGGCGGCTGAATGGCGCGCGCCCTATGTTGTGGCAGCTGTGGAGGTCTTGCTTGAATGGGACAGAAAGGATCAAGCAATAAAATGGCTGAAATCCGCTCGTGATGGGGCCAGTAAAGTTTATATCGTGGACGCAGCCGAAAGCCATATCTCAACGGCTAGAATAGTGGAAAGACTCGAAGGTCCCGCTGCTGCGGATACGGTCGTATTGTCCGCTTTACGGACAGGCTTGCTGCATCCTCACCCACGGGTAAAAGGCCGCGCTGCTGTGAATGCCTGCATCTACTATCATGAGATGGCAAGAGCAGTTCCAGAGGCAGTGATTAAGTTGCTTCAAAAAACCCGAGAAGCACCTGAAAGTGAACAAACACACCTAAAAAGTGGCAACTAAGCATGTATAGGCTCCTAAGCTGGCTGATTCTTTTTTTAACCTTAGTGCTGTGCACTAGTGGGGTCCATGGTCAAGGTGCAAACGGTGCCTTGCGTGGCAATATTCTTGATGCAGACTTTTCAGTGCCTGTTAGTGGAGCTTTCATTGCTCTAGAGGGAACGAACTTTGGAGGTGTCACAGATGCTGAAGGGAGCTTTTTCATCAATGACATCCCAGCTGGGCGTTACAGTATTTTAGCTAGCAAAGATGGTTTCATCCGTGAGCGGCGCTCAGATCTCATTGTGGCACCAGGTAGTGTGAAGGAGGTAAGCTTTGATATGACTGCAGAGGTCGTGGAATTGGATGAGTTTGTCGTTGCCGAAGAAGAAATTGTGGACTCGACCTCCAGCACCATGAGTGTGGACATACGACGTGATTTGACCACCTTCACGGAGGTGCTGGGACAACAATTCATCGCCCAAACCGGCGCTAGTAATGCGGCCAATCTTTTGGCAAAGACGACAGGGGTGAATGTTTCGGACGGTAAGTTTGTGGTCGTACGTGGTTTAGCGGACCGTTACAATAGTGTGACACTCAATAGCCTCCGAGTGCCCAGCTCTGATCCTGATCGGCGTGCGGTGGCGCTAGACCTTTTCCCGAGTGCCGTGATCAAGGATGTTAGAACGACCAAGACCTTCACGCCAGATCAGCCTGGAGAATCCACTGGGGCCACGATCGACGTGAAAACAAAAGCGGTGCCTGAGGAGGATTATGTGAAGTTAAAGTTCGGAAGTGCTTATAACAGCCAAGCCACGGGGAACCCCAACTTTCTCTCTTATCGTGGTGGCGGAACAGGCATGTTTGGAAATGCTAGAGATCGCGCCTTACCTGGTTTTATTCGTGATGCCGCACTCCCAGAATTTTTCGTGCCTTCTACTGTTGATTCTGCACTAAGGCAACGAGTGAACGAATCTTTAAGCACCGAGATGGGTACCAAAAATAAAACTCCGCCCCTAGACCAAACTTTGGAGGCTAGCCTAGGCCGGCGATTTGATTTTATGGGTCTTCAGGCAGGGATTACCATTTCGGGCGATTATTCCAAAAAATTTACTTTTAGCGACAAAGATGGTTTGGGTCGTTACGCATTTGATAACAATGGTAATATTCTGGGCATTAACCGTTTAGTGGTGCCTGGATCACAAATTCCAGGGGGAATTCCTGCTGGGACAGCTAATTTTCCATGGGGACAAAAAGTATCTGCTGAAACCATGCGTGCCGGCCTTCTGGTTTCCTTCGGGGTCGAACTGGACACGGATAGTGAATTAACATTCACCTACTTTTTCAATCGAGTTGCTGAGGACCGAACAAATTTACAATTTGCATACAATCCACAAACGGACCCAACTGTAGCGCGTTACCGGGAATCCATCGCGTATGCTGAACGCCAGCTTCAAACTTGGCAAATAGCAGGGTCTCATCTCGTTGATGGATTGGGTGCGGACTTCAAAGTGGATTGGGGAATAGGCTACAGTAATAGTTATCAGTATGAGCCTGACCTCAGGGTTATGTACACGGAGTATGATATTGGTGCGGGATCGTTCACTGTTCCTACACAAAACGAACCGCCTTTTGCTCGCTACTGGCGCAATATTAACGATGAAAGTTATACTGCCAAAGTGGACGTCGAAACTGATCTTTTTGGCGATAGTCTTGCTGATGGCCTCAAGGCTAAATTTAAATTTGGTGGCTTACTCGATTACAGTGACCGCAACTACCGAGGTGACAGTTATGAGTACAACTCTGGATCAACCAACAACAATTTTCCCTTTAATCATCCAATGTACCAGCCTGGCCTGGTGCCTGGTACGACGTGGGGAGATCTTTTCCTGATTGGTATTCCTAATATCAATAACGGAGGCATCATTGGTAGTACCTATCTGCACCGTTTGGCCGAGCAACCTGAAACGTACGATGCCAGCCAGATGATTTCTGCCGGATATATGATGATGGACGTGAATCTGACTCCAACCATCAGCTTCACCTTTGGAGGCCGTGTGGAAACGACCGATATGAAAGTTCAGGCAAGTCCAGTATGGAATTATGATAATCCAACCGTCAGGTATGCAATGGTTCCACCATCGATTCGTTTTGATCGCAGCAGAGCCGCCGAATTTCAGGCATTGCAGATCCTCATTGATGACGCCTTTGGTGGTAATGTAGCCGCGCGAAATGATCCGCGTATTGCCGCTCTTGCCCGTGCGCAGATTCAGAGGGTTGATTTTCTCCCAGCTTTTTCTGCCACTTGGGATTTGAAAGAGAATCAAAGATTGAGATTTTCCATCTCGCAGACCATGGCGCGACCTTCCTTTAAAGAAATTTCCCCGGTTGCCTTTGTGGACCCATTTTCAGGCGACTTCTTCATTGGAAACAGGGAGCTCAAAACCTCTAGCATCACCAACTACGATGTACGCTGGGAATGTTTTCCAGAACCTGGCAGTGTGCTTGGTGTTAGTGCGTTTGCGAAATCAATCAAAAATCCGATCGAGTACTCCCAGGTCGGGAATTTTATTCAATACGTCAATGTGGAAGAGGCTCAGGTCTATGGCTTCGAGCTTGAGTATCAGCGTGATCTCAGTTTCCTGCATGATGGACTGAAACCCTTCAATATTGGCACTAACTATAGCTACATCTATTCTCAAGCTCGCCGCCCAGAGTACGCGGGTAGCAGAAATGTCTTTGGTAACACAAGGCGTCTGCAAGGACAACCAGACTACATCTACAACTTTAATTTCACTTACGACAACAAGGAGACCGGTTGGTTCTTTGGAACGTTTCTCAACGTTACGGGCCAACAACTTTTTGCCGTATCAGCTGCCCCAAATGAGCCCGATATTTTTCAAGAGCCTTACACAACCTTAGATATAGGAATCGCAAAAGACCTGTGGAAGGGTTCAAAGCTGACATTCAGGGCGGCTAATGTGACCAATCAGTCGTTGAGACGTTTTTACAATAACGCAGAGAAGCCTCTTCATTCTTCTCGCTATCCTGGGATTAACTATTCATTGAGTCTTTCGTTCAACTGGTAATTCAAATTCTTCGGCAATTAGAAGACCCCTAATCGGTTGGCTTGTCTAGCTCTGATGGCTGATGTGAAAATAGGACAGAGATGAAACACTGGAAGATTACTGCGCTTCCTTTACGCGACAACAAAGGATCAATGTAACGGTTTCGTCACTTAACGGAAGGTGAATTTAACGCGCTGCTCGACAGTAATAAGATATAATTTTTAATGATCTATCAAACCCGATTTTAGAATGAACGCAAGATTAGCTCGGTTAATCATCCTTGGAATAGCAGGCACGATGAACATTGGTGCCCAGGAGGCAGCCACCAAATCGCCTGATGCAGGTGCCGATATGGACTCAACGCGAGGTCTGCTTCAGCAATGGTCATCAACTCAGCGTCTGATCGCTAGTGAGCGGGCAGACTGGGAGAATGGGAAGGCGATGCTTCAAGGGCGCATTCAATTGCTGAAAATCTCTGTCGAAGAGACAGAGAAGAAGATTGCTGAAGCCAAGACGAAGCTTGAAGACGTGAAGAAACGCACGGCTGAAACAGAAGCTGAGAAAATCAAAACACGAGAAGCCACTGAGGCTCTTGTCGCTGTCGCACCTGAGTTGGAGGAGGGCGTCAAAGGTTTATTTGGACGTGTTCCTGGAGTAATTCAAGAAAAGGTCAAGGTGCTGCATGATCGTATCCCCAAGGCCGGAGCTGATGTGAAAAACATTACGGCAGCGGAGCGCTTTCAGAATGTTTTGGGTATTCTCAATGAACTCGGGAAAGCCAATAATGAACTCACTACGATTCCTGAAATCCACGATATCGGTGACGGTAAAAAGGCCGAAGTCAAAGTGGTCTATGTTGGCTTAGGCCAAGGTTATTTTGTCAACTCCAGTGGCACGATCGGCGGCCTTGGACTCCCCAGCGATCAAGGCTGGACTTGGAAGACCGATGCGACCATCGCCCCGAAAATGCGTGAGGTCGTCGAAGTCATGAAAAAAGCAATCGCCCCGAAACTGGTCGAATTGCCCGCTGAGATCCGCTGATGCCAACCTGTAACGCCTCGAAACTTATGAGACCTATCGTAACCACCCTCTTCATTCTGTCCGTCAGCTTGGCCAGCGCCAGCGCGGCTGGATTCTCTGCTGCTAAAGCCTCGGCCCAGGCAGACTATGATCGCAGTAAGGAAGACCTATCCAAGGTGCAAGCAGAGATCGGCAAAGAAAAGGAACCGCTGAATCGCGAACTGGCCCAATTGGAAGAAAAACTGCGCCAACTTCAGGATCAGTATGCGCCACTGACCCGTGAAGTGGACACGGCTGAACTGAACTTCTCTAATTTAAAAAGTCAGGTGAAGCTGGCAGGTGAAGAAAACTTGTATCTGACCAACATTCTGGATGAGTACACCAAGGGTTTTGAATCCAAGGTTCATGCCAGTGAAATGCAGCTCTATAGGCCGACGCTGGATAAAGCCAAGATGGCTTCCGAGAATGAAAAGACGCCACTTAAAGAGCGTTTCCTCACTCAAGTGGACTTGCTGCGTGCAGCCATTAGACGCCTTAATGAAATCATCGGTGGTGCCCGTTTCTCGGGTAAGGCTGTCGATAGCCAAGGTCTTGTAATGGACGGCACCTTTGCCGTTATCGGACCGATGGCGTTCTTCTCGACCAAGGGTGGAGTCGGTGCGGGCGTCGCGATGCCCCAAGTTGGCTCACCGATGCCAATTATCCGTAGCATCACTCCAGAGATCAATGCATCCATCGCTTCCTTGATTGAGACGGGCAAAGGCATGCTGCCGCTGGACGGAACTCTCGGTGGAGCCATCAGCGAGTTCGTGACTAAGCACAGCTTGCTAGACACCTACAAGCATGGTGGTCCGATCATGCATCCTCTTCTGCTCACGAGCATTCTGGTTTTTGGCACAGCCCTAGAGCGTATCTTCTTCATTCTGCGTGAGAAGAAACGCCGCAAGCCGAAGGACGTGATGCAATTGCTGGACGCCGTCGAGGCTGGTCACTTTGATCAAGCCATCGCCGTCGGTGCCAAGTCGAACGACTATGTCGCGCGTGCTTTGGCTCATGCCTTGGAGCATGTCGAAACCAATATCTCGGATGCTCTTGGACTCTCAGCTTCTCTCGAAATCAAACGCTTCAAGCGTGGTTTCTTCATTCTGGATACCGGGATGACGATTGCCCCTCTCCTTGGACTTCTCGGAACGGTGACAGGGATGATGGCGTCCTTTGCCTCCATCGGAGCAGATATGGGTGCCCCATCTGCCATCACCGGTGGTATTGCTGAGGCTTTGATCGCTACGGCTTTCGGTCTCGTTATCGCCATGACCGGTCTGATTCCTTTCAACTACCTCAACAACATGGTGGAAGATGCCGAGCATGAACTCGAAATCGCGGCTTCCAAGCTCGAGCTGATCATCGAGAAGAACAAGAAAGTGGAAGAAGATCTCCGTCATCGCCATCGCGTGATGCTCGCCAGTGAAGAGAATCAAAAGGCCTCTGGTAGCAAGACTTCCGTGCTGGGCCAAAATCCTGTGACTGCCTAATCCATGAAGTTTAAAAAACGCGCCAAGAAACACGCCAAGATCGAGGTCATTCCTCTGATCGACGTTGTGTTCTTCCTGTTGGCCACCTTCGTCATGGTGTCACTTTCCATGACCAAGAATGAGGGCATCACTGTGAACGTCCCCTCTGCCTCCACGGCTTCGCCGAAGGAGAGCAAAAATGAAACACTGACACTGAGCGTGGCCCAGCAGGGAGAGATCTTCTTCAACAAAGAAAAGATCAACTTTGCTCAGTTGCCTATCCGTTTGCAGAACTTTAAATCAGCCAACAAAGATCCGCAGGTCGTGGTGAATGCTGACGGCAAGGCTGAGTATTCCCATGTTGTCGCGGTGATTGATGAAGTGAAGCGTATTGGCATCACGAAGGTGGCTCTTTCAACGGAGCGGAAATAAGAAGCCGTATTGATTTATGAAAAAGGTTTTCCTCGGATTCCTCGCAGCCCTTTTTCTGCATGCTTTTGTGTTCCTGTTTGGCGGCTTTTTGATCCCCAAAGGTGAGGAGGCCGGCCCTAAGGTGGATGTTCTTCAGGACGTGGAGATCGCCAAAGAAGAGGAAAAGGAAGAAGAGGAGCCTAAAGAAAAACTGGAGCAACCTGTTGAAGACGTTAAACAGGAAATGCCTGACTTTAAAGAGCTGGCTCAGGTGGATACAGCAGCTGCGGCTGCGCCTGCTCTTTCAAACATGAGTCTGAGTGATCTGGGATCTGCCCTCGGAGGCGCTGGAGGTGAAGGCGGCTTTGGTGGTGGCGTCGGATTTGGAAGTGGCGGTATGATCGGTGGCACTGGCTCAGGCGGTGGTGGTCTAGGTGGTGGAGACATGCTTTCCAGTGGTCAGCTGGACGCTAAGCCAACTCCAACCAATCGAGTGGCTCCGAAACTTTCCTCTGATTTGCGTAAACGCGTGAAAGGTAAAGTGGATGTGCTGATCATTGTCGGTAAAGACGGATCAGTTAGCAAAGCTGAGGTCTTAGATTCCCCCGATCCTGCCGTGAATTCTTTCTGCCTTGAGGCTGCCCGTGAATGGAGATTCCAACCTGGCACTCGCGATGGCAAGCCCGTTAGTTTCAAACTCAAACTCCCCTTCCGTTTCGATTGAAAACGCTCCTGCTTTCTCTTCTGTCTTTGAGTCCTGTTCTCCAGGCCGCAACAGCGACGCCTGCTCCAGCTCCGGCCCCTGTGGCTACCGCGCCTGCTGCGGCTACGGTGGATGAAGAGGAAAAGCCCCGCCCGGGTGCTTATGCCTTGGAGTTGTGGAAAGATCCTAATTTTGCTAAATTCTTCTTGGGCACTTACAGCGTCTTTCCAGATGTGGAGCCGCCTCTCAGTGACAAAGATCGTGAGCTGTTGAATCAGCTCCTGCCCATGATGAACAAGCCCATGGAGGCTGCTGGCGCATTGGTGAAGCTCATCACGAAGGATACCAATGCCATCTTTGATCTGACACTCGGTAATCTCTACCTGGAAAATGGTCAGTATGAGCCAGCCGCTGACCTGTTCCAACGTGCCGTCGATAAATTTCCCTCCTTCCGCCGTGCTTGGCGCGGGCTTGGGATGGTGAACGTGCGCCAGCAAAAATGGCGTAGTGCGGTGACGCATCTTAGCCGTGCCATCGGATTGGGTGCTCAAGACGGACCGAGCTACGGCTTGTACGGTTTTGCGCTGCTTTCCCTGGATCGCGCGGCAAGTGCAGAAAGTGCCTATCGCATGGCGCTGATGTTTCAGCCTGACGTATTGGACTGGAAGCTGGGTTTAGTGCGTTGTGTGCTGAAGCAGGCTAAGGCTGCTGAGGCTGCGGCTTTGTGCGAAGAGATCGTCCGTGAGAACCCTGACCGCACGGAATTCATCAGTCTCCAAAGTGAGGCCTATCTGGCCATGAAAGACAATTTGAAGGCGGCTGAAAATCTGGAGATCCTTTCCCGCAGCGGTGTGGCCAAGCCTGAGGACTTGCAGCGTCTGGGAGATATTTATTTGGTCAGCAAGGATTCCGCTTTGGCTTTGAGCGCTTACAAACGCGCGATTGAAGCGGGTGGCTTTGAGCCATCAAAAGTGATCTCTCAAGCAGAGAATTTGTCGATGCAGGGTGCTTTGTTTGAAGCGACCTCCTTGATCAAACAGGCGCGTGAATCTGGGGCAGGGAAGCTTGCCAAAGAAGACGAAGCGCGTCTCCTGAAGCTGGAAGCTCGCCTTGCCGTCAGTTCTGGTAAAGCTGGTGATTCGATCCCGATGCTACAACGTGTGGTTGAGCTGAATCCCCTGGATGGCGCAGCGCTGATGCTGCTGGGTCAGCATTACGCAGATAATAAAGACACGCCGAAGGCCGTTGGTTACTTTGAGCGCGCGGTGAAGCTGAAGGACTATGAATCTGCGGCCAGTTTGCGTCTAGCCACGATCCACATCACGGCCAATAAGCTTGCGGATGCGTTGCCGTTGCTGAAACGTTCTAACGAACTGAAGGCCAATGACAGCGTGGCCAAGCTGATCTCAGACATCGAACGCACTTTGCGCAAAGGCACTAAGTGATCGTTTGAAGAGTCTTCTGCCTGACGGAGGTTGCCCTAACCAAGCGTGTGACTGAACTCTATCTCATCGACACCATCGGGCCGTTTTTTCGCGGTTATGATCGGCGTGTGATCAATTGGTCGAAGATTCCCTGGGATCATGCTGGTAGGCAAGGGGAAGCGTGGTGGGAAACGGTTTGCAGTGAACTTAATGTTCTGGGACGTCAGGCGGTTTCCTGGGGCTTTAATGCGGCGTCTATCGACGATGTGGCTCATTTGGCCGATCATGAATGGATCGAGCCTGAGGTGAGGCATCGTATCCAGCGTTACCGCACGGAGATGCGGCGTTGCTTTCAGGTTTTGAAGGGCGTGGGATTAAGCTTGCATGTGACGATGGATGTTTTTTCCGCGACTCCTGAGCTGCTGAAGCGACTGGCGCTGAATCGAACCAGCGTGAATGATTTTCTTTCCGACTTGTTGGACCGTTTCTTCACTGATTTTCCAGAAGTGGCGGGTGTGATCGTGCGGATCGGTGAATCCGATGGCAAAGACGTGAAGGATGATTTTCACAGTCAGCTCGTCATCAAGACGCCGGAGGATGCGCGGACGTTTCTCCAGGCGCTATTGCCGGTTTTTGAAAAGCATGGGCGTCGGCTCATTTTCCGCACATGGACAGTCGGGGCCTATCCTATCGGTGATCTGATGTGGCACCGGGATACCTTTGCGCGTGTTTTCAAAGGGCTGACAAGTTCGGCCTTGGTGGTTTCTATGAAGTATGGGGAAACCGATTTCTTCCGCTATCTGCCTCTGAATCGGAATTTCTTCCGCACGCCGTTGGCTAAGATTGTGGAACTGCAAACGCGCCGCGAATACGAGGGTTGCGGTGAGTATCCGAGCTTCACAGGTTGGCTCTATGAGCAGTATGCGCGCGAACTACAGCAGGCAGAGAATGTGATCGGCTGCATGGTCTGGGCGCAGACGGGTGGCTGGGTGCCTTTCCGTCGTTTAGCCTTCATTGATCCCGAGGCGCTGTGGACTGACCTAAATACCTTTGTCACGATTCGTGTGATGAAGGAAGGCGTGCTAGTCGAGGACGCTGTGCGTGCTTTTGTCAAAGAACGACATTTGGGCGATGCGGATGCGCTGTTGGAATTGCTGCGTTTGTCTGACGAGTGCATTCGCGAGCTTCTTTACATCGAAGAATATGCTCAGCAAAAACTCTTCTTCCGCCGAGTGCGCATTCCGCCGATGTTGCAGGTCTATTGGGGGAACATTTTTATCAGTCACAGTCTGCGCAGGCTGCTGCGTTATTTTGTCCGCGATGCCGACACGGCCTTGCGCAGTGCTCAGCGCTGCATGTCGAATCTGGACCGCATGAGGTCGCTGGCAGATCGTGCAGGCGTGGCTGTCGCAGATATCGACTACATGCGTGACACTTTTCATTTGCTAGCGCTGTCGCGTGAGTACTACTTTGCTGAAGATGCACCTGACATTGAGATGCGTATTTTAGAGGCAAAAGCTGCTTACAAGCTTAAGTATGCCAAGCGTGGGTTGCGCGCTCGTTACCGCATCAAGACAGACTTTAAGCCGCTGCTCTTGAATCCGAAACACCTGGGCTGGGCCATTCAGTTTCTGATGCGTCGGCAGCGTGGCTATCGCGTGGTGGATCGGTTGGTCGTACTCAGTGGATTATCGCTGATTTATCGGCTGATTGCGGCTAGGAAACCGCATTGGATACCAGGTTTTGCCTCAAAGAGTGCCATGGGAGTGGATGTGGTCTTCAGGTGACGCATTCGTCACGCAGGTATGGTTTGTTAGGAGTAAAATCTGCTTTCTGTGAGACGAAAGCCCTTCTACATCTGCCATCATGAGATTGCTGCTCATCACTGACACCTATCCGCCCGATATCAATGGGGTGGCGCGGACACTTTCTACCTTAGCGGGTGGATTGGCTGCCTGTGGGCATGTGGTTGAGATCGTCACGACACTGGCTGCTAAAACTGGAGAGACGGAGGCTCTGAAACGGCATGTGACGATGGCGTTGCCCTTGATCGGTTATCCCGGTCTGCGGATGGGAATTGCCACGACTTGGAAAATGATGGCTATGTTTGAGAGCTTCAAGCCCGATGTGCTTTATGTAGCGACAGAGACGCCGCTAGGCATTGCCAGCATTCGCGCTGCCGCTAAAATGGGCATCCCCGTGGTTTCTGGTTTCCACACGAACTTTCAGTCTTACTTGGAAAACTACAGCCTTCCTGGCTTGGAGTTTGTGGCTCAGAACTTCCTTCGCCACATTCATAATCAAACCGCCCGCACGCTGACTCCAAGCGCGGACACTGCCGCGATGCTTCAGCGTTGGGGAATAAAGGATGTCGGTGTCTTGGGTCGTGGGGTGGATACAGAGCTCTTTAGTCCGGCTCGGCGCAATGCAGCTCTGCGTGCCACTTGGGGGGCAGATGAGAAGACACCCGTGGCCATCTATGTGGGTCGTGTGGCTGCGGAAAAGAATTTGCCTTTGTTAATGAAAGCCTTTGCGGCGTTCCGCGAGAAGCATCCAAAAGCGCCTTGCGTTGTCGTCGGTGATGGCCCGCGTTTAAAGGCGCTTCAAGCAGAGCATCCCGAATTTCTTTATCTAGGTGCTAAGACCGGCACGGATCTGGCTGATTGCTATGCCAGTGCAGATGTTTTTGTTTTTCCCAGCACGAGCGAGACCTTTGGTAACGTGGTGCTTGAGGCCATGTCCAGCGGGCTGCTGCCTGTGGCCTATGACTACGCTGCTCCACGGCAAGTCATCCGTCATGGCGAGAATGGTTGCCTGGCTGCCTTTGATGATGCGCAGGCATTTCTTTCTGCCACGCTTGAGTCGGCTTCGCTTTGGGATTCTGAGGCCCTCCGCGCTGCCGCGCGTCTTGCCGCTAGCAAACTTGGCTGGCAGCGTGTCATCGAACAATTTGAAGGTGAACTCCTCACCGCCCAATCTAAAACTCCTAATGCTAGCCTCAATCTCCCATGAGCGAAGATATTGATGAACTCTCAGACGCCCCAGTTGATCCATCACGTGTGAAGTCGAAGCTGCGTGCCCGCACGGTCTTTATCTCCGATGTCCATCTTGGAATGCCTGATTGCAAAGCCGCTCAGGTTTCCCATTTCATCCGACATGTGCAGTGTGATCAGCTCATCATGAATGGCGACATCATTGATGCCTGGTATCTGAAAAGCTCGGGCGGTTGGAACAAGTCTCACACTAACTTTCTGCGCACCGTCCTCAAGAAGATGGAGAAGGAGAATACCCAGATCCTTTATCTGCGCGGTAATCATGACGACATTCTGGATCGGTTCATTCCCATTCAGTTGGATAATTTCCTCATCACGGACGAACACATTCATCACACCAAGCGTGGTGACTACCTCGTGGTGCATGGAGATGGCTTTGACCACGTCACGACGAATCATCCCTGGATCGCTCACCTCGGTGGCATCGGCTACAATATTTTGCTTCGCGTAAACCGGATCTACAATTGGTATCGCCATGCTCGCGGGAAAGAGAATTTCTCACTCAGCCGCTGGGTGAAACTCAAGGTCAAATCGGCGGTCAGCTTTGTCGGCAAGTATGAAGAGCAACTTCAGGAACTGGCACGCGCGCGCGACTGCAAGGGCATCATCTGTGGGCACATTCACAGCCCTGCCAATAAGATGGTCGGAGAGACCCATTACCTCAATTCTGGTGACTGGGTGGAGTCGATGACGGCTATTCTTGAATACGATAACGGCGAATTCGAAGTCATCTCCTATGACGACTTTTGTGCGCGCACGAATCGACAGCCGAAGGGTGGAATTAAAAGTGTGAGCGTGACAAATGAGGTTAAATTAAGTGTCGAAAACGTCACATTACCTGTATAAAGTTCGCTAGACCGATTCGATACGAGATGCACGATCATATTCTGACCTCCTTCAATGCCGCACTGACCACTCTCCGTGAGCAGGTACTGACCATGGCCAGCATGGCGCGAAAAAATTTAGCCAGCGCCATGCGCGGTCTGGTCGAGCGTGATACGGATCTGTGTAATTCGGCCATCGCTGCGGATCAGGACGTCAACGAACTGGAGAAAAGCATCGACAGGCTTGGGATGCAGATTTTACTGAAATTCCAACCAACAGCGCATGATCTGCGGCAGGTCATGGGAACGATGCGTGTGGCCAATAATTTGGAACGCATTTCCGACCAGGCCAGTGGTATCGCCAAGCGGGCGCGGAACATCAACAATCTGCCTGAGATTGCTGAATTAAAGCTGATTGAGCCACTGTATCATCTCTGCGCGCGGAATCTAGAAAGCAGCATTCAAGCTTTCACGGTGGCTGATCCAGAAGCTGCGGCTCGTGCCCGTCTGCTAGATAAGGAGCTGGATGCGGCGGAAAAGGGCTTTGACAGTTCCTTACTCTCCGTCATGGAAGAGCGTCAATCGCCTCTGGAAGGGTATCTACACCTGATCTTTGTGGCACGCTTCCTGGAGCGCGTTGGCGACCACGCCAAGAACATTTGTGAAGACACCATCTTTATTGAGAAGGCCGAAGACATCCGTTTTGAAAAGAAAAAGCTTGAGTCCATACCGCTTGGTTGAGGTAAAGGCATATGGCATAGAGCCAATAAACCTAGATTCAGGAATGGCTGACCGCCGATTTGCATCCGTCATTGATCCCACAAGGCTTTTCGCCTATCGGGCAGTGTCACCCAAGACACAGCCGCTTCGAGTCGAAGAAGCCTTGTGAAACCAAGCCCTGGCGCAACTCAACGATCTTCCATTCCCGAATCTAGGATAAAACATGCCTGGGTGGCATGAGGTTTCATGGCGTCTCAATGCGTAGTCGCAAGGGGCGGGTTTGAGCAGAAAAGGGTGAATGTTCAGAGAAGAAAGGGTGCATTCACTGCTAAATCGTATCCGTCAAATGTAGCGCCGTGGCCTTGTGCTTGACTTGGGGCGCTTCATTACGCGGGCACCGAGGTGGATTCGGTTTTTATCTGTGCGGAGGCGCTCACTTTTGCTTTCGCCCAG
>JAIXOU010000043.1 GCA_027486585.1 Verrucomicrobiaceae bacterium | reverse complement strand
TATTTGCTGCTAAAGCATCAACTGCCGGGCCTTGCTGTTCGGGTTAGCGGATACAATTAACACCCCCCTTTTTTATGCTCCTCTACATCAGTCGTCTCTTCGTTGAATTTGGCCCCTTTGAGGCCAATGAAATCCAAAGTTTCATTCAGCGCGGTCTGCTCAGCGAGACCGACTATCTACGTGTCCAAGGTGAAGAAGACTGGATGCACATCTCAGACTGGACACCGCCTTTCACCTATCAGCCGACAATCAAGACTGCCATCAAGCAGACCACACCGAAACCAACTGCACCAATTGCAGCAAAAAAAGCACCTGTAAAAAAAGCAGCCGCTAAGAAGGTTCCAGCCAAAAAGGTGAAGGCTAAGTAGTCATACTCGCGGGTAGTCAAAGCCGTTTGCAGTGGTTTGTTGGAGGCTTCGAATGCCATCCCATCAGCTCACTTCAACTATCGTTTACCATCGTGAACAAAGGTAAACGGCTCTGGCGCTAAAGACTGAAAGAAGTAGTTCTTTGGCCATGTCTAATATGGCTCATGCGTGTTATCCTCCACAGCTTTGTTCTATCTCTTTCACTCTGTTCCGTTGCCCTTAGTGCAGACACGGCAGATGTCGTCATTTATGGTGGCACCTCAGGTGGCATCACGGCCGCCATCCAGACTGCACGCATGGGAAAGACAGCCATCTTGATTGAACCCACGAAGTTCCTCGGGGGACTTACCACGGGCGGTCTCGGAGCCACCGATATCGGCAATAAGAAGGCCATCGGTGGACTCTCGCGTGAGTTTTACGCCAAGGTCTTCCAATACTATAGCGATCCCACCCAATGGAAGCAGCAGACGCGCGAGGCTTATTTTGCTGCTAAACCGCATGGCAACACGGGTAGTGAAGATACCATGTGGACCTTTGAGCCTCATGCCGCCACCGAGATCTATGATGCCATGCTGAAGGAAGTGGTAGGGAAGGTGACCGTCGTTTTCAGTGAACGACTGGATCTCAAAAATGGTGTCATTAAAGAAGGCAACCGAATCACCCAGATCCGCATGGAGAGTGGCCGCAGCTTCACCGCGCCCATGTTTATCGATGCGACCTATGAGGGCGATCTCATGGCCAAAGCTGGCGTCCGCTATGCTGTCGGGCGTGAGGCCAATGCCATGTATGGTGAACAAATCAATGGCGTGCAGATCACCCGCAGTGTCAGTCACCAATTCACTCAAAAAGTAGATCCTTATGTTAAGCCGGGAGACTCTAGCAGCGGCCTGCTGCCTGGCATTGAAAAAGATCCTGGTGACGAGTTCACGGGCGACCATAAAGTGCAGGCCTATAACTTCCGTATGTGCACCACTGATGTGCCTGAAAATAGACTCGACTGGGTGAAGCCCGCCAACTATGACGAGCGCTGGTTTGAATTGGCTCTGCGCAATGTCGAAGCAGGTGACCTGCGCATCTCCTGGGCACCTAGTCCAATGCCAAACCGCAAGACAGACACCAACAATAACTTTGCCATCAGCACCGACTTCATCGGCCAGAACTGGGACTACCCAGACGCCGACTACGCCACCCGTGCCCGCATTTGGCAGGCCCATGAAGACTGGCAAAAAGGCCTCATGTGGACGTATGCTTATCATCCCCGTGTGCCTGAAAAAATCCGCACCGCCTTCCAAAAATTCGGTTTGGCCAAAGATGAATTCACTGATAACGGCCACTGGCCACGCCAACTCTATGTTCGCGAAGCCCGGCGCATGGTCTCCGATTATGTCATGACGGAAAAGAATTGCCGCCGCCTAGAGATCGTCCCCGACAGTGTCGGCATGGGGGCTTACAATATGGATTCTCATAACATCCAGCGCTACGTCACCGTAGAGGGTTATGTTCGCAACGAAGGCGACGTTCAGATCGGCAGTCGCCCGTATCCCATCAGCTACCGCAGCATCCGCCCACGCGAGGAAGAGTGCAGTAATCTGCTTGTCCCCATCTGTCTGAGCGCCAGTCACATTGCCTATGGCAGCATTCGCATGGAGCCTGTCTTCATGGTCCTAGGCCAGAGTGCGGCCACGGCTGCCGTCCAAGCCATCGAGCAAAACGTCAGCCTTCAGTCCATCGACCCTGACAAGCTCAAAGCGCGTCTGCTTGCAGATAACCAAATGCTCGACTTTGAATCTCCGCCCGCTCCAGCCGTTCGCTCCATTCAGAAAGCCGACCTGCCCGGCATCATCGTCGATGATAGCGAGGCCCAACTCGCCGGGTTCGATTCTCAGGGCCACACCACCCCAGGGTTTATCGGCAGCGGCTATCGTCATGATGGCGGTGTCGGCGATGGTCAGCAAAAAGCCCGCTTCGTTCCAGCTCTCCCCACAACAGGTCGCTACCAGGTTTCCATTGCCTACAGTGCCTTAGCCAACCGTGCCAGCAACGTCCCCGTTATCATTCATCATGCCGAAGGCGATAGCCAAGTCATTGTCGATCAAAAGCAAAAGCCTCAAGGCAAAAACAACCTTCATCCCATCGGTACTTACACCTTCGACTCCGGCTCCACGCACTCCGTCGAGATCACCAACACCGCCACCAACGGCCACGTCATCATCGACGCCGTTCAGTTCCTAGAAGTGAGGTAAGCTGACTGGTCGGTTAGGAGGGGTCAAACAACAGCCAACTCTCAATTGACCTCATATCCACCACCCAGGATCTTTACCTTGGGTGGTTGATGTTGTTCTTCAAATTTGAGGTAGGCTGGCCGAAGGGTTTTCCAGAAGGGGTAATGGAGATCTTCTTGGGCGGCTTGCATCCGCTCTGAGCTCATGCGGAAGGGGAAGATGTGGGTGGGGATGTTGGATTGGCCGCTAGCGAGGGCAGACTCGATGATGAGGTAGATTTCTTCGATGCAGGGGTCGGTCATGGCGAGGCAGCCGATGCTGACATTGCTGCCATGAATCATGATGAAGCTGCCAGTGCGTTCATGATGGACATCATAGGCATTGGGGTAGCCGATGTTCATCGCCAGGTGGTAGTTGCTGGCGGGATTGAGCTGCTTCGCGGTGATCTGATAAAAACCTTCGGGGACTTGGCCATCGCCTTCCATGAGCTTGGGGCCTAGCCTGCCTGATGCAGCGGCAATGGGGTAGGTTCGGAAGAGTTGCCATTGCTGATCGTTTTGCAGCCAGAGTTCGAGTTCACGGCTTTCCTTGAAGGCTCTGAGATAGCCTAAGTTACCGAGTTTGAAGCCGGCTTTCTCTAGCTCTTTTTTGAGGCTAGGTTTGACGCGCTGTTCGAGGTCGCTCAAGCGCTCAGTTGCGGGTAGTTTTTTCCAGGCGCTGGGTTCTGGTGAGGCTGGGTAGGGGAGTGAAAGCGGGGGCATCGTGGCAGTGAAGGAGCTGAGATCTGGCAGTGGGATACAGTCGGCACAACCGGCGGTACTGCCGCGCATGAACCAAAAGCCTGCCCAAGCTAGCAGGGAAACGAGGCAGATCGGGAGGATGATTTTAGCCATGTGTTTTTTGGCGTTTAGAAACTCGGTCAGAAGAGAAGGGCTATGGTCACGCATTAATAGGTGTCTCTTGGAATGGACAAAGAGAAAGTCGATCCAAGTGAACTATGACTGAGGAACAAGGAAGCCAGTCATTCAAAGAGAATGTGTATTTGAATCATCCATTCAGATCTAGGGCGTGTTTAAAACATGCAGAATCATGGCTCTTGGGCGGAGGGGGACGATTGGCTTCGTTGCTGGGGTTGTCGGTATATTTTCATAGCGAGTGCACCCAGGTCTTGCTTCTTATTCCTCGGCGCTCCGAGTCTCATCATCCTGAGTTTTAAAACACATCCTAGTTCCAAAACTTTTTCCAGTTCTTGCAGTGGGCGCAACCTCGGGCGAGAGGCAACAGCATGTCTGATTCCATACCTTCCCAATCGTCAAGCCCCTGGCTTGTGCGCATTCCTGAGATTTTCGAAGGAGTGGCGGCGGATGTCTTGAAGCGAATGGGTTCTGGCTCACACACACGACTCGGGCAGGACTATTATTTGATCAAAGAGGGTACAGCGAAGGGCATTCAGCAGTCTGAAGTGGCGAAGTTTGCCCGCTGGAATCTGCCGATGGAGCATAGCTGGCCCTGCAATCCACAGAAAATGGACGGCTTTATTGAAAAGGCCGCGCAGACGCTTTTGAAGAAGTTTGGAGATCGGAATCCCCAGGCCATTTTTATCGGCCAGCTGAACGCGACATCGCCGGACAAGTATTACAAGAGTCTGGCCTCCAATTTGCGCGGACGCGTGCTGCAGGTTTTCCCAAAATTAAAGGTAGCGACGGTGGAAGAACAAGATCCTTTGGCTGAGACGCTGTTTTGTTTAGTGGGTAAAGAGGGGCTTTTCGGTGGGATGCAGACTCCGCGTGCTTCAAATGGGCTGTATGCAGGTGGCAGCAAATACATTGATCAGGATTCGCCCGACACGATCAGCCGAGCTGGGGCAAAGATTGCGGAGGCACTGCATTATCTTTTGCTGCATCGACCTGCCATGGCAAAAGGTAGTCACTGGGTGGAGCTAGGAGCCTGCCCTGGCGGCATGACTTCTGAGTTGCTTGCGCGTGAGCAGCGCGTCACGGCCATCGACCGCGCGCCTTTGGATCGTCGGCTGGACGGGCGTGCAGGACTGAAGTTCGTTCACGCGGATGTGGCTACGTTTGAGCCAGACAAAGGAACCACCTTTGATGCGATACTTTCGGACCTCAATGGTCCACCTGAAGAATCCATTGAACACGTCATGCGTTTGACGCCCTATCTGCGGGCCAAAGGACTGGTAGTCTTTACTCTCAAGGTGCCAAAGATTGAATCCGTGGATGGTCCCTGCGCGCTGTTTCGCAAGATCGCCAAAATGTCCTCAGTGGCAGGCCTGAGGCTATTTGCTCAGACCCACCTGACGTACAATCGCCACGAGTTCACGCTGTTCTTTGAGCGGAAGTAAAATAGGAACTTACTTGAAGTGCTTTTTGCTGGCCTTCATGAAAGGGGCGTATTCTTCCATGCGCATTTCGACACGCTCACGGATAGTGCGCTCGCCAATGCCTTCATGCTTGGTGGCCACGAGGGCTTTGAGCAGGTCGATCAGGGCGCGGGTGTCGCTCATCATGACATACTCAGGGACGATGTTCTTTTTCTCGTCCAGATTGTGGTAGTTCCCTAATGGCACGGAGACGCCAGCTGAGCGAATGCCAGCGGCCTGCATAGCGGTAGCTTCACAGGCTCCGGCATCGAGTAGGCATCGCTGAACGCGGATACCCTGTTCCTTGGCAGTTGTCATCAGCACGGCGGTGCTGTCATTGTCAAAAATGGAAAGGCGATCACCCACGCGGACAACGGGTCCACCGCCCATAACCGCGCCATTCACTGGTCGGCTGGTTTCGATGGAGAGAAACACGGCGTCTTTACCAAAAGGCCATTTTTGAGCGATTTGCCAGGCACCGAGGAAGCCGACTTCTTCGGCGCGGGTGAAAGTGGCGTGGAAAGTGGTGCTGATATTCAGCGTAGCTAGCTCCCAGAAGGTGGCGATGATGATGGCACAGCCGACGAGGTCATCGCAGGCATTGGCCTCGATCTTCTCGAAGTCAATTTTGACAGGGAATTTCCATGTGGCGATGTCACCGACAGGTTTGCCTCGCAGGCCTTTTTTGATGCCAGCTTCGACTTCAGGCTTGGCCACGCCACCAAGGAAGGTCCACTCGTCCTTTGCCTCGGGATTGCGGACAAAACCAGGATGATCCATGTGGGCACCGAGCACCCAAGTTGGCTCACTTTTATTTTTGCCGTTCTTATAGGTCGCCAAAAGATTGCCAAACTTGTCCTGCTTGACTTTGACATTGGGACAATCTTTGAGAAGAGCCAGAATTTCGTCACGAACATGATATTCGTGGAACGGAGCCGTTGGCTGTTTCAATATACGCTTGAGAATGTTCGTGAGGTTGGGCACTGCCATGCACGCAACGTATCGACTTTTTAACAACTACCAACTGCCAACGTGAAGAACCTCCGATTTTTCTTTGAAACCGCCCTAGTATCTGGGGCTGCCTGGATTATGCCACGATTGCCGAGATCGCTGATCATGAGTGTTTCCCGTGGGCTGGGTTGGTTGGCCTGCCAATTGGACTCTCGCGGACGGCGGACAGCACGTCAAAATCTGCGTGCCGCCCTGGGGGACGATCTGACTGAGGCAGAAATCCGGCGCATCACGGTGGGCTCCTATCAAAACTTTGCCCGCACTTTTCTAGATCTCTTCTGGAGTCCTGCATTGACGCAAGAAAACTGGCAGGATCACGTCAGCATCATCATGGACGATCCAGAAGCTGAGGCTAAAGCTCGCGAGACTGGCGCTGTCTGGGTGACACCACATTTCGGCAATTTTGAGTTCGTCAGTCTCGTCTGGGGTTTCCGAGGGGTGTATTTTACCATGGTGACTCAGGATTTTAAAAACCCAGCTCTTACTGGCATTTTTACACGTCTTCGGCAGAGTTCCGGCCACACTGTGATCTCTCAGGAGAATGCTATGCTAAAACTCATGAAGGCCTTGAAACGCCAAGGTCATGCCGGCTTGCTGACAGACCTGAACATTAAGCCTGGGAAATCGGCCACGGTCATTGAATGCTTTGGCCTGAAGACCTGCGTGCCTACCTTGCATGTAGAATTAGCGCGGAGACTGGGTCTTTCGATCATTACTGGCGTTTGTCAGCCTCTCGACGGAGGTCGCTATCAAGCCCACATTTATGAGGCTTATCAGCCGAAACCGGATGAGGATGTGACTCAGTTAACTCAACGCGTCTGGGATCACTTTGAGAAAGCCATCCGCAAGAATCCTGAATGCTGGCTCTGGATGTACAAACATTGGCGTTATCTGCCAACGATGGAGCGCGATAAACGGTATCCTGAGTATGCAAATCCGAGCCCCGTTTTTATGGATTTGATCGCTGAGCGCGCAAAGTCTAGCTCGTAGTCGTTCGGGCTTTAATTCTGCGTCAGCAAAGGTTTCAGCACTGTGTCATAACACCTTTGAGCCTGCTCCTGACCCGCCTCATAAAAGTCAGGCATTCGTTTTCCTGAAAACAAGGCTGGCCGATCATGCGTGGTCTCGGTGATGATGACTTTTTTGTGATGAATCGCAGCTAGACGCAGACGGTATTGCAGGAGTTGCTCGCTGGCGCAGCCATGAGCTTCTGCCGTGAGTTTAAAGAGGTTCAGTGGGATGAACTTCGGGAAGTCGTGTGTCGTGTGATGGATGCGGTGCACGATGATGGTATCCACAGCATCATCCTCAAACCAGGGGTCCATTGGTGCCTCGTGCACGATGCCGCCATCGAAGCACATCATGCCGGCATGATGGAGTGGTGAAAAAATCGTCGGGACACAGGTGCTGGCCACAATGGCTTTAGCCAACGAGCCTGATTGTAAGAAATGGGCTTGGCGATTGTCGATGTCCGTGACGGCAGTCAAAAAACGAGGTTCCTTCAATGCTTCAATCTGAAGGTCACCAAACAACCCTTCCAGATAATCTACCGCGGCCGTGGATTTAAAGGGAGCAGGATAGGGGGAGTGAAAGGTGTTAGCTGCAAATTGTCTGAGCCATGGAGTGCGACTGATAAACGATTGCCGAAAACTCCAGGAAGTCACGACTTCACGGATCTTTTCCTGACTCAAACCTGCGGCATACAAACCTGCTGCAATGGCTCCTGCCGAGGATCCACCGACACGGGTCGGGCGAACACCAAGTTCGTGCAGACGTGCTAAGAAACCAGCATGTGTGGCATAGCCTAAAAAGGAGGCTCCTAAGGTGATGGCAAAGCGCGGCGTGCTCATGGTGCAGGCACCTCCTCTAGATCGACGAGATTAGGGCGACTGCCACTGATGAAGATCAAGCCACCGATAAGTCCCCAAAAGACGCCCATTAACCAACCTACCAAAGAGGCCGAAATAGCCATGGCCTGCGGTAGGCCAGTCAAAGCGTGGATCAACGTTTCAAAAGTCTTTTCACGCACACCCAATCCTGAAACTGAAAAAGGCAATCCCGAAACGGTATCCACAATGGGCATCGCGGCTAGGACCTCCATCAGCGGGGCTGTGCCACCCACTGCATAAATGGCACAGTAAAAAGAAAGAAAGTGAATGGTGAACAGAGCAATGGATAAAAACGTCCCCAGTATCGACCCACGCCAGTCTCGACGAAGGGCGTCACAGGCTGTTGCAAAGTTTTTCAAAGGCGCGTAGCCAAGCATTTGCGGCCACTGTTTTTCACCCCATTGGTAGAGTCTGGGGGTAAAGGAAATTGCAGAGACAAGCACCATCACTAGTGAGCCAATCATGAACATCTCAAAGCCATCCAGGATCGTCATGACCTCGGGGCTTAAGCTGCTGAGACGATCACTGAAAATAAATCGGCAGCTAAGGAAAAGTAAGCTGAGCCCCACCATGCCCAGCATGTGATCTAACATGACTGACACCATTAACGGCAGACGTTTGAAGTCATGCTTTTGCCTGAGCGCTAGCACTCGATACGCATCACCTCCGATGACGCCGACAGAGGTGATATTGAAAAAATTACTCACAAACGTCACGCGGGCTACCTCGGCGCTGGAGACATCCTGCTTCTGTCCTCTGAGCAGGACATGCCAACGCAGAGCTCCCAGCCAAGTAGAGAAGCCAACACAACCAAGACCGGCCAGTGTCCACTGCCAATGGCTAAACATCGACGCAAGATGCACCAAGATAGCTGCCCTGAAGTCAGGCTCACGAAAAATCATCCACAGGAGCCCTGTCGTGATGCCCAATTTTAGCAGGATGAATACAGCCTTTTTCATGCTTATGCCCCGACCCGAACTTAGGCCAGCCCTGCTTCTTCGATCGCTTTGGCGATGCTTTCCACATTGGCTAAGATCTCGCGAGCTTTGTCTTGGTCGGTGATCTTGAGTTTGAAATGCTTTTCAATGGCGACCACAAGCTGCAACGCATCCACACTATCTAGGCCGATTCCTGTCGGTCCGAACAGCGGCGACTCATCACCGATCTCATCCACACTGACTTCCAACATTAGTTCGCTGGCCATGACTTCTTTAATACGGGCACGGAGATTCATTCGGGAGATGATGGATCGGGAGGGCTGGGGGTGTCGGGAGGAATGGCGATCAACTAGACGAGCGCGCCGTCTAGCTTGAGCGACGTTCCAGTCATATAGCTAGCCTCAGCGCTGGCAAGGAAGAAAAGCACTGCGGCGATTTCTTCTGGACGTGCAAAGCGGCGCATAGGCGTCTCACGTTTGACCGCTTTAATCTGCTCATCCGACCAGCTTTTGGGCAGAGCACCTTCAATATGGCCTGGGCAGATCGCATTGACGGTGATTCCCAGCCGTGCGCATTCTTTGGCTAAACTCTGTGTCAGCCCTAGGACGCCAGCTTTTGCCGCCGCATAGTTTGTCTGTCCTGCCGGCGAGTGCAGAGCGCTCAGGGATGCCACGTTAATCATACGCCCCCAACGTTGCTGCATCATGGGTTTCATGGCCGCCTGGCATCCTAAAAAAACTGCATTTAGATTGGCATCCAGCACCCCAGACCACTGAGTCTGCGACATGGAGGCCAGTAGCGCATCGTCATGATAGCCCGCATTATTGATCAAAACATTGAGCAGTCCACTCTGCGCCTCGATCCCCGCTAGTGCTTCTGTCCAAGCCTCTTCTGAGGTGATTTCCAAAGGACAAAGAAAGGCTCGCTCGGGAAAGTCTGCCACCACCGCCTCCGCTTGTTCTCTCCGCTCGCGGACACCCAGAAACACGTGGCAGCTTAAATCACGCTCCAAAAAATAGCGCGCTGTAGCGTGCCCAAGCTTTCCATTGGCCCCAGTGATTAAAATACGACGAATCAATTCCATGCGTTTTCATACTCAGTTCATAGCATTCTGCCACTGATTGATTGCCGATTGCTGATCAGAATCTGATAGCTTCCCCTATGGAGTTGCTTTTGGCTCTGGCTTCTCAGCAAACTGGAAACCATCAGTGGCATCAATCAATGCGATTTCCGCCATAAGCTTTTGAATATTGCAGCTAGAAGCAGCGAAGTTCTGTTGCAGCTTTTCAATGATGTTTTGGCCGTAGGCAGGAGTCGGCTGCTTGATCAAGTGATTGAAGAGATGGCGGATGAAAGCTCGGTGCCCAGCTGGGTTATTGGCTACATAATTCACAATGTCTCGCGGACCAGTCAGACGTATGGTTTTACCATCATCATCGGCGAAATCACTGACAGCGTTTACGGGTTTGTTGTTGTCCTTAGTTCTCCAGCGGCCGATCGCATCAAAGTTCTCCAGACTGAAGCCCAATGGATTGATGGTCGAGTGACAGGACATGCAGGAGTTGTTGCGTGTCAGCTCCGTTATTTTCTCCCGCATGGTGAGGCTCGGGTTAAAATGGCTTTCATCAAAGGTAACTGCCATTGGAGGCGGCTTGATTGCCATACCGACAATATTCCGAGTTAGAAAGACACCTCGGTGAATAGGCGAGGTCTGTCTGCTGTAAGCCATAGACGCGAGCAGATACGGATGTGTGACGACACCTGCGCGCTGTTTAGGATCAAAGGTAACGCGCTGAAAAGCGTCTCCTTTGATGGGTTGATCATAAAAGATCCCAAGTCGTTCGTTAAGCAGCAAATAGTCAGCCTGAAGCAGTTCTCGGTAATCCGATTTTTCACTCCAGACAACTTGGTCGACAAACTCCAAAAGAGACTCACGTAAATCGGCTAGCACATCGCTGTTAAAACCTGGAAATGTTTTGGGGTCTTTAGAGGTGTTTTCAGCGTGCTCTAAGTCTAGCCACTGATGAAAGAAGCCTTGGATCTTCGATTTGGCGCGTGGGTCATTGATCATGCGTTGAGCTTCGACGTTGATCTGGTCCCTTGTCTTTAACCGCCCGCTGGCCGCAGCCTGAGAGAGTTTACGATCTGGGATGGAGTCCCATAAACTCAGGGCCAATCGCGACGCGATGTCGAATGCATCAGGCATCTCATTTCTCGGAAGAGCTGGATAGAGGAACTGAGGCGATTTTAGAGAAAATAAGACCACTCGTTTCACCGCCTGATCGGCTGTTTTGGAAGTGTTGAAATGCTGCTCTACATACAGTTGCTTTTGCTCATCAGTGAGCGGATGACGAAAAGCGCTTTCAGTGAAGTTGAGGGCAAACTGTTTGAGCTTTTCGCCCCGGTCTGGTGCATCTGACTTGGTGCCGGCAAGACGATCTACTCGGGACTCAATGTGTTCTGCTGTGGCGATGGCTGCATCGGTGGTGGCTTGTTCCCAGGCTTTTGAAATGCTTGATCCACGCTCATAACCGACGCTGCGGTCATCCGCTGGGAATGCTGTGTTAACGATCATCTGAGCTTGAGGGCGATCTGTCCTGAGCGCATGTTCAGGGATGATCTCAATAGCTCCATGAGGCGGCTTCCACCAGAGTTCAACGGAGGCTGATTGTTCTTTGAATTTAAAGTGTTCCAAAATGAGTCGGTAGGCACGTCCGCCCACTAAATATAGGCTCTTCTTTTCCTCTCTCACCTCGGGTCCGTTGCTGACCCATCCGTCGATAAGTGGCTCTACATCGTCATTGACGAAAAGACGCACGCCGTTTTCCGTCTTCACCATGAATTCATAAATGCCGGTTTCATTGGCGACGACGCTTCCATCCCATCGATTATTGAATTCACTGGCGACAAGCTTGGCCTTATCGGGGCTATCACTTCCGAAATGGAAGGCAATCTTTGTTTCCAGCCGCTCGAATTGTGTGCGCTTGCGTTTGTTTTCTTTTTCCTCTTCCTCTTTGCGCTGTTTTTGTTTCTGTCGTTCGATAGCTTTCTTGAGAGCTTTGGTGGCTTCAGCAATTCTTTTTTCGTCAGCTTTTGCTGCCTTGAGTTCCTCCAGCTGCTTTTCTTCTGCCAACCTTTCGACAGGCTTGGGTGCTTCTGGCTTGGGTAGTTCAAAACCACGATAAAACCCCTTTAGACCCCGTTCAGCGGTGATCGGACGATCATAGCCCGGTCCATTGTGAAATCGACCCACTAAGTCCATGATAGAGTTTCTATACTGGGAAATCGTCAGCCGTGTGAGGTCTTTCACTGGCGGACTCAATTTAGCCTGGGCTGCAACGGAATAAAAAGCGTCGTAAATGTAGGAGGCCACGGCTTTGGCATCCTCTCCGACACAAGTGCCCTCTTTATCCTCGGGCATGGTCTTTTCGATCTTGCGAATCAAAGCTTCGAGGGTGCGTTCTCCGGTAAGCGGCTCGTCGTATTTTCCGTCCACACCTTGTCCATCTTTACCGTGACATTCAGTGCACATTTTCTCGTAGATCACCGCACCTGGATGCGGGCTATCGAGTGCCAGCAATTTGTCTGCTGGGCAAAGGAAGATAAGGCTCACGAATAGAACTCGTTTGAGCTTGGACTGAAAGGAGTGTGTTTTGTGCAGAGGTGACATGGGGGCTTGTCGGACCTGATTGAGCGTCACTGCATAAAGCAGCACGCTCTAAAATATACAAGACTCACTGGGGCAGTCTTTCGCCTTCTTGAGCTTGGAATGGAAGGAATAATCGTCTTTGAGGCCTCTTTTTTGGGGGTAAAATTGGCTGCCAGATGGATTTAAAGATGATTGAACTAAGATTTCAAAGTTTAGTGCGTTTAAATCGGGTCATGAAAAACACACTTCTTACTGCTTTCTTCCTCGCTACTAGTCTGCTCAATGCGGAAACTACGATCACTCTATCAGGGGTGCATAATTGCTGCAAAAGCTGCACCAATGGCATCACCAATGCCGCAACTAGTGTTGAAGGAGTTACGGCAACAGCTGAAGGCAAGACGGTAAAAGTGACCTCCAAATCTAAGGCTGGCGCAAAGAAAGCTGTCGAAGCAATCATGGCTGCGGGTTATTTTGGGACAAGTGATGCGGCTGAAGAAAAGACTTCATCCTCACTATCAACGACTAAGCCTGCGAAAAAGCTCACGGAAGCAACCGTTTCTGGGGCGCACCTTTGCTGCCAGAAGTGTGCCAATGCGATGATCGAGGCGGTGAAGGCTGTCCCTGGAGTCAGCGAACACACCATTGTCTCCAAGGCCAGCACCTTCACGGTGAAGGGTGAGTTTACCGAAGCTGATCTGCTGGCTTCGATGAATAAGGCGGGTTTCACTGGCGTGGTGAAATAATGTTTGATGGGTTGGGGAATTTTTTTCATGCTGGCGCGTGCAGCGGCATCCTTCCTGCTTATTAAAAAGGGATGACCTCAACCAACCCCCTTCGGGAGCATGGCTTCCGACTGCTCGAAGACGACCTTAAGTTTCTCATGAACGCCTTTGCGGCGGTGCTGCATCGCATCGGCGAAGGACCACTGGCTGAAAAGCTGCCTTGGCTGGGTAAACCTGAGGCAGCCAGTCCCTTGCCTACCCGGGCGCTGGGGCAGGCGTATTCAATCGCATTTCAGTTGCTCAATATCGTGGAAGAGCGCGCGGCTTCTCAGATCCGCCGACTTCGTGAAAAGGATCGCGGTCCGCTCGCTGAGCCGGGGATGTGGCCAGATAACCTTCGTCAAATGAAGGCGCTGGGGCTCACCGAGGATGAACTGGTCGCTGTTTTGCGTGATGTGCTGGTGGAACCTGTTTTGACTGCGCATCCGACAGAGGCAAAGCGTGAGACCGTGCGGGATCTGCATCTGGAAATTTACGGCCTCATGAATCGCCATGAGAATCCAGCCTATACTCAGCGTGAGCAGGATCGCATTCAGGCGCAGTTGGAGACTCAGTTGGAAAATCTCTGGCGCACAGGAGAGATTCATGTCACGAGGCCTACCATCGATGCCGAATTGCAAAATGCTCTGCATTACCTTCGGGATGTTTTCCCTGAGGCTTTGACGCGCGCTCATATTCATCTGCGTGAGGCCTGGATCGGTGCAGGGTTTAATCCTGCCAAGGTGGATGATCTACCGCCTTTGATTCGCTTTGGCAGTTGGATCGGTGGGGATCGTGACGGACATCCTTTTGTGACTGCCGATGTGACCTCCAAGGCACTAAAAGCCATGCGTGTAAGTGCTCTCCGGGTCCATCGCCGTGACATGGAGTCCTTGGCTCAGAACTCGCCCTTGAGCTCGCTGTTTCAAATCACGCCGCCAGTGCTTCAGACACTTATTGAGAAACTCAAAAGTATCTTGAGCGCAGAAAGTTCCGTTGATGTGGATTACATCCTGGAGCGCAATAAGGAGGAGCCTTGGCGCTTTGCGGCTTACATGATTCGTGCCCGTTTAGCACTGGAAATTGAGAAGCCGGGTGTCAAATCTGGTTACGCGACGCCTGCGGATCTGCTGGTGGATCTGAACGCTTATGCGGAGTCCTTGGAGTCAGTCGGGGCAGGGGCCTTGGTCACAGAATTCATTGTGCCGTTCCGTCGTCGTTTAGAAGCCTTTGGATTTCACTCTGCGACACTGGATGTTCGGCAGAACTCGGCTTTCCATGAGAAGGCCTTGGAGCAGTTACTCCGCACAGCTGGACTATTGGGAGATCGTCCGCTTTCAGAATGGTCACTGCCGGAAAAGCGCGCTTTGCTTGAAAAAGAATTGTTATCTTCTCGCCCATTCTTAGCCGCTGGCATGTCGGCAGGGCCTGAAGCCGATACGGTCTTAAATTGTCACCGTGTCTTGGTCGCTCATATCGCTCAATATGGCACGGCAGGTCTTGGGGCGCTGATCGTTTCCATGACGCGGAATGTGGAAGATTTGCTGACGGTTTACATTCTGGCTCGCGAGGCCGGTTTGATGACCTGGGAGTCGGGTGGACTGCGTTGTCCGCTGCCTGTGACTCCTTTGTTTGAGACAATGGGTGATCTGGAAGCTGGGCCTGGCATTGTGGATGAGTTCTTATCGCATCCAGTGACACGTCGTAGTCTCAAGGCCGAAAAGCCGACCTTGCAGATGATGGTGGGGTATTCAGATTCCAATAAAGACTGTGGCATCTTTGCCAGCCAATGGGCGTTGCATCGCGCGCAAAATGAACTTTCTGCTGCGACTGCAAAACATGGCGTGCAGCCTATCTTTTTTCATGGTCGTGGTGGCACCGTGGGGCGTGGTGCAGGACCTACCCATTGGTTCATGGAGGCACTGCCTCAGGGTTCTCTGAGCGGTTGTCTGCGCATGACCGAACAAGGGGAGACAATTGCCCAGAAATACGCTCACTTGGGTTCGGCCGTCTATAACACTGAGCTCTTGATGGCCTCTGCAGCTGCTGCTACGGCGCGGCATCGTCATGGACCCGCCGTTTCAATGGATCTATTTCCAACCCTGGATGTCCTAGCTGGGTGGAGTCGTGATGCTTATCGCGCATTTTTACAGACGCCAGGATTCATGACCTTTTATCGCAGTGCCACTCCGATTGATGCTCTAGAACATGCGCGTATTGGATCGCGGCCATCCCGCCGTACGGGGCAGGCAAGCTTGGACGATCTGCGAGCTATTCCGTGGGTGTTTTCGTGGACCCAGTCCCGTTTTTATCTGCCTGGATGGTTCGGTGCTGGGTCAGCGTTGGAGCGTTTGAAAAATGAGGACAAGGAAGGATTCTCGGCAATCCAGACAGGTTTGAAATCTTCTCCGTTCCTCCGCTATGTTTTAACCAATATTGAAAGCTCATTGGTGAGCGCCAAAGTCGAATTCATGCAGCTTTATGCTGGGCTCGTCGCCGATGTGGAAATTCGGGATCGCTTTTTGGGTATTATCCTAGCCGAGTACGAGCGGACGAAGGCAATCTTGGAAGAGCTCTTTCAGGGGACCTTTGCCGATCGCCGACCAAGATTGGCTTACACTCTGGATATTCGCGAGGAACCACTGCGGGTGCTTCATGTTCAGCAAGTGAACCTACTCCGCGACTGGCGCGCGCGCTTACAAGCTGGGGAAACAGAGATCGCGGATGGCATGCTGCCTGACATGCTGATTTCCATCAACGCGCTAGCTTCTGGACTGCGGACGACCGGTTAGTTTTTGTCCATGATTCGCTCCTTGAATTAACCAAGTTCTAGAAGCCTGTCATTGTCAATTTTTGCCTCTACAACAGCTACGGCCCCTCTTGGCGTTTTTTTTGTTTACCCCGACCTATTTAAGAAACTCTACTGCAACGTGCTTCAAGCTTACATTCGCGGTGTCTCGTGGCGACTTTCAAGAATAGATCGGGCTGGATTCTTTCATGGCGATTTTATCTGAAATCCAGGGTTGCATGAAGGCGGGGGGGCGGCTTTGAGTCAGATATGGAATCGATTCCCTCACCGTCTTCTCTTGATCCTATCCTGTGTCCTGTCACGCCTTGGTACTTCAAGCGTATGAGTATGATGGCGGGTATGATTGCTTTGTTTGGGCTTTATTTCTTGTATGACGGGAAAGTAGGTTATCCCAAGGCTAATGAAATTGCAGAAAAGAAAGCCTGGTTTGATGATGAGGTCTTGAAGACCTTCGATGAGGCCAAAGTTGCCGGCAAACTTGAGGCTTGGACTGCAAGCGCCAAATCCAAGGGTTGGCCGATTGGCCGTGATGCCGAGCCTCCACGCTGGATCTCTTATGCCGCGAAAAATGGCTGGCCAGAGAAGCCGCACCGTTACACTCCCGAGGAAATCCAAGGTCAGTTTTATTGGGGAGGCGGAACTTTGCTGGTTGGCCTTTTCGTTGCAGGTCTGATGCTCATCAATAAGAACAAAGTCCTGCGAGCTGAAGCAGATCACTTCATCACTCCTGAAAAGAAGAAGGTCTTTTTTGCTGATGCCTTCCGGATCGATAAGCGCAAATGGGATAATAAAGCCCTGGCCTATGTCTGGCACAAACCTGAAGGCGGTACGGCTTCCAAGGTGGTTATTGATGATCTGAAATACGCGGGTGCAGGGCTTGTTTTGGATCGCCTCATGGCCAACTTCAAAGGTGAATTGATCGAGAAGCAGGCTGACCCTGTCGAAAATTCACCAGAGGCAAGCACAGACTCTGTCTAATGCTTCTGTTTCTGCACTTTACGAATCTAGTCAAAAAAGAAGGAATTCTTTCTTGCCAAAGAGAATCCAGCCGCTAACTCTCCGCCGCACCCATTCCCCCAATACACTATGGCAGATAACATCCAAGACAAAGTCCGTGACATCATCGTCGAACAACTCGGCGTAAACCCAGAACAAGTAACTCTGGAAGCAAAATTCATCGAAGATCTTGGCGCTGATTCCCTCGACACCGTTGAGCTCGTCATGGCCTTTGAAGAAGAATTCGGAATCGACGTTCCAGATGAAGAAGCTGAAAAACTGATGTCCGTTGGTGACGTCGTTCGCTTCGTTGAAGAAGCAGCCGAATAATTCGAACTGATTTTTATTCATTTCAAAAGCAGGCGGGAGACCGCCTGCTTTTTTCGTACTTTCAGTGAGCCCTTTTATCTGATCCATGACGTTTTCCAATCCCTGGTTTCTCGCTGCCGTTCTCGGCGTGTTAGGTGTCTTTCATCTCGAGTTGATCGTGACGCTGCTGAATTTGGTGCGCTTGGGCCGCCCTTTGTCCCCTGCTTTAGCCGAGGTCTTTCCAGAGAAAACTCGCGAAAAATTGCAGGAGTATATCACGGATGGCAAGAAGGTGGACTTCTCCAAAAATGCAGCCTTTCTTGTGGCCCTGATCCTTTTTTGGTGGGGCGGTGGTTTTGGTTGGTTGCAGCCCTGGGCCACTAGCTTTCAGTTCGGACCGGTCGAGACCGGTGTGTTGGTCATTGCAATCGTGCTGCTGGCTCAGACGTTGATTGGCCTGCCTTTCGAGATTTGGGATACCTTTGGGGTAGAGGCTAAGCATGGATTTAACCGCACCACGCCTAGAACCTTCATTCAGGACCAACTGAAGGGGCTGCTGCTCATGGCGGTCATTGGTCTTCCTGTGGCCTGGGTGATTGTCTGGTTCTTTCAGACACAGACGCAGGCTGCTCTCTACGCCTGGATGTTCATGGCCAGCTTTAGCATCCTCATGACCTTCCTGGCTCCGCGAGTTTTCATGCCTCTATTTCATGACTTCAAACCTCTTGAAGCAGGTGAACTGCGTGATGCGATTTTGGCTCTGTCTGAAAAGCTGGATTTTCCAGTCAAAGAAGTCAGCGTGGTGGACGGATCAAAGCGTTCTTCCAAAGCGAACGCTTTCTTTGCCGGCTTTGGCAAAACGCGTCGGATTGCCCTCTATGACACGTTGATTGGTAGTCATAGCACAGAAGAGATCGTGGCTGTATTGGCGCATGAGATTGGCCATAATAAACGTCGGCATGTGCCTGTTGGTATGGCCGTCGGTTTGGCTGAAATGGGACTGATGCTGTTCCTGCTGAGTTGGGTGCTGAAGTCTCCAGGCTTTTTTTCGGCCTTTGGGGTTGCTGGCATGCCTGTTGGTATGGGGTTGGTGCTTTTCGGAATCCTTTATCAGCCGCTAGGGATTCTGACAGGTCTCTTGGGTCTGGCTTTAAGCCGAAAAAACGAGTTTGAGGCAGATGCCTTTGCGGCAGCTGCCGTCGGGAGTTCTGTGCCCCTGATGGAGGGACTCAAAAGGCTGTCTCGCGATCATTTAGCCCATCCTCAGCCGCACCCACTCGCTGTGTTTTTACACTACAGTCACCCACCCCTCGTTGAGCGCTTGGCTGCTCTTGAGAAACGGCAGGTAGGATAGCCACCTGAGCCTTCAATCACAGGCATTGAGTGCCCTGAAACGTTGACAAGGCTGCTTCGGCGACTCAATTGAGGTTATGCTTTTGTCTGCTTGGTTTCTGCGTCTGTTCCTTTTGTCCTGCTTGATCCTGGGCGTGCTGCGCTTTCATCAGCAGAGGTCTGAGCGCCAGATGCGGATTGAACTGGCACGCCAAGAAGGTCGTCTGCTCATGGGCAATGGAGCGGAGCCGGCGACGTTGGATCCGCATCTAGCAACTGGGGTGCCTGAGCACCATATTTTTGATGCCCTCTTTGAGGGGCTTGTGGCTACCACGGTGGAAAACCCAGATGCCAATGGACCCGGTGTGGCCTCGCATTGGGACTCGACTGACTTTACGACTTGGATTTTTCATATTCGCCCTGAGGCCAAGTGGAGTGATGGAGTGAAACTGAGCGCCCATGATTTTGTTTATGCGTTTCAGCGGATCTTGTCACCACAGTTGGGTGCTGAGTATGCTGAGATGTTGTATCCGATGGTGAATGCTCGGGAGTTTAATGAAGGCAAGCTCGACGACTTTTCGGCCGTGGGCGTGAAAGCACTGGATGCCAGCACTTTGCGGATCAGCTTAAATGGTCCAGCCCCTTATCTGCCCTCCATGCTAAAGCATTATGCCTGGTATCCAGTGCCGCGCCATGTGATCGAGCGTTTTGGCAAAATGACGGATCGGGATACGCCTTGGACGCGAGTGGGAAACTTGGTTGGCAATGGTTCCTTTAAACTGAAGGAATGGAGGTACACCCATTCGATCACGGTGGATCGTAATCCTTTTTATTGGGACGCCGCGACGGTGAAGCTCAAAGAACTGATGTTTGTGCCGATCTCTAGCGACGCAACGGAGGAGCGCGCGTTCCGTGACGGACAGATCCACATGACCGAGACGATCCCGCTGTCTCAGATTCCCATGTATCGGGAAAAGCACCCTGAATTCTACCAAGAGAACGCATTGCTAAGCACCTATTTTTATCGCTTCAATACGACCAAGCCGCCGATGAATAATCCCTTGGTTCGGCAAGCGCTGGCATTGGCGGTGGATCGTGCTGGTTTGATTCGCAATATCCTGCGCGCTGGCCAGAAGCCCACCACTGGATTCACGCCGCCGGGGGCAGGGGAAGGTTATGAGGCACCTGACATCCTTCGTTTTGATCCTGAGAAAGCCAGGCGTCTGCTGGCTGAAGCAGGCTATCCAGGGGGCAAGGGCTTCCCCAAATGTGAGATCCTGATCAATACCAGTGAATCTCACCGCACGATTGCTGAAGCCATTCAAGAGATGTGGAAAAAGTATCTGCAAGTGGAAGTCGGCGTTCTCAATCAAGACTGGGGCGTCTATTTGGATTCTCAAAGGCAGCTCAACTATCAAATAGCCCGCGCTGGCTGGGTGGGTGATTACCTAGATCCTTACACTTTTCTGAGTCTCTGGCAGTCAGGTGACGGGAATAACCAAACGGGCTGGAGCAGCCCCCGTTATGATGGTTTTTTACAGGCCTCCCTGCGTGAAGGCGAATTGAAAAAGCGACTGGCCCTTTTGACTCAAGCGGAAACGATTTTGCTCCAAGAGTTACCTATTCTCCCCGTGTATTGGTATGTGCGCCCGATCCTTGTGCGTCCTGAGGTTCAGGGATTAAAGTCGTCACTGCTGGAACATCGCTGCTACAAAGCGATCTATTTTAAGGCGAGCAACTGAGGTTAGGCTTAATTCGACGTAGGCTTCTGCTTGAGTGAGCTTTTCCAGTTCACGAGCTTCATTGCCGTGGCGGCTTCATAATCGGCTTGTGCGCGGAAGTATTCGGCCTGGGCATCGACCTCAAGGAGCCGACCATCAAAGGTGGCTTGTTCACGTATTTGCAGGGCTAGAAGGTCCGTGGCACCTTGTTCAAGACGTTTGGCTTCCGCTTGCTCAAGTTGCACAGCGAGCTCGACATTGCGCGCTGTTTGACCGATTTGCTCATGCGCGGCTTTTGTCGCTGACCAAGCATCGCGGATCTCAGCGACGATGCGTTCGCGGGCAAATTTGGCGTCGTTATTAAGGCGTTCCAGTTCGGCGTCGATGGTCTGGAGTCGGCCTTTGGCTTCGTTTCTTTGCAGTGGCACACGGAATTCTAAGCCAACCGTGGATTCGGTTTGTTTGCGGTCTTTGTAAGGGCCTGAACCAAGATTCTCGCTGACACTGGCGGTGAGGTCGAGATTGGGCAGGAGGTTGTTTTTAGCAAGCTGACGATCAATGCCGAACTTCTCCTGAACGAGTCGAATGCGGAGTAACTCGGGGCGCAAGGTGAAGGCGGCCATGGTGGCTGGGCCGACTTTACTTTCGATCGGGATAGACGCTTTCGGGAACTTAGCCGGAAGATGATGTCGGGTGATCACGACGGGGTCATCGTTGGCATCTCGATAAAAGAGGGAGAGTTCGATGGATGCGGCCTCAAACCGACGGCGAGCCTGCACGGCGGTGAGTTGCCGACTAATCACGAGACGCTCGTTGTCCACTTTGACGATGGGGGCGAGCTGGCCTTTTTGAGCTAACTCAGCAATGGAAGATTCGCGATCTTTGGCGATGCGGACAAGATTTTCAGTTACACCAAGGCGAAGCCCCATGGCGACCCAATTGTAGTAGGAGCGCATGGCGGTGCGGACGATGTCCAAATGCTGCCTCTGGATGAATGGATCGGCAATTTCTTGATCGAGTCTGGCTTTCCAAAGCGAGGCACGACGTGAATCGATGGTGCTGTCACGCAAAAGATTGAGCCGTATGCCAGCGCGTAGCTCGCCATCTAAGAGTGTGCGGCTTTTATCATAATCGGCCAATGAGCCACTGCTGATTTTGTAGCCAGCAAAGACATTGCCGCCCCAGAAGGGCAGGGGCTGATCAAAGACGAAGTCGCTGCTGCTGCCGTCGTAGTAGCCTGTGGGATTAAACGAACCACTGGCTCTGAAATTAAGGTCAAAGGCACCACTGGCCTGCTTGAGCCGACCTGCAGCGATGTCGCGCTCGATCAGGGCAATGAGATAGGGTGGGTATTGGCTGGTGACCGAATTCAAAACGGCCTCCAAGGCAATCGTTTCAGCCTGCGCTGAAGTCATGCAGAGTAGAGATGCACAGAGAGTGGCTTTGAGGGCCTTGGTTCTGATGAAAAGAGAGAATGCAGGCATGATCACTTCTTTTCCTTCCCAGGTTCTTGATCGGCAACCACAGGCGGGAAGCCGTTCATCTGACGCCAGATCTCTTTCCAAAGAGGAACTTGTTGCAGCAGCACCCAGCCATTGGCGCGCACTCCTTGACGCAACCAGCGGTTGCCTGGCCAGAGGATCTCGTGTTTTTCTCCGCCCTGAAGAGAGATATCTGGTTTTGGAGCTACAACGATGCGGAAGCGTCCTTTACCGTCGTCGGCGGCATCGACAAAAACAACTTCCCCACCAAAAGTGCCCACGGCGACACTAGGCCAACCGACAAATTGAATCGCAGGCCATCCTTCGAACTGAAGACGCACTTCACTGCCTGGCGTGATGCTGCCATCGGCTTCGGTGTGACGAGGGCTGATCAGTGGCATGTCATTGCCATCCAACAGCATTTCCACAAAGCGGCTTGCCGTCTCCGGAATGACAACGCAGATGGGAGAACCAGGTCGTAAGTAGGTGCCATCGGTGGCTTGGACAGAGAGCACAATGCCATCACGTGGAGATTCCACGACTTGTCGCTGATTCTGGCTGATCTGGATGTCAAGACTGGTGATATCTCGGGCGGCTGATTGCAGCTCGGCTTGAGCTGTGCCTCTTTGGGCACGGATGCCGGAGATGGTGGCATCAAAGTCATTTTCCGTGCGCTTTAGGTTGGCTTCAGCACCTGCCAGATTGGCTTCAGAGCTTTCACGGATCTGTTTGGCTAATTCGTAATCGCGTTGAGAGACAAGACCTGGAGCCTTGAGTTCCCGAGTACGGTTGTAGTTAAGCACTGCGGTTTCAGCGGTGATTTTGTCAGCGGCGACTCGTTGCTGAGCGGCATCAATGGCCTGACCTTTGGATTGTTCCAATTGCTTTACCTGAAGCTCTAAATCATCCACTCGTTGGGCCGCCGCGGCACGTCTGGCAATGAGAGCGTCATGTTGGCTACGCAGATTCATGAGGAGATTCGGATCATTATCTTGAATCTCGACGATGACATCACCCTTATGGACCTTTTGACCTTCGACAACGTGCAGTTTTTTCACCTGTCCGGCGACGGGAGCTTCGACGTTGATGCGGCGCTCTAAGGGGTCAAAAGCAATGACTTTTCCTGCGCCACTGACGGATTGCTGCCAAGGTAAAAACCAGACGGCTAAAACAAAAAGGACAAATAGCACCGAAAGAATCCGTGCTAGAAGCCTAGGCCAGCGGCATGATCCAGCGCGTGTAATGGCTGGTAGATGACCACGCAGGTCAAAGGACGATTTGGGATGGGCAGCGTGATTCATTTGGCAGAAGAGTGGCAGACTGGGTCGTCGAGATCCACACTGCGATCGCAGCGGCTGGCGACGAGTGGATCTCGAGTGGCGATGATGACCGTCCATGGAAGATCACGTGAGAGTAGCATGGCTGTCAGTGTGTCCATGCTGGCTTTATCCATGCCATCAAAAACGTCGTCCAAGAGTAGCAGACGAGGTTTTAATACCAGGGCGCGAGCCAAGAGAAGGCGTGTTCGTTGACGGCTAGACAAGGGTAGGCCGCCCGTGACCAACGGTGTGTGCATGCCGAGTGGTAGAGCCATGACATCGTCTAGAAGCCCCACCGATTGAAGGGCACGATGAACTTCATCGAGTCCAACACCGGGTCTGCCCAAGCGGATGTTTTCGGCGATGGAGCCATTGACGATGTCTTGCGTGCGAATCAGCATCACACTGGATCGCAGCTCTTCTAAATACCAAGATCTGAGATCAAAGCCGTCTAAACAGATGTGACCTGAAGTTGGGTGCCTGAGGCCTAGAAGCAGGTCAAGCATGGTACTGCAGCCGCTGCCTTGAGATCCCATGAGGGCCACTCGTCCACCGGCTGAAATTTCAAAACTGACATTGGTAAAGATTTCGCGGCCATCCTGATAGCTGAATCCGACGCTTTGAACACTGACAGCTGCGCCTTCTCCTGCGGGGCGTGGTAGATCACCATCTTCGCTTTCGATTTCCAGATCAATGAGGTGTCCTAGTTTATCGACAGCAGCCATGGCATCATACCAGCCTTCGAACTGTTTTCCGAGTTTAGAGATCGAAGCAACGATGGCGCTTACGATCAGTTCACTGGCGACCAATTGTCCAAGGGTCAGTTGCTGGCTGAGTACCAACCAACCTCCAACAATCAGCAGAGCCGAGCTGGCAAGTACTTCAAGGAAGAGGAGACCACTAATCTGGCGCATGAGCACCTTAAAGTGTCCACTGCGTGCTGTTAAATAAGCGCGGGCCAGTTGATCGGCTCTCTCAGTGGCTAAAGAATAGCCGCCAGGGCCTTTGAAGAGCCGGGGGTAGCGGGCCAGTTCTTCCAGCCAATTGACGACGTCGTACTTACTGATGGATTCTTCAATGCTGGTGCGAACAGCACCACGTCCAAGGCCAAAAACAATGAGAATGATGGCCACCAAAATCAGGAACGTAAAGGCCAGTAGGGCAGGGTGGTAGAAGCCTAACACGATCAGCCCGATCAGCCCACCCAGCACGATGTTAATGCCATTGAGTAGCAGCAGTGAGGTGCTTTTCTGAACGGTGACAACATCTAGAAAGCGGTTAACCATTTCTGGGGCGTGAACACCATCCAGCGAGTCCGCTTTGACTCGCGGCAGCCGATAAGCCAAGTCGGCGGTCATTCGGACGAAAATGCGTCTTTGTATGACTTCAGCGACATAAAATTGTAAGCCGCGAATGATGGCGGACAACATCAAGCAGGCAAACAATGCCAAGGCTATGAAGACGAGGGCTTGTTGGAAAGGCGCTGATTGACTGCCAAAGGCTAAGTTACTGACCAAGGCATTCACGGCCAAAGGGAGAGCGAGATAGAGCAAACCCGTGATGACACTAAAGACGACAATGGTCCACACGTCCCGCATCTCAGGCTGAAGCAGGCCAAAGAATCTTTTCATTGAAGGTATGTCGGCATGGTGGCTGCCGTCTGCTTCATGATCGATATGGAAGGTCGGAAGTAGAGCTGATTCTTGGTCTATAGCCTTGCCTCGCAGGCCTTCTGCGGGTCTTTCGGCAGTGACGGTGCCGATGTCTAAAACTTCAGAAACACTCTTTAATCCAAGCCTTCGAGCCAGCTCTTTACGGCCCACATATTCAGATTCTAAGGGATGATCAGGGCAGGTAATGCGGACGCGGAAAAAGCCGTGTTTGCGCAGCAATAGCCAGCGTTGAGCTTCAGGCTGCCAAACAATCAGAGGCTGTTCATCTCGGGCTTTCCAGATGGCATCAGCCAATGGCTCGCGATATGGATCAATCCGAATACCGACAATTTCAGCTGCTTTAATCAGTCTTTCGAGTGGTTCACCTTCATCCCGCGAAGCTTGCGCCACAGCGTGTTTGATTCGTGAACTATCGTTAGTAGAATTAAGCACCTGAGATAAAAAGCCCAGGGTTTCCACATCATGTGTGGAAGACAAGTTCGGGACAGGTGGTTGTGGGGAGGGGGAGTCTGCGGTGGCAGGCATTCGGTGACTTATACGCACAGAATGGATTTTGGATTGCTGAAAATTAAAAAAAACGTCAGAGTGCTGTCTGGTTCGTCACTTGACATCTCTGATGGCCTGCCTCCAAAGTCAGGGCTCCCACCATCCCTTCTCAATCACCATGATTTCACTGCAAAAGTTTTTTGGCAAAACAGACGTTTTTTATGATTTGCTGGAGGCTAGTGCAGTAGAAGCGCAAAATAGTGTTTCGGCCCTGAAAACTTTAGTCGCTCAGAGCGCAGAGGCTCGCAGTTTGGATGCATTGATTTTGTCACGTCGTAAAGATAAGCAAATCACTGAAAAGATTGATGAAGCGCTGTGCCGCACCTTTGTGAGTGATTTGGAACGTGAAGATGTCGAAGCTCTAGCCAACGCTATCTACAAGATTCCAAAGACCGTCGAAAAGATCGCTGAGCGTATCGTCATTGCTCCAGATCGAGTAAAAGGAGTCGATTTCACCAAGCATCTCAAGATGATGCAGGACTCCACAGATACCGTTGTGAACATTGTTCAGGAGCTACGTAAAAATCTGGATCTCGAGCGCGTGAAGGATCTGAACGCCAAGTTGCAATTCATCGAAGGTGAAGCGGATAAATTGGTTCTCGAGATGTTGGCCGATTTGTATTCTGGCAAATATGAGGCCGTTTCTGTCATCTACCTGAAGGATCTCTACGATCTGATGGAAAAGGTCTATGATCGCTGTCGGGATGCCGGCAATGTTGTCTCTCACATCGTTCTCAAATATTCCTGATTCCCGAGCATGACTTCTGCCTTGCTCCTTCTCTTTGTAGTGCTGTTGGTGGTGCTGGCCTTTGAATACATCAATGGCTTTCACGATACGGCTAACGCTATTGCTACCGTTGTTTCTACCAAGGTGCTGACGCCCCGTCAGGCATTGCTGTTAGCTTCCAGCACGAACTTGATTGGGGCCTTCTTCGGTCAGGCGGTGGCCAAAACTATGCACAGTGGTCTGATAGATGATAAAGTCGTGGCCGTCACAACGCTCACCATTTTATGCGCCATGCTCGGCGGCATTATTTGGAATCTGATTACTTGGTGGTTTGGAATGCCCTCTAGCTCCAGTCATGCACTGATTGGTGGTCTGATCGGTTCCGCAATGGCTTCTGCTCCAGGCTCATGGAACTGGCAGGTTCTGATTTGGTCCCGAATGAAGATGGATTCCAAGACTGGCCTACCCACAGGTGATATGGAAGGTATCTTTCATAAGGTCGTTATTCCGATGATTTCCTCACCTATTCTTGGGTTCTCCATCGGATTTATCGTCATGGGCATCTTATTCTTTTTAATCCGCAATTGGCGTCCAAATTCGGTGAATTCAATTTTTGGCAAGCTACAGATCGTTAGTGCTGGCTACATGGGCTTTGGCCATGGTTTAGCGGATGCTCAGAAGACCATGGGGATCATCATGCTGACACTTTTTGCCTCGACGAAAGCTGGAGAATTAGATCATCTTCCTTCTTGGCTGCACTTCCTTCGGATAACTGATAAGAGTGCCAATATTCCCCTTTGGATTATGATGACCTGTGCTCTAACCATGGCCGCAGGCACCTACGCGGGTGGGTGGCGCATCATTAAAACGCTGGGGCATAAGATGGTGAAGATGAAACCCGTCCACGGCTTTGCTGCGGAGACGACTGCAGCTACCATCCTGGCTGTCACTGGATCTTTAGGCATGCCTGTCAGCACCACTCATACCATCACAACCAGCATCATGGGCGTGGGCGCTGCCCGTCGCTGGAATGCTATCGAATGGAGCTTGGTCGAGCGCATTGTCTGGGCCTGGGTTATGACCATCCCTGTCACTGCAACACTGGCTTATGTGATTTACAAGTTCTTGGCCATGTTTGCTTGAGCCTTGGTTCGAGTGAATTGACTCGGAGATGTTGGCATTGTCATCCAACAACAAACCAAACACCATCATACTTCTTTTCAAGCCGGAGGCTTGGGATCGATATTGGCCGCTGGCTCCAACCCAGAACACTCACTTTCCACAGGCTGCCCTCTTTGGTTGTCTTCGGCAATTTGACTGCAAGAAACATCAAACCTTGGAGGACACGGACATGAGCCTGATGAAGCGCAGGAAAGAGCAGTTAGGTGAAATTCGATCCCGACCCATTGCCTGCGCTTGATCATCCGAGCTACATCCAAAACCGCTCATTCAAAATCTATTCGCCGTTTGCCTCTCTGCCACCTGCGGCTAAATCAAGGGATCAGCAGACAAACACAGTTGCGTTGGATTTTCAATGCTTATGCCCAGGGTAATCAAACCCAGGCAATCCAAAATAGACCGAAAGTCGAGCCTGGATTTGACTTCTGACAGTGTGGTTTTTGAAGTGCAGGCTTCTGAAATTAGGGGACTACTTCGCCAGAACCAGTGTAGATCCATTTTTCAACGGCTCCATTTTTGACAAAGGCTTGGGCTTCAGTGTCGAATTTGCCGAACATGGTTTCGGTCTCGTATTTGACGGTGACTGTCCAAACTCCGTCGGTAAGAATGGGCTCGCCCCATTCTTTAATAGCAGCAGGTTTGATTTCAGTGACTTGGCCTGACTTCATGCTGGTAAGGAGTAGCGGATAGGTGCCGTCTTTGTCTTTAGCGGGTTTGTCGTTGCCTGCTTTAGCAGCACCGCCTTTAGAGGCTGGCGGTGCATTTTTGGCCCGCTCAGCAGCAGCAAGCTTGAACTCATGGGCCTTCTTCAGCGTGGCAACATAAGTGACTTTCCAGACATCGTAACCTTTGGAGAGCACTTCTTTGAGATCTGTGTCGTCGATCGAAACGGAGCCTTTCATCGGAGATGCGTTGGATGGGGAGACGAAGATGTTTGCTCCGTCCTGCCCAACGGCAAACATCGTGCCACCTGCTTTTACCTTGGTGGATGCGGTGTTGGCTCCCACCTTCATGCTCAATTCAAGGTCGCGCTTCATGGTGATCTGGCGCGGAAATGCGCTCTTTGGCAGAGCCGCCCAGTTTTTGGTGGCTTCCTCAATGCTGGGGATGACGGGAGCTACGAAGGCGTTCGGGTCGATGACTGGCACTGGCATCGGCTCAGGCTTTGGCGGCTCCATGACTGGTTTTGGCTCAGGCTTTGGCTGCTCCATCACAGGCTTGGGTGGCTCGATGACGGCGACGACTTTCTTTTCGACCGGCTTGGGTGCTGGAGCGACGACGATCTCCGGTTTCTTATGCTTTTCGAACTTCACATAACCAGTGAGGATGGGATAAGCATACTGGTAGGAGAGGTAGCCGAGGGCGGCAGCGATGATGAGAACGAGGATACCTTTCATGGGGGGATGGGTGAGTGGCGGAATTGTGTACCAAAAACGACTGCTAGACAAGAACGCAAAAGGGGATCAACGAATTAGAGGTGGGTTGATTTTTAAACTGCGCAGGCTGCCCTCTTTGAGCCAACCCTCTTTTCTTTGGACGATGCCAAACAGGTTTTGGGGCGTTTTTCCCCCCATGAAAACCTCCGCTCGGGTCAGGGTTAGAGTCAGGCTGCCATCGGCTTGAAGGCTTGCGATCTGAGGTTGATCGCTATTGATCCAGCCATCTTCCGTGAAAAAGATCACGTTGGGAGATGTATCTCCAGGATCAAAGGGTAGGGCTACGGGTTCTGCCGGCTTGAGTGTTAAAGTGACAGTGAGGCCTTTTTCCTCGGCACTAGTTTGCCAGGCATTACTCATTTTCACAAAGGCTGAGCGTTCCTTTTCAAACACGGGATGCCATTGAACATCAAAGGCGGACTGAGTTGCGACGGGTAAGTCCAAGCTTAGCTGTTTAGAGCCAGGATGGCAGGTCTTGCCGCAGCACATCCAGGTCGCTTTGCCTTGGAGAGTTATTCGTTGCCCGACCTTCAGTGAGTCTGGTGCAAGTAGGGTAGTCTGAAGTAGAACATCACGCTCATAGCCCTGAGCTTTGATCTGAAACATATGCGTGGTCTCCGGCTCAGGATATTCCAGGGGTCCCGCATGAAAGCCTTCGGGCAGTGACCACACGATGCTGGTGGGGACTCCGACGATGCCGGGCTGCTGATAATAGGTGTGCCAGCCTTTCTCATGCTGGAGAAAGAGTCCCACTCGGAAACTCTGCCCCGGGATGATGGCGGTGCCTTCAGGTACGAGTTGAATTTTGAGGCCTGTTTGCGCCTGAGACTGAATCAAAAGCAAACCAAAAAAGAACAGTCCACAGAGTGCTGCTTTTTGGGAAGCTTTCGGTGAGGCCTTCATGATGGTTTAATACGGAGCGTGACCCGGTGTCCGTGCAAACGGAATGACATCGCGGATATTGCTGACTCCAGTGACAAACATGAGCAGGCGCTCAAAGCCCATGCCATAGCCAGCATGGGGCACACTGCCGTAGCGGCGTAGATCGACATACCACTGGTAATCTGCTTCGCTAAGCCCGTGGTGCTGCATGGCTGAGGTGAGAACGTCCAGGCGCTCTTCACGCTGGCTGCCGCCGATGATTTCGCCAATGCCTGGCACAAGTAAGTCCATGGCGGCAACGGTTTTGCCATCATCGTTTTGGCGCATGTAGAAAGGTTTGATCCCTTTGGGATAATTGAAGATGGTCACAGGTCCTTTGACGTGTTCTTCGGCGATGTAGCGTTCATGTTCGGTTTGCAGTCCTTCTCCCCAGACGACGGCGTGCTCAAAGGTGCGTCCAGATTTGAGGAGAAGATCCACAGCATCCGTGTAGCTAATGCGCTGAAAGGGTTGATCAATGGTTTGCTGGAGTCGGCTCACTAAGTTTTTATCCACAAATTTACTGAAGAACTCCAGTTCTTCAGGGCACTCTTGAATCATGGCTGAGGCCAGATAGCGAACGTTTTCCTCCGCAAGGGTCATATCGGCATCGAGATCATAGAAAGCCATCTCAGGCTCGATCATCCAGAACTCAGCCGCGTGACGTGCGGTGTTGCTGTTTTCAGCACGGAAGGTCGGGCCGAAAGTATAAATATTGCCAAGAGCACAAGCGAAGGTTTCTCCCTGGAGTTGCCCACTGACAGTGAGGTATGTCGGGCGACCAAAGAAGTCGTCTTCGGGCTTGGCATTGCTGCCTTGTTTTAGGGTGGTGACTCGGAAGAGTTCGCCAGCGCCTTCGCAGTCGCTGGAGGTAATGACCGGCGTGTGGACATTGAAAAAGCCTTTCTCTTGGAAGAAGCGATGGATGGCAAAACTCATGCGGCTGCGCACGCGGAAAACGTTGCTGAAAAGGTTCGTGCGAGGGCGTAGATGGGCAATGGTACGCAAGAATTCGGGCGTGTGGCCCTTCTTTTGCAGGGGATAAGTAGCGTCAGCTTCACCGACCAGACGGACGTCTTTGGCCTGGAGTTCCCATTTTTGTCCAGCGGCAGGGGAGGCAATGAGATCCCCATCCACTTCAATGCTGGCTCCTGTCAGGATGCTCGGCATCAATGAAGAGCAGGGCAGGCTGGCATCGACCACGATTTGCAGTCCTTTGAAGCATGAGCCGTCCGTGACTTCAATGAACGAGCAGGCTTTAGAGTCACGACGAGTTCTGACCCAGCCGCGAACGGTGATGGAGGTGAGAGCGGATTCTGAGGCAAGGACGTGGCGCAAGGTGTCTGGCATAATGATAAACATGCATGAGTCCTGCCATGAGGTCAAAAGGGAGTCATCAGGTGATTTTTGTCACCCTTTTTATTTTGCCTTGAGAAATTGGTCCTCTAAGATAACCAAGCATGAATAAATCCACTCTCGTCCATCTTGCCTTGTTGCTGACTTTGAACGCAGCCGCCTTCGCCCAGCAGGCACCAGCAATCCCACCGGAGGTCATGCAAAAGCTTCAAGAAGCCCAGGAACTTCAGCAAAAGCAGCGGTTCTATGATGCTTTGGAGAAGTTGGATGAGGTGGATGCCATGACCCCGAATATGCCAGACGTGTATAACATGCGTGGCTCCATTTACCTGTCACCATCCCTCCGCGATTTTGCTAAAGCTGACGAGATGTTTGCTAAAGCGGAGACCTTGCAGCCAAACTCATTGCCGCCTCGATTTAACCGCGCCGAGCTGTTGTTTGTGAAACATGACTGGGCTGCTGCCGCCGCTGGTTTTGAGAAATTGCTGGTGGATTTTCCCAAGACTCCGATGGCGGTTCGCCACTTGGTTTTATTCAAACTGGTGGTTTGTGCCATCAAACTTGATCAGACAGATGTAGCTGAAAAGCGGTTGAAGGAAAGCTTCACCTTCATGGATGACACTCCAGCCTACTACTTTGCTAATGCAGCCTTGTCCTTCCACAAAAAGAATGAGTCTGAAGCCAAAGACTGGATGTTGCGCGCCAATGGTATTTTTAAGGAAGGTGAAAACTCAGCCTATGTGGACACCCTGATGGAGGCCCGCTGGGTGCCAAACATCGGTCTGCCGGCAGCAAAAGAGGGAAAGTGATTTTCACTGGCCTCTTGCCTCTGGCGATTTGCTTCTGTATGGCATGGGATGCTCACCAAGCGCATTATTCCCTGTCTCGACGTCAAAGAAGGCCGTGTGGTCAAAGGCACCCAGTTTCTGCAACTGCGGGATGCTGGAGATCCCGTGGAGTGCGCCAAAGTGTACAATGCTCAAGGTGCTGATGAACTAGTGTTTCTGGACATTACCGCCAGCCATGAAGAGCGGAAAACCATGATCGATGTCGTGGCCCGCACGGCTGAGAGCTGCTTCATGCCACTGACTGTTGGTGGTGGTATCCGAACCGTGGCTGATATGCGGGAGATGCTGCTAGCAGGAGCTGATAAGGTGGGAATTAACACAGCCGCCGTTAAGACTCCAGACGTGATCGATGCTGCGGCTGAGGCCTTTGGCTGCCAGTGCCTCGTCGTAGCCATTGATGCCAAACGCAATGCTGCGGGTTCATGGACGGTTTATACTCACGGTGGCAGGAATCCCACGGAGCTGGACGCTGTCGAATGGGCTATTGAAGTCTGTCGCCGAGGAGCCGGAGAGATTCTACTGACCAGTATGGATGCCGATGGCACCAAGAACGGTTACGACATTGCTTTAACTGCCGCTGTCAGTCAGGCCGTGAGTATTCCTGTCATCGCTAGTGGTGGCGCAGGTAACATGCAGCACATGGCTCATGTCCTAGCAGAAGGTAAAGCGGATGCTGTTTTGGCCGCTAGCATCTTCCACTTCGGTGAATACACCGTGGGGGACGTGAAACGCTTCTTGGATAGCCAAGGCGTGCCTGTCCGGCTTTGAGCTGTGCCTTAACTGGTGTGATCAATAAAAGAGCTTCTCCACCATTCCGCGAATTCGCGCTGACATGGAAGGTTTATCCAGAGGAATAGCTTTGGGTGCATTGAGGAGTTCTTTTTGAGTCCTCTCGTAATTGAAGGTCGCACGCGTTTCATCGCTAAAGGGACTCGTGCCTGGAGAGAACTGAGCATTCGGCGGGATATCTGAGACGTCATTCACGATAGTCGGCTGAATCATGATAACCAACTCTCTTTGGCGATTGTTTTTGGAACGTGAGCCACTGAGGAGTCGTAAAACTGGGATCTTGGAAAGGAAGGGTAGGCCTGCATGGCTGACGACTTTTTCTTCACGAATCAAGCCTCCTAACAGCACGGTGCCGTTATTTTTACAAATGACAGTCGTGTTTAATTCTTGCTTTGTCAGGGTCGGGTAGTCGTTTCCTGAGATCGATGTAGTGCCCGACTGTTCACTGTTCTGCTGGGAGATTTGCAGGGTGAGCTCATCATCGGAATTGATCAATGGAATGATATTGAGGCTTAAAACGATGTCTTGATATTGAACATTGGAGAGAAATCCGTTGCCTGCGTTTCCACCATTGAAATTGCTTTGAGTGGAGCTGGCGATGGGAAAGGATGAGCCGCTGCTGATCGTGGCAGCTGTGTTGTTCAAAGTAAAGAGTGTCGGCCTAGAAATGACCTTGAAATCAGTGTTGGTATTGAGTGTATTGACAATGACATCAATGCCTGCGCCGATTCCGCCATAAAAGTTGAGCGCGTTGCCTGTGGCGAACGCTGTGGCCGCGCTAACTGCACTGCGTGCGTCGGGATTGCTAGTGGTGGTCGTCGTGCCAGCAGTGGTGCTAATAGATGGCGGGCCATTGCTTGCTCCTACCTGTCCAAAGATACCTTTACTGCGCCCATCACGACCACGGAGAGCTGTCTCGATAGAGAAGCCGGTATTGTTTCCCAGACTATAATCCCCAATCACTGCAGAAATAAGAATCTGCTGTGGCCGGCGGTCCAGTTCGTCCATGATTTCGTTGAGAATGCGTAGATGCTCCGGTGGCCCCGACGCGAAGATGGAGTTTGCGGTCGGATCTGAGATGAGAAGGGTTTTTCCTACCACCATGGAGGTCGGACCGTTGTTTTGGCGAAGGGGTTGTAGATTACCGCCGCCACCACCACCAAAGCCGCCACCACCACTTCCACCGAGCCCTCCACCAAGCCCGCTGCCGTTATTGCCAAAACCGCTACCATTGGTGTTGTTATTGCCAAAGAGGCCGCCACTATTGCCCTGGTTATTACGCCCGTTGTTTTGGGTTTGATTTTGACCATTCGGGTTGGATGTCGCATTAGCTCCACCGCCTTCACCGCCCTCACCACCTTCGGTTCTGGAGATAGCGTCACTGATGATGCTCATGGCTGATGTCACATCTAGGTAAATCAAAGGACGGGAAATAAAGTTGCGGAGCTCAGAGGCCGCATCGAGCTCTTCGATCAGCTTCGTGATGTACTCCATCGTATCAGAACTGGCGATGACGAGAAGGCAGTTTCTACGGGCAATTGAAATGATTTTGGGTGGAACCTCTTGAGCTGTGCTTGAGCCACCACCATTGCTGACACTGATGCCTGGATTGGTTGGCATTTGAGGTTGGATCGGCTGACCAGGGATGGAGCCGACTTGATTCTGCGGAATGCTCGGCGTGCGGCCTCCTCCATTGGCGTTTTTTTCATCGGTGCCGAGGATCTCATCCAGAGCCTTTTTGATGTCCTCGGCGTCAGATCGAGTGATTTGGAAAGTCTTCGATTTTGTCTCAGCTGGTTTGGTATCCAGCCTCTCAAGTAGAGCGATGATTGCTCGGACTGTGTTGCTGTTTTCAGTGACGACCAGCGCCTTGGCATTCGGCACTGCGGTGATCACGCCATAGCTGTGACGAGGGATAACTTGATCGATGGCTTTGATGGCGTCTTCACCATTCAGATACTTGAGAATGACGACGAAATTAACCACTTGATCGGTCAACGGTAGGTCCATCGCCGATTCAAAAAATGGCGCGCCTTCGGTTTGTGGCTTCTTTGCATCGAAAGCCAAAATTTTAACCATGCCGTCACCGGAGGGCACGAAGGCATAGCCATTCAAAAGAAGACTTTTTTCGATGAACATGATGGCCTTTTCTTTTGGCAGTTCGCCTGTGGTCTCAATGGAGACAGTGGCCTGTTCAACATTGGCATCACGAATGATTTTTAAACCTGTGAGGTCTTCATAAACTAAAAGGATCTGGGAAAGTGGTGTATTCGGAAATTGAAGTTCGACTCCACCATCTTCTTTGATGGCATCTTCGGGTTTGATGGCTGGTTTTGGGTCGCCAAGTGCGCCAGTTCCAGGGGCACCTGGGGCTACTCCTGGCCTGCCTACAGCTCCAGGTGGCAAGCCACTCGGGTTGCCTGCATTCGGACGATTGAAAGGGCGCCCAGTAGCTTGGGGAGGGATTGTGTTTGGATTAGCCCCTGGCTGTGGCGGGATTTGAGCCTGAACGGAAAATGCCAGAAAGCAAAGGGCGATAAAGGTATTGCGTGCGATGCGGAACATGAAGGGAAAGAAAGAAGGTTGCTTGCTGGAAATCATGGTTGGGCAGGTATCACCGGTGCTGGGATCAATTGTCGGCGGCGAGAGATGGCTGGTGGAGCTACCCCAGGAGCCCCGGATTGAGTTCCAATGACGCCTTGTGGCATATTGATATTTGGCTGTCCTCCGATTTGTCCCGGCTGGGATGCTACACCTCCAGGTAGGCCAGGGGCATTAAAGACGCGTCCGTTGGCGTTGGGAGCTAAGGGCTTTGTCAGGGGTTGCTGGCCTGTGACTACCCCTGTACGTTGAGCTCCTGGCATTCCAGGCACACCGCCCTGCGGCTGCCCCTGCGGCTGCCCCTGCGGCGTAGTTGCTCGCATGGTGTTGTTGATCGTCACCGGCTGACCACCTGCGGCTTCGTCATATTTAAGTTCAGCTTCCTCCGTGCCTTTTGCGATCACGGCTGAGGCTTCATTGCGATTGCGATGAAAGTTAGCTTTCACTAGGCGGAACTCGGCGTCCGGCTTGCTGTCGCTACTGATCTGCTTAAACTCGTTGGTCTGCTTATTCTTGATGCTGATGCGGATCTTTCCCTTGTGGTTGAACATGCCCGCTAGCGCCCAGTCTTGGCTCCACTGAACCTGCGTCTGAACGACGGGGGCTGTTTTCAGCAAGAAAGGATTTTTATCCCAGGTGCTCTGATATCGTGAGATATCAAAAGCCGTTGGAATCACGGCTTCCGTTTCAGTGGGATTTACAACCTCGGCAGAGGGTTCTGCTGGTTGATCAGCAGTCGTTTCTTCCGTCGTAGCAGGAGCTTCTGGTGGGGCATCTGCAGCAGGCTCAGCGTCCTGCGCTTGGAGAAGATTAGGGCCAATCAATAAAATGGCAGCTAGGTAAAGGAGCGATCTCATGGTTGATACTTCAGTTCTGCTTCTTCGTTCCTTCGGGTGATGACGACTGAAGCTTTCTCTCGATTCCGATTGAAGTCAGCTTTGATGAGTTTGAATTCATCACCTGCGTTACTTTTGCTGCTAACATATCGCACTTGACCCGTGAGATTGTTTTTGAGGGTCACTCGGATACTGCCGTTGTTGTTGAACATTCCAGAAAGTGACCAGTTTTGCGACCAACTTGGTGGTGCTGATGAACTGTAGTCGATCTTAGATGCAAATGGGTTCACCTGCCAGGACTCCTGGTAGCGCTCTGCATCGTGTGGTTTCGGTATTGCAGTGGAATCTTCAGCTGTGAGTGAACCCAGGCCAATCGCAAAAAAGAGGAAGCTGTAAACGATAGTCTTCATGACGGTGGTAGTCTGAACCATTTTTGCACGTTCATGTTCACGATTACTTCCGCAGTGTCTTCTTCATTGGGCGTCACTGTCATGGCGGGGATGCCAATGAAGTTTCCAGGCTGTTGCAATTCATAGAGCCAGGTAAGCACGGGTTTCATTTCTCCGCGGACTTCAAGAGTCACATTGGCTGAGGTTAGACCAACCCGCTCGCTTGCTTCGGTAAGCTGCTTCTGCGTGATTTTGACACCATTTTTGGCGGCTAATTCATCGACCAAATTGAGGATGCTGGTAGAGGCTTCACCTGCTTTGGTGTAGAGGGGCTGCTTTTCGATAAGCCAAGTAGAACGCTGATTCCAAAAATCCTGTTGGGAAAGTAACTCGTCTGCTTCGGCACGGCGACTTTCCATTTCCATGGCGTGAGTATCGACTCGGCTTTTCCAGGATTTAAGTTTGGTCAGGCCAATGAAGGCGATGCCACCAATGAGGACGAGTCCGAGTCCCAAGGCTAGACGTTGTTCGTTAGCGGTCATGGCTGGGCATCTCCTTCCGTGGTTTCAGCGGCTTCACTTTCTAGGGGCCTAGCCTCTGCCCGGAAGGTGGCGCGACCATCAGGCAGGCTAGTTGGCTGTGGTATTTCCCAAGTCCAGCGTTTGAAGGCAGGTGATGACATGACTTTATCACGAAACTCAATGCCATGCCCAAGAGAAGAAGCCTCCCCATCAATAATCAAACCATCCTGTTTGATCTCGAGACGTGTGACGCGAATCCCTTCAGGCGGCAGCAACAGCACCAACTGATAGATGCTTTCTACTGGATAAGTGTCAGGTGTCAGGGTTGGAAGTAAATCTTCCCAGGCTGCCTTGGCGTCACGAATCGTCAAGAGCTCTGGCTCAAGTTCAGCTAAACGAACATCTTCACTCGTAATACTACGCTCACGAACCCAGACTCTGATAGCAAACGCGCTGAGAGCGGCAACAAGAACAAAGGCAAACGCAAGCGCCCCGAGCATCATCATGCGACGCTGCTGACGCTCGAGGCGGAGTCTCACGACACTGGCTGGAACGAGACGTGTGGCATGGGCTGGAGCTGCAGGGACAGATAAGTCCTTGATAATGATCGGAAGGTCCAGCGCCTGAGCAAAATCTTCAGGGATGAGGTCATCTGGAATGCTGCCCGTAACCAACGCTAAAGCATGGATATCAGGGTTCAAACTGGACAGTTCAAGCGAGGCTAAAATGCAGCGTATTTCTGCTGCCGCATCGGCATCAAGGCAACGTGCAGCAAGTGCCTGTGAATGCATCGGCTCACCACTTTCATGGGCAATAGCGATGACAAAAGCACCGTCCTCACGCCAGATCAGCAGCTCACCCGGTGTTAGCTTGTGAAAGGCAACAGAGGGTGCATAACGCGCATCATCACCATTTTCGACAATGTTGGCGGGAAGTGGGGACACCTGAATGTAGGTACTGGTGCGCTGGTCACGCTCATCAGAGCCTAGGGTGTGCAGTTCGTAATTAAATGTCTCGGAGGTCTCTGCACCTAAGCCTGCGGCCTCTAACTCCAATTGAGCAGCTGACTCTCGACGTGAGGCATCCACTCCCTGAAAGCGCATGGGAACACTGACGACACAGCGGGCAGGTAAGGCAATCCACTCTGCGCCTCGCCAGGTCTTGGTCTCAGTTTCTCCAGCGGTGGTTAGCCCCGCTTTAGTTCTCCATGCACGAAAACCCTCTTCGTGAGGGATGAGCATGATTTCGTCAGGTTTTTTCATTAAATTGGCAGAGAAGGGGCTGCGATACTAAAGAGAGATAAATAAAGCGCAAGGCAGGAGACAGCGTTGTTGAGACAGCGGTTCAATGATGTTAAAAAAATCTTCAAGTGAGACTTCTATGAATCATTTTAGCCTAGGGCCGCATGGATAGATTTATGTCAATTTCGACACTGCCAATGATGAATCATGCTTTATCGGGGTATTTGGTATAAATCTTCATCTGACACCGTATCATGAACCGATGACAATCATACGCATCCAAGTCATATTATGTTTGATCACAGCCCAGAGCAGTCTCTTCGGGGCTAGCAATGGTCGTGTCGCCTTTAATCAGGACATTCGTCCGATTTTGGCAGAGGCTTGCTTCCATTGTCATGGTCCTGACCCAGGCACCCGGAAGGCGGGCCTACGATTAGACACCGAGGCCGGTTTTTTTACCGCCAAAGAAGGCGAACAACCGACCGTCCTGAAGGGGAAGCCTGAGGATAGCCCGCTTTATCAGCGCTTAATTTCCACTGATGAGGAGGAAATCATGCCGCCACCAGAGTCGCACAAAACGCTCAAACCAGCCCAGATTGCAATGGTTAAAGCTTGGATTGCTGAAGGCGCACCCTGGCAGCCTCATTGGTCGCTGATCAAGCCAGAGCGCTCGCCTTTGCCGGTCGTCAAATCGACGGCTTGGGTGAAGACGCCCGTGGATCAATTTGTGCTGTCCAAACTTGAGGAACATCAGTTGACTCCGGCTCCGGAGACCGAGGCACATGCTCTCATTCGTCGCGTCACCTTAGACTTAACTGGATTGCCACCTTCACCGGAGATGCTCAAGCTTTATGCAGGAAAAGCCGTCGCAGGGAAATTACCAGATGTGGTTTACAATGAGTTGGTGGACGAACTGCTGAAAAAGCCCGCCTATGGCGAACATCGTGCGCGCTATTGGCTGGATGCTGCCCGCTATGCTGACACACATGGTCTGCATTTTGATAAGGAGCGTGCGATCTGGCCTTACCGAGACTGGGCTGTGAAGGCGTTTAATCGCAATCAACCCTTTGATCAGTTCACCATGGAGCAAATCGCTGGGGACCTTCTGCCAAAACCGACCGAAGACCAACTCATCGCGACGGGATTCCAGCGCTGCAACACGACGACAAATGAAGGTGGCACCATTGATGAAGAAAATCTGGCCAACTATGCCAATGACCGTGTTCAGACGCTTGGCTGGGTTTACATGGGACTCACGACCAATTGTTCTCAGTGTCACGATCACAAATTTGATCCCATCACACAGCGCGATTATTACTCATTGGCTGCTTTCTTCCGAAACACTACACAGAAGCCAAAAGATGGCAATGTGAAGGATGGCCTGGGACCTGTCTTGGTCATACCAACGGACAAAGATCGACCCCGTTGGCAAGCTCTGCCGACTGAGATCGCAGCTGCAAAGACCAAGATGGGTGAGAATCGCAAACTGGCAGCCCCAGAGTTTGATCAATGGCTGACTTCGGCGAAGCCTGCCGACTTGGATAAAGACCTGCCAGCTAAAGGCTTGGTCGCCCACATACCACTCAACGAGGGTGTCGGCAGTGAAGTGACTGGCATTTGTGGTGCCACAAAGACCTTTAAAGCGACGGGTGAAGTGTCCTGGAAGCCCGATGGGAAAATCGGCCCAGCACCAATGATGAAGCCAGGTGGCACTTTTGAAATCGGTGATGTGGGCGACTTCGAAAAGAACCAATCCTTCAGCTATGGTGCCTGGGTTCGCGCCGGCAAACTCGGGGTCAATGGCGGCATCCTAGCTCGTATGGATGAAAAAGGTCAATATCGCGGCTGGGATCTCTGGCAAGCGGATCGTAGCTTTGCGGTCCATATCGTCAGCACCTGGCCAGATGACGCGCTGAAAGTAAGCACTAAAAAACCGAGTGTGCGCCCCGGAGTCTGGCAGCATGTTTTTGTGACGTATAATGGCAGCGGAAAGGCTCAAGGCGTAAAGATCTTTATCGATGGCAAAGAGCAGGAGCTGAAGTATGAAACGAATGGTCTCAAGGGCAGCATCAAGACGACAACGCCAACTCGAATCGGCCAGCGCAGCCATGTACAAGTCTTTCATGACGGCAGCGTACAAGACGTGCGCATTTATGATCGGATGCTGGCACCTGCTGAAGTAATGACCCTTTCGAAAGTAGGGCCATTGCGCGAAATGCTGGCCTCCAGCAAACGCGGCCCGAAACAAAAAGAAGCGCTCTTTGAGCACTACCTCGTGACTCGCCACGCGGGTTATCAGGCGGCTGATGGGCTGAATACTAAACTTGAAACTGAGAAGAAGGCGATTGAGACACGCAGTCCGATCACCCATATCCAAGAGGAGAAAAAGGATACTATGCCAATGGCCAACATCCTCATGCGTGGCCAATACGATAAGGTAGGAGAAGCCGTGGATGCCGCTGTGCCTGTAGCCCTTGGGAAATTGCCCGACGGTGCGCCGAAGAATCGCCTTGGCCTAGCTCAGTGGCTGGTCAGCGCTGAAAATCCATTGAGCGCGCGAGTCACCGTGAATCGCTTTTGGCAGGAGCTATTTGGCAGCGGACTCGTGAAGACCAGCGAAGACTTTGGCATCATGGGATCCGCACCCACGCACCCAGAATTACTCGACTGGTTGGCGGTCGAGTTCCGTGAAAGCGGTTGGGACGTGAAGCGATTGTTTAAAATGCTCGTTACCTCAGCCACCTATCGTCAGGCTGCGATCATCACGCCTGAAAAAACGGAAAAAGATCGGGACAATTCGCTCCTTAGTCGTGGTCCCCGTTTCCGCATGGATGCCGAAATGATCCGTGACTATGCCCTAGCTGCCAGCAACACGCTTTCACCAACCATGGGCGGTCCTGGTACAATGCCTTACCAGCCAGAGAATGTCTGGGAAGTGGTGGGCATGGGAACGGAAAAATACACGCAAGACAAAGGTGAAAACCTTTACCGCCGCACTCTTTACAACTTTTGGAAGCGAATGGCTCCACCTGCAAGCTTGGACATCTTTAATGCGCCAAGCCGTGAAGTGAGCTGTGTCCGCCGCGACCGAACCAACACGCCTCTCCAAGCCTTGGTGACGATGAATGACCCGCAGTTTATCGAGGCTGCCCGAAACCTTGCCCAGAGAACCCTCGGCACAGTGCCTGGCGACGACACAGCCAAAGCTTCAGCCCTAGCTGAACGCCTGCTTTGCCGTTCGCCCAAAGCCAATGAGATGGCAATCATTCAGGTGAGTCTCAATGACCTGCGCGCCCACTACAGTGCTAATCCGGCTGAGGCTGAAGAGTTGCTCAAAGTGGGCGAGTCTAAAGTCGATGATAAGCTATCCAAGCCCGAACTCGCTGCCTGGACAATGCTTTGCAATCAGCTCATGAATCTCGATGAAGTGCTGAATAAGTGAATATTTGCCCCTTATTTCTATGAATATCCTTGAAGAATGGAACACCTATCAAACTCGCCGCCAGCTTTTTGCTCGTGGTAAAAACGTGCTCGGTGGCGCGGCGCTGACTTCACTTCTTGGCGATGCCATGTTAGGAAGCGCCAGCGCTAATAATGCCCTCGGCGTTACGGGGCCGCACTTTGCGCCTAAGGCGAAACGCGTGATTTATTTGCACATGGTCGGTGGGCCGTCGCAGATGGACTTGTTTGATTACAAACCGGGAATGCAAAAGTGGTATGATAAGGATCTGCCCGCCAGCATCCGCAACGGTCAGCGCCTGACAACGATGACTAGCGGACAGGCTCGATTTCCGATCGCTCCGTCGAAGTTCAACTTTGCTCAGTATGGCAAATGCGGCATGTGGATGAATTCGGACCTTTTGCCACATCTGAGCAAGAATGCCGATGACATTTGCTGGATGCGCTCTTTGCATACAGAGGCCATCAATCATGAACCCGCCATCTGTGCCATGCAGACGGGTAATCAGATTGGGGGGCGTCCGTGCCTTGGCTCTTGGGCTTCTTATGGCCTAGGGTCGATGAACTCTAATCTGCCGACCTTTGTCGTATTGATCGCTACGCCCACGAATCGCGAGCAGGAACAGGCCATCTCTTCCCGCCTCTGGTCAAGCGGCTATCTGCCCGGTGAACATGCTGGTGTTTCTTTCCGGAGCAAAGGTGATCCGATCCTATTCATCAATAATCCACCGGGAGTTTCAAGCAGCGTGCGCAAACGCACCATTGAGGGCTTGAATGCGCTGAATGAATTGAACTTTAAAGAGGTCGGTGATCCAGAAACACATACCCGCATTCAGCAGTATGAGATGGCTTTCCGCATGCAGGCCAGCGTGCCGGAGCTTACCGACATTACTCAAGAGCCGGAATACATTTTTAAGATGTATGGAGACGAGGCTAAAAAGCGCGGCACCTTTGCCAATAGCGTGCTGATGGCAAGGCGATTGGCTGAGCGCGGCGTTCGCTTCACTCAAATCTATCTTAACAACTGGGATCACCACAGCAATGTCGGTGGACGCATGCCGAGCCAATGCAAAGACATCGATCAGCCCTGCCATGCACTCATTGAGGATCTAAAGCAGCGCGGTATGTTCGAGGACACCCTGATTATCTGGGGTGGCGAGTTTGGCCGCACGATTTACAGTCAAGGCGGTCTCAGTAAAGAAAATTACGGGCGCGACCACCATCCGCGTTGCTTCACCATGTGGATGGCTGGCGGCGGCTCTAAGGGCGGTGCGATCCATGGTGAAACGGACGAGTTCAGCTACAACATCGTGAAGGATCCGCTCCACATCAGTGACTTCCATGCCACTGTGTTGCATCTGCTTGGCTACAATCACGAACGCTTCACCTACAAGTTCCAAGGCCTGGATCAAAAGCTCACCGGGGTGGAGCATCGTAAAGTGATCAAAGAGTTGCTGGCTTGATGAAGCCATTTGACCCGCTGCCGGTGCTGCTCAATCTCAGCAGCATCCATGGAACATGTTCTTGTCATCACTCGCGCCCTTCTCGATCAACTTGGTAGCTTTCAGGGCTTCCAACCAGAGGTGAATCGTTATCTGGAGGCCATGCTGGCACCTGGGGCTAATTTCTTCATGGAGCGTCCAGCCGCTGAGCTTGATCCGACCCATAAGCAGCTCATTCCCTATTCGATCTTCCACCATGATGGACGCTATCTCTGCTACACACGAGGCGGGAAGTCGGGTGAAAAGCGCCTTGTTTCAAAACGCTCCGTTGGTATCGGCGGGCATATCAATCCCGTGGATCAAAGTCATGATGGCCTAGGTGAAACGATGTATTTCAACAGCATTGAGCGTGAAATCACTGAAGAATTAGTGATCGGCGGCACACACACTCAGACGGTGATAGGGCTGATCAATGACGACTCCTCTGAGGTTGGTAGCGTGCATCTAGGCGTCGTTCACCGTTTTGAGCTCAGCAGCGCGGAAGTCAGCTCCAATGAAGACGCTATCCAAGATCTGCAATTCTTTACTTTAGCGGAGCTAAAAGCAAAACACGAGGAACTGGAAGCTTGGTCCCAGATCATCGTGAATCATTTGCTGAACTAGATTGATATCAGGCGTTTGCGTCCGTCGCACGCTTGATGCTGGAGATCACATCACTGATTTTCACATCAATGCGCTGGCGCTTTTTGAAATAGCTGACGTTTTCGAAGCCCGCTTCAACAAGGTTATTGAGTGCTGTGATGAAGTGCTCGCCGACACGGATAGGTTTATGCGCATCACTACCGAGCACAATAGGGATCTTGCGCTCAGCCATCATTTTCAGCATTTCATTGCCCGGATTCATCTCCGAATAGCTTTTGTTCAGACCAGAAGTGTTTAGCTCCATAGCGACACCTGTTTTTGCGATCCGATCAAGAGCTGCAATGACGCTGTTTTTGATGATCGCGAAACACCAGCTATCAGGATGGTAATTCTTGACTAAATCTGGATGAGCGAGGCAATCATAAAGACCTGTTTCAGCACTCTGAGCTAGCTGATCAAAGTAGGTGCGCCGGAAGTTTTCGATGGTGCCTGTTTCGTACTTGTTCAGGTATTCTTTGGCCTGCCAATGCACGGCACCAAGAATGTAGTCGAAAGGAGCGCGTTTATGCAGATTCTCGATCCACTTCTCGTAGCCAGGGAAGTATTCGCTTTCAAGGCCAAGTCCGACATCAAGCTTGTCCTTGTAGGCGTTTGCTGCACGCTGAATAACGGCGACGTAGGTGTCGAACTCGCTCTCCGACATGCGGACTGATGGCCAGTAGCCATCTGGCATTGGGCAATGACAGGTGAAGATAACTCCTTTGAGTCCTGATTTTAGCGCTTGGGCGCAGTATTCTTCAGGTTCACCCCAAGCATGTTTGCATAAAGGGGTGTGCATGTGAGAGTCGTAAAAAAGCGCACCTGATTTAACCGTCGATGCCTTTTCAGAAGAGATGACTGGTGCTTTGGCGGGCTCGATGGGCTCTGAAACAATCTGCGGTGAACTTGGCTTCTTAGCGGATGCTTTTGGCGGCGGTGGTGGTGCTGACGGTAGACTGGCTATCCGTGGCATTCCTGTCGAAGACACGACTAAAGTTGTGCTGACCTTAACTGGCTCGTCTTTGGCTAGGGCAGGAGCGCTAGCGGCCGCTTTCTTGGCAGTCACGACTTTAGGCGCTGGCAAAGATTTATTGGCTGGCGGAGCTGTTTTTACCGCGATCTTGATGGCCGGTTTTGAGCCTTTAGCGGGAGTTGGAATGGGCGTTTTTTTGACCACTACTACAGGGAGCTTCTTTGTGGCTACCTTTTTCGTTGGTGCTTTCTTTGCCGCGAGAACTGATTTTTTAGCAGGCGCAGCTGACTTCTTCACGGTTGGCTTCTTGGCACCTGCTGTTGTTTTCTTAGCAGGAGCTATGGGCTTCTTGGCTTTAACTGGGAGGTGGATCGCCTTTTTGGCTTTCGGGACTGGCTTTTTAGTCACCGGTTTGGCGCTTTTTTTAACTGCAGCTTTCGCGGCCTTTGGAGCTGCTTTTTTAGCAATGACCTTTTTTTTGATCGCAGCCTTTGGAGTGGCTTTGACTGTCTTGGTCTTGGATTTGGATGTTTTGCTTTTGCTCACAGTATTAGCTCCTCGATTTGTGAAGTATTAGCCAGCCTTTCCCTTCGACGCCCGCAATGCGTACTGTTTTAGCATTGGACGTAGGTCCGGGATAACACAGCCGCAGCGTTAACGGGACGTTTGTCCAGTTCCCCAGCTGCAATTGCTCGACAAGCGTCTTAAACTGAGGATCTGCTCGATTAAAGTAAGCATAGACCGTGCCCTGTTCGGCGGGATGCTTAAGTTCGATAACTTCGTCTCCAGCGCTGAAAGATGATTCTGGCGAGTTGACAGGTTTTGAGGCAATGACTCGGAACAGGGTCGGTTGGTCTGGACGTGTGGAGATGAACTCCTGCCAATCTAGCTCGCTGTAGCGAACGCTGCTTTCCCAGTCGATGTGAATTTCTCCCGAGGCTGTTTCTTCAATAATGAGACAGACTGGATCGACATCCTCAAACAAGGACTGAGCATAAGCTAACCGCTGGCCCGGTTCGTCCATATTGAGGACCCAGCCCAACTTTTGCCAAACACCAACGATGAGTTGGTGTTTTTTATAATAAACCTCCATGAGCGGTAAGACCCGCTCGGCATCTCGTGAGCAAAGCGCTTTTTCAGCAATCGAATTGGCAGTGAAAAACTGGCGAATTGCTGCTTCGATTTTCGGTTTTTTGGCTTCAATGTTGGCAATTCCGCTGACTGTCGGCACACTTTGGGAGCCCGGCAAAGTATTGGCCAGCGACGGTGCGTTACTCGGCTTGGCTGTTAGCTTTGGCAGAGCGGGTCTAGAGACTCCTAGTCCTGCATCTTTTGCAACAGTCTCAGTACCTGCCCAGCGGTATTCTTGGGACGCTAATTCGACAGCATCCACATAGGCGGGGTCTACTTTGGGGCCCTGCTTGTCTAACTGAATGACAATAACGTAGAAAACAACTGCCACAGTGACGACGAGTGCTGTGCAGCCGATCAGCTTTGCAATGCTATTAAGCATCTCCTCTCTGCGCTTGATGCGGCTCAAACGAGGCTTGTCTATGGGTTCAGTCATGAAGTCTTCACGGGAGATGGAGCCGAAGGCGGGAATTGAACCCGCGACCCGCGCATTACGAATGCGCTGCTCTACCTCTGAGCTACTTCGGCCCGTTGGACGGGAAGGTTGAAGTCGCAAGATATAACGGATAGACTACTCTTGTCATGAGGTTTCTTCGTTCAGAAAGAAATATCCATGGCAGAGATGCAGTGCTTGCGTGTCGGGTTCAAAGGTGGAGATTTGTGGCCCTCATTATGCCAGTCAATCCCGCTAGCTCTTCTCCATATGCTGAATTTCAGGCTGAATTGCAGCAAATTATGCGTCACAAATGGTTCGTCAGTGAAAAAGAGGGGCGGGATGTAGGTTTTGAGCGCGCTTTAACCGACTGGGTAAAAACACACCGCCAAAAATGGCGGTGTGAGCGGAATTCGTTGAACAAAGAATCCGAAAGTTAGCCGCTAGGGCTAAATCAGAGATTTATTTAAAGAACAACGGGATCACAAGGATCGCCAAAATGTTCACTACTTTGATCATTGGGTTCACCGCAGGGCCGGAGGTGTCTTTGTAGGGGTCGCCCACGGTATCACCAGTGACGGCCGCTGCATGGGCAAAGCTTCCTTTGCCACCATGATTGCCTTCTTCGACATACTTTTTAGCATTGTCCCACGCACCACCTGAACTTGTCATGGCGATACCGACGAAAAGTCCGGTGATAATCGTTCCGATAAGAAGTCCACCGAGGGCTTCCTTACCAAGAAAGGCAATTCCAACGACAAAAACGATTGGCAGTAAGGCTGGAACAATCATCTGCTGCAGGGCAGCTTTGGTCACGATATCAACGCATTGACCGTATTCAGGGGTGTCCTGACCCGTGAGAATACCGGGCTTTGCAGCAATCTGACGGCGCACTTCACGAACGACGGCTCCAGCGGCACTGCCCACAGCATCCATGCCAAAGGCTGTGAAGAGATAGGGAAGCAGTCCGCCAATGAACATGCCAATGATCACTCTTGGGTCCATCAAGTCAAAGGCGATGGTTTTGAGGCTCAGGAAAGCTTTCAACTCCTCGACATAAGAACCAAAGAGAACCATGGCTGCAAGTCCGGCAGAAGCGATCGCATAGCCTTTGGTGACGGCTTTCATGGTATTGCCGACGGCATCCAGCTCATCGGTGATTTTGCGCACTTCTTCAGGCAGGCCTGACATCACAGCGATACCGCCAGCATTGTCAGTGATCGGGCCAAAAGCATCTAGAGAAATAATGATGCCGCTGAGGCTGAGCATGGAAACTACGGCTGTGGCGATGCCATACAGACCGCCCAAATCCCAGCAAAGCCAGATAGACCCGGCGATAGCTAGCACTGGGAGCAAGGTGGCGTGGTGGCCGACGCTGATCCCCGCAATAATGTTGGTCGCGTGGCCTGTTTCTGAAGCTTTGGCAATGCGTCGCACCGGAGCGTGGGCGGTGCTAGTGAAGTAGTTTGTGATCCAGACGACTACAAAGGTTAGGACGATGCCAATGATCGCACAATAAAAGAGATTGCTTGGTGTGATCGTCTTGCCTGCCATCACGACTGACTCAGGGAAGATGGCTGATGTCGCCCATTTAAAGAGAATTGCAGATAAGATCCCAGAAACGGCTACGCCGCTGACGAGGGACGCTGTGGCCGTTTGTTTGACGAAATTGACCCAGCCAATACCAAACAATGAGGAAAGAATGGAAAGGCCACAAAGAACGAACGGATAGACGATGACGGCGTGATTGCCTTCAGGGCCGGTCAGGTGCCCAACAAGCATGGCACCGATCAAACTAACAGCATAGGTTTCAAAAACGTCAGCCGCCATGCCTGCACAGTCGCCTACATTGTCGCCGACGTTGTCAGCAATGGTCGCTGGATTGCGTGGATCGTCCTCGTTGAGATTTTGTTCGATCTTACCGACAAGGTCAGCGCCGACATCTGCGGCCTTGGTGTAAATGCCACCGCCGAGACGAGCAAAAACTGAAATCAAAGAACTGCCAAGAGCTAGTCCAATCAGCGAATCAATAGCCGATTTCACTCCGCCCATCTTCTCCATGACGAGATAGAAAACACCTACAGACAGAAGGCCTAGAGCGACCACTAAAAGTCCGGTGACTGCACCGCCGTTAAAGGCGACCTTTAAAGCTGGATGAGCTCCGACGCTAGCTGCCCAGGCAGTGCGCACATTGGCACGGACTGCTACCATCATGCCGATGTAGCCTGCGATCATAGAGCAAACGGCGCCGACCACAAATCCTGCACTTGCTGCTCCGCCGCGTGCATACCACACAATGGCAAAAACAATGACGGCAATCATACTTACGGCGCGAATCTGCCGATTCATGTAAGCTTTGGCACCTTGCTGAATAGCTCCGCCGATTAAGCCCATTTTATCATTGCCCGGAGACGTTGCGAGGATTTGGCGGATAAGGAGAAATGCAAATGCCAAGCCCACGACCGCGAGGATCATGGAAGTTTGAATGCCTTGAGTGAGGAGGAAGGACGGAGTCACAGGGAGCGTTAATCGGTTGGTTGGTTGTACCGGAAAAAGGACGCGAATTCTAGCGGTTGCGCACAGTCTGGCAACAAGCTTTTCTCGGCTGCGTGGGAAAGTAGTCGAGGGTTTTCGTGAAAGAAGCTCCGTTTATGCCCCTAAACGCTGGCTAATTTCGGCTAAAATTTCTTCGGGCGTTTGGTCCAGAGGGATGGCAAGCAGGTCTGGGGACTTTTCCAAAATGGCCAACTGACTGTCCAGCAGTGTGACGGGCATGTAGTGTCCTTGACGTGCGGCCATCCGGCTGAAAATCACCTCGCGATCGCCTTCGAGGAATATAAAGGCCAATTGATCAGGCGAATCATCAGCCAGCAGCTTGGCGCGGTAAATTTGTTTTAGCGCTGAGCAGGCTAAGACATAAATAGGAGTGCTTGTTCGCATCTCCTCAATCCTTGCCCGCAAACTTGCATACCAGGGCCAGCGATCTTCATCGGTCAGCGGAATCCCTGCGCGCATTTTGGCCTTGTTGGCTTCTGAGTGAAAATCATCGGCATCTTCGAACACGCCACCAAGCTTTTCCGCCAAGCGGCTTCCGATCAGAGATTTGCCACAGCCGGAAACCCCCATGATAATGAGAGTTCGTGGCAATGGAGTGAGTTGGGCCTCAGGCATGGTTCTTTTAAAGAGTACTTATTCTCGCCAGTGAAAGATGAAAATCCAGCAACTTTAAATCAGGGGCGTTGTCCCGAGTTACACCTTGGGTGAAACCTATTGCGGCTGACACGGTTCAATGAACTTCCATGAAGCTGACCTTTGCATTCTCTGTCTTATATTTCGTAACCTTAACGGCTATGGCGGAAGTTAAAACGCCGCCAGTTGGGGATCTGATCTTCTCATGGCAGGTCGATGGAGTCACACGAGATGGCATGGTCCACATCCCCGAAGCCGCGCTGACTCAGCCTGTGCCCATTGTTTTTGCTTGGCACGGACACGGTGGCAATATGAAAAATGCAGCCAATTCATTCGGCTATCACAAGCTCTGGCCTGAGGCGATTTCCGTTTATCTACAGGGCTTGAATACACCCGGTCGCCTCACTGATCCAGAAGGCAAAAAACCAGGTTGGCAGGGACGTGTGGGTGATCAAGGAGATTGTGACTTGAAGCTGTTCGATGCGGTTTTGGCTCAGCTCAAACGCGACTACAAGATCGATGAACATCGGCTTTACAGCACTGGTCACTCCAATGGTGGTGGTTTTACTTATCTCTTGTGGGCTGCTCGTGGGGATCTCTTTGCCGCCATGGCTCCTTCCTCATCGGCTAGTTTGGGTAACAAAAAACTCGATCTCAAACCGAAACCTGTCCTCCATGTTGCCGGAGAGACTGATCCGTTGGTGAAATACGCCTGGCAAAAAATCACCATGGACAGTCTGCGCGAGTTGAATCAATGCGCGGCAGGACACCCCTGGGGTGATTCAAAGTTCTGCACCGAGTATGAATCCAAAAGCGGCAACCCAGTCGTGACCTGCATCCACCCTGGCAACCACACCTTTCTCAAAGAAGCTCCGGCACTCATCGTGAAGTTTTTTAAACAGCACGCTAAGCCATGATGTCCCTCAGCACATTCCCATGCACATCGGTGAGCCGCAGATCGCGACCACTGAAGCGGTAGGTGAGTTGTTCGTGGTCGATGCCCATGAGGTGAAGGACGGTGGCCCACATGTCATAGACGGTGCAGGCGTTTTCGATGGCGTGATAGCCGAAATCGTCGGTGGATCCGTAGATGTGGCCGGGCTTGATGCCGCCACCGGCCATCCAGATGGTGAAGCCGTAGGGGTTGTGGTCACGACCGTCAGTGCCTTGGGCGAAGGGCGTGCGGCCGAACTCGCCGGCCCACACGATGAGGGTGCTGTCGAGCAGGCCTCGTGATTTGAGGTCTTTGACGAGCGCGGCGATGGGCTGATCGACCTGGCGGGCCATGTTGCCGTGGCCTTTTTTGATTTCGCCGTGCTGATCCCACGGATTGGGTCCTTGTCCGGCTCCGATCTTCTGCGGCAGGCAGCTCAGCTCGATGAAACGCACGCCTCGCTCGACCAATCGACGTGCGAGCAGGCACTGCTGGCCATAGGCAGCGGTGGTGGTGCCGGTTTGGTCGATGCCGTAGAGTTTTTGAGTCGCGGCGGATTCGCCGGAGAGGTCGCAGAGCTCGGGGACGGCGGATTGCATGCGCCAGGCAAGTTCGTAGTTCGCGATGGCGGCTTCTACATGCGTGTCGTGCTGCGTGGTGGCGGCAAAGCGACGGTCCATCGCGCGGATGAAATCGAGGCGCTTGCGCTGCGTGGCGAACGACTCCTGTGGGCGGATGTTTTTCACGGCTTCGGCTTCATCGACCTTGATGATGGAGGCCTGATGCTGAGCGGGAAGGTATCCGCTGCTGAATAAGCCGACGCCGCCATGCGGCACGCTGGCACCCCCGCTTTGCAGCACGATGTAGCCCGGAAGATCGCGCGAATCGGTGCCGAGGCCGTAGCTGGCCCACGCTCCGGCGCTGGGATAGCCGACAAAGGGGAAGCCGCTGTGCATGAAGAAATTGCCCTGCGCATGCTCGCTGAACTTCGCCGTCATGCTGCGGATCACGCACAACTCGTCCGCCACCATGGCCATGTGCGGAAAGAGGTCGCTCACTGGCATTCCTGACTGGCCGTGGCGCTTGTAGGCCCAGTGCGCGGGCTGAACGGTGCCGTTGTTGTTGAACTGCGTCTTCTTCACCTCGCCGGGCATGGGCTTACCCGCATATTTTTCGAGCAACGGCTTCGGATCAAACGAGTCGATGTGCGACACGCCGCCGCTCATGTAGCAAAAGATCACGCTGCGTGCCTTCGGCGCAAAACGCTTCGCCCGATGCACCATCGGCGTCTCCGCCTGCATCAAGCCTGCCAATGCCGCCATCCCAAAGCCCGTGGAGGCGCTGGAGAGAATGTTGCGGCGTGAGAACGAGGTATTCATTACGCAATGATGTCCCGCAGCACATTCCCATGCACATCGGTGAGCCGCAAATCGCGGCCGCTGAAGCGGTAGGTCAGTTGTTCGTGGTCGATGCCCATTAGATGGAGCACGGTGGCCCACATGTCATAGACGGTGCAGACGTTCTCGGTGGCGTTGTAGCCGAATTCATCGGTGGAGCCATAGACGTGGCCGCATTTGACGCCGCCGCCGGCCATCCACACGGTGAAGCCGTAGGGGTTGTGGTCTCGTCCGTTACTGCCTTGCGCAAAGGGCGTCCGGCCGAATTCGCCGGCCCAGACCAGCAGGGTGCTGTCGAGCAGACCGCGTGAGCGGAGGTCTTTGATGAGCGCGGCGATGGGTTGGTCGATTTGGTTGGCCATCTTGCCGTGGCCTTCTTTGAGGGCACCGTGATGGTCCCAGGGATTGGCTCCGTTGCCGCCGCCGACGTTGTAGGCGAGCGTGCTGAGTTCGATGAAGCGCACGCCGCGCTCGACCAAGCGCCGAGCGAGCAAGCATTGGCGGGCGTAGGCGGCTTTTTTTGGCTCTGGATCATCGAGGCCGTAGAGTTTTTTTGTCGCCTCGGTCTCGCCGGAGATGTCGCAGAGGTCGGGGACGGCGGATTGCATGCGCCAGGCCATCTCGTAGTTCGAAATGCCAGCCTCGACGTGCATGTCGTGCTGCGTGGTGCTGGCGAAGCGTTTGTCCATCGCGCCGATGAAGTCGAGCTGGCGCCGCTGCATGTCGTGCGGTTGGCGCGGACGGATGTTGGTGACGGCTTCGGCTTCATCGGCCTTCACGACGCTGGCCTGATGCTGCGCGGGGAGGAAGCCGTTGCTGAAAAGGCCGACGCCGCCATGCGGTGTCGCTGCGCCGCCGCTTTGCAGGACGACATAACCCGGCAGATCGCGTGACTCAGTGCCGAGGCCGTAACTGGTCCATGCTCCTGCGCTAGGATTACCAAGAAAGGGAAAGCCGGTGTGCATGAAATAGTTCCCCTGCGCATGCTCGCTGAACTTCGCGGTCATGCTACGGATCATGCAGAGGTCATCCGCCACGCCGCCGATCTGCGGGAAGAGATCGCTCACTTCGAGTCCCGACTGCCCATAGCGTTTGAAGTCCCAATGCGACGGCTGAACGGTTCCGTTGTTGTTGAACTGCGTCTTTTTGACCGCCCCCGGCATCGGTTTGCCCTCGAACTTCTTGAGCATCGGCTTGTGGTCGAACGAATCGACGTGGGACACCCCGCCGCTCATGTAGAGGAAGATGACACTGCGTGCTTTGGGCGCGAAACGCTTGGCTCGATTCACGAGCGCAGCTTGGGATTCTTCCTGCATGAGACCTGCCAAAGCAGCCATGCCGAAGCCAGTGGAGGCGCGGGAGAGGAGGTGGCGGCGGGAGAAGTGTGACTTCATGAGTGTGAGAATTGAATGTTGCAGAAAGGTGATCTTGAAGGCAACATTGCCATATGCGCACCTGGAAAGAAATTTGCGAAGACCCGACCTTGCAAGACCTGCCCTACAAGATCGAAACGAATCGTTTTAACCAAATCGTCATGAGTCCTGCATCCAATTGGCACGGAGGTTTTCAGTCTGAAATCGGAGCCATTCTTCGTGAGAAGCTCCAGGGTGGTCGTGTGATTACGGAATGCGCGGTGGAAACATCGGATGGAGTGAAGGTGCCTGACGTGGCGTGGATTTCTGATGATCGGCTTCGCCCGCATCGCCGTTCCGCCTCCATGCCCATCGCGCCGGAGATTTGCGTCGAAGTTCGTTCCTATTCCAACAGCGTTGTCGAAATGATGGGCAAGATGCAGCTCTACTTTGCTCGTGGAGCCGAGGAAGTTTGGTTTTGCGACGAGGACGGGAACATGACCTTCTATCGTCACGATGTGCCCGAGGCGACCACCTCGAAGCTCTGTCCAGACTTTCCGGTGAAGTTTGAGTGGTGAGCTGCTTCGATACACGCGTGAGCGTTCTGGAGTGCTCCAACCCTCTGGAGCTTTGCGCAGGCCTGGGGACATTCGAAAGCGCCGGAGGACCGGCGCACTCCAGGACGCTGCCGCGATGTTCGGGATTGCCTTCATGGTGTTTGGGGGGCTTTTAGGTGTGATCGGACTTGTTGGGTCAGGTCTTTGTCAATCAGGCCCATACCAAACGATTTAATCTTCTCCCAAATAGATTGAGTGCGTTCGACGAAATCGAAAAGAGGTTTGCCTGCGATTTCGGCGGGCCATATAGCCCTGCTGCTGAAATCCGTACTGAATGCTAGTTCTCCATAAAGGCCGTCAACACCCCAATGTTGAGCTAAAGCTGTCCGAACATCATCAGCACCAGCACAGTAGTTAGATGCTTCCACCCAGTTGAAGTCTCTTGTCACAAAGACCAAGTACCAATCGTCGATGTGAGGTCCATTGTCGGTGGTGTATTCTCCGAAAGCGATGATCTCGCTGAGCGGAACCTGCCAGTTGCCATAGACAGGTGAAGCATAGCATAGCGTCGATTCTTTGAGACTTAGCACGCCAGACTCAGGGACCGGCGTCGGCTTTGGAACAGGCTTTCCAGCACGGACATCCTCCATCAGGCGATCAATGTTCCTGAAGTTCGAGCGAAACAGCGTTCGCGAGAGAATGTTCGAGAGGAAGCCCATAACTTACCGAAGGTAAATGAACTCCTTCAGGTTGATCAATGACTGCGCGAGGCTTGCCCAGGCTTGAAGCACCGGATCAGACACAGCGGCGGTGCTGCGGGTGGATTCGAGAGCCTTGGTGAGTAGATCGCGCTGCGATTGAAGGCGTGTGAGTTGAGTGCGCTGGTCGTTCGATAGTGTGGCGAGGATGTCGGCTTCGGTGATGGTGGTGGATTCGATGCGGGCGGTTTTGGCGATGTCTTCGGGTGTCAAAGCTCGGTCGTAGAGGCGGGCGCGGAAGATGCGACCGGCGAGGCCTTTGTTGCCAGTAGGAGAGCCGTGGCGGCAGCCGAGGAGGACTTGGCTGGCTTCGGGTTCGAAGAGGGCGGCGGGGGCTTTGCGGTAGGTGATGCCGTAGGGTTTGCCATCGCGGTAGCCGCTGATGGTGCCATCGGGTTGATAGACGACGGCGATGTGCACAGGGCGTGTGGCTGCTTCGGTTTCGGTGGGGCCTTCGAAGAGTTCGCTGCGATTGAAGTGGTCGCTTCCGGCGACCCAGTGCGCGGCTTGTTTTTCGCCGAAGACGAGTGAGTCGAAGATGCCGCCGTTCTTTTCCTGCACGCTGAGGACGCCGCCGCCTTGCTGGGTGAGGTTGTCGAGCATGACCCAGGCTTCGAGGGTCTTGGCGGTGAGTTTTTTCGGCAAGGAACCGGATTTGGCCATGGACTTGCCACCAAGGATGAGGGCGCCGTTTTCGATGCGGGCTGCGCCGACGAGTTCGAGATTCATGCGCCCTTTGGTATCGCTCAAATCTTTGTCGAAGGTCCATTCTGACAACGGAGATGGGACGGAAAGGTCCGATAGGTCGGATGGGTGAGCTGCGAGCAACTTGGTGCGTGCGGGATCGAGGATGGCGGTGATCTGGCGATTCAGAGCGGATATTTTTTCTTCCTGCTTGGCGAGTTTGCGGGCTTGCTCGCTGCTTTCCTGCTGAAGGGTGGCGAGGTATGCGAGGCTTTGTTCCACTTCGTCATCGCTGGCATCGCGGGAGTAGGCTTGGCGGAACATTTGACGAACGCGAACTTCGTCTTTGGCATCGGCGCTGCGTAAAGCCCAACTGCGTGACCAGTCGATGACTTTGCTGTCGTTTAGAAGCGTGAGGGATTGCGCGGGGACGTTGGTGGTGTCGCGTTTGCCACGGGCGCTGAAAGGGACGGGCAGGTCAAAGGTGGTGAGAAAAGGGTCGAGGGCGTTGCGGATGACTTTGACGTAGATGCTGCGTCGTGGATCGCCACTGCCGACGGATTCGCCGTAAAGCGTGGTGTCGAGCTTGCCGGACAGAGTCACGATGGAATCACGGATTGCCTCCGCTTCGAGGCGACGCATGCTCCAATGGCTAAGGAGTTTGTTCTCCGGGTCTTTTTGAGTGCTGAGTTCCGAGGATTGAGCGCTTCTCTGAAAGGCCTTCGATGACACCATGAGCTTCACCATCTCTTTGATGCTGCCGCCGCTGTCGATGAAGCGCTGTGACAAGAAGTCGAGCAACTCCGGGTGTGTGGGCAAATCGCCGAGCTTGCCGAAGTTATCGGTCGTGGCGACGATGCCGCGACCGAAGACGTGATGCCAGAGTCGGTTCACGATGACGCGGGCGGTGAGCGGGTTGTTTTTCATGTCCGCCATGCGCTCGGCGAGTTCGAGGCGGCCGCTTTGCTTGGTTGCGAAGGGCGTGGGATCGAGGGCGACGAGGAATCGGCGCGGGACGATCTCGGCGGGCTGTTTGTGGTCACCGCGAACGAATAGCGCTGCGTCTTTGGCATCGGCCTCGATCACGCCGGGCACGCGGGTCGGTGCGGGAAGTTTGGCTTCAAGGTCGCGGTAGCGTTTGAGTAGTGCTGTGGCGACTTTCGTCGAGAGCTTGTTGGATTGAATCAGTTGGTTGAGCGCTTCGGCTTGAGCATCAGTCAGGGTGTCGTTCTGCCAGGCTGCGATCAATTGATGTGGCGAAGCGGTGGATGGTTTTGGCGAGAAGGGGGGCGTTTTGTCCTTCGTGATGGCGACATCGGTCAGGCCGAACCATGAGCGGCCATTTTTGAACTCGGCAGGTAGGTCAGCGGCGGTGGTGATTTGGAGGAAAATCTCGTCGCCTTTCCAGAAATCGAGATCGAGCGAGCGCCAGTTGATTTGTTCGTCCTTGTTGTCCTTGAGTTCGGCGGCCTTGTGAATGGTGCCGGTGCGCGGGTAGTTTTGGACGACGTATTTGGCTTTCACCCCGCCATTTCCAGCCGTGCGGAACCACAGCGAGCCGCCGGGATTCTCAAAGCGTTTCGAGTAGAGAACGGCACGGTCTCGTGAGCTAATGAGGTCGGAAAAATAGCCGCCGGGGTAAATGCGCATGCCGTCTTCCGTGATGGCAAATTCACCCGCTTTGGTCTTGGTCATGCCTTGCGTAAGCCATTCGAATTTTCCAAGCCCTGGTGAGTCACGGGGTGGATCGGTCTGAATGGGAGCGGGCGGATTCGATTTGAGCCAATCAGCGATGAGCGTGGTTTTGATCTGCGTTTTGAGCTGCTTCAACTCCGCACGAATGGAATCGCCGGTGCCGGGAGCATTCACGTCGATGACGGCGGGGTGCGTGCTGGTGAAGATGCCGTAGAGGGCGTAGAAGTCGGCTTGGGAAATGGCGTCGAATTTGTGGTTGTGGCAGCGGGCACAGCTCACGGTGAGGGCCTGGAAGGCCTTGGTGACGGTGTCGATTTGGTTGTCGGTGAAGGTGACCATTTCATCGAGCGAATCGACCGGCGAGAAGCCGTGCAGCACCATGCGAAGCTGCGCGATGCCAATGGCGCTTTCGTTGATGCCGTTCTTGATTCGTGGTTTTGGCAGGAGATCTCCGGCGATGGCTTCGTTGACGAGCTGAGGATAGGGAACGTCGTCGTTGAAGGCGCGGATGAGGTAGTCGCGGTACTGGTAAGCGTAAGGGATCTGAGGATCACCTTCGGAGCCGTAGGATTCGGCGTAGCGGACCCAGTCCATGAAGTGGCGGGCCCATTTTTCTCCGAATGCGGCGGAGTTTAGCAGGCTGTCTAAATAGGACGTATAAGTCGTATTGGACCTATATGACTCATGCGGCGGCAGACCGGTGACAATATAGCTGAGGCGACGAGCCAAAGTGGAAGCATCAGCGAGCGGCGCTGCGGGGAGGTTTTGTTTTTTTAGTTCGGCGTCGATGAAGTCGTCGATGGTTTTCAGGTTTGCGTTTTCAGTTTGGATCTTTTGAAACGCCCACCACTGCTTGCGGCGCTCAAGAATGGCTGGCCAGGCAGTTTCTTTTGCCACCTGCTCTTTGCTTGGCGGAGTGTCGCGGGGATCGGTTGCACCTTCACGAATCCAGCGCTCGAAATCGGCGATGACTGTATCATCGAGCTTGGCTCCATTTTTTGGCATCTTCAGGTCCTCGTGCTCATGGCGGAGGGTTTGGAGGAGGAGCGAGTTTTGTGGATCGCCGGGTTTGATGGCATCGCCAGTGTCGCCTCCCGCTTGCCAGCCAGCCCTGGAGTCGAGCAAAAGACCGCCTTTCTTCTTCGTGGCAGAGCTGTGGCACTCGTAGCATTCCTGCGCGAGAATGGGGCGGATCTTCGACTCGAAGAACTCGGTCTGCTGAGGCGTTGACGCGGCGAAAATTTGGCCGCAGAAGAGCACTGAGGCATAGATGAGGAATAACTTTTTCATGCCAGAAGCCTCCGGGTGATGGTTTCAGCGGCCTGAATGCAGAGGTGGCCGAGTTTTTCGAATTGATCGCGTTTCAAGCGGAAGGATGGAGACATGACGGTGATGGCGGCGACGGGGTAACGGTATTCATCCAACACGGCAGCAGCCACACAGTGGATGCCTTCGAGCCCCTCGGCGATGTCGGTGGAGTAGCCTCTCTTGCGAGTTTTCGTGAGATCAGCCTCCATGGCGCTGCGAGTAGCAAGTGTGGTCGGCGTGTATTGCTTGAGCTTCACGCTGGCGAAGAAGCCGTCAAGCTCGGCGGGCGGCAAATAAGCGAGGACGGCTTTGCCGGGAGCACAGGAATACATAGGCACTTGGAGGCCAACGGTGCTGCTGACTTTGATTGGCTGCGACGAGATGCACTGCTCCAGCACAGTCATCTTGTGATTCACGCTGGTAAGGAGTTGCGTGGTCTCACCAGATTCATCGCGCAGCCATTTGAGCGATTCCAAAGCGCATACGACGAGGCTTTTCTCGCGCACTTGAGGGCGGGAGAGATCGAAGAGCTTGTTCGTGAGCACGAAGCGCTTGTCGTCCTCGCGTCGCTGGAGATAGCCGCGATTATGCAGGGTGCCGGTGATGCGGAAGACCGAGTTCACCGGCAGATCCAATTCTCGCGCGATCTCAGTGAGGCTCAGGCCAGCGCGATGCTGACCGAGGAGTTCCAAGATCGCGAGCGTGCGCTCGGTGCCTGGAGCCAGGGTATCTTCAGATGGGGAGATGACGACTTCTTTGAGCATTCTAAATTTAGAAACGTTTCTGGATTTGGAATTCTTGCTTGTGTTTCTGTCCTCGTCTAAAAAGAGTTCATCTCACTATGAAATCCGTCATCACTGTTCATCCCGGTCATTTAGAAATCCTCGACACCCCCATGCCGAAGCCTGGGCCGTATCAGGCACTGGTCAGGACTGAGTGTGCCTGCCTTTGCAACCGGACGGATAGCGAGCTGCTGCATGGGAACTTCCCCGGCATGGAGGACAAGTTTCCGTTTGCGCTCGGTCATGAGAGTGTGGGAATTGTGACCGAAGTCGGCGAAAAGGTGAGGAACTTTGCGGTGGGTGATCGAGCCGTCGGAGGGCTGAATTTTGATCTACAAATGGAAGGTGTGGACTCTGGTTGGGGTGGCTTTGGCGAATACACTCTGGCGAATGATCATGCGGCGATGGTCCAGGATGGCGTGGCAAATGAAGCTGGCGGCTGGGTGGAGGTGTATGAGATCCAGACGAAGGTGGATGCGGACATCCCGCCGGAGGAGGCTGTGCTGCTCTGCACTTGGCGTGAGGTGCTGGGTGCTTTTCGTGATTTCCATCTCAAGCCAGGCGATGATGTGCTGATCTTCGGTGCTGGCCCCGTTGGGCTGAGTTTTGTCAAACTGGGCCGCCTTTTCGGACTACGCTGGATCGGTATTGTTGACCGTCATGCAGACAAGCGGGCAAAAGCCCTTTCATTTGGCGCTGATGCGGGATTTGAGCCTGGGGAAGAGATCAGAACCGCACAGGGGACTGTGCGGACCACTTTGGATGCGGTGATCGATGCGGT
>JAIXOU010000125.1 GCA_027486585.1 Verrucomicrobiaceae bacterium | reverse complement strand
TGCCGCCAGCCAGCTGCACTTGCATAAAAAAAGGCTGATCAGGCTTCCTCGTGGCCCAATCGTGCGAGTCGTAGATCTTTGCGTCCCACTCGAAATTGTAGTCGGTCTTGCCCAGACCTCCACCGCCGGCCTTGCCATCACCTTTGGCTGCTTTCTTACCTCGTTTAGACTCACCGAGCAGACCTGAGCCGATGCAGGTAAAGTATCCCGCTTTTTGAAACAACGCCGGAACTGGCATCACGCCATCAGGCAGCTCGATCTTCTCTACTCCGCGACCACTGCGATGATGATGCGCCCCGATGCTCGTCTGATACATGCCCGTGATCAGTGCGGACCGACACGGCGAGCACACTGGCGCGGTGACAAACGCATTCGCAAAGCGTGTGCCCTCTTTCGCAAGCCGATCCACATGCGGCGTCTGAATTAACGTCTCACCATAACAGGAAAAATTTGCCGACATGTCATCCACCACAAACCACAACACATTCGGCGGCGCCGCGTGGAGCAACGGGCAGGTGGCGAGGCAGCAAAGGAGAACGGCGAGTGGTTTCATGTCCGCGCAGAAACGTCGTAGCCTAGGCTTTCTAGCCTGAGATTGAAAAACACGCCCCAGCATTGGCCGTGCTACTTCCCCACAAACTCTTCGCGCGTAAGCTTGCCGTCTCCGTTTTTATCAAAGCTCTTGTGCCGTGATTCAAGGTCAGACTGTCCTTTGAGACCTGCCTTGTATTCGTCGAGCGTTAGGATGTCGTCCTTGTTGCTATCCCAGCGGATGAAAGCTTTGGCGCGGACTTCGGGAGTGACCCTGGAACCTTTATCCCTGGGTTTCGGTGCACTTGACTTTCCGGATGTGGCCTGTTTGCTCAGGCAATCGGGATTCGGTGCAGTGGGAAGTGTGGCTTTCCATTCGAGCGCCATCTTGCTGAGACGTGCGACGATCTCGGGATGATCCCTGGAGCAATCCTTATCCTCTGCCCGATCTTGAGTGAGGTCATGCAGCTCGACGCGAAGGGCGTCATCCGTCATGACGAGTTTCCAATGACCATCGCGAACAGCCAGCCTCGGCCAGTAGTCCGGTTCGGCATTTTTGCCCAGCCATTGCCAGAAGATCGGACGAGCGCGAGTTTTGGCTTCACCGTTGAAAGCGGCGAGCAAACTTTCGCCATCACTCAGATAGTCGGCGGGTAATTTTACGCCCGCAGCGGCGCAGAGCGTGGGCAAGAGATCGACGGCAGTAAAGGCGGTGCTGTCATTTTTGACACCTGCTTTCGTGTGCCCCGGCCAGCGCACGATGAAAGGCACGCGCACGCCACCTTCAAACAAACTACGCTTGCGACCTCTCATGCCGCCGGTTTCGCCGACGCTGTAAAAAGTGTCGTAGCCAGTGACGTTGGCATCGGGATCGAACTTGTTGGTTAATCGTTTCGAAGCGGTCGATTCAGGGCCATTGTCGCTGCTGAACATGACAATGGTATTGTCCTCCAAGCCTTCCGTTTTCAACGCATCGAGGATAGCGCCGACGGCATTGTCTCCATCGGTGATGACGGCGGCATATACCTGCTTTTGCTCGTCGAGATGCTTCCATTTCGCCATGGATTCAGCGGTGGGCACGTGCGGCGTGTGGCTTTCGTGAATCCAGGCGTTGATAAAAAACGGCTGTGTTTTGTTCGCTTTGATAAAGGCCACCGCATTCGCCGCAGTCGCATGAAGATCCGCCGATTCCCAGCCTGCACCGCCATTAAACACAGATGCCTCGTCGTAGCCATACGCGTCTGGTTTCGGTGCGCCTTCGGTCTGCGCATTGCTCAGATGCCATTTGCCAAAGTGGGCTGTGCGATAGCCTGCCTGCTTCAAGAAACGCGGCAGAGTCGGTGCTTTTGGGTCCAGCCAATCCGGCATGCCACGCTCATGATTCTGCTTCGGCTCAGCGAAGTGCTGATGCACAGAAAACCGAGCTGGATACATCCCTGTCATCACCGCACTGCGACTCGGCGAGCACACGGGATTGAGCACATTGAACTGCTGAAAGTCCGTGCCCTCACTGGCAAGCTTGTCGAGGTTCGGCGTCTTCAACCACGTATTGCCATGACAATCGAGATCGCCCCAGCCCCAGTCATCGGCATAAATGAAGATGATGTTCGGCTTGGTCGGCTCTGCAGCCGTCAATCCGGCGAGCAGAGTGAGCAGGAATAAAGTGATGAGTGAGAGAGGGTTTTTCATGACGAGCTGGCTTTTAAAGTTTTGACATAGGAATGCTGAACAAGGGAATAGCCGATGGATTCCAGCCTATTCTGGCAATTCTACTGCGAGCTGCCTTCTTTCCCTCAGGCTGTTCAATGTGACTGCGCTTGCCTGACGCTGCTGACGCGACAAGGCACTTCTGCTAACCCTTTTTGGCAGCGTTGGGATTGTTTTGGTTACTCTACTTTCCAAAATCAAGCTAACTTGAATTCCGGCACTCAGCAAAAGCTGAGTCGAATCTGGCAAGCGGGTTCACCTCTTGAACATCTTCCCGCGCTTGTCGCCGCCGGACAGGATGTAGGCGAGGAGGTCGGCGACTTCGTCCGCGTTCATGGCGTTGATCAAACCGGGTGGCATGAGCGAGGTGGGCGAGACTTGGCGGCTTTGGAGGGTGTCGTGGCGGACGTCGGTGGTCTGGCCGGGGGCGGCGGGGTTGGTGGCGACTTGAAGGATGCCGCCTTCGTCGGCGGTGATGCGACCGATGACGGTGTTGCCGTTTTTCAGCGTGAGGATGCTACTCTCGTATTGGTCGGAGATGACCTTGCTGGGATCGACGATGTTTTCGACGAGGTCGCGCAGCGTGTAGCGATTGCCGGCAGCGGTGAGATCGGGGCCGACTCCACCACCTTCGTTGCCGAGTCGATGACAGGCCTGGCAGGCGGCGGCGATGAAGAGCTCGCGTCCGCGGTCGAAGTTGCGGCCGCTTTGCACCTTCGAGGCCAACGCGGTGACTTCATCGACGGTGTAGGCCTTTCCGGGGCCTTTCGGTGGCTTGATCGCCTCGGGCTTGATGGCGATGAATTTCGGCGTGGCGAGCACGGCGAGCTTCTTGCGCTCCTCCGCGTCCGGCACGGAGGCGAGCGCATCATTGCGGATGGTGTCGATGAAGCCGCGGAACTGGTTCCCGCCGAGCCACGGGCCCGTTTTGGCAAACCACGCGAAGAACTCGCGACGTAGCTCCGGCGTCCAGCCGTTCTTGGCAAAGCGCAGGCCGTAGGCATACGCGATCTGCTGCGTGTTTGGCCGTGCTTCGCCAGCGCGGAGGAAGTTCGGGCCGTAGCGGTCGTTGCGGGCCATGCGCTCGACGGAGAGCCACGACACAGGATCGTCCTTCGCTGTGCGCATGAGCTGGATCGTTTCCGCGATGACTTCCGATGAGCCGAGCGCCGCCAGCGTGCGCGACAGCTCGCGATTCAAGTCGTTCGTCTTCGCAGGAAACAACGCATCGAGTCGTGCGATCGTCTTCGCGAGCGAATCACCTTCCGGCAGGCCATGGCGAGCGACACTGATTTGATACACACGCACGAGCGCGAGCTGCTGCGCGGCATCGAGCTGCGCAAAGTCGAGCACATGGAGCATCGCGAGCAAGGCGGCCTGATTTTCCTTTCCGCCCATGCGAGCGAGCGCGACACCGCTCTCGATCACCGCCCAGGGTTCGCTTTGCTTCAACGCACGCGAGGCCCACAGCTTCGCGGGTTGGCGCTCGATGGCCACGCGGGCGGCGTAGCGCACGAGACGATCCGCATGACCGAGATGCGGCCATGCTTTGTCGATGGCCTCGGGACCGGTGCCTTCCTCATGCAAGCGCTCCAGCTCGACACGCAGCTTGTGCTCCGGCGTCTCGACGGGCGCGGCGGCAGGCGCCGTGCTCTCCTTGCCCTCATACGTGACGCGATACAGCGCCGACTGCGTGCGGCGTCCGCCGATGGCGAAATACATCGCGCCGTCCTTGCCGATCACGGCATCGGTGAGCGGCAGCGGCTTGCCATAGACGAACTCCTCCAGCTTCGCGTCGTAGCCTGCGCCCTTCGGCGTGAGCACCACGGCGTAAAGCGTGCCGTAGGTCCAGTCGCACGCATAGATCGCGTGCTGATACTTCGCGGGAAACGCCGCGCCGAGTCCGCTGACGACGCCGGTCGGGCAACCCGGTCCCACATCGACGAGCGGCGGGATGATGTCCGGGCAGTAGCCGAGCAGTTTCCCCGACGACTCGCGGAAGCCGTAATCACCGCCGCTGACGAGGTGATAGATGCGCGTGGGCCGATACCACGGCGTGCCTGCGTCCCACTCCATGTCGCTGTCATAGGTGAAGAGATCGCCGAGTGCGTTGAAGGCCGTATCAAAATGATTGCGCAGGCCGTCGGCGATCATCTCAAAGCGTTTTCCATCTGGCGAAACCTTGCACGTGAAGGCCTGCGGCTCCGTGTCGGAGAACTCAGCGCCTTTGCTCGTGCGCGGCACGACTTGATCATCTGCAAACGGCCGCGAACCGCGTGTGTGCTCGATTGGCGGCTGCGCGGTGCCGTTGCCACACGCGATGTAGAGACTCTTGCCGTCCGGCGAGAGCGTGATGCTGTGATTGCCATGCTCGCCCTGGCCTTTGATCTCGCGCAGCAGCGTCTTTTCATCGAACTGGCCCGTGCCCTTCGTGTCGCGCAGTCGATACAGGCCCGCGACATTCGGCTTCTCATTCACCAGCGCATAAAGACTGTCGAAGGCATACAGCAGCCCATGCGCGCCATTGATCTCGGCGCTGAGTTTCTCCACCTGCGCCTTGTCACCACTGCCCACCGGCGGCGGCGTGATGCGGAAGAGGCCGCCATACTGATCCGTGGCGAGCAACCGGCCGCGATCATCGACCGTTAGGCCCACCCATGAACCTTCGCTCTCTTTCGAGACCTTGTGCAGCATCTCCACCTTGAAGCCTGGCAGCGTTTTGATGTCCTTCGGCGCGATGACTTCATCCGAGGTCGGATTCGTCTCCTTTTGCCGCGAGCGATCAAAAATCTCGCCGTAAGGCCGCAGGCCATACGTGTTCACCACCTTCGCCGGCTTCCAATCCTCCGTCGCCGGTGCCGCCGCGGACCACGACGCATCGGTGAAGATCACGCGCTCGCTGCCATCCGCGAGCTTCAGCGTCAGCACCGCGAGAAAACCCGCTGCGCTGCCTTTGTTCGTCGCCTCGGCCCGCAGCTCGTTTTTGCCGCTGCGCAGTGCTTTCGTCACATTCGCCTGCGTCGGCCGCTGCCAGTCGGGATTCGTCAAAACGCGTTCGCCATTGAGAAAAACCTCCGCGCCATTGTCGCAGCTCACGCGCAGCATCGCCTCCTTCACCTTCGCTTCGCCGAGATCGAACTCCTTCCTCAGCCTCGCCGCACTCTTCGCGTCCGGCGAATCGCTCCAGAGCCATTTCCACTCCGATGAAGCCTGAATCGGTGCTGCGGCCGTTTCGGCCTTTGAGTTGGCCTTCGCCTTGCCTTTGCCCTTCGACTTCGCTTCCGCCTTTTCCACCGGCTTCGCGTTGGCGATCACATTTTTGTCAAACGCAGGCACCGGAGCCTCCGGCAGCTCCTTGAGCATCA
>JAIXOU010000016.1 GCA_027486585.1 Verrucomicrobiaceae bacterium | reverse complement strand
GCCTGTTTTTCGTCATTCAGACTTCGACATTCCTTGGTCATTAGGTTTTACTCATTCGACATTCCCCCATGATCACCCTCCTCATCATTGACGATCATTTCGTCGTCCGCAGCGGCTTAGTTGCCTCACTCGAGTTGGAGGACGATCTGAAAGTCGTCGGTGAAACCGATCGTGGAGAAGACGCGGCGGTTCTCTTTGATCAAAAGAAGCCCGATGTCGTGCTGATGGACGTCCAACTCCCCGGCATCAGCGGCATCGAAGCTACGACAGCCCTCTTGCGTGAACATCCTGAAGCGCACGTGCTCATTTTTTCCACCTTTGCCCGAGATGAAGAAATCCGCTCCGCACTCAAAGCTGGCGCACTCGGCTACTTGCAAAAATCCTCCTCTCGCGAGGCCCTGCTGAAGGCCATCCGCGCCGTGGCTAAAGGTGAACGCAGTTTGCCTGATGAAATCGCCCAGCGACTCAAAGACCACCTGGCTGAACCTGAAATCACACCCCGTGAACGTGAGATCCTAACTCTAGTGACGGGTGGCAATGCTAACAAAGAAATCGCCGCTACTCTTGGCATCAGTGAAGACACGGTAAAGCAGCACGTCAGCCGCATCCTGATGAAACTTAAAGTCAACGACCGCGCCCAAGCGACGGCTGAGGCGATCCGGCGCGGATTGGTGAAGGTGTAAATCGAGTTTTACCGCACGGTCTCCACCGCATTTAACGTAAACGGGCCGGAGATTGCTCTCCGGCCCGTTCGTTTGGGGTTTGGTTTTTTGTTCGGATTCTGGCAGTGCAAACTCCCGGTAAGCAGAGCCAGTTCGATCAGAACAAAAGGGTTACGAATGGCGGACAGTGAGGGATGTCACTGTCCGCCGTGGTGAGAGGCAACTAAAGGCCTCTTGATTCAAATTACATCATGCCGCCGTGGTCGTGCTGATGGCCACCGTCTGCTTTTTCTTCTTTTGGAAGATCAGCGATGAGGCACTCAGTGGTCAGAAGCAGACCGGAGATGGAAGCGGCGTTCTGGAGAGCGCTGCGGGTCACCTTGGCTGGATCGACGACACCTGCTTTGATGAGGTCTTCATAGACGCCAGTCGCCACGTTGTAACCGTGGTTGCCCTTGCCTTTCTTGACTTCAGCCACGATCAGAGCGCCTTCGACACCTGCATTGGCTGCAAGCTGACGGAGAGGAGCTTCGATAGCGCGGGCGATGATTTCAGCACCAGTCTTTTCGTCACCGGTGAGACCGAGGTCGCCGATGAGAGCCTGAGCACGGATCAGAGCGACGCCGCCACCAGGGACGATGCCTTCTTCGACGGCAGCACGGGTAGCGTGCAGGGCGTCTTCCACGCGGGCTTTCTTTTCCTTCATCTCAGTTTCAGTCGCAGCACCGACATTGATGACGGCGACGCCACCTGCGAGCTTAGCAAGGCGCTCTTGGAGCTTCTCACGGTCGTAGTCGCTGGTGGTTTCAGAGATCTGATTCTTCAGCTGGGAAACGCGGCCGGCGATCGCTTCGGAGGAGCCTTCGCCCTCGACGATGACGGTGTTTTCTTTGCCGATGGTGATGCGCTTGGCCTGGCCAAGGTCGGAGAGCTCGATGTTTTCGAGTTTCAGACCGAGGTCTTCGGTGATGCAGCGACCACCGGTGAGGATGGCGATGTCTTCGAGCATGGCCTTGCGGCGATCGCCGAAGCCAGGAGCCTTGACAGCAACGATGTTGAGAGTGCCGCGGAGTTTGTTCACCACGAGTGTGGCGAGGGCTTCACCTTCGACGTCTTCAGCGATGATGAGGAGAGGCTTGCCGGAGCGAGCGACCTTCTCAAGCAGAGGCAGCATGTCTTTGAGGCTGCTGATCTTCTTCTCGTTGATGAGGATGTAAGCGGACTCAAGGTTCGCTTCCATGGACTCAGGATCGGTCACGAAGTAAGGGGAGAGGTAGCCCTTGTCGAACTGCATACCTTCAACGACTTCGAGGGTCGTTTCGATGCTCTTGGCTTCTTCGACGGTGATGGTGCCTTCTTTACCCACTTTGTCCATGGCTTCAGCAATGATGTTGCCGATAGCGGTGTCCCAGTTAGCAGAAACGGTTGCGACCTGAGCCACTTCCTTGCTGTCTTTGACTGGAGTGCTGATTTCCTTGAGCTTAGCAACGATGGCCTCAGTAGCCTTCATGATGCCGCGTTGCAGGGAAGTTGGGTTCGCACCGGCGGTCACGTTACGGAGACCTTCGGAGTAGATGGCTTCAGCCAAGACCGTAGCGGTCGTGGTGCCGTCACCAGCAATGTCAGAAGTCTTGGAGGAAACTTCTTTGATGAGCTGAGCGCCCATGTTTTCATAAGGGCATGGAAGCTCGATTTCCTTAGCAACCGTGACACCGTCTTTGGTGATGGTTGGGGAACCGAATTTCTTTTCAAGGATCACGTTACGACCGGCTGGGCCGAGCGTAGCTTTGACAGCCTTGGCAAGTTTGGTGACACCACGCAGAAGGGCGTGACGTGCTGTTTCGTCGAAGTGGAGTTGTTTAGCCATAGTAGTTTAGCGTTTGTGGGGGTTTTGGGTTGAATTAAGCAAGGATGCCGAGGATGTCGGTTTCGTTGATGATGAGGAGGTCCTCGCCATCGACTTTGACTTCCGTGCCGCCGTATTTGGAGATCAGGACTTTGTCGCCCTTCTTCACAGTGAAGAGAGTGGACACGTCTTTGCCTTCGTCGTCTTTGCCGACGCCAAGTGCGAGCACTTCAGCTTCCTGTGGCTTTTCTTTAGCGTTGTCAGGAAGGAAGATTCCGCCTGCGGTTTTTTCTTCACTTGCGGAACGCTTGACGAGGACGCGACGTCCGAGCGGGGTGATTGCGGTAGCCATATATCTGGTTGGTGCTTTGGGTTTGGGTTTTGTTTGGTTTTGTCTGCCCGGCCTGCAGTCACACATTGAGTGTGCCGGCTGGCCGAGCGGAAAGTTTAGGAATGTCGAATGAGTAAGCCCAGACGACGAAGGAATGTCGAAGCGCGAAGGCCGGACACCGAGTGAGGTGCCTTCAGAGTTTCGGGTTTCGTCATTGAGTATTCTTTCGTCATTAGGTTTTAGGAATTCGTTATTTCGCGGGCAGCGGGGTTTCTTTGAGCGCTACGCCGTTGCTGGCTCTCGGCGCTCCGCCAAAGCTGAGCTCTGGGGCCGCTTCGCCGATCTCCTCAGTGAGGAAACGCACGATCTGCTTCGGATCTTCGGAGATAACAGCCTGAACCATGCGGGATTTGCGGGCATGGTCGTAGCCTTTGAGATCGAGATCCAGACCCACCGTGCCAGGCTCACCGGAGAGGCCTTTCATCTTCGCGGCCAGGGAGACGCTTTGATTGATTTGGTTCTGGAGGTTTTTGTCCTTGGAAAGCTTGGTCAATCCAGCTTTCAGCGCTTCTTGCAGCTCAGGCACGCCCAGCAGATCTTGGCCATTTTTATTCGGGTACTTGGAGAGAATGTCCTCCGCCTGGGCTTCGAGCCCGGCTTGCAGGTCGGATTTTGAGGGTGCGGTTGGGGCAGCTGGCGTCAATGCATCTGCAATCGCCGCATCAATCTTTGCCTCGGAGACGGCCGCAGGTTTGGTAGGTTCAGCACTGGGCTTGGCCGTTTCCTTCTTGCTGCACGCAACAGTGCCAAAGCACATCGCGAGAGCAAGAAGGTAAGGTTGCAGTTGTCTGGATGACAACGACTGGAGCTGAATTTGCATCAACGGATTACTTGTCCTTATCGACGACTTCAAAGTCGGCATCGACGACTTTGCCTTTGTCTTGGCTCTTCGTCTCTGGAGCGCCTTCAGGCGCTCCACCCATGTCGGGCATGCCATCTGGACCACCAGCGGTGGCTCCTGCGGCAGCGGCGGCTTGGTAGGCGGCTGCGAAGAGTTTTTCGAGCTCTTCGGTCTGGGACTTCATTTTGTCGCTGTCGCCGGACTCGATGGCGGACTTCAAGGAAGTGAGCTTATCTTTGATCGGGCTGAGCTGGTCGGCGGGGACTTTTTCTTCCCATTCCTTGAGCTGTTTCTCGATCTCGAAGGTAAGGGCTTCGGCCTTATTCTTTACTTCGACGGATTCTTTACGCTTCAGATCTTCTTCGGCGTGTTCTTCAGCGTCGCGCTTGGCTTTTTCGATCTCTTCATTGCTGAGGCCTGAGCTGCCCTGAATGGAGATGCGCTGCTCTTTGCCACTGACTTTTTCCTTGGCGGAAACGTGCAGGATGCCGTTGGCGTCGATGTCAAAGGTGACTTCGACCTGTGGCACACCACGTGGGGCTGGTGGGATGCCGTCGAGCTTGAAGGTGCCGAGGGTTTTGTTGTCGCGGCTCATTGGGCGTTCGCCCTGAAGCACGACGATTTCCACACCGGGTTGGTTGTCGCTGTAGGTGGAGAAGACTTGGCTGTGCTTCTTCGGGATGGTCGTGTTACGCGGGATCATCGGGGTGGCGATGCCGCCAGCGGTCTCGATGGAAAGAGTCAGCGGAGTCACGTCGAGCAGGAGCACGTCCTTCACGTCACCTTTGAGAACACCGCCCTGGATGGCAGCGCCGATGGCGACGACTTCATCTGGGTTGACTCCCTGATGGGGATCTTTACCAGCCAGCTTACGGGCTGTTTCGACGACCTTTGGCATACGGGTCATGCCACCGACGAGGACGAGCTCATCAATTTTAGAAGCGTCGAGCTTAGCGGCAGCCAAGCAATCCTTCACCGGCTTGATGGTGCGCTCAAAGAGGCTGTCGGTGAGCTGCTCCATCTTGGCCCGTGTGAGGGTTTTCATGATGTGCTTTGGCCCAGTGGCGTCAGCGGTGATGAAGGGGAGATTCAAATCAAAGCTCTGGCTGGAGCTGAGCGCGATCTTAGCCTTCTCCGCTTCTTCTTTGATGCGCTGGAGGGCGTCTGGCTGGCCGCTGAGGTCGATGCCGCTGTCGGTTTTGAATTCATTGACGATCCAGGTGATCAGGGTGTTATCCCAGTCGTCACCACCGAGATGCGTGTCGCCATCGGTCGCGAGCACTTCGAAGACGCCGTCGCCGATTTCCAGGACGCTGATGTCAAAGGTACCGCCGCCAAGGTCATAAACGGCGACTTTTTCATCGGATTTGCTATCCAGACCGTAGGCCAGAGCGGCTGCGGTGGGTTCATTGATGATGCGGCGGACATTGAGGCCGGCGATCTCACCAGCAGCCTTGGTGGCGTTGCGCTGGCTGTCGTTGAAGTAAGCAGGAACAGTGATGACGGCTTCCGTGATTGACTCGCCGAGCTTGGCTTCCGCGTCAGCTTTGAGCTTGGCCAGAATCATGGCGCTGACTTCCTGTGGGGAGTAGGTCTTGGTTTCGCCACCGACTTCAACCTGAACATGGGCATCACCATTGGCAGCAGCCACAATTTTGTAAGGCATGCGTTTGTCAGCCTCAGTCAGTTCAGTGAACTTGCGGCCCATGAGACGCTTCACGGAAAACACGGTGTTGCGTGGGTTCGTGACGGCTTGGCGCTTAGCGGCCTGACCGACGACGCGCTCGCCACTCTTGGTGAAGGCAACAACGGAAGGCGTGGTGCGTGCGCCTTCAGAGTTTTCAAGAACGGTTGCTTTACCGCCTTCAAGGACGGCCATGCAAGAGTTGGTGGTGCCGAGGTCGATGCCGAGGATTTTGCTCATGTTTTTTGGGTTGGGGTAAAGTTTAGTTGGGCCAGTTTGGACCCCTTCTACATGGCACGCGCTGTGCCAAGGGTTGGAGCGAATTCGTAACTGATTGATTACGAGACGATTAGTCTTTGGCGGCAAGTTATGAGCCATCCGTTTCCCAACTGCAAAGTGCCACATATGACACAATTGACCTGACACTTGGCACATTTGATTCGCCGTTTGGCACTTTCACGCGGCTTGTGCCAAAGACGCTACACAGTGTCTTTGGGTATCCATTGGTTCCTTGGCACTCTCCTTGCTTTCTATTCGTTCTACAATCCAACACCCACTGCCACGTCGGGCGGCGCTCATTGCCGTGTGATGTGGCTCTCCAACCCCATGAAGCACCCTTTTTACGACCTGGACATCCCTAATGAAGGATCTCTCCACAGCATGGACAATGAGCGCGATGCCTGTGGCGTTGGCTTTGTGGCCAATATTCATGGCAAGCGTACTCGCGATATCCTGGACCTAGCGATCAATGGAGTTTGTAATGTGCAGCACCGCGGTGCTGTCGATGCCGACCGTGTGACCGGGGACGGCGCTGGCGTGCTGACGCAAATTCCACACAAAATTTTCCAGCCGTTCATCGACGAGATGCGCTTCGAATTGGATCACCCGATGGACTTGGCTGTTGGCGTGTTTTTCATGCCGGAAGATCCGACAGAGCGGATGAAGATTCATCTCCTGGCAGAAGGTTTATTGAGGAATCGCGATATCCAAGTGATCGGCTGGCGTGATGTGCCAGTGAATCCGAATGAACTGGGCTACAAGGCCCGCAAAACCATGCCGATGATTCAGCATCTGCTCGTCGCTCGGCCCGAAGGCATGGATGACAATCCGTTTGAGCGTCAGCTCTATCTGATTCGTCGTGAGATGCGGCTCAAAGCACGCATTCATAAACTAGCGGACTTTTACATCGCCTCGTTCTCGCATCGCACGATGGTTTACAAGGCTCTGCTACTGCCGTCATCGTTGCACAAATTCTACACCGATCTGCAAAGTGATGACTATGAGACTTCGTTGGCTGTTTTTCACCAGCGCTTCAGCACGAACACGTTCCCAACTTGGGCGCTTTCTCATCCTTTCCGCACCTTGGCGCACAATGGTGAAATCAATACCGTGCGTGGCAATCGCAATTGGCTCAACAGCCGTGCGAGCGACTTTGAAAACATTGTCTGGGAAGGTGAAGAGCAGCTACTGAAGGAGTTGATCACCAAAGGTCAAAGTGATAGCGCCAGCTTGGATGCAGCGTTGGATCTGCTGATCCAAAGTGGGCGTGATCCTGTTCATGCCTTGGCCATGCTGGTGCCGAGCGCTTATGGCATTGATCCCGCCACCTCCGCTGATCTCAAGGCCTTTTACGAGTACCACGAGTGCTTTAGCGAGCCCTGGGATGGACCTGCGGCGTTGGTTTTAACCAATGGGCTCAGTGTGGTGGCCAGCTTGGATCGTAATGGGCTGCGTCCGAGCCGCTGGAAGATGACGACCGATGGCATCTTTGCCCTTGGTTCTGAAGTCGGCATTGTACCGATCGACGATGCGAAAATTCTGCGTAAAGGCCGATTGGCTCCTGGCGAGATGTTGGAGATCGACACGCTTCACGGCCGTGTGCGCTTCAATGACGAGATCAAAGCCGATCTTGCTAGCCGTAAACCGTATGGCGAATGGCTGAAAAACCGCACCAGCCTCACGACCCTCGCGCCTGAAGTCCCGACGGGTGATTTGGATATTTTGAGTCTTTCTCAAAAGCAGGCTGCTTTTGGTTATACAAAAGAAGAGATCGACATGTCTTTCACGCCTGTTTTGGCGAAGGGTGAAGAGGCGACTTACTCCATGGGTGACGACGTCGCCTTGTCCGTCTTATCCACGCGTCCGCGTCTGCTGACCGCTTATTTCCGTCAACTCTTTGCTCAAGTCACCAATCCACCTATCGACCCTATCCGTGAACGTGCGGTGATGAGCCTGGATGTCGTTCTTGGCTATCAGCGTAATTGGTTAGATCAGACGCCAGAGCATGCCAAAGTCGTCAATCTGAACTCACCGTTCCTCTTTGAAAATGAGCTAGCCTCTCTAAAAGGCATGGCGGACTACCCGCACCGTGTGCTGGATACGACATGGCCCGTAAGCGATGGCCCAGACGGCATGAAGTCGGCTCTGGATCGGCTTTGCCAGGAGGCTGAAAAAGCCGCTAAGGATCATGTGCGCATCCTCATTCTCAGTGACCGTGCTCTTGAGTATGATCGTGCCGCTATCCCAGCGCTGTTGGCCACCGGTGCTGTGCATCATCATCTGAATCGCCGGAAGATTCGTATGCGGCTTAGCCTCGTGGTGGATTCAGGAGAAGCGCGTGATACGCATCAAATGGCCTGCCTCTTTGGCTTTGGTGCCAGCGCTGTGTGCCCTCATATGTCTTTTGAGACCATTCGCGAACTTGTCGAGTCTGACAAGACGGCCAAGAAGCCGCAGCTGGATGGCATGGACTTTGCCAAAGCCGTGACCAATTACCGCAAAGGTCTGGAAAAAGGCGTACTGAAGATCATGAGCAAAATGGGCATCTCTGTGCTCAGCAGTTACATCGGCGCGCAAATTTTTGAAGCTGTCGGCATCGGAGAAGAAGTCATGCAGTTTGCCTTCACCGGCACTTCCAGTCAGATCAGCGGCATCGGCTTTAAAGAGATCGCTGAAGAAGCGCTGGCCCGCCACGCTTTTGGCTACGGCTCTGCTGTGCCGGAAGGCCAATCCAGCGTCGATCTCGGAGACCCAGGTTACTATCGCCCCCGTCAAAAAGGCGAGATGCACGCGGTCACTGGACCAGTCATCAAGAACTTCCATACCTTTGTCAAAAGCGGCAAACAGGAAGACTATGAGACCTATGTGAAGGCCTCATTAGAAAACACGCCGACCGCTTTGAAAGACATGTTCGAGTTTGTGCCTGGCGAAGAAGGCCCGATCTCAATTGATGAAGTCGAAAGCATCGAAGACATCCGCGTGCGGTTCACCACCGCCGCCATGTCTCTGGGAGCCATTTCACCTGAGGCCCATGAGGCTCTCGCCATCGCCATGAATCGTATCGGCGGCAAGTCGGATAGCGGTGAAGGCGGCGAAGATCCAAAACGCTTCAAGCCCTATGAAAACGGGGATTGGGCCAACTCAAAAATCAAGCAAGTCGCCAGCGGACGCTTCGGTGTCACGGCCGCCTATTTGGCCAATGCTTGGGAACTGGAAATCAAAATGGCTCAAGGCGCCAAACCCGGTGAAGGTGGTCAGCTCCCAGCCATGAAGGTCAACCGCATGATCGCTCGCCTGCGCAATACCACCCCTGGCGTCACCCTGATCAGCCCGCCACCCCATCACGACATCTATTCCATCGAAGATCTAGCCCAGCTGATTCACGATCTCAAAGAAAGCAATCCGCGCGCTCGCGTCTGTGTAAAACTCGTCGCCGAAACCGGTGTCGGCACCATCGCCGCCGGTGTGGCGAAGGCCAATGCGGACATCATCCTGATCTCCGGTCACGAAGGCGGCACTGGGGCCAGTCCACTCTCCTCCATCAAACACGCGGGCCTTCCCTGGGAGCTTGGTTTAGCCGAGACCCAGCAAGTACTCATGCTCAATGGGCTGCGCGAACGTGTCACTCTACGTGCCGACGGCGGCTTGCGCAATGGACGCGACATTGCCATGGCAGCCATTCTTGGCGCGGAAGAATTCAACTTCGGCACCATCGCTCTCATCGCGTTAGGTTGCGTCTATGTGCGGCAATGCCATTTGAACAACTGCCCCGTCGGCATTGCCACCACCGACCCTAAATTCCGCGCCAAGTTCAAAGGCAATCCTGATCAGATCGTCAACTTCTTCAACGCCGTCGCTCAAGAAGTCCGTGAAATCATGGCCAGCCTCGGCGTCCGCACCATGGATGAAATGATCGGCCGCCCTGAGTTCCTCAAACAACGCGTCGTGCCCGGTCATCCTAAAGCCAACTTACTGAAGCTCGACCGCATCCTCCGCGATGTCGGCAAAGACCTCGGTCAAGATGCCGCTCGCACCTGCCACATGAATCGCAATGACGGGCTTGATCAGCATCCGCTCGACGACCGGATCATCCAGGAAGCCCAATTTGCGATAAGCGATAAGATGAAAGTCCGTCCGTTGCGTTACAAAGTGAAGAACACCTTCCGCAATATTGGCACCAAGCTCAGTGGCCAAATCGCCTTCAATCACGGCAATCATGGACTCGCTCCCGGAACCGTCGATGTGACCCTCGAAGGCAGCGCGGGCCAAAGCTTTGCGGCTTTCACCTGTGGTGGCGTGAAGCTCACGCTCATCGGCGAAGCCAACGACTATGTCGGCAAAGGCTTGTGTGGAGCCGAGATCATCCTGAAGCCCGGTCCACGCATCAGCAGCGACTATCTCACCTGGGAAAACAGCATCATGGGCAACACCGTGATGTATGGAGCCACCAGTGGCAGCCTGTATGCCGCAGGCCGAGCTGGCGAGCGTTTCTGTGTGCGCAACTCCGGTGCCACCGCCGTCGTCGAAGGCATCGGCGATCACGGCTGTGAATACATGACTGGCGGCACTGTCGTTGTTCTCGGTAGCTTTGGTAAAAACTTTGGTGCCGGTATGAGTGGCGGCGTGGCTTACCTGCTCGACGAAGCTGGCACCTTTGCCCAGCTGCATAACCCCGAAATGATCAAAGGTGAAAAGCTAAGCGATCCAGAAGACATCAATCAGCTCAAAAAACTTATCTTCGATCACCTGGAAAAAACCGACAGTGCCCGTGCTAAAATGATCCTCGAAAGCTGGCCGACCTACGAACCCCAATTCGTCAAAGTCCTCAGCAAAGCCGAACCTGTCCAAGTGCCTGCCGAAGAAGCCGAACCTGTGGATAAGCCTACGGAGGCAGTGGCAGCTTAGACTAGTATAGAGGGCAAAAAGACATCGCGCATGGATCCTTCATATGGGTCATGTAACGCGTGCCGAGGTTCGGGCACCAGTTCCGCCTGCGCTTGTCGTCCGTTGGTGCCTTCGAGGGATAATCATGCCCCGCGATGACGATGTCTCTGCCCACCACCCGATGCACAAAGCTCCAATCCCGCAACTTTGTCACCTTGAGGCCCTTTAGGTGCATCGCGCTCCTTTTCCCGCACGATTACGACTTCGGCCTTTTTCGCTAAAACGCAGTTTGCGCCAGACTCTCATCAAGTATCGGTTAAGGCAGCGCATCAGGCAAAACGATCTGGTGGTCCGATTTTCCCGCATCGAACAACGTCAGGTCCGCAGCGGCTGCGGCGGTGAAGGAGAGAAAAGCGCGAGGAGGGGTTTCATGATGGGGATATGAAACGTGGTGAACGGGGCGGGTCTTCGCGGACGGTGCTCGTGTGCTAGCTAATGTTTTACCAGCGGTTTTGTGTGCCTTGATATTCGGGCCGAGTCTCGTAGAGCGGTCTTTATGCGGACAAGAAATACCCTATGGTGCTGCATGTGGTGATCAACGCTGCTATCAAGACCAAGCAGCCTTTAGCACTCCTCAAACCGCCTCGTTCTTCAATAGAAAACTTGGCTGGGCCAAACTTTTGCTCATGAGCAGCGCGGACCAGTAGAGCATCTCGCTCCGATACTTCGCCTATGGCAATGATCCTGGCTAGATCGATACCATCAAACTCCTGTTTCACCGCAACGCCCTCATCGTCGAAGAACTCCATCGTGGCCGGTCCACTTGTCAGGACCTTCTGCTCAATCTCCCTGGCCATGCCTTCTAATCGGCGGGGTTCCATAAAGAAAAGCGTGGCCGCAAAAAGAAAACCAACGCGATTCTGAATCTGAACAGGACCGCCATCACAGATGCAGGGCTGAGGAAGCAATTTATGAATGCCGTTGGCATACAACATTCCCAAGTTCTTACCCGATAGATTGTAAATCTCGGATATGCGGGCGATCTCAGAGTCTTTGAGGGCGGTGGCAATAAAACCCTGCACAAGTTCCTTTCCAACGGGATCGGTCACCTTCCCTCCGAGTTGAATGTGGGTAAGCAGGCGCTTCTCCGCATTCACTATGCGCATTGAGCTCAGCACTGAGGTGTTATTGGAGGCGCGGTGCATTGTGCTGGAAAACAATTGTGAACGTTTGTTGCTCATGACTGGTACTCAGTCCGCACGCGCATGACCTCTGCTCGCCCCTTTTCTGTGATGCAAGCCGTCACTGGTACAAATCCGTGAGCGCCCCTCATCCCAGGGCGCTTGGAGACTAGATCTAGAGCCTTGAGTTCGTCCATGTAATATTCTGCTTCACCTGGCTCAATCCCAATCTCTTGATGGATGCGATCAACGTCTCCGCACGGACCACGGTGAAAGAGGCTCTCCAGAATCTGTCGGGCATTCCGTGACAGATTCGACGCAGGCTTTGCTGTCCGAAGCTGATCTCTCAAGTGCTCGTTCTCGACCTGAATTGCAATCAACTCGGCTTGGTGTGTAGCCTCTAACTCGTCGATGCGTGTTCGCAGATCCGATACGACGGTAGCTAATTCCTTCTGGTCAGTGCTGCTGCTCTTGGACTTGGCCCTAGCTGTGAGATCAGAGATTATGTCGTAGATGTCTTTGATTGCTCCCATTAAGTGTTGTGTCGAGTTTTCAGTTGAGCGGAATATTCTGTCCAAGGATTAAACTACGCTCGACTTGAAGTCGTCCACTGATTTTCGATTTTTTTGTGAGCGTTAGCTTTAAGTGAACCAAGCGGATTTATAGCGGGAAGAATCCTCCGATTTCAGCACAGGATCTCCTGTTTTCCTGATCGAGCCAGAAACTTTCCACTCTTCCACTCTTGGCGTTCCAGACACTCGGCGAGCCCCTGCGGGCTTTTCGCGGATGGGGATAATGAGCACAGTGAGAGATTGAGAAAGCGCGAGAGTTCTGATTTTAGCCCTCTTTCTCAAGGAGGGACAGTTTGCAACCGCCCTGGGGTGCTTCCAAAGCGCCTTTCTTTGGGTTTCGGCTTCAAGCTAGGGCACAGGCCGGACGCACGCTTCGCTTCCGAGGCACAGGCGATTTCGACTAGGCGGTTGGCTTGATCGGGCCAGTGGGCAGCGGCTCACCGGGGAAAACACTGCCAAAAAGCTATTTAATGGCGAAGACGTCTCTGCTTCATTCCTCGGCGGTGTCCACGTCCGCAACCAGCCGCCGTTGTCGAAGGCATCGGCGATCACGGTTGTGAATACATGACTGGTGGCACTGTCGTTGTGCTCGGCAGTTTCGGCAAAAACTTCGGTGCTGGCATGAGCGGCGGTGTGGCTTACCTGCTCGACGAAGCAGGCACCTTTGCCCAGCTGCATAACCCCGAAATGATCAAAGGTGAAAAGCTTAGCGATCCAGAAGACATCAATCAGCTCAAAAAACTCATCTTCGATCACCTGGAAAAAACCGACAGTGCCCGTGCTAAAATGATCCTCGAAAGCTGGGCCACCTACGAACCCCAATTCGTCAAAGTCCTCAGCAAAGCCGAACCTGTCCAAGTGCCTGCCGAAGAAGCCGAACCTGTGGATAAGCCAACGGAAGCAGTGGCAGCTTAGACTAGAATAGAAGGCAAAATGAAACCGCGCACGGATCCTTCATACGGTCCCGCTGCGCCATTTTTGGCTGCCTTGGTTCGTAGGATCAGAGTTTCTGAATCTTCGCCAGAAAATCCTCGAGCGCCTTCGTGGTCAAATCACCTTCGGTGCCGATGAGTGCATTGATCTTCGAGTGATTTGTCTCCTTGCCACCAAAGACCGTCACAGGGATTTCTGCCGCCTTCAGAGCTGCCTCCAGTCCCTTGGCCTGAATGGAATTGTCTGGGTGATCCGCCACATGCACGATCAGGAATGGCGGGATGCTTTTACCCTTCGTCACATGCGTCACGGCGGAGAAATCGATGTGCTTCGCGGGATCGTTGCCAAACTTCAGGCGATGACCATACTTCGGCATGGGCATCCCATGCACTCGCAGCCGCGTCTCTGCTGTCTCGATGATCGCCGGGATGTCGTAGGTGTCGCCATCCACCGGCACGCAGCCGATGAGCGAGGTAAATGAAACGCCTTCTGCCTTCAAATAGCGGTCATCCGTGCAGATCAGCGTCGCGAGCTGAGCGCCAGAAGAATGCCCACCTACGAGCACTCGATTCGGATCACCGCCGTACTCGGCGATGTGCTTATGCATCCAGCCAAAAGCCTTTGCCACATCGCGGACCAGCACCTCCATCTCTACCTCTGGCAGCAGGCGATGGTTGATCGATACAAACACAAAACCCTTCTTCGTGAACCACGCGGGCTTCTCCTGCACATTCGCTTTGTCGCCCGTCTGCCAGCCACCACCATGAATCCAAAAGACCACCGGTAAATTTTTCGCGCCCGCTGGCGTGTAGATGTCCAGCACATGACGTGCATGGCCGTTTTCCACATAGGGGATGCTGCGTTTCAACTCCTGAGCCATGGCGGAGACGGCAAATAGGAGGCTGGCGAAAAGGATCAATTTCATGAGTTGAGCAATACGCAGCCAGTCGAGATTACTTCAGGTATTTTGCCAAATCCCGCATCGCGATCACCGTGCAGCCTTCGTCTTTGAGATGCTGCATGTAGGCCTCAAACTTCGCCGGATCCGTATTCACCCACGGATGTTTGATGTCTGGCACGCCGTGGAAGGTCATTACCGCGATCTTGCCGTCTTTCGCCTGCGCCACGGCAGCTTTGAACTGCTCTAGCGTGCTCTCCGGCTTGCCGTCAAAGGCCTGCGGCATGAGCAAAGGCTCATCGCTAGCCGGATCGAAGGCCTTCGCGCCTCCAGCTCGCGCAAACTTGTAACCTCGCTCCCGCAAAAGCTTCACCGCCGCCTCGCTCGTCGCATAGCCAGGATAACAAAAGCTCACTGGCTTCGGAATGCCGTGCTCCGCACAGCGTGTCTCGATGAACTCCACATCCGCTGCCAGTTGCTCCGGCTTCTGCTTGGTCACACCCGCATGTTTGCGCGTGTGATTGCCGATCTCGAATCCCTGCTCATGCAGCGCCTTGATCTGCTCCCAGGTCATGTAGTGCGTCTTATCCACGAGGAACTCAAAGCCCTCCGTGATGAAGAACGTCGCCCCAAAGCCATGCTTCTTCAGCAGCGGTGCCACATGGTTCGCCTGACTGGCAACCGAGTCATCAAACGTCAGCACAACGAGCTTGGCGGGCACAGGTTCGGCGGAGAGAAGTGATGTGGCAAAACCAAGGGCAAGGAGAGCGATGAGAATTTTCATGAGGAAAACGGGTTATCGGGTCATCGCTACGTTGGACTGCCAAACACCTCAATCGCAAATCCATATTCGCCAGCCATCGCAGCCAGAATGGGAGGCAATACCAACGGGTGCAGTTCGTCAATGCGTGCCGTCAAATGAAGGGTGAAGTCTGAACTGCCTGATCTCAAGCTTTTCAGAAGCGGACGAATCTCCAAAAGATCGGAGACAAGTTCATCCAAGGACTCTGGCAGCTCGCGCACCCAAAGACCAAGGTCATCTCTCACTAGCTCGAACTCAGGTTGAGCCGCTTGATCGGCTCTTCGACATCTGATCAGGGCATTGGTAATCTCTGCTTTCATGGTGGGTTTTCTTGGCAGGTACAGATCCGTTAAATTTTGCCGCATGGGACGGGGCAGGAATGCGTGTCTCACTCAAACACGATCTCGCCCATCACGGACGTGTCATCCATGCTCGTGCTCGTCAACGATGACGACCAAATCGCGCGGTCGATGACTTCGCGGGGCAAGGCGTGATTGCGGCCAAAGTTGGCTTTCCAGGTGATGCCTTTGCTTGGTGGTTCGACGCCGAGGGTGATGAAGGGAATGACGAGATGGGCATGCCAGCGTTTGGTTTTCGCATCGACGCGGGTTTCGCTGGTCCAGTCGCCGTTCCAGGTGGGGTCGTCTTTGCTGTGGCGGGGGTCCATGACGTCGGTGATGCGGCCGTTGAGGGCGTCGTATTTGGAGGCGGCGTTCGCGCCTTGGGTGAAGCGGTAGAAGAGCGGTTGGGCGGGGTTCGGGGCGAGGTAGAGGTCGATGGCTTCTTGATTCGTGAGGACGCGGTCGCGGTTGTAGGCGGTGAATTTCGTTTCATCGCCGAGCGTGGCCTCGGCGCGGAGGTGGAGGGCGTTTTCGTCGTAGAGGAGGCGGATCGTCGTGTTGCGCGGCAGCGTGTGCAGCGGCGGGAGGAGCGTGAGTTCGTGCGCGGCGGCGGTTTGCCACTCGGGGCTGTCGAGCGTGAGTTTGGCGGTCGTTTTGGCGATGGTGAGTTTTTTGAGGCCGGGCGGCGGAGCGTGGCGCATGGCTTGCGTGTCCCAGTTGAAGCAAGTGCTCGCATACGGCTCCTGGTAGCCGTCGTGGGCGAGTTGCAGGTGCTTCGCGTCGTGGCCGGGAAAGGGGAAGAGGACGTGGTTCCACTCCTTTTGATGCCCTTTGGCGTAAAGCGTGGCGATGAAGGCGTTTCGCGTGTCGATGGCATCGAGCAGGCGATGCAGCGAGGGCTGATCGGGTGCCATCTGCCAGGCCTGATGCAGGTGGACGACCTTCGCGAAGTGCTTCAGGTAATCAAACTCGGCGCGGACGAGTGCGAGGCGTGTCTTGATCTTCGGCGTGCGGGCGAGCTGCTCGGATTGCGCGAGGTGGCCCTCCATCGCGGCGAGCACGCGCGGCGTGTAGAGGAAGGCGATGAGCTGAAACGGGTCCTGCACGGTTTTGCGTCCGCGAGCATCGGTGGGCAGCGGTTTGTAGGTCCACACATCCGTGCGCGTGCCGATGTGGTCGGAGTAGAGCGCGATGGCGTGATACAGCTCGTCGTAAAAGGCCCGCATGTAGAAGGCGATGCTCTTGTCCGGGAACGCACCCTCGCAGAACTCGGGGATGAGGTCCTTCGCGTGGTTGTTCGCCGGATCATCAAACATGCGGCCCATGGTGTAATACACCGGCCCTTCGAGGCCAAAGAGCTGGCCTGGGCCGTCGCGATACAGCGACTGGATACGCGCGGCGGCGAGCCTTTGCACCTGCTGCTCGATGTAGCCGGGCGTGCGCATCGGCGTGTAGCGCGTGCCGAGGTTCGGGCACCAATTGTAAACGTAGCCGGTGAAGCCGCGCGGCACGTCGATGCCGCGCCACGGGGCGATGTCCTCCTCGTTCGTGCCGGTGAGCATGACGCAGGTGTTCGCGGGAAAGGCTTTGAAGCTCTTCGGCGGCGCAGCGGTGAGGATGTAGCTCATCATCGTCACCTGCTTGCCCGGATGCGACTTCTCCAAACGCCGCGCGACATCGCGGTGGAAGATCCAGATCTTCTCCGACCAATCCTTGCCCGTGCCGTGGAGCGCGTCGCACTTTTCGCACTGGCACTCGCGAAAGCCGTCCGGCTGGCCGAGATCGACGCTGTCGTAGCCTTTGTCGAAGAAGCCCGCGAGATCGCGGTAGATGCGCTCCTGCACGTCGGGGTTCGACAGGCAATACTGCCCGTTGCCCTCCGGCTTCAAACGCGAGCCGCTGATCAGCGCGAAGTATTCCGGGTGCTCCGCAAACAACTCCGCCGGCACCGCCCGCTCCCACGTGTGACCACCGAACTGCTCATCCACACGCGGGAAGCGATTGTGCGCGAGATCATAAAACGACGCGCCCGCTGGATGCGCCGTGTTCACCCGCAGCAGCGGCGTGGTCGTCACATTCAGCGACTCCGGCACCGTCATCGTCTTCATCGGCAGAAACTCGATCGCGGGCGACGCCAGCAGGTCGATCTTCGCCGCGCCGCTCACCGGCGTGTAGCCCGGCAGATCGGGATACAAAAAGCGCACGCCCATGAACTGCCGCGCAAAGTCCACCGCAGCCTTCGCCGTGCCCACGCGATCCCAGTTCGGCCTGCGCTTGTTGTCCGTCGGTGCCTTCGAAGGATGATCATGCCCCGCGATCACGATGTCTTTGCCCACCACCCGATGCACAAAGCTCCAATCCCGCATCTTCGTCACATCGAGTCCATTTTTCTGCGCGAACTGCGTGTTCCCAAGCATCAACGCCGGTTTCGCCGCATCACGCTCCTTTTCCCGCACCACCGCGACTTCGGCCTTGTTCGCCAAAAACGCTGTTTGGAGCAGCCGCGCCGTCTGCGCGACGCTATCGTCCAAAGCCGGTGAAGGCAGCGCATCCGGCAAAACGATCTGGTAGTCCGATTTCCCCGCGTCGAGCAATGTCAGGTCCGCAGCGGTTGCGGCGGTGAGGGTGAGGAAGAGCGCGAGGAGGGGTTTCATGTGGGGATATGAAACGTGGGGAGCGGGGTGGGTCTTCGCCCACGCTCGTAGTTCAAGTGTAGGCTCTAACTCGAATCACAGCTATCGCTAAACCACAGATCATCCTTGCTCGTCCAGATGCTTGAGTGATTTACCATCCTTGGTCTTCCAAGCAATGAGGCCGTTCGCACTTCCACCGTGAATGACCACTGCGGCGGCGGAGGGGCTCGTAAACTCGACATCCTTCATGAAGACTAAAAGGCCGCTTTTCTGGACCAGCATTTTGTTCGCAATGAGCTGTTTGCGTTGAGATAGGACATTGGGATACTTTTCAGTTGATGGCCGGTCTTCCAGACTGGCAGTCGAGCCCTGGAAGACTACGAAGCCATTGGCAGTCCGCTGTCCTCGTGCCTCAGCTTCCTTCAGTCGACAGTAGAGTATACCACCGGGCTGGGCCTTTGCAGCAGGTTGAGCAATCGGCGTGATGATGTCGCACCCTAGAACTGGAAGGAGCTGGCGGATTCGGGCGAAGAATACCTCCATATCCTCGCGGTCAGATTCGGGCAGCTTGGATCCCCCTGCTTGATTCTGTTCGAGCGTGAATCTGTTAACCGCGGCGGCCTCGGCGAGAAGGCGTTGCTCAAGATAGCGGACGTGCGCTTTGGTCAGATTCTCGTCCTTGCTCACAAAGACTATCGCCGAAACCCAAAACTCTTTGGTTTTGTGCTGCTTGAGTCTATCCCGAATTACCTCGGCTTCGCCAACGTATGCCTTGGGCATGTTGGTTAGCGGATCGGTGCCAATCAGAATGTAGACTCCGGCTTTATCCAATTCCTCGCGAGCAAGAAGGTCGTCCAGCTCGGTTCGGGGCGCTGCAACTGCCTTGCCCGTCCAGTTCGAGATTTCGGCTGTTCGGAGGCTCTTTGCATCCCCGCGAGGAAGGAAGAGCTTGATCGTTGCGGAGGTCATGTAGGGAGATGTGGACTTTTTGCATCAAGCCAAGGCACTGGCTGGACGCACCGTTCGCTTCCGAGGGGCGGGCGATTTAGAAGGTTTTACGATTGCCTTCACCGTTGTCTTAAGTGGGCCAGTCGGCAGCCGGTGTTTGGCTTTCTTCTCGATGGCGGTGTGTGTCTTCGCCCAAGCGAAAAACTTGTGGAGATCAAAGTCGAAATCGGCGGCGACTGGCGCTCTAGCTTCACGGACTTTCTGGACGATGGGGTCTTTCATGACTGTGGGTGGGTGAGGAGTTCGGGCTCAGGCCCTCCAGATGGGCTCTCAGGACTTTAGGAGCGGAGTCTGGTCGATGGGTGGCAACTGTGGGCGTGAGGGGAACTAAAGATCACTGTTTGCCTAGCAGCGTTAGCCATCACTCCCACTCGATGCTCGCAGGTGGCTTGGTGCTGATGTCGTAGAGAACACGATTCACACCTTTGACACTGTTGAGGATCTTGTTGGAGGCGTTGCGCAGGACTTCGTAGGGTAGCTCAACCCAGTCGGCGGTCATGGCGTCTTCGCTAATGACGGCGCGCAGGGAGATGGCTTGTTCGTAGCTGCGTTCGTCGCCTTTGACGCCGACGGTTTTTACGGGCAGCAGGGCTGCATAGGCTTGCCAGACGCGTTGATACCAGCCGCTGCGGTGCAGCTCGGCGATGAAGATGGCGTCGGCCTGCTGGGTGGAAAGAATGCGCTCTGGGGTGATCTCGCCAGGGATACGAACAGCTAGGCCTGGGCCAGGGAAGGGGTGTCTCCAGAGGGCGCGATGTGGGATGCCAAGGCTGGCACCAAGCGCGCGGACTTCGTCTTTGAAGAGCTCGGCGAGCGGCTCCAGCACTTTGCCCTGCTCTTTGAGCTCCATGATGCGATCCACACGATTGTGATGCGTCTTGATCTTGCTGGCGATGGAGCCGCTGGTGGCGCTCTCGATCACGTCGGGATAAAGGGTGCCTTGGGCGAGCAATTCCACATTGTCAGCGACCTTCCAGAATTCCTCGACAAACAATGTGCCGATGATGCGGCGCTTCTGTTCCGGGTCGGTCACGCCTTTCAGCGCACCGATGAAGATCGCGCTGGCGTCGATTTGCTCGATGGGCACGCCAACTTCGCCAAAGAGGGCTTTTACTTCTGCGGTTTCGTTCAGGCGCATCATGCCTGTGTCGATGAAGATGCAGCGCACTTTGACGCCCGCCTTGTGCAGCAAGACTGCGAGTACGGTGCTATCGACTCCGCCGGACACGCCGCAGATCACTTCGCGGTCGCCGACGTCGGCTTTGATCTGCTTGATCATCTGATCCTTAAAGATCTGAATGTCGAACTTGGCCAAAGTAGCGCCGCTTTCCGTCAGGAAGTTTTTCAGAATCGCGGTGCCTTCATGGGAATGCGTGACCTCTGGGTGGAACTGGATACCCCAGCAGCGTGCGCTCCATTTCAGAGCCACGGGAACGGCATCTTCGTTGGTGGCGATGACTTGCGTGGTGCTGGCCAAATTAGCGCAGGTGTCGCTATGGCTCATCCAGACCTGGGACTCATGAGAAATGCCTTTGAAGAGATCATCATGGTTGCTCACGACGAGTTTTGCCGGGCCATACTCACGGGTGACGCCAGGCTTTACGGTGCCGCCATGTTTGATGTTCAGCAGCTGCATGCCATAGCAGACGCCGAGGACCGGCACGCCAAAAGCCATCAGCTTTTCAAAATCGACATCAGGTGCGTCAACATCGGACGTGCTGCGTGGGCCGCCAGAGAGGATGATCGCTCCGGGGTTTTGCAGGTTGGCCAGCTCTGCTGGTGGATAAAGATGGGAAACAAAACCCAGCTCGCGAACGCGGCGAACGATGAGTTGGCTATACTGGGAACCGTAATCGAGTACGGCAACTTCGTGGTCGGTCATGGGGACGATGGATGGATTAGCCGCTTAGGGCGCTGAAAATGAAAAACGGGGACTTGAGCTGACGTCTAGGAGGGTTCGTAGTTCACGGGTTCTTCCGTGATAACGACGTCGTGCGGGTGGCTTTCTTTGAGGCCACCAGCGGTGATGCGGACAAAGCGGGCCTTGGCGCGGAGTTCGTCCAGCGTGTTGGCACCGACGTAGCCCATGCCAGAGCGCAGACCGCCCATGAGCTGGAAGACGACATCTGCCAGCGGGCCTTTGAAAGGCACACGGGCTTCGACCCCTTCTGGGACGAGTTTACCAGAGCTGTTCTGGCCATAGCGATCCCCAGCGCCTTTACGCATGGCTTTGAGGCTGCCCATGCCACGGTATTCTTTAAAGGTACGGCCTTGGGCCTTCACCATGTTGCCAGGGCTTTCGGCGGTGCCAGCCAGCAGAGAACCGAGCATCACGCAGTCAGCGCCAGCAGCCAGAGCTTTGACGATGTCGCCCGAATAACGGATGCCACCATCAGCAATGACGGTGACGCCACGTTCACGGCAGACGGACGCGGCTTCCTGAACGGCCGTGAACTGGGCCATACCGACGCCAGAAATGATACGCGTGGTGCAGATGGAGCCTGGGCCGACACCCACTTTGATGGCGGATGCTCCAGCGTTGATCAAATGCAGTGCGCCATCGGCGGTAACCACGTTGCCGGCGACAATCGGGATGCTGCCACCCAGTCGAGCGCGTAGTTTGGCGATGACATCAGCGACACGAGTCGTGTGGCCTGTGGCGGCGTCAATAAAGAGCGCATCTGCACCTGCGGCGACTAGGGCCTCACCACGATCTGCGCAGTCATCACCCACACCGACGGCGGCACCGACTCGAAGTTGGCCATTGGTATCTTTGGCGGCATTGGTGAACATTTGGCGCTTCACCACGTCTTGTTTTGTGATCAATCCGGCCAATTTGCCATGGGTATCCACGAGCGGCAGTTTTTCGATCCGGTGCGTGTAGAGAATTTTCAGCGCCTCATCAAAAGTCGTGTCGGGTTTGCCCACGGCCAGCCTCTCAATCGGGGTCATGATGGCAGAGACCGGGGTGCTATCGTCTTCGATGTACCAGAGGTCGCGACTGGTCACCATGCCGACGAGTTTGCCCTCAGGGTCCACGACAGGGAAGCCGCTGACGCCCTTTTCATGCATCAAACGCTGCAATTCAGCCAGCGTGGTCTGCTGGCGAACGCAGTGCGGGTTCTGGATGACCGTGTTTTCAGAGCGTTTCACCTTGGCGACCTGCTCAGCTTGGTAGTCGATCAGGCAGTTCCGGTGAATCACGCCCAGTCCACCCTCACGAGCTAGGGCGATGGCCAATTCGGCCTCGGTCACCGTATCCATGGCTGAGGACAGCACAGGAATGTTGAGCTGGATTGTCTTTCCGAAGGTTGTACCTAGGCACACTTCTCCGGGCAGCACTTCGCTGAGTCCCGGCAGGACTAGCACGTCATCAAAACTTAAAGCAAGGGAAGGAATATCGCCCATATGCCACCTAACTGCCCCTCAGCCTGCTGTCACGCAGAAATTGCATTTTGTCCTCAGGGCTTACGCACCAAAACCATGGAAAATGTGTTGGGTGGCTTCGGTCCTGAAGGCGGGGTCGAGGCAGCAGCGCTTGCGCTTGCTGCGGATGGAGCCTTTGACCGGGCTGCTCTTG
>JAIXOU010000049.1 GCA_027486585.1 Verrucomicrobiaceae bacterium | reverse complement strand
TCCAACAACTCGAATCCGGCCACCAGCCCGCCGAAAGCGTCAAAGAAGTCCCCGTCGCGACCAGCGTGCCTGCCAAGACGAGGAAGAAAGCCGTCAGTGATGCCGACGCGGGGCAGATGTCTCTTCAAGTAGGCGCATTCGCCAGAATGCGTTTTCTCTCCAGTGGAAGTTCACGTAAGACATAGAGCCCATCGAGCCGCCCTGGCAGGCCATCAAGCAATGGATCCCCGCCGATGACGATGAAATCAGCTTCCGCTGGAAAGACGCCCACCAAAGCAACGAATCCCCCTGGAGGCCCAAGGAAGTTCCGCTCGATGAGGACCGCATCCTCGTCCTCGATGCCGATTAAACCTGGCTGAACCTTACCGGCCCGAATCAGCCCGCAAAAACCGCTGCCGAAAAAAACCTTGGCACATCGGGAAGGAATGTAATGTTCATCAGCGTTGAAAATCTGTGATGAGCTTCGCCACGAACACCCACCAACGCCCAAAACAAGGCATGAAACCGCCGGGCTCCCGCTTTTTTACTCATCCAAATAACAGTTATTCAGCCAATGACCCCAGATCAAATCCTTGCCTGCCTGCGACAATGCCCGCTGGTGACATGTGAACCAAGTGTGAAAGGAGCAAGGGTAAGCCTCTCCTTTTCCACTCAGCCTCCCGATGGTCCTGGAGTTTATGCCGTTTATCAACTGAACCCAGAAAAGCCATTTTATGTGGGTGAAGCAGGCCGTCTGCACCAGCGGCTAAAATTTTTATTCCGCTGCCACCGCAATGATAACCCTCACCCCTGCCAAAAACGATATGAGCAAGTTCATGGTGACATGCCTGAATTTGAAGACCTTTGCTCTCAATACGGTGTGCGCTGGATTTCCACGGAAGGCCAATGGGGGCGTCTGGAATATGAAGAAGTGCTGCAACAAGCCTTCGGCACCAATAACCAGGCATTTTACTTGAACTACGACCCAGAGGAACCTGCACAGCAGCAATGCCCACCAGCCAAGCCGCCTGAGCTGTGCATTGAGTGTTGTGATTCTAAGGCACCTTGTAACGAATGTCCGATCTGGAGAGAGCTAAGCACGAATGATGCTTATCGGAAACCTGAAGGCGTGGAGATTCCCACACTGGGCGGTCAAGCAGCCAACCTGCGTTTTTGTTATGATGTTAATTCAGAGCGAATCCGAGTCTGGCGAGAAACCAGAAAACCAAATTTCTTCTTTGATCGAGCTGACTGCCACGCGCTCTGCCGACGCTACAGACAGGGGCTAAGAGAAAGGGAGTTACCTCTGCCAACAGAACTTGGCGGCACCAGTTATTTTACAGACTCAGCATGGGGTAATCCAAGCTTGGGCAGAATCCGAACTCCCTATGCTGCCGCCGTCATCCGGCATGTTTGGCTAGCGCTTCGCTTACCCGGCGGGCTGAACTAAAAACGCTGATTTCAGCCCGCATTTCCATCATGGATGGATGCAAATGGCCTGAATTTTATTCTTAACCTAATCGAGCTTTCACATGAAAACATTAAAACAACGTCAACTAACTTTACCGTTCAAACAACTCTGCCTTGCGGCTTTGAGTGCAAGCATCTCCTGGAGTAGTGCTGCAACAACGAATGTGATTCCTATTACAGGTGCTCCTGGTCCACGATACTCCCATACGGCTGTCTGGACAGGAACTGAGATGATCATTTGGGGAGGGCAGAGTGGCACGTCAGTCTATGGCGATGGTGCTCGGTATAATCCCGTCACTCAAATTTGGTCCGCTGTAAATAGCACTGGAGCACCCGCCGCACGCACCGCGCATACGGCCATTTGGACAGGCAGTGAAATGATCATTTTTGGTGGATGGAATCGTTCAAGCCATTTTAATGACGGTGCTCGTTACAATCCCACGACAAATGTCTGGACTCCGCTTCCTACATTAAATGCCCCGGCTTCAAGAAAGTGGCATGATGCTGTTTGGACAGGAAGTAAGATGATCATTTTCGGCGGAGAACAAGGTTTTCCGACATATCCTAATGGCGCTATTTGGGACCTTACTACCAATGCTTGGTCCGCACTCACAACAACAGGAGCCCCCGCAAATCGTGCTTTTCCCCGTGCCGTTTGGACCGGAAACGAAATGTTTATTTGGGGCGGCGATAACGGTTATTACCGAATGGCTCAGGGCGGACTTTACAATCCTCTCACGAATACCTGGCGTTTGGCAGCAACGGCTGGTCAGCCCAACCCGGCTGACGAAACGGCCAAAGGAATGGCCGCTAATTCCTCGGTTTGGACTGGCACTAAAATCATAGTTTTTGGAGGCGTTTTTGGTACAGGTAACTCGAATAATCCGGGCGGTGGCATTTTCGATCCTGGAACGAACGCCTGGAGTCCACTGGCAAACATCACAACTGGAGTTGCGCGGAGGCACCATGCGGCAGTGTGGACTGGCAACAAAATGTTTACCTGGGGTGGCTATGATGGTTCAGGTAGCGCGATACCGCAGAATGATGGTGGCTTTTATACGCTTACATCGAATACTTGGGAGGCTGCCGCCAACGCTCCAAGCCCATCACAACCCCGGGCTCAACATTCAATTATATGGACTGGAACTGCGGCGTTAGTTTGGGGTGGAAATACAGTGTCTGAGTTTGGCTCTGACGCAGCGACGAACACCGGATTTTCAGTCCTATTAGCACCAACAATTACGGCACAGCCGGCGTCGATTACCGCTTATGCTAACCAGAGTGCTACAATCAGTGTTATTGCTGTCGGCACCGGCATAATTAATTACCAATGGCGAAAGAACGGTGTGAACATCCCGACTGCGACGAGCAGTTCGCTGACGCTATCTCCGCTCAACTACCGAAGCGTTGGAAGCTATGACGTGGTCGTAACAGATGAAGCTGGCTCGGTGATGAGCGAATCAGCAGAACTAACAGTCCTTAGCCCAGCTCCGAATGTGGCTATCAGCCCAGGTGACACGACGGTGGCGCTGGGTGGCAACCTCACCTTCACTGCTACGGTCGGCACCGGCATCCCTCCCTTCACCTATCAGTGGCGCAGGAATAATGTTCTCATCGCTAAAGCGACGAATCCTACGCTGGTGCTCACCAACATCCAGCGCACCCAGGAGGGTGTCTATGATGTGGTGGTGAAGAATGCGCATGGGGTGGATGTCTCCAATCCCGTGCGGCTCTCTCTGACGCCTCTGGTGCCAATAGATGCTGCACCTGAGAGCGTGGATGTTAACCTTGCGGACACGGCCAGCTTTACCGTCGATGTGCCCGGAGCCACGGCCTGGCAATGGCTGAAGAATGGTGTGCCGATCAAGGGGGCCACCTCCAGCACGCTGACGGTGCCGAACGTGGATGCCAGCTCTGTTGGTCTCTACAGCGTGACGGTGACGACCCCAGCCGGAAAGGTGACGACCCCTGCGGCCCAACTGAGAGTGACTGACAGCGGTCTGCTGATCTACAAACTGACCGGCACCGGCAAAGCCTATGCAGGCACGGTGGCGACGAATGCGGCGCTCAGCGGCTACTTGGTCTTGGATCGTGCCGGGCAGCGCGGCGGATTGATCATCGGCAGCAAGAGCGGCAGTCAGAACATCCACCGCTTGGAAATCCACGACGACCTAGACACTCAAAGCACCGGCCCGGTGCCGAAGAGTCAGACCGTGGTCAGTGAGCTGGTGGCAGGAGAGTTTGCGCTATGGATGGACGGCACGGACGGCCTGCTGACGATCAGCAAGACGGACAAAGCCGTGGGGCCAGCGACGATGAAAGGCTCTGCGAACTCCATCGACCTCGGCTCCAACGTGCGAATCGAGACGGTGAGTCTGACCTTGACGCTGGATGCCGTGAACAGCACTCCCGCCCGCCTTAACCAAGAAACCGTGGAGCAGGCCATGTCCCGCATCTCCCAGGACATGCAGGCGAAGGGCTCGGCGCTGGTGGAGTGAGGCTGTAAAGGCAAGGAGCCTTCCTGAATGGGACACCGGGAGAATGGGGTCAGGGGAGAATGGGGTCAGGGTGCAACTGGCTGACAGATGGCTCTGCTCGTATTCATCGTGGTTGGGCTTATGGTTCGCTCTCCCTGAACAAGTCTTCGGTATGGGGGGAGAACGGGGTCAGTGTGCAACTGGCTGACAGATGGCTCTGCTCGTATTCATTGTGGTTGGGCTTATGGTTCGCTCTCCCGGAACAAGTCATCGGTATGGCTTGGTAGATCCATCGTGTCATGGAGCACGCGAGCCATTTCGACGCGGTCATTTTTCACGCGAAACAAGATAGCCTGTCGGCCAGCGAGGCAGATGCGGCTGTCAGGGTGAAGCTCTGGCCGCAAGCGCTAGCGAGTAGGTTTGGCGGCGAAGAAAGAAGCTGCCAGGCATTCAATACCCATTCCTTAGAAACCTGCATTGATACTTGAAGCATTGCGTCAAACCGGGAAGCTGTAGGTGTCATGACCTCATCTCCATTATCGTTTATTCTGGCACTGATCGTCAGTCTTTCTTTGGCAAAATCAAATGCCGCCGAGATTCGGGATGACTTCTCGAATGAGTCTGGACAATGGCGTTTTAGCCAAGGCGGTGGAAAGGGAAAACACGCTGTTCAAAACGGTAGGCTCGAATTCACGACTCAACGAACTTCAACAAACAATGATTCTGCTACTTACTATCTAAAGGCTATCATTGGACGGTATGACGAGTCATGGCAGAAAAGATGCCAGGCATTCAGTGCTTGATTCTAGCCGCATTTTGACCATACTTCTTCGCCATGGACACCTCGAAAGCCTCTGAAAACCAACCGATTCCTCTGGAGGAGCAGCTTGTCGGCATCAATGCCAAGACGGCTCCCTATCCTGCCGCGCGTTCTTGGTCTGGTGGACGGCGGCGGATTCTGGGAAAGGGGGCGCTGGAGAGTTACACCTACCATGTCATGTCGCGCACTTGTGGCGGGGAGGTGTTCTTTGATGACGTGGAGAAGGAGGCGCTGCGGCGGCTGCTTTGGAAGATGGCCGAGTTCTCAGGGGTGCGGCTGGTGACTTACTGCATCATGGGTAATCACTTTCATGCTCTAGCTGAGGTGCCGAAGCGGGAAATCTGGCTGGAGCGGTTCGCGGAGCCGGGCGGTGAGGAGAAGCTCTTCGAGCACCTGCGTACGCTCTACAGTCGTGAGTTTGTGGGACTTCTGAAACAGGAGATCCAGGAACTGCGGCAGTTGGGCATGGAAACTTTGGCGCTGTCGAAACTGGAGTCGATCAAGAAGCGCTTCTGCGACCTGTCGATCTTTGTCAAAGAGGTCAAGGAGCGCTATAGCCGATGGTTTAACAGGCGGCGCGGACGGAAAGGCACGCTGTGGATGGATCGCTACAAAAGCGTGATGGTGGAGGGCAAGGGCGAGCCGCTGCACACGATGTCGGCTTACATTGATCTCAATCCTGTGCGTGCCGGGCTAGTGGAAGATCCGAAAGACTACCGCTGGTGTGGCTATGCAGAAGCCGTGAGCGGCAGCCGGAGGGCGCAGCGCGGACTGAGCAAAGTGACCGCGAAGCCGGTGGATAGCTGGGAACAAGCGGGCGGTGCGGAGGCGTATCGCTGTCTGCTGTTTTCGACCGGTGTGGAGATCAAAGATGCGCAAAATGAGAATGTGATCCGCATGGGTGTGACGGCAGACGAGGCGCGGCAGGTGCTCAAAGAGAAGGGCAAGCTGAGCAGCGCCGAAATGGTGCGGCTACGAGTGCGCTATTTCAGCGATGGACTGGTGCTAGGGAGCAAAGAATTTGTGGAGAGTGTCTTCAGTGAAAATCGCGAGAAGTTCGGCCCCAAGCGCCGCGATGGAGCACGAAAGGTCAGCGAGTCGGAGTCGCCATTATATTCGCTGAGACGACTGCGCTTGAGGGCAGTGGATTGATCCTGCTTTTCTGAGACTAACGGGAATGACGTCAGGCCGCAAAGGACCGACAAAATCACCTCTCCATCAAGTCTGCTTCAGCCTTTGTTCCAGCAGTTCCTTAGCCTCCGACAAAGGACGCTCACGCCTATTCCGCACATCGTTCTCCGCTGCCGCGATGTCCCGAAGCAGGTGTGCGTCATCATGCAGTTCCCGCTACGCCGACGATTCCTCCGGCAGGTCGGAGAGCCAAGACAAGGTTTGCTGGTTGGTGCTCATTCAGGGAAGGCTATCATCCCGCCCATGTGGGTGCAGACGTGGAAATGCCGGCAAAAGATGGCAGGGATTCAATGTCTGCGAGGACGAGGAAGTAGCTAAGATGGTTTTGCCTTGCGTGAGACTTTGCTTGCCTCTTGAACCGCAAAGCTTAGAATTTGAACATGACTGCTACACTCTCGCCACCTGTCGAAGCTTTGCTTCGTGAACAAGTCGGCAAGGGGCATTTCTCGAATGTTGATGATGCCTTGGAGAATGCTGTGAAGACCGTCTTTGGTCGTCGAGCGTCCGTCGCGCTCGAATCCATGCTGGATGAAGCTCTATCCCATCCAGGAAGTCGCATCCCTTTATCCCAACTGCGCACAAAGACTGCATGAAGACTGTGGTCTTCAATCCCGTCGCGGTAGATGACTTGGAGGAGATCGTGAACTACATCATGCAGGATAATAGTGTGGCTGCCGAGGCAGTGAGGCACGACATACTCAACACCGCCGAAAGTCTCGGTGACCAGCCTGGACTGGGTATTCGCCCTCGTTTTAGCGCTCCACGTTTTGCGGGCATTCGTTATCTGCCTTCTGAGCATTATCCTACCTATCTCTTGTTTTACCGTGAGCTCTCTGAAGAGATCGAAGTATTGCGAATCATTCACGGTGCCAGAAACCTTCCAGCCCTTTTCGATTAAGAGCGTGAAGGAGTGGAATCAGCAGATCATCGACCTCCGCAGGCTCTTCCTCGGCTGCGCCGAAAGCGGCAAAGAAAAAGATGCCCAGGCATTCAATGTCTGCGCACGCGGCTCACTGGCAACCACTCGTCATCGGTGCCAGGCTTTCAATGCCAATTCCGTAGAAAACCGCATTGAGACTTGAAGCATTGCGTCAAACCGGGAAGCTGCAGGTTCCATGACCTCATCTCCATTATCGTTTATTCTAGCGCTGGTCGTCAGCCTTTCTCTGGCCACATCAAATGCCGCTGATATTCGGGATGACTTCTCAAAGGAGTCTGGACAATGGCGCTTTAGCCAAGGTGGTGGAAAGGGAAAACACACCGTTCAAAACAGTAGGCTCGAATTCACGACTCAGCGAACTTCAACAAACAATGATTCTGCTACTTACTATCTAAAGGCTATCATTGGACGGTATGACGAGTCATGGGAAGTTCAGGCAGATGTGTATCTTGGAAGTTTCCCGTTGGGCGCTAAAGATCCTTATGCGGGTCTTGCGCTGCTAGTTGGAAACGTCTCGAAAACCGACCGAAGTTTCATACGGGTCCAATTGCGTAAAGGTGCGAACGATCGACGAGCGTTCAATGCTGATGCTTATGCAGGCCGAAAACATCTTGGTTCGGAATGGTCTGACACGTCTGCAATCACCGCTACAATCAAAATTCAGTTCGATAGTAAAACCAAGGTTTTAACGGCCAGTTATGATGCGGATGGTCCAGGAGCAACAGCCACCTTTGTAGCTTTTTACAACATTGACATCAGCAAAGGATCAAACGCATGGAAAATGAAAAGTTCGGATGTGTTTGAATTCTCCATGGTTAGCCAATCCACTCGCACAGTGGTTTCATCGGGTGACATGTATTTTGACAATGCCATCGTGAAAAACTTGGATCGGTAAAACAAGAAATAACGTCATGGAGCAGCTGTCTGACAAACACAATCTGCCATGGGGGAGGGAGAATGGTGCCAGGCTGCAACTGGCTAACAGATGGCTCTGCTTGTATCCATCACGGATGGCCTTAGGGTTCGCTCTCACTGAACAAGTCTTCGGTATGGCGTGGAAGATCCATCGCGTCATGGAGCACGCGAGCCATATCGACGCGGTCAGTCTTCACGCGAAACAAGATGGCCTGTCGGCCAGCGAGGCAGATGCGGCAGTCAGGGTGAATCTCTGGCCGCAAGCGCCAGCGGGTAGGTTGGGCGGCAACGAACGAAGGTGCCAGGCATTTAATTCTTCTACGCGCTGATTTTGCAGCAGCTAGATGGTTTTCAATAAAGACCTCTGGCAAAAACTGGCGGGGCTTCCCCTTGTGAAAGGAGAAGCCCCGCGTGGCAATGTCTGCACTTTTTTCAACTCAACGCACATCCCAGGCGACACCAAACCAGGTCCAGTCGGTGGATTTGCCTGACCAGCGGTGGATCTTGATCACATACGACTTGCCGTTTTTCACTGGCACATCGGCCACCTCGTAGCTGTTGTCATAGGACAAGGAGGAGCCGACTTGGGTTAGAACGCCTTTGTCGCCGACCTCAAAGACGCGGATATCGAGATCCATCGCCAGCACTGAGGCATTGAAAAGCTCAGGCAAAACGGGGCTGACGGCGGCGGAGCTGTTCCAAGCCAGTCCCACGCGCAGTGTCTTTGGCCCGTTGCCAGCAGGAATGGTGACGCTGTAAGCGCGGCGAGCAAAGTTCCGTGAATCAAGGCCGGACTGGGCCATGGTGCCGATGTCCCATCCACGCACAGTGGAGGCACTGGTGCTGAGAGTGCGATGATTGGAGATGAGCACACTGCGGTTGATGTTCATCGCACCAGCGCCGTCAAACCCATCGCGGCCAAGGCGCACATCATTCCACCAGGTGTCTGGAGCATCAGTGACGAGGCGTCCGTCCTCATTCCGGCCATCGTGACGCGGCACGTTCACCATGGAACCGGTAAGCATGAGAGCGCGCACGCCTTCAGGCCAGATTTTTAGAATGCCCTGGTTTTCCTGTAGCAGTGCCACGGAGCCGACGACAGCCGGTGAGGCCATGCTGGTGCCGCCCATGGTCAGGCCCACGGCGGTGACTCCTGTGCCATTGGCGCAGATCTCTGGCAGCTCGCGGTCGGCGTGCGTGGTCGTGGGATTGGCCATGCAACTGCTTTCACTCATCACCGTGGCGTTGTCATTGTGGTTTCCGACGGAGATGTGGTTGAAGCACTTGTGATTCACAAACTCGTCCACCACGCTGTTGCCGCCTTCATATTTGGAGGAACTGCGCGGCAACCAATTTCCAGCCGCGTGGACGATGAGGGTCCAGGGATAGTGGAGGAGTTTGTGGTCTTTATAGATGTCAGTGAACTGCAAGCCGTCGCCAATCTCCGCCGCAGTGTGAAAGCTCTGATTCACCACGGAGACCTTCTTGGTGTCAATGGCCCAGTCGAGTGCATCCAGACCGTTGCGGTCAGCAGAAAAGATCTTCGCCTGTGGGGCAAAGCCTTTCACATCGCCCTTGTTTCGGATGATCCCCGTGACATGCCGGGTGTGAGCGCTGCGCGACGGTGTGAAGCCGGCTTCAGTGGAGTATTTTGACTCGATGGTCAACTCTGAGGTATTGTCCGGGCTGCTTTCATAGACGGCGACTTTGACATCCTTCCCAGTCAAACCGGTATCCTGGACTAGGTCTGCTCCAGCAATCTCCATTGCTGCCTCCAGATCCTCGATGCCCGTAGGATCATAGCTAAAAAGCATCGTCACGTCAGGGGAGGCTGCGAGCTGACGGATGCGCTCCGGCGCGAGCTTCGTCAGCAGGAAGGGAGACGCGGGAAGGTTTTTGTCGAAGGCTGTGAGCAACTCCTTGTCGGTCAGCTTGACTTTGTCGGTCAGCTTCTTTTTGGCGGCCTGGAAAGTCATGACTGAGGCGGCATACTTGGTGGCCAGAGTCGTGATGTCCTTCTCGATATTCGCGCTCTCCAGCGGACGCGTGACGTTCACGGTGCTGTCCGTGATCTTCAGCCACACGGCCACCACCAACTCAGTGGGCCCGGCTTTCAACTTTTCGGCCAGCGTGGGATGCAGTTTGCCGAAGGGTTTGAACTTTGCCTGATAGTTCCCACGCACTGTTTGGGCAGGAATGATCTTGCCACGCATGTCTGCAGCCACATCGCGGAAGACGCCTTTGTCGTCCACTTTGGCAATGTCCACGAGTGCCCCGTCTTGGCCGATGCGGACAAAGTGTTCGACACCTTTGGCGAAGGGAGTCGCCATGATGCCGTCAGTGGTGGCGGTGATGGGTTCAGCGGAGTAAGCCAAGCTGGTGACGAGCAGGGCGACAGTGGTGAGGCGGCGGGAGAGTGCCGTATTGATGATGGAGGTTTTCATAGTCGTGTGTTTGATTTGTGATTCAGGCGGAGGTTTCCGGCGCGCTTTTGTCGCCATATGGAAAGGTCTCTTCGTAGTGGGGATGCACGCCGCCGCCGAACTTGCGGAGATCGTGAAAAATTCTTTTTGCAGCCCGTCAAGCTCCGTGAATGAAATGGATTTCTCTGCGGTTATCCCTTCTCTTGCGGTGTAATCTTCCCCGTATGAAAACCCTTCACGAAGACCTGGGATCGGAACTCACGAAACGCGTCATCGCCGCTGCCATCGCGGTGCATCGGGAGTTCGGGCCCGGGATGGATGAGGCGGACTATGAACGGGCACTGCATCTGGAGCTGGCAGCGATGGGCATAGAACATGAATGCCAAGTGCCGCTACCGCTTATCGACAAAGGCACGAAGCTCGACTGCGGCTATCGCATGGATCTCGTCGTCGCGGGGTGGTTGCTGCTGGAACTCAAAGCAGTCGAGAAACTGCATCCGCTTCATGAGGCACAACTCATCACCTACCTGCGACTGGCGCGGCTCAAGCTCGGGCTGCTCATGAACTTTGGCAGCCTCGTGCTCCGAGACGGCATCGTCCGCCGAGCCAACAGCAGCGCACGCGAGTCCAAGCTCTATGCTCCCGGTGCGGAATTCCAGTCGATGGATGAGTTGTCCCGTGAGGTGATGGATGCGGCGTTCGAGGTGCAGCATGTTTTGGGAACAGGTCTGCTGCGCAGTGCTTATGAGGCTACGGTTATCCAAACTCTCGCGGTGTAACCTTCATGCCGCTGGGGGAGATGACGGGCAATAACGTCACGCTGCAACTGTCTGACAAACACACTCTGCGATGAGTAGGATAACGTTGCTCAAGAGCGTTGAAAAGACGTCATGAATGTGACTCAGTCACTGAAAAGCAATTTGCTAACTCTCAAGATTTCTATCAAGCCTACCTCAACCTATCCAGCTCCCAGAAAACCATTTTTGATCGCCTTTCGATGACTACTCCATGCCAATCTTGTGATGATGAAAATGAGGCGCTGACCCTGGAGGTGCCGAAGGACGGATTGGAGGTCGTTCAGCATGTTCCTTTGGGCTCTGCTGGACGTGAACACAACACCCTTTATCTAGCCCCCAGAAGGATCACAGACGAAGAGTTCAATACAGCGGAACTGAATGCGCTGATCGACCGCATGTATGCGGTCATGCAGGCCAAATCAGGGGTAGGAATTGCAGCCAATCAAATCGGTAAAAGACTTCAATTATTTATCATCGAAGCGAAGGAAGACAATCCGAGGTACAAGGTTTTAGGCCCTGTAGCTAAACAAGTTTTCATCAACCCAACAATCACTCAAGTCTCGACGCTTCGAAAAAACTTTTGGCATGGCTGCCTCAGCGCTCACGGAGAACCTCGAGGGAACCTAGCAAGCTTTGAATGGATTGAGTATGAGTGTCAGAACGAGCAAGGTGAAATGCAGAAGGGAAGATTGGATGGATTTGCAGCCGTGATCTTCCAACATGAGTTCAGGCACTTGATGGGCGGAACCTACTTGGACCTTTCCCAAGAATTATTGCAAAAAGAGGTTTTGGAAGCCAAAACCGCTCAAGGCGAGTTACCGTTTTTCGAATGGGTCGACGAAACCTTGCCTCTGATGATCAAAGGCTACCAGCTTGGAAGTGCTATTGAAGAAACCAGTGTCCTTGACTTGAGTCGGTAACTTCTCGGAACGATGTGGTGGTGCAAATTTATTTTCGAGATAACCTGGTGATTGGGCTATCAATTCACCTTCACTTGAGCGTTTCGTTGAAAGGGCTCAATATCATAAGAATCTGACATAAATGGCTAAGCGTGACGATGACTGAGACGAAAAATTTAGAACTGAGAAAACTCACCAGAGAAGGCTTGCAAACTTTGGTGACATGGGCAGCCGCCGAGGGGTGGAATCCAGGCATTCATGATCATGAAGTCTTTTGGGAAACAGACCCTGAAGGCTTCTACGGATTTTATGCGGGCGACACTCTCATCGCAGGGGGAGCTGTGGTTTCCTACCATCAGGCCTTTGGATTCATGGGACTCTTCATCGTGCATCCCAAGCACAGGGGACAAGGCATTGGCAGAAAACTCTGGCATTTGAGAAGAGATCTGCTCATTCGGAGGTTGAACCCCGGGGCAGCGATTGGGATGGATGGTGTGGTAGCCATGCAGCCTTTCTATGAAAAAGGCGGTTTCCGTATAGCATTCAGGGATGAACGGTATGAACGCATGGGAAGCGAGTTTACTGTCAGTCACCAAATAACGCCCATCAACGTCAATGACCATGAGCAACTGATCGATTACGACCGAGACTGTGTCGGGTATGGAAGGCAGGTTTTTTTACGCAGTTGGTTGAGCATGCCCAACAGCCAAGGTTTCAAATTCATGCAGGATAACCGATTGTGTGGTTATGCGGTTATTCGAAAGGCAATCGAAGGCTACAAAATTGGGCCTCTATTTGCCGACACAAGTGAAGTGGCGGAGGAATTGTATAGAGCCTGTCTCAATGCGTCTATTGGCCAGCCAGTCTTTCTGGACATTCCCGTCATTAACAAAGGAGCGGTAGAACTCGTTCGGAAATATGAAGCCAGATACGTTTTTGAATGCGCTCGGATGTATTTGGGAGAAGCGCCTCATTCAAGTATCAGTAAGGTGTTTGGAATCACGACTTTTGAACTTGGATAGAAACCAAAACTCTGGGAGGCAGAGTCAGACTTCCTCAAACTCCGTCTTTGCTTGACGCCTAAAGCCAACCTGAGCCGGTTCCGCTTCAAAGCCATTTTCTAGCCGTCGATTGAATTAGCGATTATTTTTTATGCCCCCTGACTTATTCCATTTTGTTATTGCCTTTGGACTCGCAGGCCTTCTGGGATTTGCCATTCAACGAGGCGGCACTTGCACGGTTGCAGCTATTGATGAGATCGTGATTCATCGTCGTGGCAGCCGTTTTTTTGCCCTTCTAGAGGCAGCTGTATGGGTTGCCGGCGGCCTCTTCATTTTTTGGTCCTTAAAGTTGACCAAGCAGCCCATTATTGCCTGGGATATTACTTGGCTGACTATTCTGGGGGCAGCTTTGTTAGGTTTAGGTGCCGTGATTAATGGTGCCTGTGTCGTTGGCACCATTTCTCGCATTGGCAATTTTGAATGGATGTTCAGCTTCACTCTTCTAGGCTTTTGGATTGGTTCAGCGGCCTTCTATGGATTGAACTTGGACGTCTATCTACCGAACCGTCAAACTCGCGAAGCATTTCAGCTCATACCGCCTTGGTTGATTGTGTTGATTGTGGCTGGTATGCTTGCGCGTCTTTTTTATTTGAGGAAGCATCTCTGGCATTTTCGTATGGCCACCATCGTGATTGCTATCGCTCAATTGACCTTGATGCTGGTTTATGGCCCATGGGCCTTTAGCGATTTTTTAATTGATCTAGCCAAAAGAAATGAGGTTATCAATTTTGTGCCTAGATTGCTACTCTTCATGGCCTTGTTGGGCGGGGCAATTTGGGGTGGCGTTACCAAAAAATCGTCTCGGCCAATCAGAGGGATACATCTTCAGGGAGTGCTCCAGAAATTGATGGGAGGAGCTTTGATGGGTGCAGGAAGCCTGATGGTTCCGGGAAGCCACGATTCTTTAGTGCTCTTTTATTTACCGCTTTTACTTCCTTTTGCTTTTGTGGCTTACGCGGTGATGATTTTGACCATCGTCATCTCTCAATTTTGGATTTACCGTCGGCCCCGAATGGACGAATGAATGTCAGTCGCACAAAAGTTGATGCTCCTTAAACTTGCCGAGCTAATGCTCCCAGATGAGGCAGTACCGTAGGGTTGCGATAACCCTAGAGATGAGTGCTAAAATGGATTTTTCTGCGGTTCGGCCTTCTCGCGTCGCGTAAGCTTCAAGGCTTCAGAAAAGATGCCAGGCATTCAATGCCTGCGCACGCGGCTCACTGGCATCCACTCGTCATCGGTGTCGGGATAACCCTCGTAATGCACCAGCAGTAGGCCCAGCTCGCTACGCACAACACGGCCAGGATACCAGTTGCCGCGCCACTCGATCTCCACGGCGGTGTCGGCTGCCCATGATTTTGGGGAGTAGCGGCGCAACTGGTCCGCATCGACCCAGGAATCTTGTTCTTTCGGCCAGCCGATCCAGGTGACTTTGAACTGCCCGTCCTTGGCGGCGAGGATTTTGACTTTGTACCATTTGCCCTCGTATTCCGCCTCGCAGCGCTCTCCTACCCTTGAAGCAGCGCCGTCGGCGACCTCGGCCAGCACGAGGTCGTCCGGAAAGCCGCCGCTGGTTTTCTGAGCCACGCGTTGGTTTTCTGTGAAGGCCATTTCGAGGTCACAGTAGCGGGCAGTTTCATGAAAGGTGATCTCGCCATCGTGATCGAAGTCGAGCTGCGGCTTGGCGCGGAGCAAATCCACCAGGCATTGCGTGAAGGTCCAGTTCCCCGTGCTCTTGGCACTGGCCTGAGAGCTGGTGATGACACCGAACTGGATGTGGCCGTTTCGCTGCGCGGCCTCATCAGCCAGGGCACCCGAGTGGCAGCAGTCCACCGTGAGCAGGGCCTTTGTGCCATGGAAGTGGCGCTCGATGGCGTCGAGAATGCTCGTCGTGCTCCACGTCGAACGCGTGTCGTAAGTGACAAAACTCACCGAGCGCGCCGAGTCTGTGTAATCGCGGCCGCCATGCCCAGCGTAGTAAAACACGAGCGTGTCCCCTTCTCCAGAACGGCGCAGGAACCGGACAAACTCGGTCGTCACACGTGCCTTCGTGGCGTCCTCGTTCTTTAAAAAGAGAATGTGATCCTCCGGCACACCACGCTGGCGATAGACCTCGATCATGCGAGCGTCCACACGACCCTCATCCGGCCAGGTGGCCAGCGAGGGATCATCAAAATTCAGCACCCCGACGGCAAAGACCCACGTCCGCGCCGGATTCCACACCGGGCCTCGTGCGCTCGCTGGTGAGAGGGCGGCCAGGAAGAAAAAGACGGCCACGATGAGAGGCAAACGAACGAAGAACAAGCGCTGGTGTGATGGAGGAGTGTGCATGGAAACCAGTTTTTGAAGAAAGCGGAAATCACGCCAACGCAGGGCGGCTTTCTGCATGGGTCAAATGGGATTTCTTCTGCGAATACCGCCAATCACAAAGTTGCGGTGCATCGGTGACAAGATGGCTGATTGCGGTTAGATCAGCAGCCATGCGCTTAATTTTTGGCTCGATCTGTTTTTGTTTCGGACTCACTCACTGTTCTTTGATCACGGTTCCTTTGGGGACGGCGGGTAGTTTGGCAGGCGCTGGTGTCAAGGCGGGCGGCAGCATGGCGTCTAGCACGGTCAAGGCGACGGGCGGTTTTGCCCAATCAGGGATGCAGGCGATGAATCGGCCCATTCAGCCACAGCTGCAATATGCGCCCCAGTATCCGCAGCAGCAGTATGCTCAGCCTTATCCCCAAGCGGCGTATCCACAGCAGGGATATTCCCAACAGGCTTATCCGCAACAGCAGCAATACGCGCCAGTATATCCGCAGCAACAACAGCCGCAGGGTCAGTGGTATCAGGGACGCTGGTATCCTTATGCGCCGCAACAACGCTAGATTACTGGAACCAACCTCTCATGCGATCCCATAAACCTGGGCCTTGGGGGCCACGTGGCTGCCCCATGTCCTGAGTAGGTTGAGCGATGACGTTTTGATGGGAATTGCAGAAGCCTTGCGGGACGAGTTCATAGGGCAGCTCGTCTTCATAGGCAGTTCCATTGGCCTGACACATCGGCGTGGCGAGCTGGCTGCTGAGGCGGCAGAGGGCGACCTTGGTCAATGGCGGCTCTGTGCGGGGACCAGGCGGGATGTAACCAAGTTCGACCGCTTTTTTCATCACGTCTGCCCAGATGGGGATCGATAAGCGACTGCCGTAACCCTCATCAATGATGGTTTGGGGTTTATCCAAACCGACCCAAACTCCGCAAGTGACACGATCTGTGTAGCCAGCAAACCAAGCGTCTTTGTAGTCATTGGTGGTGCCTGTCTTACCGCCACCGGTTTCTTTGAATCCATGTTGAGAGCGCACGCTGGCAGCAGTGCCTTTTTCCATGACCTGACTGAGGATGCGGCGCATGAGATGGGCGACGCCTGGCGTGATGACTTCTACTTCGATGATGCCTGTGCTATAAAGAATGTTTCCTGCTTTGTCAGTGATGCGATCAATGAGGAAGGGGCGACGGCGGACGCCTTCGTTTGGGAAGATGCTGAAGGCGCTGGTCAGCTCTTTGGGATTGCCGCCGAGATTACCAATGAAGACCTGCGGTGTGCGGGTGAGATGATTGCCGATGCCGGCATCTCCGAGGGTGTTCAAAACGCGGTCCAGTCCGGCGAAGTTGCCGACGCGAATAGTCATGGTGTTGCGGCTTTGAACCAGACCTGAAGTGAGGGTTTGCTGGCCGAGAAATTTACCGTCTGAGTTCTGTGGATTCCAGTCCGGTTCGGCGTCCTCAATCTCGCCACGCTGTAAAGGGGCGTCATCAATAAAAGTGCCAGGAAGGAAGCCACTGGCGATGGCGGAGGCATAAACAAAGGGCTTTACGGTGGACCCGATCTGCCGCTGGCCGAGTGTAGCGCGGTTGTATTTACTTTGCCGATAATCACGTCCGCCGACGAGCGCTAGAATACCGCCAGTGGCATTGTCCATGACCATGAGCGCGCCTTGCAAATAGGGAGTGGAGGTCAGTTCCTGCGAGTTATCCCAAGTGGCATCAAAACTGGCTTTGCTGGGATGCTTAAAGCCAGGCAGCTTCTCCACCGCAGCGAGACGCTTTTCCACGGAAGCTTCAGCAGTGGTTTGCAGTTCCTTACTCAGGGTGGTGTAAACCAGCAGGCCACCATCTTCGATCTCATTGTCTGCCAACAGACCATCGAGATCCCGTTTGACGGCATCTAGGGCATAGTCGCCTTGGCTTTGGAAAAGGGGCTGCGCACGTAGGACGACATCTGAGTAGCGAGCTGCCAGTTCTTCTTCTTCGGTGATCACCTTGGTCTGTAACATGCGCTTCAGCACATCATCCCGTTCTTTGGTGGCACCTTCGAAATTTCGAAAAGGAGAAAAACGCACGGGGCTGCGGATGATTCCTGCGATCATGGCGCTCTCGCTTAAATTAAGCTGGCTGGCGTGCTTGCCAAAATAAACTTGGCTAGCACGCTGGATGCCATAAAGACCGGTACCAAAAAAGATGCGATTTACGTAATGCTCAAGAATCTGATTTTTGCTCCATACTTTTTCGATCCGACGCGCCAACATCATTTCTAAAAGTTTGCGGTGAAAGGAGCGGTCATTGAGATCGGGATAACTGTTACGCGCCAGCTGCATGGTGATCGTACTAGCTCCCTGAACCACGCGACCATCTTTGATGTTCCTGACAAATGCACGCGCCACGCCGACATAGTCGATGCCGCTATGGTCGTAAAAACGGCTATCTTCGCGGGCTAGAAGCGCTTTGATGAAGTCAGGGGAGACCTGACTGAAAGGCACGACGATACGATTCTCGCCATACATGCGGCCCAGAAGCTCGCCCTGAGAATCCATGACCATCGTGCGCTCTGGCATCTTACCGAGCTGCGTGAGATCATACTTTTTGGCCATCTGCGAGTAGATGCCGATGACGACTGCCACGGCCACGGTGGCCAGCAGACTGCAACCCATCAGACCGATCAGCGCCAATCGACGCCAGCGTCCCCAGCGTGACTCGACGGGTGGCGAACGATGCGGGGCAGAGGGCTTGGACGATTTCATGGAGAATGCTCAGACGACACAGGCCGTGATTCCATTGCATCTTTTCATGGTCTAGCGCTGAAATGGAAACAGGTGAGTATTCATACAATAAAGGAACCCTACGAAAAGTCTGAACTTTGTTCAGAGTACTTATAGTATGGATTTAGGTCAGGATTAAACCGCAATGTTTTCTTGGCATGAATCCTTCATTCTGAGCAAACTGCCTCTATGTCTGCGCATTTAATCTTCAGTAGCCGAAGGGCTGGAATGATGATCCTAGCCATGGCTGAGCTCCTCAGCGCAGCACCTTGCAGAGCATCCTGGCGTGCAGGAGCGGCTAAAATTGACATCACCCCAAATCATCCCGTGCGGCTCAGTGGTTACGGAAGCCGGACGACGGAGCATGAAGGTACCTCTGTCGAGCTGCACGCCAAAGCGCTCGCGCTGACCTGGAAAGAAGATGAGCCCGTGGTGATTCTGACCGTGGATAATTGCGGTGTGCCCGCTGCCATGCGTGACGCGGTGTTAAAGAACATCAAGCAAGCAGGTTGGAAGATTGCCGATGCACGCTTTTCCCTGCACTCCAGCCACACGCACTGCGCCCCGATGCTGCCGGGGATGTTACCGTTTCTATTCGGCAAAGAACTCACCGAAACCGAGCAGGAGCATATCAATCGCTACGCTGGAGAACTCATTCGGAAAATGACCGAGGTGGTCATTCTAGCTCTGAATGCTCAGCAGTCAGCCCTGGTTGATTGGGAGGTGGGAAAGGCCAACTTTGCCATGAATCGTCGACTTCCGACCCCGTCAGGCTACGCCAATCAACCCAATTACGCAGGAGTTAGAGATCACAGTCTGCCCGTCATGCGTATCACCAGTTTAAAGGGTAAACTGCTGGCGCTCTTCACCAGTTACGCCTGCCACTGCACCACTCTGGCCATCAATCAAACGCATCCTGATTGGGCTGGATACGCACAGAAGGAACTGGAACTGCGCTTTCCTGAAGTCATTGCGATGACCGCCATCGGCTGCGGAGCTGATCAGAACCCCAATCCACGTCGGGAACTGACTTTCGCCGTCTCTCATGGGGTCAGCATTGCCAAGGAAACCGTGCGACTGATCAACTTACCCATGCGGCCCATTGTCGGGCCTGTGACCTGCTCCTCAAAGGAAGTGATGCTGCCCTTTGATTCCCTGCCAGATGTCCCGACTTGGCGTCAGCGGACACTGGATAAACACCCACAGACAGCCATGCATGCCCGGCATTTCCTGTCATTGGCTGAAGCCAAAAACGTGCCCCCTGCCCTGCCCTACGCCCTTCAAGTCTGGTCCTTTGCAGATAGTCTTCTAACCATCAATCTACCAGGCGAAGTGGTGGTGGATTACAGCCTGCGGCTCAAAAAAGAAAACGATCCCAAGCGCACCTGGGTAAACGCCTACACCAATGATGTGCCCTGCTACATCCCCTCTCAACGCGTCTGGGAAGAAGGCGGCTACGAGGCAGGTGGTGCCATGATTTATTATGGTCGGCCGAATCGATTTGCCAGCGGGATCGAGGAGATCATCGTCCGCAACGTTCGTGAACTGATTCCGGCAGGCTATCATATCAAATAGGCCGTTCTCTATCTGCCTTTGTGCCTTGCTCTCGGCACTGCACTCGTTCCTTGCCAACACCTCACCATGCTGGCATCTCTTCCGGCTCCATGACGCCAGCCACCCTTTACCCCGATGATGACACCGTCCGCCCGACGCATGTCGTGGTAGATCTGGCGCAGCTGGCAGCGAATCTGACCGCGGTCCGCCAACATGTGGGAAAGGCCAAAGTGATGGCCATTGTCAAAGCCAACGCCTATGGCCACGGACTGGTCCGCGTGGCCACGCATCTCATGGCATCGGGTGCGGATTATCTGGGTGTAGCGCTCTATGAGGAGGGCATCCTTTTACGCCAAGCGGGCATCACGGCACCGATCCTCGTCATGGGCGGCATTGCTGGTGAGCAGATTCCTTTGTTCCTCAAACATGATCTCACCATCACCACCTCTTCCGTTGATAAGTTGCATCTTATTGATCAAGCGGCTGCTGCCATGGGTGTCACTGCCAGAGTGCATCTGAAGATCGACACCGGCATGGAGCGCATCGGCATCCATCATTATAATGCGGATCGTCTCCTGGAAGCCAGCCTGCACTGCCAACAGATCAATGTAGAAGGCATTTACTCCCACTTTGCCAATGCAGACTCCGCTGATCTCGGCCATGCACGCTTGCAGCTAGAGCGCTTTTTAGACGTCTGCGCTTTTTACGAAAAACGCGGCCTGCCCATGCCCATGCGGCACATTGCAAACAGTGCCGCCATTTTGCAGTTACCCGAAAGTCATCTCGATCTCGTGCGGCCTGGCATCATGCTGTATGGCTACTACCCCAGCGCTGATTGCGTGCGCAGCGTCGTGGTCAAACCGGCGCTCACTTGGAAAAGCCGCGTCGTTTATTTTAAAGTGGTGCAGCCTAGCACACCCGTCAGCTATGGGAGCACCTGGCAGAGTGATCATGCCGTGCGCATCGTCACCGTGCCGGTGGGATACGGTGACGGCTACTTCCGCATCCTTTCGAACAAAGCTGAAGTCATCATCCGTGGGCAACGTCACCCCGTCGTAGGCCGCGTCTGCATGGATCAGCTCATGGTGAACCTCGAGTGGGGCACCGCCTACAATGGGGATGAAGTCATCCTGCTCGGGGATAGCCTATCTGCTGATGAATTAGCCGCCTGGGCAGGCACCATCTCCTATGAGATCCTGACCAATATCAATAGCCGCGTGCCGAGATTGTATCTGGTTTAAGGTAGCTGCGGCTTAAGGCGCTATTTTTCAAACGATTGATCTTCAACGATTAGGCCTCACCGTTTTCATGCGCCTACCCGTTTCCCTGAATTTTGCCGGGTAAAGGCATCTCGCCAAACTGAGATGGTATTTCTTTGGGCTTGTTTATTCTTAAAACAACAAGATATTATTGAAAATATGGATAGTTCTATTAGATCAGCACCCGTGCGGGTTCTTTTTTGTCTCGGCACTCGACCTGAGATGATTAAGGTCGCGCCATTGGTGATTCGACTCAGAGAACTCGGTGGGGTGGCGATCCTGGTGAATACTGGGCAACACGCGGATCTTTTAACACCGCTCTTTGAGCTGTTTCAGGTCAAGGCGGATTACGATCTGGTGGCGATGTCTCCAGGTCAGGGGCTGAATACTCTGGTAGCTCGAATTGTAGAGAGACTGGACCCTGTGCTGGAAAAGGAAGGGCCTGATTATGTGATCGTGCAGGGGGATACGGCCTCGGCCCTGGGCGGAGCCTTAGCGGCATTCAATCGAAAAATCCCCGTCGGCCATGTTGAGGCAGGCTTACGTTCGGGGAATCCGCTGAGTCCTTTCCCTGAAGAGATGAATCGCCGACTGGTGACACAAATGGCCGTGCTGCACTTTGCCGCGACCGAGTATAATCGTGCGAGTTTACTCAAAGAGGGGATCCGTGCTGAGACGATCCATGTGACGGGCAACAGCGTGGTGGATGCGCTGCAGCGCACGCTAAAGACCACGACTGCCGGAGCAGAAATCGCCCGACTGCGCGCGCAAGTGGCAGGTCGGAAACTGGTGCTGCTGACGACGCATCGACGGGAAAACTTTGGCGATGCAATGCGCACCCATTTGCGCTCTTTACGTGCCTTTGCGGAAGCCCGACCTGAGCTGTGCATTGTTTTTCCGGTGCATCCGAATCCGAATGTCAAAGAGGCTGCCGAGCAGGAGCTAGCAGGTTGTGATCAGATCATGCTGACAGCTCCGATGGGTTATGCGGACTTTGTGCATCTGCTGGCAGACGCGTGGCTGATTGTTTCAGACAGCGGCGGTATTCAGGAAGAGGCCGCGTCTTTGGGCAAACCGATCCTGGTTCTGCGTGAGAATACTGAACGGCCCGAAGGTGTGCATGTGGGCGTAGCGCGGCTCGTCGGTGAGGATCCAGGGCAGCTGAAGCAACTTCTGGCAGCAGCAGTGGCGGATGAGGACTGGTTTGAGGTGGCTGCCAAGGCTGAAAAGGTGTATGGCGATGGCCTGACGGCAGATCGTATCTCGCAGATCCTCATGGATAGGCATCAAAAATGCGGTGGTCTAGCCTCTGAATAACCTCATTATCCTCGTGACGAACTCACCCGCCAGCATCTCTATCGATCTCGACAACCAATGGGCCTACATGAAAACGCAGGGCTGTGAGGGTTGGGAAAGCTTCCCCAGCTATTTGGACTTGGTTGTGCCGCGTATTCTGGAGACGTTACGCCGATCAGGAGTCAGGGCCACGTTTTTCATTGTCGGAAAAGATGCCGCGCTGGATAAAAATCGCGCGGTGTTGCGCAGCATTCCAGAGGCAGGGCATGAGATTGCCAATCACAGCTTCATGCATGAGCCCTGGCTGCATCTCTACAGTGAGGAGGAGTTGCAGCGCGATTTTGACTCTGCCGAGACCGCCATCTACAAAGCCACAGGCAAGATTCCGCGTGGCTTCCGAGGTCCGGGTTTCAGCACCTCCCCAGCTGTGAGGAACTTGCTCGTGAAGCGCGGCTATGTCTATGACGCTTCTCTTTTTCCAACGGTGATTGGGGCCTTGGCGAGAGCCTATTTTTTCATGACGTCAAAGCTGCCAGATGAGGAAAAGGCACGTCGGTCAAAGCTTTTCGGTTCCATGACTGACGGCGTCTCTCCCCTCGATCCCTACCAGATCCAACCTGGTCTGCTGGAGATCCCAGTGACGACGATGCCACTCTTCCGCACACCCGTGCATCTGAGTTATCTGCTTTTTCTCGGCCACTTTTCCATGCCGTTAGCTCGTGCCTATTGGGCGCTTGCGATGTTCCTTTGCCGGAAAACCGGTGTTGGCCCATCCCTTCTGCTGCACCCGACGGACTTTCTGGATGAGACCGATGTGCCTGAGATGAGTTTTTTTCCCGCCATGAAGATCCCTTCTCAAAAGAAGATCGATCTCGTACGTCACACCCTTTCTAGCCTGCGCCAACACTGGCTGCCAGGCACCATGATGGATCATGCAGCTAAGTCCGGCATGGACATCGGAAACACGATTCTTTAGCAAGACCACAACGGAGAATAAAACGAACATGAGCACGCCATTCCAAATCAACGACCTCGCCATTGTTCTCCCAGCCTTCAATGAAGAGAAGGATCTGCCTAACCTTTTGGTGAGAATTAAAGAAATGCTCACGGGCCAAACCTTTCGTTATCAGGTGATTGTTGTCGATGACGGATCCAAGGATCGCACTGCTGAAATTGCTGAAGCCGCCGCCAAAGACATGCCGCTGAGCCTGATCAAACATGAGGTCAATGGCGGACTCGGAGCAGCGCTGCAAACTGGTCTGCGTGCGGCTATGAATGTGGCAGATGCTGTGCTGGTCATGGACTCGGACAACACGCATGATCCACTTTATGCCATCCAGATGGTCGAGCGCTTGGAGAAGGATGATGTGCAGTTAGTGATCGCCTCCCGTTATCAGCCCGGGAGTCAGGTCATAGGGCTGTCCGCTTTCCGCAAGGGACTTAGTCTGGGCTGCTTTCTCCTGATGAAGACCGTCGTGCCCTTCAGAAATGTGCGTGACTATTCCACCGGATTCCGCTGCTACCACAGCAGCATCTTGAAGCGCATGGCTCATGTTTATGGGGAAACCAATCTCGTGGAGGAAACAGGGTTTGTCTGCATGTTAGAGGTACTCCTCAAACTGCGCTCCATTGGCACCAATGCCTGCGAGATTCCTTACACCCTGCGCTATGACCTTAAAGAAGGCGTCAGCAAACTACGCATTTGGCGCACGCTGAAGCGCTATCTCGCCGTGGTGAATCGCTATCGTGATAAAAAGCCTGAAGCTACTCTAGCCGCTGCCCAGGTGGCCGTGGCAGCTGCTAACGAAGCTTGAGTCACTGACTTTATCCACCCATGTCTGCTGCAACTTCCGACAAGAGAATCGCCGTGCTCGGCGCCGGTATTTCTGGCCTGACCTGCGCGCTACGCCTCGCTGAAAAAGGCCACGCGGTCACGCTGATCGAAGGCTCTGACCAGCTCGGCGGTCTGGGCACCTTCTTTGAGCATGAAGGGCGGACGTTGGAAAAATTCTACCACTGTCTGCTGCCCAGTGATGGGCCCCTGCTCGCGCTGCTCGACTCCCTGGGACTGCGTGAACACGTTTACTGGAAGCCATCCTCCTTTGCCTATGCTGAGGGTGTCAGCATCTTTCCCCTGAATACACCGATCGATCTGCTGAAGTTCGCGCCGCTAAATTTCATCGACCGAATCCGCGTCGGCATCACCGGAGCCTATGGACGCATTGCCTCAGCCAAGGGCCTAGACGACATCACAACAGCCCAGTGGCTATCCAAATGGTCGGGGCGCGGGGCCTTTGCAAAGTTTTGGAAACCCATGCTAGAGGCCAAATTCGGGGATCGCTACGAGGACGTCCCAGCCCTCTGGTTCTGGACGCGCTTCAATCGCGAAAAGGGCGAAAGCAAAGGCGAGGTCAAAGGCTATGTCCGGGGCGGCTACAAGCACATCACGGACACCTTTGCCGCGAAGCTCAAGCAACTGGGCGTCACGCTGCGCCTGAACGCTCGGATTGAGAGCGTGGATCTGGATGAAGCCGGAGTCCCGATCATCAAGACTGAAGGCGGCGCTGAGTCCTACGACCAACTCGTCGTCACCTTACCGTGGCCGGTGTTTGCCAAAACGGCAGGTGCTCGGCTAAAGGCGGCCTCTCCCGCGACCGATTGGAACATTGATTTCCAAGGAGTGATCAATCATCTGCTCTTTCTAAAGCGACCTTTGACCAAGCATTACTGGCTGGCCACGCCTGGTATGGAATACCCATTTGATGGCATTGTAGAAACCTCGACCCTGACCGATGAGGCCGACCGAGGGAATCGCCATGTCGTCTATCTGACAAAGTACCTGCACCGCGATGACCCACGCTTTGCCCAGCCTGAAGCAGAGATCCAAAGCACCTGGTTTACCGCGTTACAGAAACTTTTCCCGGATCTCAAGCCCGAGGACATCGAGACGCAATTCATCTTCCGTGCTCCATTTGTCGAGCCTGTTTACACTCGTGGCTTCATGCAGCGGCGTCCGCCAGAGGTCATGGTGCCAGGGCGCATCTTCTTAGCCACCACCACGCAGGTTTACCCGGTCGTCACTAGCTGGAATGGCAGTGTGATCCAGGCAACTCGGACACTCGAAAGCCTAGTCTGAAGCAGCAACTGGCACCAGAACTGCTGCCATAACCGAAATGTGTGCTCGACGTTTTGTCTGGTTCGCGCTTTGATGTGCCTTCGTTATGTGTTTCACGAATCTCCCGTTCATGTGTCGGCTTTCCATGGCCTTGGCTAGCATTGCTTTATTGGCAAATTGTAGCCTGCTACCCAGAAAAGTGGTGGTGAAAAATACCTTGCCGGAAGGTGCCTGGTGGACGCATGCACCGACAGAAGGAGAGCACAAAATTGTCATCAGCCTGGAAGAGCAGCGAGTAGCCCTTTTTAGAGGCGAAAAGCCTGTGGGTGTCTCTCCCATTTCCTCTGGTAAGGAGGGGCACTCCACCCATGCTGGAACCTACAAGATTACGGAAAAAGATCCCGATCATCGATCCAGTTGGTATGGAGCCTATTGCGATGAATCCGGTAACATTGTTGTCGAAGATGTGGACGCACGGAAAGACCCCAAACCGCCAGGAACCACCTTCGTCGGCGCTGACATGCAGCACTTCATGCGCATCAATGGTCCAATTGGCATGCATCGCGGCTATCTGCCAGGGTACCCAGCCTCCCACGGCTGCATCCGCCTTCCCGGCACCATGGCTGCCCTGTTCTTCTCAGCCACCCCAGAAGGGACGCCTGTGGAAATCAAAGACCACGCCGGCTTAATCGACCTGAAGCCCGCATCTGAGGCTGAGACGATCAAAATGGTCGAAACCAAAACCATATCACCAGAAGCAGAGGCGTCCAAGGCCGCTGAAACTCCGAAGCTCCCAGAGGCGATTAAAGCTACTGCACCTCCAAAGGGTAGCGGCAGGACTTGGTTTGCCTCCGCTAAAAAACCTGCTGCTGCTGAAATCAAAACTGCACCCGCGACAGAACTCCAAAAAGACATCAAGCCAGCCGCCAAAAAGAGTTGGCTTGCGAGTCTAAAGCTCCCTGAAACCGACGAACCCGCCGCAGCCAAAACGGTCACAATGAAGAAACCACGCCTTGAACCAGAGGCTCTGCCAGTTTCGCCCGTTTATGTGCCAGAACCCAAGATCAGTCGGCCAAAACCCATCGTGATGGATCCGCCGAAACCACAACAAAAGCCTCAAAAAATCAGCCGCAAAAAAGCCCCCAAGCCTGGTCAGACTCTCTACTGGAACGGCAACTAGTCAGCGGCTGTCGCCGCCTTCATTCTCTTGCGATGCGCAATCAGCAAAAGGCCATTCAGAATCAAAGGTAGAAGTGGCACAACCAGCCCTGGCAATTGCGGAGTCGATGCCCCCTTGGCGATCATTGACTCCGGCACAAAGCCGTGACTATACAAATAACAGGCTGTGTAGGCTGGCAGAATGGCAAAAAAGAAACCCGAAAGGGCAATTCGCCAACCCAGCACATGCTTCGAAGGCACAAAAAGTAGCAGCCCGCCGGAAATCACCGCACACACACCTGTGAGGCCAAAGGATAGCACCAAAAAGGGCGGATTCTGCATTGGGTCAGCTGCTGCTAGGATGGTGGATAACGAGTGCATCTCAAGAGTCATGTTCAGTCTTTGTTCTCAATGAATTGTTTGCAGATCCCCCAAGCCAAGGTCTCGCGGGGCAGCAGCCCATCACCGCCCAGATAGAAGCGGCTAGCCAGGATGAAATTCTCTCGCCGAATGCCGCCTTTAGGACCACTGGCCATCAAATCTGCCACGACTAATCCAACAGAACCTGCCAGCCCTTCCTTCTGCCGAACATGCTCGCGATAGTCCGCCTCATTGGGATTTGTCAGCGCCAGCACACCTGCCAGGAGGATGAGAACAAAGAAAAGCTTTTTCATGTTAATTAGAGTGAGGAAAATGGTTGCCTGAGGACTCTTCCATTTTCAGGCAGCGCCCAGCTCGGAACAGCAAGACCTGCTCACGCGGCAGACGACACCTCGATCTCAAGGCGTGGGAAAAGTGGCACGGGGGTGCCGAGTTGATGGCCGTTGGGGAGCATGCCCCACTTCAAGTCACTGAGCACGAACCCTTCTGGCATGTCCCAGCCAATCTGAGCACGAGCGGTCGCCATGGCGGTGGGCATGATCGGATTTAACAGAACGGCGACATGCACAAAGGCTTCCGCTAGGTGATAAAGAACGCTGTCTAGACGAGCTGCCTGCTCAGGGTCTTTGGCCAGGGAGAAGGGCTTGGTGCTATCGACATAAGCATTGGCGTGAGAGACGATCTTCCACGCAGCAGCGATGCCATCATGGATGGCCCAGGCGTTCATCTTTTCCTGATAAGCAGGCAACGCTTCCGCCACGGTTTGGCGCAAGGCAGCATTTTCGGCATCATCGTAGCCTTCAGACACGAGCAAACCATTGCGGTATTTTTGCGCCATGTTGATGCTGCGATTGAGAAGATTACCCAGTCCACCCGCCAGCTCTTTGTTGTAGGACATGATGATGCGTTCATCACTGAAATCAGCATCGTAGCCGGTGGCGATGTCGCGCATGACGTAATAGCGCAGACCATCGGCAGTGAAGGTGTCGGCGAGGGCATTCGGGTCGATGACGTTGCCAGTGCTTTTGCTCATCTTGCTGCCCTTCACATTCCACCAGCCGTGGACGATCAGACGTGGGATTTGCTCGTCACTAAAGCCGAGCGCATGAAGCATGATGGGCCAGTAGAGGGCGTGAGCTGGCACGAGGATGTCTTTCCCGATGACGTGTGCTTCAGAAGGCCAAAGCTTGGAAAAGTCAGGCATGTCCGCGTTGCCACACTCTTCCGCCAGATAACCGGCAAAGCTGATGTAGTTGGTTAGGGCATCAAACCAGACGAAGTTCACGAAGTTCTCATCAAACGGCAGTGGGATGCCCCAGCTGAGACGCTCCACTGGACGGCTGATGCAGAGGTCCTGCGCTTTTCCTTCGAGCACATTCAGCACGTCATTGGCGCGGTGCGCTGGGAAGATGAAGTCGGGGTGTGTCTTGATGTAGGTCTTCAGCCACTCCACATGATCACTCAGGCGGAAGTACCAGTTTTCTTCTTCGAGTTCGACGACCTCTCCCCACTCTTCGCCAAACTTACCATCAGGACCGCGTTCTTTATCAGTGAGGAACTGCTCCTGGCGCACGCTATAAAAGCCCGTGTAGCCTTGTTTGTAGAGCTGGCCTTCGTCATGAAGCTTTTGCAGCATGGCCTGAACGACACGCTTGTGCTTCGGATCAGTGGTGGCTGCCCAGCCGTCATAACGAACGTTTAATTTATCCCAAAGAGAGGTGAAATGACTGGTGATACCGTCCACAAAAGCCTGCGGACTGAGGCCGACCTTCTCCGCGCTCTTTTGCACTTTCTGGCCGTGCTGATCGACACCTGTCAGGAAATACACTTCCCTGCCAGCAAGGCGCTGGAATCTTGCCATGACATCTGCCAGCACTTTTTCATAGGCATGACCGATGTGCGGTGGCGCGTTGGTGTAATCGATGGCGGTGGTGATGTAATAAGGCTTCACAGGGTATAAAAAGTAAAAGAGCTCCGCAGAAAATGGGGAGGTGATAAAAAGGAGCGTTCCATTGGGAATACCACCTGAAAATGAAGCGCCGCCTGGGGAATGAACCCACAGGCGGCGCGACGTGATCTTTTGAACTAGTTAGTGCTTGCTGCCGGAGCTGCAGCATTTGCTAGCTTCCTTGCCTGCAGCAGCTGTGCAGCTGGTGCATTCTTTCTTCGACGAGCAACAAGACGCGAGGAGGAGAGAAGCAGAGGCAAGGGTAATGGTGAGTAGTCGGATCATAGTGACTTGGGTCGGTTGGGTAACTTTAGACTATGAAAGCAGAGGCCTATGAAAGGCCATCAGCTTACTTGCTCATCATGACTGGAGCCGGAGCCGGAGGAGGCGTTGGCTTGGAAGCGCAGGAGACGAGACCGGCAACGGCGAGGGCGAGGATAGCGTATTTCATAGTATGTATCGTGGTGTTTGTTTTTGCTCTCATCGTCGCTGTTATAGCGAGAGAGAATTCT
>JAIXOU010000099.1 GCA_027486585.1 Verrucomicrobiaceae bacterium | reverse complement strand
CTAGCGCAAGCTGCAAGAACGATTGCTGACTTAGTGATCACGGAGGTCATGCTTTTCAATTTCATGTGGTCGATTTAGGTTTGTTGATGTTTTAGGTGGTCGGCCCGGGAGACTTACCAACTAATCTAAACATTAAAGCATTCGCCGTGCCATTGCCAAGAAACTTTTTCTGAAAATTATCACCTTCTTCATAATCGGTCCTAGTTTTGCATTCCATTGCCTACGGTGGAGCTATTTGTGCAATCGGCTGAAAATGAATCAAAATAGATCTTTTTGGAATAGAAATGGGTCTAGTAACTCACAACATCATGAACCGTTTTGCCCCACTTTCGATGATCGTGATTGCCCTTTCCTCCTGTTTTGCAGGCACTTATCAGCCAATTGAAGCTGGTAAAGTCGATTGGGGGAGGGATCTGGAGGCTGCATTGGCTTCGAGTCAACAGACTGGGAAACCTTTGTTTGCCCTCTTCCAGGAGATCCCAGGTTGTGCAGGCTGTCAGCAGTTTGGGCGGGACGTGCTATCGAATCCGCTGCTGGTGGAGGCAATTGAGTCGGAGTTCACGCCCCCTACTTATTAATAACAACAAAGGCGGCAAGGATGCGAGACTCTAAAGCCTTTGGGTGAGCCAGCCTCGAACTATCAAGTTGTGCGTTTTTTAAATGCGAAAGTGAAAACATCATTACCAGAACGGTGCGCCAACGCGATCTGGGTGCCTTAGGCGGATCTGGCGATGGCAAAGGCATCTCGTTTGTCGATTGGCACGATTTCAGGTTATCAGACGGCTCCGGCAAGTAATCAGAAGAAGCAAATCGGCGGCACGGTGGCTGCGAAGCTCGCGCTATCAGCAGCGCAAGGCCACAGCGGCCTTGGTGAAGTTCAGCGTCTCGGCCACGCGGGTGAAGTATCGGAGGTGTCGGAGTTCCATGCCTTTTCAGCTATGCCTTAAAAGCATCGCTGCGCAAGCAACAGGGTATTGGGCAGCTGTTTGGTGGTGCGGCATAAATGGCAGCGTCACACAAAACAACGCTGACACCACAAACTAAACCCCATCAACATCCTCATGAAAACCTTCGAAAACAAAGTCGTCCTCATCACCGGAGCTACCAGCGGTATCGGCAAAGCTAGCGCACTCGCTTTTGGTAAAGCAGGTGCCAAAGTCATCGTCAGTGGTCGTCGCGAGAGCGAGGGACAGGCCGTCGTTGCAGAAATCGTCGCAGCAGGTGGTGGGGCCACTTTCATCCAGGTCGATGTCAGGCAGGAATCGCAAGTTCAAGCACTCGTCGAGAAGACTGTCGCCACGTATGGTCGTCTAGATGTAGCCTTTAACAAAGCCGGTGTCGAAGTCATGGGTCCGATGACGGACGCCACGGAGTCTGATTTCCGCAAGGCATTCGACACCAATGTCTTGGGTGTCATCGCGAGCATGAAATACGAAATTCCCGCCATGCTCAAAACAGGCGGAGGCTCCATCATCAACACCAGCAGCATCGCAGGTCAGATTGGCTTAGCTGGGGCAGGCATCTATGTGGCGACAAAGCATGCCGTGGAAGGACTCACGAAAATCGCTGCTTTGGAGGTGGCGAAGCTCGGCATTCGTATCAATGCGGTAGCGCCTGCGGCTATCGAAACAGAAATGTTCACGCGCTTCACTGGCGGCAATGAAGACGCTATCAATTACATGCGTGGCATGCATCCGATTGGTCGCTCTGGACAGCCTCGCGAGATCGCTGATCCCGTCCTCTTCCTAGCTAGCGATGCAGCCTCCTTCATCACAGGCACCTCCCTTGCCGTCGATGGCGGCTGGATGGCCCAGTAAACAAATACGAAAAAGTATCGGCGGACATGGCTTGGCTATGTCCGCCATATGGCGCTAAGACAATGAGATTGAAGCGCTCACTCGATGATCAAGATGAGTTGCAAAGCATCCAGAATAACAAAGCCATCGGTGCCTGTGTTGCTGATGATGATCTTGGTTTCGCCACCAGCAGAGAGCTGGATCACCCCAGCACTCCGGAAAGCATTGCCAGCGGAGAGCGGTTGGGTTTGATCAAACGTTAAGGTGATCTTCTCGCCACCGCTTTCGATGAGGATGGGCACGTTCTTGGCTCGTGTCTCGTGCGCCGAATAAGCGATTCGTAAATCGTAGTTGCCGGACCTGGGCACTTGAAAGCCAAAGGTGGCGGTAGATTGGCCATCGCCGCGCTTGTCGTCATGAACGTAACCACTGTTAATGTAGGGTTTGAAACCTGAAGAATGTTTCCATTCACCTTCGAGCTTGGCTTGTGTGTCATCGAGGATGATTCCGGGAAGCGATTTAGGATCGATGTCGGCGGGCCCTTGGGTCTCGGTCGTTACTGGGGCAAATTCTGGGATTTCGAGCACTTGTTTCTGCGCTAACAAGCGCTCACGCAACAATGGATACGGCAACTTTTGCACGGCCACATTTTGCTTTGCGCTCAGGGCAGCCGCGATTCCAGCGCTTTGGCCGAGGATCATCCATGTCGGCTCCACACGGATGGAACAAATGGCGACGTGCGTGCAGGACAGGGCAACAGGAACGAGCAGGTTTTCACACTCGGCGGCAATTGGCAGGAGGCTGCGATACGGAATGTGAAAGGCGGGGCCATGCCTGTAGCCCTTTTGTAGCACGGGAATGATGGTGCCTTCATTAATGACGCCCTCCTTTGTTGCCACGCGCTGGCAATCATGAGAGTCGATGGGAAAGGAGGAGATGGCGATGGCATCTTCCTTTTGCGGTGTGGTCTGGATGTCTTTCTGCGACACGACATACTGGCCCTTCATGCGGCGACCCTCGCGCACATAAAGTTGGGGAGAAAAGTGACCGTAAGCGGCAAACTCATCGTGGCAGAGACCATACTTAGCATGCTCTTTTCGCAGTGCCTCCGGCACGCTTGGGTCAGTAGTGAAGAAGTGATACAGCTCCAGGGTGTATTGCTTGTGCGCTTCCCAGATCTTCGCCCGGCCTGCTTCATCCGCCTCACTCCAGCCATTGCAGGCCCCGATCAGGCCCATGGAGAACTGTTTGTGGATGCCGTTATTCGCATCAAATTTACCGCCTGGCAGCGGATAGAGATCCCACATCGGCACGACCTTGCCAGTGGCACAAAAGCGGCGCATCACCTCGAACTTAGCGGGGTCATAGTTCGCTGGCGCAGGAAAGGGTACGCGATTGGCCGGGTCTTTCGTCACGCAGAGGCGGAAGCTGTAGATCATCACGTTCTTATCACCCTCGGCCTCAGGCCCCGCATCGTCGGTGGTGATGAATGGCAGCAGCTTTCCCGCTGCGTCGCGACCTGAGATGGGCATGAGAGGCTTCGGATAGCGCTTCCCAGCCAGTGACTCACCAAACTCCGCACGGCCCTCGCGTCCGATGGTCCAGCTCACGCCTGCAGCGGCCAAAAGATCGCCTTCATAGCTGGCATCAACGAAGACCTTCGCGCTGAAGTCGCCCTCGCTCGTTTGCAGCTTGGTGATGCGTGCGCCGTCTTTCGTCACGCTCTTGAGCACTCGCTTGGTGTGCACTTTGACTTTGGCTTCATCCAGCATCGCCAAAGTGATGCGCATAGCAACGCTCGGCTCATAGGTCCAGTGTGTGTGATCCTTCACGCTGACCTTGTAAGGCAGCGCCACACCGCGCTTCACATAGTCGGCCTCGATCCGGCTGTGCCATTCATCAAAGAGGCCCAGCACCGTGCTGCGTAGCGTTTGATTCGAGTCGCTAAAACTCAGCCCGCCCGTATTCACCCCACCGACATGCGCTGTCGGCTCCAGCAACACGACCGAAGCTCCCTCACGAGCAGCCGCAATAGCGGCACAAAAACCGCCCGGTGTAGAACCATAGACGATGACGTCGGCTTCCGTTGCCGCATGAGCAATTGAACTGAGGGTGAGGAGGAGTGCTACAATTCGTGTCATGATCTGTGTTAACATACAGTCATGGCCAACTAGATCTTGGACATCAATTGCGTTTTATGAACGCTTTCATGATATCACTTCAAGCATTCAAAAGATGATGCTGAAGTGTGGTGGGAACTCCAGCTAAGAACCAGAGAATGGACACTCGCAGAATGCGGATCTTCTTTTCGAGAATTTGGGCCGTGTAGAAAGTAAGCACGCTGTATTCTTCAGCCGGCGGAAGCAAAATAAAGATACTCGCCTTCGTGTCCGTGACTTGGATGTAATAGTTCAGCAATCGTTCACACCTTTAGCTAGGCTTGTGAGCGAACCATCTGAGTCTGGTGGTAATCCACGAGGTACATTTGCCGCTTCTCAACGAAGAGGCAGGCCATGTTGCTGCCAGAATACCTGCAAGCCTGCCTGTGAGCCATTAAAGACGTTGCGCTCGGTTGGGCGGTCAAGATTGCCGAAGTAGGGACTGAAGCGATACGATCCATGATTATAAACCTTCGGTCGTGAACGTCCGCCCTGCCAATCAACACCGCCATATTGCCAGATCGTCCAATTGGACCAGACGCCGTATTGATTTACCAAACCACGTGGATTTCCTGGCGCGGGATAGACTGGCCCCGCACCGCTATCATGCGCATACAAAGCCAACCAGTAGGGCATACGACGCAGTTTGGCCTTCGTAGCCGCATCGGCATGGCTCAGCGTCTGCTTGAGCTGCGGGCTGTTTTCCAGATAGGCAACAGGGACGATGCCTGTGCGTGCTTCCACGCGATCCATGAAGCGCAGGATGGATAACAGGGGCAGGTCACCATCAAAATCACCGCACAACAGCAACGATGGCGCATTCCAAGCGCGGCCTCGCGCCAGCGCCAGTGCACGGTTCACCAGTTGATCCGCCTGCGCCACCGCATCCACATGCCGCTGCACGCGATAGTACAATCCTGGCAGCATTCCCGCCCGATCTGCCGAGGCGACAAAGCTCGCACACTTCTCATCCAGATTCCCGCCTTTACCTGCACGGGCGATCAATGCGCTGGCTCCATTCGCCCTCAGGGCAGAGACATCATGCTCAGAAAAACCACGCCCTTCGCGCTGCCGCTCCTTAGGATCATAGGCCGACACATTGATGATCTGCGGCATGCCCCATGAACTCGACGGCAAGCTACCCGGTGAACTTCCAGGCTGTGTTGAACAATTAGTAAAGATGAGTACAGGTAAAAGAAAAAGTCGTTTCATAAGCTATGCGATTGAATCGTTTTCATCGTCGCGGTTTTTACCCCCTTTGGCAAGCAGCCTCATGCCATTGAAGAGACTCAGGCATTGAAAAACCAGTTCAATATGATCTTGATGCCAGGCGACTAGCCAGCTCGTCTCAGGCCGCCTATCAAAGACTTCGATGCCACAGGAATGGATGCTGTGATACCTCCGGTGACGGGCTCTACAAACAAGCGTGAGGCTATCGATTTTGTTCTCCTTGAGCCAAACGAAAAAGACATCTGCTTTGTGACGAAAGCCGCTGAGCTGTTTGGCCGATGCCTTGACCGGATCAATCTGCTGATCTTGAATGGCGTGAACGAGAAACTCAGCGGACTTTGGTTTGCTTGGTAGCTCCTCATAGACCACGGAATTGAGGCATGAAGCGTTTGTTGCCACTTGATGCCTCTTTGCTGTTGCTCGCCCCACCCAGGCTATTCCAGGCTAACAGTCCGCTGGGACAGACTCTAGTTTAGTAAGTCCACGAGCACGGTGGCAATCATGGCAAGGCTGATGAGCACGCGGACGATGAGTCCGACGCCGGTGCCTAGGAGAGTGCCCCAGGTGCTTTTCACGGCGGGAGCCATGCGTTTTTTGGCGAAGAGAAGCTCAAAAGCGAGTCCGCCCAGGAGTGGGCCAAGAATGAATCCAATGGGTGCAAAGAAGAGGCCGACGATGCCACCGACAAAGACACCCATAATGCCCCAACGACTGGCACCAAACCAACGGGCACCCATGGCCCCGGCGGCGAGATCGACAAAGTAAGCGAGGACTAACCATAAGCAGAGGATGAGGATACCCTGCCAGCTCATACCTGCGGACGGCAACAAAAAGGAGTGCAGAATACCAGCGATGAAAATGAGAAAGGGGCCTGGTAATAGAGGAACTACGGAACCGATAAGGCCGACCAGCAGGAGGCTGCCGGTGAGCAACCAGACGCTGAGAAGCTGAAAGGGTACGGCCTCAAAGGTGTGAACGATGGTTTGCCAAGTGTCGGTGAGCCATTCCATGAGATGATGCAGCAATTGATTAGGCCTTGCGGGCAGCCAGGGCGTTTTGCATGTGCTTTAGCAATCCAGCGCAGCCGTCTTCAAGAAGATTGAGGACGTTTTCAAAGCCTTGCTCTCCACCATAGTAGGGATCGGGGACTTCTTTGCTGTCGTGCTTGGTGCAGTATTCACAAAAGAAGTGAACTTTAGCGTCATGCACATGCTCACGGTCAAAAGCGCGCAGATCGCGGTGATTTTGTTGGTCCATGACAAGGACGAGATCGAAGTCGGCAAGATCAGTCTCTTTAACCTGACGGGCCATGCTGGTGAGATCGTAACCACGGGCGGTGGCGGCAGCTCTCATGCGATGGTCGGCGCGGGCTCCGCTATGCCAGCCGCCAGTGCCTGCAGAGTCGATGTGGATTTGGGATTCCATGCTTGCATCAGCGACCATTTTTTTCATGACGCCTTCTGCGGCGGGAGAACGGCAGATGTTTCCCATGCAGACGAAAAGGAGTTTGTAGGAATCAGTCATGTATAGGTAAAAAAATCAGGTTCTATGCCAAGCTCAAGTGACAAAAAAACCAGCAAGGCCACAGTGGGCTCTGCTGGTTTTTCGATGGTCGATAAAACGAATTAGGCGACCATTGGATTGAAGGCGCGGATGGCGACGACGCTGACGCGGCGTGTGGGTCCGCTGTCGGTAGGTAGATCGGCTTCTTCACCAGGAGCCTTGCCGATGAGGGCTTTGGCGATCTCGGAGAGATAAGAAACGATGTTCTTTTCAATGTCGCCGTCCCAGGCGCCGAGGATGGTGTAGGTCTCTTCAGAGCCGTCGTCGAGGTATTTGAAGTCAACGATGGTGCCGATGCCGACTTTGTCCGTTGGTGCACCTGCAAAATCGGTGCCACGAGCAAGACCGACTTCACGCTCGAGCTGGTCTTTCATGCGGTTAAGCACGGACTGCTGATCGCGGGCAGCTTTGTAACCGCCGTTTTCACGAAGGTCACCTTCATCACGAGCGATTTGAATTTCGCTCTTATTGTGAGGGATCTTGACGTTCACGAGATCGTCGAGCTCGGCCTTTTTCTTCTCGAGACTTTCCCAGGAGGCGATGAGGCTGTTGTCTTCACGGGCTTCAGCGTTCTCTTCCATGAGGGACTCCATTTCAGGACGTGCTTTGATGACACGGGCGAGAAGGGAGCGGCGTGTGAGCTCATCCAGCACGGAGGTGGACATAAGGCGCTTAGCAAAGTGGCGGAGCGATTCGCTATCGGTGCTTTCGACGAGTTCCTGAATGAGGTTCTTGTCGGTCGAAAGCTGGTCGCTAAGGCGTCCGGTGCGTTTTGGTCCGCCCTGCACATGGTCATCTTCGACAGCGTCGAGGATGGCATTGCCGAGATCAATGCTGAATACGGATTTAGCGAGACCTTTGCGCTCTTTACAGATCCAGATGAGGAGGTCTGAGCTGAGGGTGCGATTACGGACAGCTTTTTTGAGGAACTCGGAGAGGACTTCCAGCTCGCCATTGGTATCGAGGACGGTAGCAATCTCAGCAACGGCGCGACCACCAGTGCGGGTAAGGTGATTGAGGATCTCAGCGATCCAGACGCCTTCAGGGAAGGCTGCTGGGAAGGAGCGATACATGCGACCAAGCATGGCAACGGGAAGTCCGCCGATGTTTTCTGCAAGCAGGGGCTTGGCTTCACAAACAAGGTCAGAGACTTTCATGGAGCCCATGGGAGCTGCACACTCAGGGATGGACTCGATGAGTTCATCACGAGCGAGGAGAAGCTGGAGGCTTTCTTTGAGATGCAATCTCCAAGCTTTCCGAACGGTGTCGGAAATGTCCTGGAAGACTGGGATCAGCTCTGTGGCTGGCGTTTCAAAGAGGTCGAGATCCTTTTGGATCAGGAGAAGCGCGGTGTATTTCCCTTTGAGGTCACGCTTGGCGAGGAAGCCCTGGACCATCGTGCCACCGGGTTTCTCTGCGGAATCGCGGAGGACGAGTGGGTCTTGACGCTTGCTCGGGACGACGATGTGACGGGCGCTTTTGAGTGCTTTCTTAGCACCTTCCCACCACTTTTTGTAGTCGGCTTCGGAAATGATGTGCGGCTTGAGCAGGCCTTCGAGCTTGTCGAGAGACATCTGACTGCCTGAGGATTTCAGAGCAAGCTCGACAATGGCAGAAGGGTCTTTTTTAGCCATCTCCTTCATACCTGCCAGATCACTGAGGCGGCGGGAAAGGATGTGCGTTTCTGGGAGAACCTCTAGGCTGGTGAGAGCAAAGGAGATTTTCAGGCCATGGCCTGGCTTGCCTTCAAAATCGATGATGATCTTGTCAGACATGATGTCCCAACTGCTGATGCGGCCTACGCCCCAGCTTTTATGCAGGCAATAGGTTCCGGTTTCAAGCGTGGATAGCTTTACTGCATCTGCCGTTGTGAGTTTGCCGGCATCGACTAATTGTTGCGCCTCTGAATTCATGGGAGGTTGATCCTAGCAGGTGACTCGGTGCTGGCAAAGGAAACCTTAACAAGTACGCAGACTCATTGCACCCAGAGACGTTTGGATTTGCGCCGAAGATGTCGATTTTTAGGCAAATTGACTTTCGCGGGGCCTTTCGGATCCAGCATGGTGAGGGCAGACTCAATGTCAGCATTCTCAATGCCAGCAAGCCCTAGATGCTCGACCAGCCAAGTTTGCAGCAGTCGGCTTTGGATGGCGGCGGGCTCTAAACGTAGCGCCGGAGAGAGAAGCAGGCTGCCATCTAAAGAAAAATGAGTTTTGGCCAAGTAGCCGGCCATTTTGGACAAAGTGGCGTCGTCCCGCTGGGCTTGGCGACCCAGTCGGGCGATGATGGGGGAGACGTCTCGGCCGAAGATGTCATTGAGCAATGGCAGGACCTGATGCCGCAGGCGATTGCGCCGATGCTGGAGGGAAAGATTGCTGGAATCTTCTCTAAAAGTGAGCTGATGCTGGGTGATGTAAGCGTCAATATCGGCGCGACGCCATTCCAGAAGCGGGCGCTGGAGGCTGAGCTGTTGGCTGCCACGAGTGAGCAGGGTTTCCCTAGCCATGCCAGCGAGTCCTGCTGTGGAACTGCCACGGCAGAGATTGGCCAGGATGGTCTCCGCCTGATCATCGGCGTGATGGGCTAGAAAGACGGTGCCTACGCTGTGTTTTTCAGCGACGGCAAAAAGAAAGTCATGACGCAGTTGGCGCCCGGCAGTTTCTAGGGAGAGCTGATGCTTTTTAGCAAAGGCAGCGACATCGCGTTTTTGGATCTCACAGGGGAGTGAGTGCTGTTTGGCGAGGCGGCGCACGAGGGCTGCATCCTGACCAGACTCACGGCCACGCAGGCTGTGATTGAGGTGGCAAAGGATGAGATTTCTGCGACCCTGGGAAATCAGCCAATGCAGCATGACGACGCTATCACGCCCCCCTGAGATGGCGACGAGTGCGGGGAGGTCCGCCTCCGAAGTTGGTTGGGCTTTGGAGACGGATTTCATGGTGAGTGAACCTCACGCGGCTGAGCTTATTTGGCAGCAGCGGTATCTTCTGGCTCGATGAGACCATATTCACCGTCTTTACGGCGGAACATGATGGCGAGCTTATGGGTCGTTTGATTGTGGAAGACGACAAAGGGACGTGAACTCATTTCGAGATCGAGGATGGCCTCATCTGGGAAGAGCGGGCGGACCTTGTAAGGCTCCTTATGGACATAGGCTGCCTCGATGGTTTCTTCTTCACTATGGAGATCGTCTGCGTGGAAGACCTGCTCTTCGATGTGACGGATGCTGCCATTTTTACGAGGGCGATGAGATTTAAGCAGACGGGTCTTAAACTTCCGCATCCGACGGGCGATCTTCGAGGTGGACTCGTCGATGGAAGCGTAGATGTCCTCTGTCGTGCTCTTCACTTCAATGACGATGTGATCAGCACAGAAAAGGATGATTTCAGCGATCTGACGATGATGCTCGATGTCGAGGATCACTTTGGCCTCAATGATACGCGGGTAATCGAGGTGCAGGCTTTCGATCTTTTTGGTGGCGTATTCACGGATGGCGTCTGTGATTTCCACATGACGACCGGTGATGATGATTGGTAGGTTGACGTTGTGCTTTTGCATGGTGTTTGTCCTCCTTAGTTAAGGGGTGATTGTTTGGGGAAATGGGGGGTTACATGGTGAATCCTTCGCCGAGATAGAGGCGGCGGGCTTCAGGGTCATTGACGAGGACTTCCTTCGTACCATGGATTCTGACCTGACCTTCATAGATGAGATAGGCTCGGTCCACAATATTCAGCGTTTCACGCACATTATGATCTGTGATGAGAATGGCGAGTCCGGCGCTGCGTAGCATACGAATGATGTCCTGAATCTCACTGACAGCGATTGGGTCAACTCCGCTGAAAGGTTCATCCAACATCAACAATTTAGGTTCAGTCACCAGGCTACGGGCGATAGTGAGACGGCGTTTTTCTCCGCCAGAAAGAGTGAGCGCCAGACTGTCGGCCACATGATCGATACCGAACTTTTCCATGAGCTGCTGGGTCTGATCTTCCCGCTCCTTTTTAGAGTAGGGTTGAGTCTCCATGACGGCAAGGATGTTATCCCTGACTGTGAGTCTGCGGAAAATGGACTCTTCCTGCGGCAGGTAGCCCATACCGAGGCGGGCACGCTTGAACATGGGCTGATGGGTGGCATCTTTGCCATCAAAATAAACTTTGCCACCATTCGGCTGCACGAGACCGACGATCATGTAAAAGGTGGTGGTCTTCCCTGCCCCATTAGGCCCCAGGAGTCCGACGATCTCACCCGCTTTGACTTCGATATCGACGCCGTTGACGACGGCACGACCATCATAGACTTTTTTCAGTCCCTGGGTGTAGAGCAGCCGCTCTGAGGAATGGCTGGGCTTAGCCTCAGATGGCAAAGCTTGAGGTGCAAGCATTGAAGCTTCCTCTTCCATCAAAGGCAGAGTTTCAGTCTGGGTCAAAGTGCGTTTGGGGCGTGGCACGGGAGAGATTACCGAGATTGAGGTTTCGTGGCTGGAGGCACAGTGCCTGATGCAGGAGTTGGTTCATCACTGAGGATGACTGTGCGCGGACGGCCATTCGTCCGCAGTTTACCCGTTTTGTCAAAGACCATGGTGGTGTCTGCCTGTGTGGCGATGTGCAGGACATTGCCACGTTGAACTTGCGGATAGTCACTGAGAGTGATGTCACCCGTGGCCTGGTCATAATCGAGTCGGCGGCATTTCCCCTGCTGCACGTTACCCTGCTCATCCCGCTTTTCGATGGTGACCATGGGGCCGCGTGCGATGGCTTTTTTGATGGGATTTTTATCGGGGGCCTTCTTCATCAAGTCGGGGTCGGCGGACTTTTTAGAATCCACCTTTGGCGTCGTCGTACCAGGGGCCTTCTTGCTTTCCTCTTTCACCATATAGACCTCCAACTCCTCACACTCGATGTAGAAATCAGGATGACGTGCACGGACATTGCCCGTGTAAATAAATATGGCCTCATTGAGATCAAACACGGAGTTATCTGCCTCAATGACAACCGTAGGCTGAGCTTTCTTGGCTGGATTCACTGCCAACGGCGCCAAAGCAGAGGGCTTCGGGCCTTCGATGACAGGGGCCTGATCTTGGACTGCTGGCGCGGGCATCAGCGCACCTGTTGGCAGCCCTTTTTCTTTCAGCATTTCCTGCGCCTGCGGCAGGAGGGACTGTGCGGCGGACTTCATTGCCTCAGCAGCCCTGGCCTTGGCTTCTGGAGATTGCAGAGCTTCTTTGGCTGCATCTGTCACGCCATCAGGCAGCTTTTTCAGCAGCTCTACAGCAGCACCTTTGACCTTGTCTAGCTGACCATTGGATTGAGCCTGACGTAGTTTTTCAGTGGCTTGATCAATCTGCTTTTTCTGATCTGAAAGCGGTATACTGATCCTGGAGGCTCCCTGTCCGTGCAAGGCAGCGAGGATGCTCAAATGAGTAAGCAATAGGTAGGCGAAAAATCTCATGTCATTTCTTGGGGGGATTGGCAGGCTCCTTTTTTGCAGATAGCGTGCCAGTGTCAAAGATCAACGTGCGAACTCGGCCCTTCATGCTGCCGATAGAAGTCGCGGCATCAAAGACCAGGGAATCTCCCGAGGTCTCAAAATCAGAGCGGGTGATGACACTGCGCTCTCCACTGCGCAGCAGTTGATCAGTCATGTGATGCACGGCACTTTTCAGATCGACGTGCAATGTCTTTTCTGGCGTCTCGGCATACAGATCAATCGTGACTTTTTCAGCCAGGAGCCGGTCGTCATCGATCCGGGTGAGGGTTTCTGCCCGCAATTCAGAGGACTTTTTACCTTCTTTATCAAAGGACGGGATAATCACCCCACGATTGATCAGCCCTTCCGGCACCATTTTCCCAAAGTCACTCATGCCGTCTGACTTCTGCTTTTCCTCAGAAAGCAGCAGCGTCGTCACAGCGACTGCCGTGAGGCCGGATAAAACGACCCTCCAAGAGCGGTAGGAAACGAGGTTACTCATCTCAAACCTCCTCCTGCACGACGGCGTGAATTCTCCTGAGTTGACCAATGACTTGGGCGATCTCTGAGAGAGGCACCTGATTGGGACCGTCAGAGAGGGCTTTCGCGGGATTCGGGTGGGTCTCCATGAAGACGCCATCACAGCCAGCTGCCACGGCAGCACGGGCCAGGACCGGCGCTAAGATGCCATCACCACCTGTGGTGGTCCCCTGCCCACCTGGACGCTGCACGGAATGAGTGGCGTCAAAAATCACTCGGTAGCCTAACTCCCGCATCCAATAGAGACTGCGCATGTCAGCCACGAGATTTTGGTAGCCAAAGGTTGTTCCTCGCTCAGTGAAGAGGAAGTTTTGGCAACCAGTGCTGGCCAACTTGTCAGCGATGTTCTTTACATCCCATGGGGCCATGAATTGACCTTTTTTGACATTCACGGCCCGTCCCGTCTGACCTGCGGTGAGAATGAGATCCGTCTGACGGCAGAGGAAGGCGGGAATCTGAAGCAGGTCGATGTGTTCAGCCGCGATTTTAGTTTCTTCCTCCGTGTGGACGTCTGTGGTGACAGGCACGCCGAGCTTCTGGCCGATCTTTTCCAGCAGCTTACAGCCTTCTTTGACGCCCATGCCACGGTAGGAGCTGATGGCACTGCGGTTGGCTTTGTCGTAGGAGGCCTTGAAAATCCATTTTAGCCTCAGACTGTTGGCGATGGCTCCGAGTCGCTCGGCCATGTCCCAGATGAACTCTTCACTTTCCATCACGCAGGGCCCGAGAATAAACAAGGGTTCTGAACCATCGACAGAAACTGAACCTACCTTAACAACCGGGAGCTTAAACATGAGAGAACTGTGAGTTTTGCGCACAGGCCCCACGCCTGCGCTGATTCAAACTAGCGAGCCTGATCGACGCTGACAACCCTCAAGAAACGGGAACCTGAAAATCCTTCAGGTTCCCGATGATGTGAGCCGTAGGATTTAGGGGACTATTTTCCTCAAGGTCACGAGACCAGAGACTCTCGGTGCAGTCTTGGTCGTCGTAGCAGGGGAACCCGTTTGTGGCAGCTGATCGATGATGAAATAGCCGACACCATAGGTTGTTGTTGCGTTACCTACTCCCCTACTGCGTATCACCAGTCCTTGATAAGTCACATTACGCGTAACCTTGGTCGGTGTCTGGAGTGCGACCGGGTTTGTATCTTCCAGGGTATATCTGCCAGAGAAAACGCCTGAGGCAGCCGTGGCTGTCAACGTAGTTCCAGCTGGATGAGCAAGGGACTTTTTCGGTACCGTCAACTTACTAGCTGCGCCAATCCCGATGGTCATATCGGGATTAAAGGCAGCCGCCATGCCGCCGCCGGCACCTGTACCATTCTCATCGAACAATACCTCTGCATTATTTGAACCCGCAGGCAGATCCAGCAGAACGGTCGGATTCATAACCGTGGCGCTAACAGGCAGAGGAGCGATGTAACGACCACCCGTGACCACGTAATTGACAGGCGCTGTGACCGTTGTGGGAGTGACACCTGCTGCGGTCAGGGTTGTTCCAAAACCTGAGCGATAAGTCCTAGCCGTTGTGACGGCAGCAGGATTCGGTGGGCGCACGATGGTGAGACCACCAGTGATGTCGTTATCAACAGGGTCAAGGTTGCTCCGAGTATCAATCTTGAAGTCTGGCTTACTCAGCAAGGAACCTTTGTCCTTTGTGGTGTATAGAGTTCTGAAGAGGAAAAGCTGACCATCTGGGCCAAGCGGGCAGGAGCTGGTCAGGGTTTCACCGTCCGGCGTGCGTCCAGTGACGGAGACAGCGCCTGCCGTCGTCACCTTAAAGGAGCCATAACCTGCTCCCTGGGGCACAGCCTGAGTGGCTGAGACGCGCAATGGATCGGTGTCACCCATCATGAAGGCAAAGTTATAGGTGTCGGTCGCCTTAGCTGAATAAGAGGTCGGAATGGCCGAGACTCCTGCGACAGCCTTAGCGGCCCAAAGATTACGCCAACCAGTAAAGGCCACGCTGTTGGATCCAGAGGTAATCTGCGCATTGGTCAGCAAGGTGCCAGATGGAGTGCCAGCCGTGTAGGTCAGGCCAAAGCTTACCGTTAGCGCAGGAAGCGTGGCCGTTGCAGGAATCACGATGCTTGCCGTCGGATCTGTGGGGATACCACCACCGCCTACCGACATGCTGAACACACCTTTGAAAGTGCGGGCAGCAGCAGTGCCAAAGGTGATTCTGCCTGAGACCCCACCGGTAGCCGTGACAGTCATATCAAACCGCCCCCCCAGATTGCCATTCAAGACAGGATGACGCTCGATTGGACCTGCATAGACACCTGGGATGATCATCGGAATTGGATCAATTTGAATGGTCGAAACGATCTTGTTTGAATCCGCAGGCACTGACAAATTAGAGGCCCAAGTTGTTACCGTGAAGATCCTAGCTGTTGGAACACCGTTGACCACCGGACCACTGGCAGTCGGCACGCCGCTGATGATACCCGTTGTTTTATCAATAGTCAGGCCAGTCGGCAGACCTGTGGCTGAATAGGTCACTGGGGTCAAGTTGCGGGCAGGGTCCACGAGGACGCGCTCTGTGTAGAAGCCGCCGACGACGCCGCGTGTTAGAGTCGTGCTGGTGATGTTTATTGGAGCCGCATTATAGACACGCACATCATAGAAGCAGCCGTCAACTGACACACCATCAGGACCCGTGACTTTACAGACATAGAGACCATCGTCTGCCAGAGTAATGGGTGCTGTAGCAGTTCCCGTGAACTTCAGGACATTGGTCGTAGTTGAAGGCTTGGCTAGGGTTCCGATTTGTTCTTCTCCTGTAATTCTTGTGTCTATGATAGAAACGGCCGTGTCAGTCACAATCGGCGGATCCTCAGGCTCTACACCAGGCTCAATAACTCGCTTGAACCACTTGTAATTTACATTGGTTTTAGGGCCCCGTCCGACATTGGCAGTCAGGCTAAAGGTGCTGGCACCGAGTTTTACAGGAATCATCCGGGTAGCGCTATCCACGACGACAATCTCTGCTGGGACTGTTGTGATCTTGGTGGACGTAGGATTGGTGACTTCACAGGTGTAGGTTCCACCATTCGCGATAGCAACCGGGTTGGCAGTAAAGACACCGATGAGGTCCGTAAGCACCGTTGTTCCAGAGCGCTTCCAGGTGTAGCGGATGTCTGGGCGGCCAACAGCGGCAACTGCCATATTTAGACTCCCGCCAGCAAGCAGTGTTTTATGCACAGCTGTAGAGCTTACCAATACCGGAATTGGATTCCTCACTGGCAGACTGAGCGTGTTACTCTGCACTGCATTCGTGAAGCTGGTGCCATCTGGATCGTTAACAATGTTTGTCACTCTCACAAAATAGTTATCATCGGTAGGAACATAAGGAACGATGACAGGGTAGGTAGTGACGAACGTTGATTTAGTTGCACCCGCAATTGGCTGATTATTTTTAAACCATTGGTAACGCAGGCTGGATCCACCATTCGCCGTCACACTGAAGGTGATGGTTTCTCCTTGGTAGGTGATGTCAGGGTTACGTGTGCGGGTAGCCACGACATTCGCTACGGCATCATTGACGGTTAATTGCGCCCTGTTAGTGGATACCGTGAGCGAACTTAGCACGTTGGAAGTGAAGCGGCAGAAGTATTCACCCTCATCCGTTTCTGTAATGGCCGGAATGGCGAACAAGGAAGACCATTTATTGGAGGAAACAACCCCAGCCGTTTCAACAAAGATGGGAGATGTTGAAACCACTCCGTTGACGACCTTGAACCATTCAGCGGTGTAAGGGCCAGGTCCAGTGACTTCCGCACTAAACTCAGCAGGCACAGAGTTACTCCCAATGCTTGGCGTTTGATTGAGCCGTGAAACCGGATGCCTGGAGACAAGCGGCTGATCATTGACAAAGACTTCCACCGTGTTGCTGAAGACCTGACCGCCAGAGTTGCTTGCGATGAAGCTATAAACTCCTTTCGTGAGTGAGCTTGCCGTTAGCGTTAACGTTGAAGTCACTCCGTCCCCAGCAGGAATACCATTTGCAGGTGACAACACGGCGAGCTGAGCGAGCTCAGGCTCGGCCACGCCATTACGTAGCCATTGAATGGTGATTGGCGCATTGGAGTTTGAATTCACTTTACAGTCGACGGTGAAAGTTGCTGGCGGGGTTAAAACGGTTGAACCCAAAGGGTTACCTCCAACTCTAGCCGCTGGACCAGAGTCAATTCTAGGACCTTCAGTAGAAACATCTGTGACGGTTGTCACAACAGCGAGAATGCCCAATGTATTTAGCAGGCTGGTATCCCAGCGGAGGTTACCGCCTAACTCAAAGAGAGTCAGATCTGTGTTAGCCTCAAGACCGGTATTATTACCAATACGGATGTTAGGACCACGGTTGAGACTGACCCCAAGAGTGCCTGCATTGAAGAGATGGAAGATGTCACCGGCTTTGGGTGTGTAACCATCGCTGACCAGCTCAATTTTTGAACCAAGAGCCAGATTAATCGTGCCAGTGCTACCCGCATAAATCATGTCATGCTGATCCTTGGTCACGACATCTTTGAGCCCATGGGAGAATTCATCGGTACCGATGGAGCTGATCCAGGCGCTGTAATTCGCATCCAGAGCATCCACGACACCTGGGTTGTTGTAGGTCGGGGCTTTCACCTGAAGCAGAGCTTTAGAACCCGCCGCAAAAAGAGCAGTACCGTTCACATTGAGCGTCCCCAAAGCTTCGCCACCAGCGTCCCCAGGTGAGACGATAGCCCCTGATTGAACGGTGAGTCCGCCCTGCACCCAGCCTGTTCCTGCAAGCACCGCGCCACTGTTAACGGTGGTCCCGGCTGCATTGTTAGCACCCGTATCACCCACGCCATCGCGACCGACTTGTAAGATGCCCCCAGCTACGGTGGTAGTTCCCGTGTAATCGTTATCGAGGGTCAAAACACTCCAGCCAGAGCCAGCTTTAACCAAACTCAGTGCGGCAGAAGGCAGATGCGTGTTCGTGCCAACTGAGAAGAACTGACTGTTTAAAGTGCCGTTACGGAATTTAGCATCCCAGGCTACTTCAAAGGTTGCGGGCGTGCTCTGCATGATGGTCAGAGCAGCAGCCGTTTCAGAGGCGTTTTCAATGATCTCAGTGCTTCCGTTTGTGCTAGCGGACATAGTGCCTGCATCCCCATTGAAGGAACCGTTGCCACCCAATGTTCTCAGAGATCCAATGGTCGCTGTTCGGCCACCCACCTGAAGGATCGAGTTGAAGTTCATGGTGACATCATTGGCGGCCGTCAAAGCTGAATCATGACCGAGGCGAAGAACACTGGTCTTGTCATGGTCGTAGCTGCTTAGGGCACTGATCGTGACATCGCCAGTCCAAGCACTATTGTTAGCATTGAGGACAGCATAACCTGCCATACGACCATTCGTATTGTCATTAGCCCCGCCCGCACCAGGACCACCACTATCGTTGGTTTGAATGGTGATGTTACCACTGGTTGTTAAGCCATCTCTGAGTTGTCCGTTGAAATTCAAGATCGCCTGCTCACCGCCAGAAGAAATGCTGCCGTCCTGAAGAAGCACAATGAGGTTATCATTCAGCGTGATATTGCCATCAAAGGAGACGCGATTGCCATTAGCAACGTTGTCGATACCGATCCGCTTGGTTTGGGTCGGATTGTAAACCACGTTGATATCGTGTTTGATATCAAACAGCCAGTTTTGAATGTTGTCTGGGTTTTGAATCAGGAGTTGTGCCATCCCCTGGCGCTCAGCGTCCCCTAAAGTAATTGTTTTTCCAGTCGTGTAACCAGTGCCGAAAACGTCAGCTTGGTTGGCGGCATAAACATTTCCCTGTTTGATGATGAGATTACCCTTCCAGTCTGGGCTGTTTGCACGGAACTCAAGCTGACCTTGGCCATCTTTGACAATGTCTCCATTACCCGTGAGATAACCCGAGTTGTTCGCGATACGAACAATAGGCAAGTTCGTTGTACCTGGATTACCATTGACTGTGGGGAAGACCTGCCCCGCAGGATTAGCGAGACCTCCGATATCAAAGGTGGTCGAACCAGCGATGTTGGTGACACCGTTTAAATTAAGAGCTCTGCGATTGCCTAAATTAGCAACGCCATTCCCCTGACCCGCAGCAGTCGTATCCAACAGCGAATTGTAGGTGAAGGTATTTCCACCTTCAAAGGTCATGAATTCTTCAATCGTCCAGTCACCGTTATTATTGCCATTGCCTAACAGTGCTTGGAAATTGGTTCCCTGGCGGAAGATCGTACCGTCTGCCCAGCCGCGATTGGTGCCAAGAAGAGAGGTGGTGGTAGCAGCAGCGCCACTGCCGGTATCTGACGCGATGACTAAAGACCCCTGACGGATATCTAGCAGACCCTGGAAAAGGCTACCTTGAGCCGTTGCAGCCGTTGCACCGGAGAAGGTGACTGCTTGTGGGCCCTGAAGAGTGAGTGTTCCTGGCCCCGTTTTGATGAGGTCACCTCTGAATGCATCTTCAGAGACAATTTGTCCTTGGGTTCCACTCACACCGTCACCAATGCTCAAATTTCCATTCGGAGAACTCACTTCGATGACACCCCCACTTCCTTCTAAGCGGACACCACGAGCACCAAGTGAGCCGACTCCGCCAGTCCAGCGCAGAGTGCCGCCATTCATCGTGAGTTGATTGTTAGAAGCAGCCGTATTTGGAGCAGCCGCTGGGGCAGTGCCCAAGGCACTGATGGATCCAATTTCAAGCACACTGCCATTGATGAAGGTGCGTCCTGTGTAGGTGTTGGCGCCAGTCAAGCGCACCGTACCAGTGGTGTTAAACTCACTTGCATTGGTCGTGGTTGGTCCTGCAACTGTCAGCGAACCTGCACCCGTAATCGCGGCACCGATGGTGAGATTACCCTGACCATACTGATGCAGAATCAGCTCACCTGATCCAGCTGAGAAGGCAATACCATTGGCCGTTGCGGTTAATTGAGCAGACAGAGTGATTGAATTGGCGGCCACGGCAGTGATGTAACTGCCGGCTGGAATCACTGCGGCAGGGACGATCACCTTAGCCGTAGCCCCAGTGCCGGCACCACCACTGAAGGCAATGCTTGGCTCACTGGTATAGCCAGTGCCTGAGGCTGTCACGATAATGGCTGTCACGACACCACCAGACACAGTAGCCGAAGCTGTGGCCCCAGAGCCGCCGCCACCACTGATGGTGACCGTTGGAGCTGAGGTATAGCCGCTACCGCCATTGATGATTTGGACAGCTGTCACGTTAGGAAGACCCACGGCATTCATTCCAGGCAGCAAGCCCGTGGTCGAAGGCAAATTGGTAATTTGGCGATTGGCTGGTGAGCTCACATTGTTGCCATCAGCACTTCCAACCAATCGATTGAAGGTAAAGGCTGAGGTAGCCGATCCAGTCGCATTATTGCTTATCTCCACCGTGGAAGGGGCCGTGATCGCTGTGACGACAGAACCTGACGGGATATTGCTGCCAGAAATGGGCATCCCAACGACTAAACCTGTCAAAGATGTTACAGCAGTGATCAGGCGGCTATTCGTCGCTGAAATCCCGCTATAGGTGAGGTTGTAGTTGGTATCTGCGCCCGGATCAAAGTTGTTAATCTGTCCGTTGATGATGCTCTTGTTGGATGCGCCTGTATTCGAGCTCACTAAAATAGCTCCGGCGACCTCATCTCCTGTGACGCTCAGGCTATTACCGCCAAGATTCACCACAGAATCTGCCATGGTATCAAAACGTAGCGTATTGAGCGCCAGAGAGGCAGCGAGCGTGCCATTGAATCCAGCACCGCCGATTTCGCTAATATCCGATGTACCGATCCAGCTGGCGACGTTGTTTTGGAATTCCTCAGGCGCACGAGTGGTAACTTGGACACGGTTGCCACTGTTGCCATTGACCATGGCAAAATCCAAGGCTGTGCGCGAAGCATTGCCATAGGTTGCCCATGAAATGATGCGGTTACGAGAAATCACCGTTGAATTTCCAAACGCCAAATTGATCGCGGCTACGCCACCCAGGCTTTGGTTTTCAACAAAGTTCGCTGTAGCACCTACACCGCGAGTCAGATTCCCATTGGTAGCGCTGGTATTGCCGAGGTTGATCGTCAGATTTTGGGCGGCCGTTGTTTGCGCCACGATCTCACTGCCACCCGAGGTAAAGGCAATGGTGCGGGAAGCACCGGTGTCCGTCCCATAGCTACTAGTTACAGCAGCATCCGCTCTACCCAGAGAAAGAAGACGACCACCACGGAAGGTGAAGTTACCAGCATTGCCAAAACGCGCCACGGAGGTGCCACTGTGATCGATCACAAAAGTTCCCCCACCTAGTTCGAGAGAGTTTGTATCACTGGCTGTGGCAAGACCCGTGTTTTGCAGGACAAGTGTGCCGCGTCCTACTTTTTGAACCACTTGGCCACCATTGAGGCGCATATTAAGATTCACGGTGCCTCCACCCATGGCGTAAAGACGAACACCCTTGTCTAGACTTAGGCTGCCAGTACCATCTCCAAAGGTGACTGCGCCCGTTTCATTGATGCCACCTACGTGGGTGATATTACCGGTGGCGACGCGCCAGCTGGCCATGTTAAAGTTCTGACCTGCGATGCCGTCCTTACCAGACTGCCCAAGGAAGAGAGCTGTATTTCCAGCACCACCAATGGCAAATCCCTGCTGGGAAGTGTTTGTTGTATTAGCTGCAGTGAAGACCGTATTGGAGTTACGATCCTGGATCTTGCTAAGCGCCGCTGCCGTCCAGAAACCTGAACCTTCATTTCCAGATGCATTTGGGTCATAGCTGAGGTTTAGCACACCCTGATCTAAGAGCAGCCGCCCTGCAGCTGCATATTGACGCTCTATGGTAACATTGAGGTCATTGTTACCCGCGACTTGGAAACGCAGCACTTCATTTTCATTGGTCACTGTGGCACTCGACTGTTGAGACGACACGACGTTCGCCACTGGCTTTGCAACACCATTATCACCACGGTCACCGACCTGACCACGAAGAGTGATGTATCCATTGTTCGACCCAGCGGTGGTTATCAAACGTGAATCAATGGCCGTCACATCATTGCTTACCGCAGAGGTGCCACCATAAATGTCACCGTTGATGATCAGAGCTGAGTTACCACCGCTCACGTTAAAGCGAGGGGTGGAGATTATCTGACCCGCAGCATCGACATTATCCACGATGATATCACCAAAGAAATTAGTGAGGTCATTTTGAACTTGGAACACGGTTTGATCACCCTGGAGGATCCCGACCAGGATGTCCTCAGCTGAGCTCGCAGAACCCACATTGATACCACTGCTGGTCAGCAAGTTACCGCTTCCTTCAACCTTAAAGCCATTGCCCGCTCCACCCACGCCGCCGGAGAAGCGGCCATTGCGCAAAATCAAGTTCCCTTCAGACACGGTGGCGAGCCCAGAGAAACTATTTTGCCCGTCCAAAGTGACTTGGGAGAAACCTGTTTTGGTCAAGCCACCTGATCCAGCGATGTTGGAGCGGATTTCTAGATTTCCGCCCTGAACTGTGCCATCGGTGAGTCGGATGAAGCCGTTTTGGTTGTTGATGATAGCTTCACGAGTACCGAAATCCAAAGTGCCGCCCTGAATAACCGTGCCCGAGTTTGTGGTATTGCCGACTGTGAAGTAAGCACTGCTAATCATACCGGAGGAAATACTCAGGGTGCCGTCCACAATCAGCGTATTGGAATGGGACTGATTGTAGCTCGTGACTGTTGTGCCATTGTTCAAGTTTGTTCCAGAGCCGTCGCTGTCAGCCGTTGGACCAAAGCGAAGGGCATTAATGCTCATGTTTTGCTGTACGATGGTGAAAACATCGGTGAGATTCACGTTTTGACCGCCGCCAGCTTGAGGCTTCAAGATACTATCTGTAGGTGTGAAGTATTCGGAATCATCCAGTGGGCGGAGGAAGCCGCCGTCCAAGGTCATGAAGTGGCTGCCAGCCAAAAGCTGCTGATTACGGCCTTGGTTAAAGAGATCAGAAACGTTGGCGTTATTGTAACCTAACTCACGCACATCCTCCAAGTAGCCATGAGGAATGATCCCGCCAAACAGTCCGACATAAATGGAACGATTGGTTGCCGATGTACCAGAACCTACGGCCGTCAAACCAGAGGCATTGGTCAGAGCAACGCGCACGCTGTCTTTTCCTGACTCTGGAGTTGCACTGCCAAAAGTGGAAGTAGCATCTAAGTCACGGAAGCGGAGAACCGATCCCGCCGAACGTGAGATGGCACCAATGGTGAGGGTCATCGTCTGACTGGAACCGTCGGCAGGCCACAAGTCGATCAGATTGGTGCCTGATCGGACATTGACCGCACCGCCGGTGGTCGCCAGAGCCTCATTGTTGGCTGTCGTTGAACTGCCATGAATGCGCAGCCAACCATGATCAAAGTTAATGCTGGCCGCATTATTGATGCGGTCGTCATTGTTGCCACCTGTGACACCGCCTGAACTAGCATCCAGACGTGTCGTATTGTCTAAAGTGATCATGCCCTGACGCTGAAGCGTGATGGCACTTGTGCCGGAGAGGCGTGCATTGCTACCAGCCAAAGTGAGGCCATACTCGGCCCAACCTTCGCCGTCACCAAAGGTGTTGAAGTTGACACCGTTGACATTGACCGTGTTGCTCTGCCATCCGAGGGCAACGGTGCCTGTGCGCAGGACATTCACCTCGCCGGTAAGTGTATTGTTATTGGTCAGGCGAACTTCACGTGTGCCCGTCTTGGTAAACCCACCTGAGCCACTGATCACGCCACCCACAATCAACTTTGTCTGAAGAGAGCCCGTGAGGTTTCCTTGTTCAACGACACTGAGGTTTGATGAGGAAGAATCATTGTGGAAGATATTTCGGCTAGCATCCCCCAGAACCGTGATGTTACCGTCCAGATAAGTGCGCGGACTTGGGATGGTGTCAGTGCCTGTATCAATGTAATTGTAACCGCCACCAGAGGCATTCGAAGCAGCGCCCTTAGCGGTGACACCATTCATAGTGATATTTACGGTATGGCGTGCGTCCCAATTGCGGAAAAGGTTCAACCGGGCTCCGACATTTGGGCCATTCCCAAGAGCCACATTGGTCTGATCTCCAGCACTAGCACCAGCATAGGCAATTTCAATACCATTGGTGACATTGGCACTTTTTAGACCAGCCCAGAGACCGCTGCTGTTCACTGGCACATCCATTTCGAGGCGTAGAATACCTTCCCTAACATTAATCTTGCTAAGTGGTGTCCCAAAGGTCGGCTGATGAAGGACCACGGCCCCAGCACCTACGATGGTTAATTCAGAATTGCCCCCCTCAAGAGTCGCTTCACGACGGGTGAAATTGCCATCTAACAAGGAACCATTTCTCACATTGCTGTCATAAGCTGAAAGGTCCAGACGTGAACCGTTGAATGAACCACCACCACTGAGTGTGGTGTTTCCTGTCAGGACTAAATGGGAAAATTGGCCCGTGCCGCTGGTGTTACGAATGGCACCCAAACCATTCACGCCAGCGCCAGCTACGCGGAAGATTTCCCGTGATAGATCTGGATCATCTCCATAATTCAGAGCCTGACCACGTAGGTCAACGGTGGCACCTGCAGCCACAACCGTTTCGTTTCCGACTCCAGTTGCTCCAAGCGCACGGGCATTTCCCAGACGGAGTTCACCCTGATTCACCAAGATCTGACCAACGAGTGAAGCGCTTGCGTTAGCCGTCGTGTAGCCATCTAGCACATTCGTGAATTGGTTAGCTCCGAGCTGCAGGATACCGTCACCCGACTTGGTGAACCCGTTCGCCGCATAAATAATCCCGGTGATGTTTAAGCCCACGGACCCTGCGGTGGCTGGGGCAGGAATATTGATGTTCAAACCACTGGCCGTCGTGTTACTAAAAGTCTGCCGAGCATTCAACGTCGCTGCCGCTGCAGGGAGTGTCGTCAGGACGGCTCCTTGATTGTAGGTAATCAATTCGGGCAGCGTGACACTCGTATCGATTTGCAATGTGCCGGTATTGTTGATCACTGTCGTGCCGCGATTGGATCCCAAGGCATTGTTGTTCGCCGCACGCAGAGTGCCGCCACCAACAATGATCTCGCCAAAGAAGTTGGCATTGTCCGTATCCATCAAGACGGGCATCGTATTTCCTGTTGCCAGAGTGATCGTGCCGCCACCTTGGATTGTATTCAAATCCTGCACTGCCGCATTATTCGACAGGAAGGTTAGAATAGATCCCTGACTCATGTTGATAGCCACATTAGCACCGCCAAGCGTGGCGGCTGTTGCGGTGTTGGGAGCCGCAGCTGTGCCGCCAACTTGGAGTTCGCCTTCATTCAGATTGAGCGCACCAGTCTGCGTGTTTAGCGCATTCAGGAAGACTTTACCCAATCCGGATTTGGTGATCTGCTGGGCATTGGTGTTGTTTTGAATGATCGAATTAATCTGCAAGGCACCAGCGGTATTATGCTGATGAATAATCAGCGCCTCCAAGTTGGCAGTATTGGCTGCATTCTGGATCGCTGCCCCTGTGATGATGGTCGGGAAGGCACCCACGTTTGGCGTTACCAGCACACCCGCTGACTGCAAACTCAAAGTGCCTGTCAAGGTCAGCGTTGTCGCCTGGGCTGCATTAAAGCGCAGCGTATTCGTGGTAGCCGCAGCTGTCGTTGCCGCAGCCTGAGTGATATTTGTATTCGTGTTACTTGAATACGTGTCAGCGCCATAAGTGGCTAGGGCGGTGATCGGATTGCTGGCGCCAGAAGCCGCCGTCACAGCCCAGTTAGCTTTCCCAACAGTGGCGTAGGCACCCGTAGCTGTGCCTGCAGCTCCACCCGTGGTTGTCAGTATACCACCAGCTCCATTTAGGTTAGTGGTGGTTGCAATGCTTGCGACGTTGAAATCAAGGGTGGCACCACTTCCGACTGCACGAGTCACAGCGGCTAAGTTGATTACAGCGCTGCCACTGCTGCGGGTAATGGCATTGGCCCCTTGAGCAAGGGTGGTTGAGGCGATGACCTCAGCCGAGGCACTATTGCCGACCAAACTGAGTGTGCCGCCAGTCGTTCCAAAGATATTTGATGCCCCGCCAATGTTATCATCGACGCCAACTAAGTTCACTCCCCCAGCTCCGCCTAAGGTCAACACACCAGCATCTGGCAATTTGCTTCCATTATTGGTGCTGTAATCTAGCACGAGCGTGCCTCCGCGAACTAAAGCTCCGCCAGTCCAGCCAGTGCCATTCACGCCGGAGAGGGTCAGAGTTCCAGCTCCAAATTTCTGCAACTGCCCCGCCCCCGTAATGGCAGATGTGGCATTGTTGATCGCAAGAGAGGCCCCTTGATCCACGCCAATAGCTATATTTGCAGTCAAGGTCAAAAGCCCAGTCAAGCTGCTACTGCCAGTACGTGCCACTAAGCCGCCAGAGGCCGTGCTGTTTGTGATAGCGTTAGCCAATGTCATGCCGCCGCGAATCTCGAGCCCGACTCCCGCTCCACCATTGATCGTGATGGCTCCAGAACCTAAAGCTGTGCCGCTCGTAATGGCTAAGGTGCCGCCGGTGATAGTCGTGCCACCAGTAAAGCTATTGGCCGCATTAGAAATGATCCACAGGCCCGCATCAGCTTTTGCCAAAGATGTCGCCCCAGCGCCATTATTCGTTAACTGCGGGGCAAAGCGGTTATCAGAAAGGGTAGCACCTCTTAAAGTCAGCGTCTGCGTGCTGTCAGCAGCTCCCGCAAAGGCAATTGCACCGGCATTGCTAAATTCGATACTCGGAGCTGTGGTTCCGATGACACTGCCATCGGCCCAGATATGAGCGGCATTAGCCCCAGAACCGATGGTAAAGAGACGCGAGGTGGATTGATTGGTGAATCCAAGATAGCGGAGACCACCACCGCCAGTATTCGTGTCAATCACGAGATTGGCAGCAGCATCCGGGGCGTTACCGATGCTACTAGCACCATTATTAAGATGATACACATTCAATCGGTTAGCGACGAAGTTCGTACCATTGGTGATGATTCGGGTCGGCCCCGTGTAGGTGTTTTTGTTGGCAAACGTCGCGTCACGAGCTGTGCCGTCATTGTTCGTTCTAGTGATACCTCCAGCACCACTAATGCTACCAGAGAACGTTTGAACGACATTACGCAATGTCAAAACGCCAGCGTCCAACTGTACTGTGGTTCCGACTGTCCCTGTAAGTCCACCAATGGTTTCACTGGAACGAAGTCTGAATGTGGCTCCGCCTACAGAAGAGCCATCAGAGCCAGCATTGGTTAGAGTAACGAGTGCATCGTCTCCGATTGAGCTCCCTCCGGCCACCTCTAATTCACCACGGTTGACCGTGATGGTTCCATTCATCGAGTTACTCGTGCTATCGAGAATCCATTTCCCAGCACCTTCTTTGGTAATCCCGACAGAGTTTCCACTGCCGTTACTGATACTGCCAGTGATTCTGTTATCACCTGTGTTCGTTCCATCCAAGATCCAATTTCGGTTTCCAGAAGCGCCTGAAGTTAAAGCCCCATTGATCACCACCACTTTGTTACCATTGTTGATGATTTCACCACTGCCTGGATTCGTGGTGCTGCTAAAGCTCTGGGTAAAACCAATGTTCGATCCGAGCGTCAATGTTCCTGCATTTGGATCATTAAAGATGATTGTACCCGTTGCTGAAAGTCCACCTGCCGCACCAAGGTTATCGCCACCGCCAAAGATATCATAGCGACGACCATTAAAGTCATTCGTGCCTAGATTGATCACGCGCGCAGCGGTTAAATTCCCCATCGGGCCGGAAGTGCCATTGCCTGAACCTAAATCACCTGCGAACTCAAGACTGCCGACTGCAACTGAGATATTCCCACTGAAATTGTTATTCACATTTTTCAGAATCCAGCGACCAGCACCATATTGATCATTGTCTGTTACATCGGGATTGACACTCAAATCCAACGCGACGGAATTTCCCTGATCAATCATGCCATTGATGGTGTTACCCATCGCATTCTGACCATGTAAAATAAGCTGCTTACGGGAGACATTCGTCGCAGTGATTTTACCATTGCTTATCGCTGCACTAGCTGGATCTGAGCCAATCACCAGTGCCCCAACCCCACCAGCAGCAATACGCACGACACCTGTCGAAGATAAATCTTCAAAAGTGATGGGAACAGCAGGCCCGATATCAGCAATGATTTTCGGAGCTATGGTAACGGTATTGCCAGCAATGGACTGGACGCGAGTGTTTGGAGCAATACCCGGTCCATTGACAGCCATACCACCAACGATTGAACCCACATCTTCTAAGATAAGAACCGTGGTTGTGACGGATGGTGACGGGTTTACTCCAGCAAACTGAGCCGTCATTTTCACCACGACCACATCACTGTTCGATAATTCAAAGTCTTTATTGGTCACCTGGGCAGCTGGACCATTCCTGCTCACATACTCCAAACGAGCCTCTTGGGTACTTGCACCTGGAATAGCGGCAACCCCCAGACGGATCGTTGGTGACTGACCTAAGCCACTATTTGCACCCAAATCATTGACGCGGACCGTCGAGATATTTGCGCCTGTTGAGCCACCCGTAAGACTATTGGTAGAACTGCCAATGATGACACTGTTCTGGATTGAACTGGGCCCAAAAAGACCAAACCAAGCATTACCGCCGAGAGCACTTAACCTGACAGCACCTCCGCCCGTCAGTCCACCATTGATCACATGGTTAACACCGCTGTCATTGATTGTTAGAGTTTTATCAGAAACCACTTCAATAGCTGAGCCTTTCTGTGTGGCGAAATAGCCAGCGGTCTCTGTTTGGGCAAATCTGATGGCAGCTCCTCTCAGAACATAGAAGTCAGCCTCATCGTCCACCCCATTGATGGTATTCGTTGGATTGGCAGTCACACCAGCAGCGTCAGAATCAATGATGATATTGGGGTTCTCAGGATCGACCTCGATCGAATGATTGATTTCCAAGACACCACGTTGAATGTAGATATTTTGAAAACGGTTTGTATTATTGCCTGGATTTTCCCCAGCTGCGGTTACAGGCGCAGGAAGATTACCAAAGTTATTGAAGCCTTTTAACGTCGTAGTTCCAGCCACGTTAAATGCGGTCACTGTGGTTGTATTATCATCTGTGCTGTTGAGGAAACGTCCCCAGATGACTCGATCAAGAGATCCTGCAATTTCAGTCACGGAGTTCCCAGATGGTGCAAAGTTTAGCCGATTATTGCTCGATGTCACAATCGGGCCAGCTAAGGTCAACTTACCGCCACTCGTATTATTGAGGGTGGCACGCTGAGTGTTAGTCACCGGAGCCCCATGACTTCCCGCAATGAGAGAACCATTCAAGGTGAGTGAACCTAACCCTTGACGATGCAAACGAGCATTACGGGCCGTTGTTCCAGCGGGAGAGGGATTCAGCGTGATGATGTTCGTGTTACTAAGAGTTTGATTTCTTAGCGAGTGGAAGCGCACTGCTGATTCTGCTGTCGTTGCCGATTGAACAATCAGCGAGCCAGACCCCAGCTTGCCGGTATAGGTATCATTACCGACTCGCAGCTCTGCACTATTATTGATGGTCAAACCAAATGTGGGTAGTGAAGACCCATTACCCCCAACTAGAGTGGCACCTGAATAGGAATTGTCGCCAGTGAGATAAATATTGCCTCGATTGATGACCATTGTGCCGGTTCCGGATAGGGTTGAACCAAGAACAAAGTGGGTATCATTGACATTCACGATGACAGAACCACGATTATTGATCGCAGTCCGCCCCACAGATCCTGGAGCGCCATTCAGCCCGAATCCAGCACCAATAAACAATCGAGTTAAATTCTGATTCCCTGAGGCTCCGCCCAGTGTGATTGCACCCATTTGGTTGCTAGTATTGGCAAGCACGATATCACCAGGTCCCGTTAAGGCTAATGTGGTTCCTGGGCGGCTAATGACCGGACCTGCAAGAGATAGCACTGAGGCCGATTTGGACAAAATGGTTCCATTTTCCCCCAATAGAACTGGACCTCGAAGAGTGCCGCCGACAGTGCCACTATTCAAACTGCCGCCACGTAGGAAAATGGTTTCATTGGTCACTAAAGAACTTTGAATCTCTAAAGCCGCGTTTGCTGCAACTGAAGTTAAGCCCTTCGGAGAACCAAGCGAACCAAAAGCCGCATCCAGCGTGCTAGATCCAGCAACGAGGGTGCCACTCAAAACGCTTACTGTGCCAGTGTAGTTACTCGAAGTGCCTCCCAATGTCTCCGTCCCGGTGCCACGTTTAATGACCCCACCTGTGCCATTGATTTCAGGAGCAATCGTTCCTCCGAGGCTGCGATTGAGAATCAGATAACCGTTATTCGTTATCGCTCCACTACCGAGACTGCCACCGCCTCCGCCTTCTCCCAATTGGAGAGAACCAGCAAAGATATTCGTGCTGCCGGTGTAACTATTATTGCCAGCGAGAATGACCTTGCCCTGCCCAGTCTTCGAAAAGGTAAGTGCGTTTGGAGATGAATTGGGATTATCCACGATTGGCACTTCAATCTTGAGACTGCCCAAAGTGTTGTGCTGATGAACAATCAATTCATCATCAATAAGCCCACCGCCACCTGTGAGACTGCGTCCCGAAGGAGAATCCAATTCATCGCGGATTCGAATATCACGTGGTCCAATATTTTTGGTCACCAAAATGCCACCGTCATTAATAATTTTATCGGTATCATACAAGGTAACTGAGATTGAAGCCTGATTATTAGGTGTGTTGAACCGTAATGAGTTCACGTTATTAGAAGATTCCCAATTGAAACTAACGTTGCCATTGGGGTCTGAAGCAGCCGTGACATCAAAAGTGCTACCAGACATGCTGGCTGTGTCTGTTTCATAATCGCTATTTAGTAGGCCCGTCATCAAGCCATTATTATCCAAAGTCCCCCAAGTGGTCACATTGAGAACATCCGTCCCAAGCTCAGGTGTCGCGTAGGTCGCATAACCACCGAGAAGGCCAGGAGAAGCATCCATCACGACTGACGCACCACGCACTTCAAGAATTCCACCCGCTTGCCTTGTCACCTGGCCTAGGCCCAAACGTGTGCCGCTAGACGAGCCAGCAATGACCGTTGCGCCTGATTCTAGGAGGGTGCTTGTAACCTCGTCCGTCACGATAGAGTCTCCACCCCGCATCTGAATTCGGCCACCCGCCAAAGTTAGAGTTCCTGGGATGATGTTATTCGTAGCATTAACCCCTGTCGAATAATTGAGGATCAGTTCCGAAGCTCCCCTCACGGTTGTGCGGCCATTAAAAGCTTGGTTGCTCGAAATACTCAATCGGGCTATTTGCGTCAGACTCAAATTACCAGTCCCTGTACTGGTTCCTGACCAGACATTGCTAGTAATAGGTCCCTTGGGAGCCGAAGTCAGCGTTAAGGTTGGACTGAGAACATTGATAAACTGAAGAGCGCCAGCTCCAAACAGAGAGCCTGTCGTGTCTGCCTGCTGTACAGCCAGTGCCCCCTGACTACCCACGCTGACATGAACCGTATCCCCCAAACTACCGTCGGGGCCATTCAAAACCACTCTGCCGCCATTCACATTAAAACTCCCAATGTGAGATGTATTGCTGGAAACCTCGGGGGAGGTATTGGGCACAGAACTTGACTCAATATACCAACCTCTAAGATCAGGAAGACCATCCAATGAAGTTGAGTTGACATTAATAGTGCCACGTCCGTTAAATAGACCTGCAAAAAAGCCATTGGAAACACCCGTGGCAGGTGTGTTAATATTGATGGTGCCACCGCCCAAATTGATAATCTGATTCCCACCGGTATTCTGAACAGATAATGCACTCAACGTTTGAGTGGTACCATTAAGATCGAATTGGACGTTCGCACGAACCCCAGAAACCAAGCTAGCACCCGCAATCATAGACAAACTTGTTGTGCTTGGTAGCTGCCCATAACCGCCCGAGCCAGGAGTCCCGACACCTGCGCTACCACTATAAGCGCCAATGGCTATGACACTGGTACTGACACCTGAAGTTGCGGTATTTCTGATGATGGTATCACCGACATAAGTATTGGCACCAAGGACTTCCAAAGTGTTATTGCCATTTTTTTCGAGAGAGCCATCGCCCGTAATATTGCCAGCAAAGGAGTAAGTCTGCCCAACTAAATTATTGGACAGCAATAGTTTGGCATTTGTAGCAGTGCCAGTGGCCGTGCCAATCTGAATCTCAGAAGTGCCTCCCACCAAATAATTACCCAATAAAGCTCCAGAAACACCATTGCTGAATGAACGGGAAGCGCCGCGTCCGCCACCAGAAATAAAGCCCAACTCTTCTCCTGTCGAATCAGATGTTTGCAGGCTCAATTTAGCCCCAGGCGCGTTGCTAAGAACAGCGTTGGAACCAGAATCCAAACCTACAGACCCGCCTACTTTCAACATTCCACGATCCACCCTCACGGTGCCGCGAATCACATTGGTATCATTGTTAGTCCAGTCCAGTGTTCCAGTCCCCTCTTTAATGAGCCATGGGAAGTTTCCAGAGACAACCGTGGCAAGGTTCGTGTTTGGTGAGCCAGTGAAAGCTGTATTGGAAATGGAACCCCGAATCGATCCATTGTATGTCGTTGATTGATTATTGCCACCTAGAGCCAGAGCCCCGCTTGAACTGAGGCCCACAACATTCACGACTGTGCCACTACCACCGCCACTCAGGCTTCCGATGCGCTCAAAAGGCATTAAGTTCACTGGGCTCACGGCTAAGTTGAAAGTCACCGGGTTTGCCGAACCAAATGACAATTGCGCGCTGTTGCTAATCGTATCCTGAATCTGGTTACGTCCCCCAAAGTTAAAGCCACCAGCAATGACCGTTCCCCCATTAAATGTCATCGTTCCAGTCATGTCACTGCTGTTAGAGCCTAACAAAAGATTACCGGCACCATTTTTGACCCAGTCACCACTTCCTTTCAGGGATGCTGCCACCTGGCTCACAGATCCAAAGGCAAAGGTTTTGGCTGGTGCAGCACCACTAGAGGCAGTGTTATTACTCATCAGCACTTGATTCGCGTTTAAAATCTGCACGATGTAGGCTCCAGGAATATCATTGGATGAATTCACATCACGGATGCTCATCCCCACCGCTAAATTTTGAGTTCCTCCAGCCACATTGATAATTGGGAAATCATTGCTCGTAGATACAGTCGCAGTGACATCTGCATCAGTAGTATGATTCGTAGTCAGGACGGCACCTGAGCCAATTGTGATAATCGAATTTTGTGAGGCTGTAAGTCTGTTGATGGCATCTGATGTATTGACGTTCAGACTTGCATTTGAAACTGAGACATTGGCTGCATCGTCTAATAATCCACCATTGAGAGTAAGCGCGCCGCCGGCGATATTCAGAGTTCCTGTAAATGTATTTGCTCCTGTCAGAGTTAAGGTGCCAGGGCCAATCTTATTGACGCCACCACTACCACTGATAGCACCGGCATAGGTTGTATTGACGCCGCTAAGTCCTGTCGTCAGCGTGCCTGAACCGAGAAGAACATTCCCGCCATTCACACCACCACCAGCTAGCGAGCCGATGGTTTCGTTTTTGCCATTGAGATCTAACTTAACGCCTGTGCTATTGGCTAACGTTAGATCTGTGCGATCAGGCAGAACTTCAACCGTAGCTCCTGACGATATCTGAACTTCACCCGCATTAATCATTGTACTGCCAGTGTACCCATTCCCACCGCTTAGCACCCAGTTGGCGGTGCCAGCCTTTACGACGTTACCCAGTCCAGCTCCGGTAAAACCAGCCATGGTGATCACACCGTTAAGATTCAGAGATCCAGTGTCATTGAATGTAAGGTTTGTTACGCTAGCGCCATTTCCTAGTGCCAATTGACTGCCTCGCGCAGAAACAAAACTGCCGACACTTGTGCTAGAACCATTATTCAATTGCAACGTGGAACGCTCGTTATTCAGGGCAAAGGAACTATTAGCTGCCAGTGAACTACCAGAGCTCAAAACGATCAGTCCAGTGCCGTTGACGGTGACGTTGGGGTTAGTTGTGACAAGTGAACCACGGAAAGTGCCGTTGGAGACATTCAAAGCTCCGGCCGTGGTTACCGTGGTGGCTTGAAGAGAAGCGTCGGTCACCGTCACTGAGCTAGGTGTTAGCGTTGTCGCCTGCAATGATCCTCCATTTACAGCCAAGGGACCCGTAAAGGTTTGGCCAGCAGTGAAGGTTTGTGAGCCTAACCCATTTTTCACCAAGCCCCCAGTACCGCTGATGATACCAGCGTAGGTCAGACTGTCTGATTCTACTGGAGCTAAGGTAAGATTGGCTGAACCCAAAGTCACATTGCCGCCCACCGCTCCACCCGTACTAAGTCCGCGCGCTGTACTATTGAAATTTTGCAGATTGAGCAGAACACCAGCAACATCAGCTAGCTGAATGACTGAGTTGGGAGACAATGCTGTGTCCTTCCCTGCCAAGAGTGATCCAGCCTCAATGCGCGTGATGCCAAAGAAAGTATTGGCTGAGGTAGGTGTCAGAGTCAGGGTTGTCCCGGCAGATTTACGAATGGCAACTCGATCAACTGAATCACCTCCAACTCCTGAGATATTTTGAGTCAAAGTCACCGCATCGGTGCGGTTTATGGTCAACAGACCATCATTAGCTCCGGTGCCGTTAAGCGATCCTGGTGTCTGCGCGAAAACAAGGTTAGCTCCAGGCACAGAACCCACCGTGTTACCGTTACCAATCAATACACGGCCACCTGTAATCGTGAGTGTGCCGGTCATGGTATGAGCCGCTGCATTATCAAACCGCAAAGAGCCATCTCCTGCCTTCACTAAATTCACCACATCTGTTCCATTGTTATCAAGGATCGACGAGACGACCATGGTGTTTTGGTTTTGCCAAAAATAGAGCGTATCTGCGACCGTATCTGCAGTTCCACCGGCGGTGATCGTGCCGCCTGATATCGTCGTGGCATTATTGTCATTTTTCAAAATACCACCTGACGTAATGTTCAATCTCGTTGCCGCATTCTGTGTCAGGTTGAAGGCACCCGAATTGAATTTCAGCGAATAAATCGTGTCATTCCCAACAGCCGTAACCGTCCCAGTAATGCGGGCATTTGAAGTGGCCCCAGGACTTGTCCAAGCACCTGTTCGATCCACGTAAGTGGCTAAAGCGGTGACAGCACCGCCACCAACGGCCCAATCTGTTTTGTTGAGCACCGCCCAACCACCGAGAATGCCGTTCACGTTGGTGTTAGTGGTCGTTAAACGACTTGCCGTGCCGACATTTAGCAGGGAATCAAAACCAGTCCTCGAAATGGCTCCGACATTAAGATTCGCAGTGGTTCCACCAAAGGTAACCTGATTGGCACCAGCGCCAAGAGTCAGACCATTGACTACCTGAGTAAAGGTAGCTCCCCCCTGAACAGTGAGCGTGGACCGATTCAAAGTCAGATTAGCCGTGCTATCGATGCGGTTACCTGCCGTTGCATAGTCGAGTTGCAGCGTCGATCCAGTTACGCTCGTGGCTCCCGTGAAAGTGTTGGTGCCACTATTGGTCCCGCCCAGAAGGACCGTACCCCCGTTGTTACTCAAACCAGGACCAATCGCAAGGCCACCTGTTCCTGTTACGACTGAATTAACTGTCAGTGTCCTACCTGCGTTCACCCCCCAGGCGCCCGAACCTGCACCCAGTAAATTCAGAGTCACACTGTTGGTTGCTGAGGTGTTGCTGATCGTCAAATTCTGCGTCGCACGGCGCATGTCAATCCCCTGAGCGCCAATCGATAATGTCTGATTCACATTATCTGCATTCTGAAGAGTGATAGCCCCACCAGGATTATCGACCCGCAGACCACCCAGCATCAAATTAGCTCCCGATGCATTGGAAACGCGGTAGTTGACCGCACCCGTCACATTATTGTTAAATAGAAGAGTGTCATTGATCGTTGGCACCGCATTTTGAAAATTCGGTGTATTGACCAGACCATTTACCGGGACCAAAAATGAATTCGTTACCGAATTGCTTTGGATCAAGGTAATCCCATGAGACTGCAAAGGAAAAGTCAGACTGGAAACCAGCATGGCTATTGTCACTGGCATACGCAGACGAGTGCGCATGGTAATCATGACTTGCTGCGAAAGATCGCGGTGTTTGGTTGAGCTTTTCATGGCGACAGGCGGTTGGGGCTTTTCAGCTTATGCTTGAGACAATCAGAACGGCTGGAGTCTCAAATTTAATTTTTTAGAACTTAAAACACGAATTCAAATACCTTGAATCATCAGTAAGCAGGCCCATTCACAGCATGACTAGCTGATGGGCAATAAGGTTGGAGGAAGGATTTTTGGCGAATTTTGACACAGTGACATTGTAATCACAAAGTCATGTCAAACTCCAAGCACAAAATTCACTGGGTCAAAAATAACTGAAAGACAGCTCTTTCTTTGATTTCCAATTATATAACTGGCATTACGGATCAACTCGGCCGCCAGTCACTGCTGGTCGGTTCATTGACATCCACCCACTGGATTCCGGGGCGGGTGAAGCGGATTTTTCGCTGCCGGAAAAGGGCACCCAAGGCTTGTTTGAAGGCAGTTTTACTGCTGCCAAAATTTTCTCGGACTCGGTCGGCCGGACTATCATCATCAAAGGGCAGGCTGCCTCCATTGGCTTTCAGCGCCTCTAAAATACGCTCAGTCAGAGGTGCCACGCGCTGATAACCCGAGGCATCTAAGCTCACATCAAGCTTTCCGTCAGGGTGAACGGCACTGATAAATCCACGCATTTCCTGCCCCGCTTGCAGGGTAGCGGCGCCTGCGGCTGCATGCAGTAGGGCAATATGAGTCTTTTCGACCAAAACATTGTAACCCAACGGAGTACGATTGGTGACTAGCAGGCCGACCTCCTGTCCTTTTTTATAAGGGGCTGGCTGACGGCTCAGATGCCGATTCAGCCGCGTGGTGGCAATGATCCGGTCGGATCGCTCATCGAGAATGACATAAACAGCGACTTTTTGGCCCACCTCGACCTTTTCCGTCAGCTCACGATAGGGCAACAGCAGATCTTTGGGCAGGCCCCAGTTTAAAAAGACGCCCACTTGCCGATGCACGCCGACGACTTCCAGCGAGGCAAATTCACCCGCTTGGGCAAATGGCTTCTCCGTAGTGGCGATGGCACGGTCCTCAGAATCACGATAGACAAACACTTCCAGTAGATCGTCCAATTGCGTTCCCCTCGGAATGTAGCGTGTCGGCAGGAGGATTTCCCCGTGGTCGCCTCCGTCCAGGTAAATGCCATGCGGGGTGCTGTAGAGCACCTTGAGTTGATTGTATCTGCCGAGGTCTGCCATGTGGTCCTCAGACTAGGCCAGAGTCCGCGCTTTCACAAATAGCAAAGGCGGCCAGCCCCTATTTCAAATCCGCAGGCTTTACCCCACGCTTAAAACCTCTGAAACCATAAGGGTCCGCCAGATCTGCGCTGTCTTTGGTTCCATACATGAGAGGTTTAAATTTACCCACATAGTTCACATCGGCAGAGGCAGGAACTTCGATGCCCAACCCCCAGTGCACGCCGTTAATCACTAAGCGACGCAGACTTTCATTGGTCAAATCAGACGCTGCACCCATCGTGGTGCAGAGGATTTTGTTGGTCTTGCCTGCTTCATTTTTTACTTCGCGTGCCCAGGCGACGGGCATCATGGGCTCATTCACGGCCTGATCAATACCTGCTTTGGTCTTTTTACGATAATCGGCGGGGGCACTGCCTAGCTCCATGCCTGATAAAACTTGGCCACGAGCCAGAATCACCGAATCCGCCGGAGGTGCGGCCTCATACACATCGGTCGTGCCAAAAAGCTCCGTCACTCCGCGCAGGATCGGATGGTCTTTTGCGGAAGCCTCCAGAACACCTTTCGTGGCCTCTGCGCGGTGTTTGCCCCAGTGACTCACCCAGGTCTCTCCTAAAATGAGCCGACCAAAGCCGCCCTCAGCATTATTCCAGGCCCAGGCACCGTAAGTGCTGTTCGGCTCCATATTAAAAGCATGAGTCGCTGTGCGTAGGCCAACGATTGGCACACCGCGCTGCACCGCATCATGGAAATGCTTCATCACGTCATCTGGCCAGTGGCGGAAGCGGATCAGCATGATGATGGCATCGGCGCTATCCAAAGCTTCCGGGTGCGTAAGGCTGGCCTGATTATTGGCATCAATAAAGCCATCCTTATCCACTGAAAAAAGCACCGTGGTTTTAAAGCCATGAAGCTCACTCAAAATCTTGGCCAGCATCGGCATCGCCTCCTCACTTCGATACTCTTCATCGCCAGCTAACAAGACGACATGCTTACCTTTAGCCTCTCCTTTGGGTTCATAGCTCAAATAATCTTCCTGCGCCAAGGCAGCGCTGAGGGGAATCGTGGCAAAAAGGGAAAGAAGGAGACGACGTTTCATAGTTGGGACGTGATATTGTTCCGGCGCAGTAATGAAGGTCAATCCAAAGTTTTACTTCCCAAAAATCCCTTTTTCAAAGAAGCTCCCGTTACTGTAACCGGAGACAAAAGATTGCAGCGTTCACCAATCACCGTTTATAAGCACCTTAACGAATCAACCATGAAGCCCACACGACTCCTTCTCGCATCCCTCCTTGCCACGGCTCTGTCAGCTCACGCACAGCAAGTATGGGTCGAAGCCGAATCCTTCACTAATCCAGGTGGCTGGGTGCTTGATACACAATTCATTGATATCATGGGCTCCCCTTACCTCATGGCACACGGCATGGGCAAGCCGGTCAAAAATGCCGAAACGGAGGTCGCCATCACAGAGCCAGGAACCTACACGCTTTGGGTGCGGACGAAGAACTGGGTGGCCCCTTTCGATGCGGAAGGTGCTCCGGGGAAATTTCAACTCAGTGTGAATGGTCAAACTCTGGCAAAAGTACTGGGCACTGAGGGGAAAGATTGGCTTTGGGAAAAAGCCGGCACTGCCGAACTCAAAGGCAGCGCCAAACTCGCCCTCGCGGATCAAACGGGCTTTGATGGCCGAGTGGATGCTGTTTTACTCAGTCGGGACGCCAGCTTCACCCCGCCCAACGAACTAGCGGCGACCAACACCCTGCGCCGCAAGCTTTTAGGACTGCCAGAAAAAGCGCCAGAAACCAAAAAATATGATTTGGTCGTCGTCGGCGGAGGCTACTCCGGCATGGGCGCTGCCATCTCAGGCGCACGCCAAGGACTCAGCGTCGCCTTTATCCAAAACCGCCCGGTGCTCGGCGGCAATGGCAGCAGCGAGGTACAAGTCTGGGCCATGGGCGGCACTCGCCGTGGACTGTATCCTCATCTTGGCGAGATCATCGAAGAATTCGCCGACCGCGCCAGCAACAGCCCCGCAGCCGATCCAGCCGAATATAACGACAAGCTCAAAGAAGACGCTGTGAAGGCTGAAAAGAACATGGATCTCTTCTTAAACACCCATGTCTATGGCGTCGAGATGGGCAAAGATGCCAAAAACATCCGCAGCGTCACCGGCCTAGACACGAAGACGGGCAAAGAAACACGCTTCGTAGGCCAGTTCTTCGTCGATTGCACAGGCCACGGCAGCGTCGGTGCCCTAGCAGGAGCCCAGTTCATGATGGAAGAAAAAGGCCGCATGGGCATGAGCAACATGTGGGTTCTGAAAAAACACAAGCAGGCCGTCACCTGGCCAGCCACGCCGTGGGCTCTGCCTTTAGAGCTGGCAGACTTCCCTGCCCCGCGTTCCATGGAGCCCGTCGGAGTCAAAAACAAACTCAACATGAGCGGCTACGACCTCGGCTACACCCCCGTGCCGAAGATGGAAGAGTATCTACATGGCGAATGGTTCTGGGAAAGCGGCTTTGATAAACATCCACTCAATGACCTGGAGCTTATCCGCGATCATAATTTCCGCGCCGTCTATGGTGCCGTCAGCGCCTTAAAAACCAAAGGTGGCGACAAATACACCGACTACGACCTCCAATGGCTGGCCTACATCGGTGGCCCGCGTGAAAGCCGCCGCATCGTCGGGGACATCGTCCTTAGCAGTGCGGACATGGACAAAAACATCATCCATCCAGACGGCTGTGTGCCCACCACCTGGGATCAGGACCTGCATTATCCCAAGGAGCAATACGCCGTCAAATTCCCCAACAACCCCTTCATCAGCCGCGCTGAATTTGGCGGCCACATTGATCGTAAAAACGGCTATCCCGTGCCCTACCGCTGCTTCTATTCCAAGGACATCGGTAATCTCTTCATGGCAGGCCGCACCATCAGCGTCGAGCGCCAAGCCCTGGGCAGCACCCGTGTCATGCGCACCTGCGGCATGATGGGAGAAGTCGTCGGAAAAGCCGCCTGGATCTGTGTCCGCCATCACACCAGCCCACGTGGCGTCTATGAGCAGTATCTGGACATCCTCAAAGACCTCATGAACCAACCTGGTGCCATGCGCCGGGATAGTGTCGAGGCCGCACTCTATCTACCAGCCAATGCTAAAAAGCTCCCAGAAGTCGCCAGTGGTGAACTCGACCCTAAAAAGATGGCTGGAATCGTCATCGATGACGAAGACGCCGAACTCGTTGGCGACTGGAGAAAAGGCGAAGGCTTAAAACCCTTCCTCGGCAGCCACTACAGCTTCAGCAGCGCCAAAGGAGCCAGCGCCCGCTTCGCCTTTGCCGTAAAGCAAAGCGGCACCTATGAAGTGATCGCCTACTGGCAGCCTCATGAAAACCGTGGGAAAAGCGTCCCAATCAGCATCCTCAGCGCTGAAGGAGAAAAAAGCATCACCGTCAATCAGAGCCAAAAAGCTACCGGTAAAGATGGTGCACAGTCACTTGGAACGTTCAAATTCAACGCAGGAGAAGAATCCGCAGTCATCTTCCGCACCGAAGGCGCGAAGGGAAATGTCCACCTGGATGCCGTCCAGATCATCTCCGCCAAGTAATTTCACCATTCGTTAAGAAACAGACTGGCATTCCAGTCTTTTTCAGACAAGGATGATTCCGCCTTTATGCGGAAAAAACCATTAGATCATCGCGCCATGCTGGGTGCGACCATTCTTAACCTGCGCAGCGGACACGCAGTTTCACGCTCGTCTCTAGCCCGCCTCTTAGGTGCATCCGCCTCCACTCTCTGCCTTTATGCTGACCAGCTCATCGCTGAAGGCTACATCAAAGAAACCGGCATCGAAAAAGCCACCATCGGACGCCCGCAAAGGCTGTTAGGCCTCGTCCCAGAGGTGGGGTGGTTTGCTGGTATCGAGCTCAATGCCCAGCGTGTTCATTTCGTCGCCATCGATTTCGCAGGGAAAGTGATCTCCACCAAAGCCTGCCCACTGGCAGCTGATTCCGTCGCCTCAGACGTGATGCAGCTCATTACCACTGAAATAGACAAACTCGTCACCGAACAGAAATCTCCCCTGCTTGGTATCGGCGTTGGTGCCCCAGGCCTTGTGGACCGAAAACGTGGCGTTGGCCGCTATTTCTCATTCATCAAGGATTGGCAAGAAATCCCCATCGCAGAAACACTTAAAAAGCGTTTTAGAACGACGATCACGGTTGAAAACAACCTGCGCGGCATCGCTTTAGCCGAGCGCTGGTTCGGTGCAGGACGCGATTTAAAAGACTACGTCATCCTTGGCCCCCGAAGCGGTTTTGGCCTCAGCATCATGCACAACGGCCAGCTCATGCACGGAGCTCATGAAGTGGCTGGTGAAGTCGGGCTCTGGTCCTGGCCCCAACCGGAGGGTGAGCGCGCCCTGCACGACACCATGTCAGCCACCGCCATCTACCGCCGCATGGCAGGCCTGCCACTAGAAGCCCCCCTACCCGCAGACCTCGGTGCTGCCCTAAAAGCTGTCGCCCAACCCGGATCACCCGAATGGCAGCGCACCGTGCTCGACTTCGCGCGGGTCATCCGCACCGTCCAGCTCATCGTCGATCCCGAGATCTTCTTCCTGCATGGCCCCCTGACCGCCCTAGGAGACAGCTTTTGCCAGGACATCCAGGCCACCGTCGAAAATCTCAGTCCCAAACTACTAGGCACGAACATCCAAATCGTCCTCTCAAGCCTAGGCGATGACGCCGGTGCCCTCGGAGCCGGAAGCCTCGCCATGGAAACTTGGGATCCCGCCGCTAAGTAACGCAAGTCACGGAAGCGAAAGACCCTGACGACTTAAATCGCAGCAACTGAAAGCAACCCAATCCAAAGAACCAAAAACCGCCTAACGCTCCTCAAAGCCTGTGCCGTCCAGATAATCGGGTAAAGCTGCTCGTGATACCACAAGCGGGCAAAGTAGAGGCCAATGGGAGAAGCTGGGAAGTGGCCGCCGTCTTGGGTAGCTTCCAGCAGCCAGTCAGTGCCGAGATTTATGACAGCCTTCGAGGTCGGCGCGTACTTAGCAGATTGGCACAGGGCGTGCAGAGTCACGGCGGTTTCTTCAATCGTCGCAGGTGCAGTTGAGTCACCGCCCCAAGCACCACTGGTCTGCTGGGCAGAAAGTAAATAGGTCACGCCAGAGCCAATCAATGAGGCTGCCTGCTCAGCCAAACGTGGCTCTCCACTCAAATAGGCCACGACCATGGCCGTACCATAGACAGGGTTGTCATCACCTGTAGCATTTTCATTGCCAAACCACAGGGGGATCCACGAGCCGTCTGCACGCTGAGTTTTCCGCAGGTATGTCAGTGCCACCTTCGAGCTTAGGTGAATCCGAGCCTGACATTCAGAGGGCATTTCCTTTTCCCAAAGCCACCAGGCGAGCAGAGCATGAGCCGTCAGCTCCGGCGTGCTGCGATCAAAAGGCAACGTGCCCCAACCACGACAAAAGGTCGGCATCCCACCATCCCGATTTTGAAGATCCAGCAGCCAAGTGATTCCGGCCTGGGCAAATCCCGACGGGCTAGGGACAGCCCGCCCTGCCTTCAAGGCAATCAGCGCTCCTGCCGTATCATCGGCATCAGGCACGCCGCCAGGCAGATCGGTCCAGGCCCAGCCACCGGGGGCTGCGCTAGTAAAGGCATGCACGCTTTGGTATTGTTGCCCTAGCAACCAGTCGCGCGTTTCAGGCTGTATTTCTCCCAGAGCCTTCACGGCCAAAGTGGTGCCCCAAGTGGCTAAATTTGTATCAATCGGCCAACTGCCATCAGCACGCATTGAGCCTGTCAAAAAAGCCACGGCTCCAGGAATGCAGGGATGCTCTTTTTCACCCGCAGAGGCCAGAGCCATCGTGACGAAACTGGTGAGTGGCGTCGCTTCCAAATAACCACCACTGCTCGGCTGCAACTCTTTCAGCATGGGTGAAATGCGATCCCACAGCAGAGCCCTGATCCAGCGCAGAGGATTCCACCAAGCAGGCGGCTCATTTTTAAAACGAGTGTAACCAATGGCAATCAACGCTGGCAAAGCATAGCTCACCACCGGCAGGCCCACCGCGCCGAACCAACTCCGTGGCAAAGCCGCCAGCTCGAAAGGCAGTGGCAAAACTCGCCGCCAAGCATTCTCCCCGAGTGTGCCGCCGATGCAGCAGAGCATGAGGATCGGCACCGAGAAAGTCTTGTCCTTTCCATAGCGACCAATCACCGCCCGGGCGATGTCGGCTGGCTCCAGCGAGCCGACCTGAGAGATGATCCAGGCTTCGGCGCGAGTGATGGCTGTAGGCGTATTCGCCAGAATGCGTTCTTCCAATAAGCTTAGGGCACTCTTGTCCACCTCGTTCTGGCGAACAAGCCTACGCTCGTAGGCGCACTCGCCAGAGTGCGGGCTGTGGGTCGCATGTTCATCCACCCCCACGTTCTGGCGAACGCAGTTACGGAGCGCGCTCCAGCACAGCAGCGTGGTGGAAAGATTGCTCTTGCTGATCGTCGTATCTCCCCAGCCACCGTCCGCATTTTGATTCGCCACCAGCCAGCGCGCCCCAGCTTCGATCAAAGGCGCATGACTCACCGCATCCACCTGATGCAGAGCCACCACCGCCGTCGCCGTACTCAGCGCACTGCTAGAAAGCTCCCCAGCCCAGTAACCGTCCGCATTTCTCAGCGACAGCAAATGAGAACGTGTGTGATCAAGGGCAATTTCAAGGCGATCTGGCATGGAAGGTGATTGTTCGACAGGTAAAGCTGCGTTCAAGGAGAACTGCCATGAGATTCATCCTAATTGCTGCCCTTTTACTTCCTTCATTCTTGCCTGCGGAGGATTTGCGTTGGTTCAAGGGCAACACACATGCGCACTCACTGTGGAGCGATGGCAATGACTTCCCGGACATGATCTCGGCTTGGTATAAAGAGCAGGGGTACCATTTTCTGGCGCTGTCTGATCACAATACCCTGGCCGCAGGTGAGCGCTGGGTGAAGGAATCCGTGATCGAGAAAAAGAAAATCGCACTAGGACCAAAGGTTCTGGATAAATACAAAGCACGTTTTGGGAATGAGTGGGTAGAGACCCGTGAAGTCTCCGGCAATACCGAAGTGCGTCTAAAAACTCTGGAAGAATACCGACCTAGATTTGAAGAACCTGGGAAATTTCTACTGGTGCAGGCAGAGGAAATCAGTGCGGGGTTTGGCAAAGCACCGATTCACATCAACGCCATCAATGTCAGCACGGCAATCCAACCCATCAAAGATCTTGTTTCCATTCGGGAAACCATCCGCACCAATCTCCAAGCTGTGGCTGAACAGGCGAGCAAAACAGGCAACCCCATCATGGCCCACATCAATCATCCGAACTTCAGATGGGCACTGACGGCAGATGATCTGGCCCATGTGATCGAAGATCGTTTCTTTGAAATCTTCAATGGCCACCCTGGCACGCTGAATGAAGGCCATCCTGACCGCGTGGACTCCACCCATGAACGCATTTGGGACATCGCTAATACCATCCGAATCAGCGAGTTGAAACAGCCTCCGCTCTTTGGCTTGGCCACGGATGACAGCCACAATTACCACGGAGGCACCGTCACACCTGGGCGCGGCTGGGTCATGGTCCACGCGGCTAAACTCGACGCAGACGCTCTTGTCACTGCCATGCAAAAGGGGGCTTTCTATTCCTCCACAGGCGTCAGTTTGGACGACATCCATTTCGATCCATCCAGCCGCCGACTGCAAATCAAAATCCAGGCTAAGGCAGGGGTGAAATACCGCACTGAGTTCCGTGGCACGCGGAAAAACTATGATCGTGCGGTCAAAGAAGTCCCCTCACCTGCCGGAGATCCACAGCCGATCCGGCTCCAGCATGGTGACGATATCGGCATCCTCTTGGCCAGCAGCGACAGCCTGGAACCCTTCTATCAACTGACGGGAGATGAACTGTATGTCCGCGCGGTCATCGTTTCTGATCAGGTCATGACCAATCCCTATGCTCCAGGCCAAAAGCAGCAGGCATGGACTCAGCCAGTCGGCTGGTGAGAGATTTCTGGTCATCCAGGGTCTAACGGAGGCGGCTGGTGGACCAGCCGTCCTACCTTGCGGACTATCGCCTGACAAATTTCTTACCTTGTTAAATGTTAATAGATCTAAATATTCTATTTGCCATTGTTGATATGATAATTATAATGAGAGTGTCCTATGACTCTCTTTCCTTTCAACTTTCGCTCCCCAGTCCGCTCTCTCTCGCGAATAAGCGCTTGGATCTTGGTGGCTAGTTTCACGATCTCACTTCAAGCGGATGAGCCCAAAATTGCGGGCTTCGACGAAAGCGCGACGATCAAAGTCAACTTCCCGAACACGCCCGTTCAGGCCATCATCCCCTTTTACACTCAGATTACAGGGAAAAAATTCATCCTCGATTCATCGTTGGCTGGTGAGCCGTTGCGCATCGTCGCGCCTGATCCACTGACACGCACAGAGGCCGTGGCCTTTATCGAAGCCACTCTCATCCTCAATGGATACGCAATCATCCCAGTCGATGCCAAGACTGTGAAGCTCATTCACCACAGCGGTGGCAAAAGCCCGACTCCTGAAGGATTGAAAGTTTATCACTCCATCAAGGACCTGCCAACGACGGAAGAACTCTGCCACTACGTCATGCCGCTGGAGCACATCGCCCCCGAAGAGGCCGCCAAGGCCTTTCAGGAAGTCATCAAGCTGCATACCTATGGGGCCATCATGCCGATGAAAAATGCCGCAGCCCTCGTCATCACGGAGAACAGTGTCACCATTCGCAGCATCTATGAGATGGCACAAGTCATCGACGTTCCACCAGCTGAGATAGCCAATGAGATGATCCAGCTTCAACGCAGTGATGCTGAGAGCATCGCCGAGATCATCAGTGAAATTTATGAGGAACAGGAGAAGGCTGAATCCGCCAGCCAGCCAGCGGCTCAACCCGCCACAGCGCCTGCAGCTCCCAATGGTGCCCGAGCCGTCGCCGCTAATCCTGCAGGTGCAGCCAATACAGCTAACACCAATCCCAGCGTGGCCAAGGTGAAGGTCATCCCACACCGCCGAACCAATAGCTTGCTCGTCATCGCACGGCCTGTCGATATCGCCTATATCCGCGGGCTGGTGGAGAAGCTGGACATGCAGTCTGACAGCGTCACTTTCCTGAAGAAAAAGCTAAACTATCTCGATGTCGGAGATTTCCTTGCCGTGGCCTACAACGCACTGGCTAAAGATACCGACATTCAGAACGAAAGCGGTGGCGCAGGCCAAGGTGGTGGAGGAAGCAGCAGCAGCAGTCGCCGCCGCCCGAGCAGCAGCTCCAATACCCCATCCACCAATTTAAATCGCAATTCCAACAACGGAGGCGGATTGAATGGCGGTTTCTCTGGGCAGCAGGATGGATTCGGTGGTGGCGGCGGTTTTGGCTCAGGCTCCCAGAACAGCAATGCCAACCGCAGTCTTCTCGATGACCCTGAGGCCGTCTCAGCACCTGAATCCATCATCGTGGGTAAAACACTCCTCATTGCCGATCCACAATCCAACAGCCTCGTCGTTAGCGGCTCCCCTGAACACATTCAGATCATCGATCAGCTCATTCAGGAAATGGACGTACGTCCGCAGCAAGTCTATATCAGTACCATCATCGGCCAGCTTAGCCTGGGCGGAGACTACAAGTATGGCTTCGACTTCCTGAAGATGCTGGATGATTTCACCGTGCGTGATAAGTCGCTCTCCTCGGGGACGGGCTCGGGGACCGCGACCGCCGTGGCAGGTGCCATCAATCTGCCATTCAACGGCGAAGGGTTATCCGCCTCAAACATGAGCCTTTATGGCCAGCTGGGCTCCCTGAGTCGCTACATCAATCTCATGGACGGAAACAACAATTTCAAAGTCCTTTCCAGCCCAAGCATGTACACCACCAACAATGGCAAGGCAGTCATCTCCAGTGGTCAGCGTATCGCCGTGCCTGTGAACATCCTTTCCAATGCTGGTGTTGGCAACATCGCAGCAACCAGTGCCAGCATTGATTATCGTGACGTCGTCCTGAAGCTTGAAGTCGTGCCCCTAATCAATTCCGACAACGAAGTCACCCTGCGCATTGCTCAGATCAATGACAACATCGTTGGGCAACAAAACATCTCTGGAAACACCGTACCAACCATCGGCACCCAGGAGCTGCTGACCACTGTCACCGTGAAAAACGGCTCCACCGTCGTGCTCGGCGGCCTCGTCACCGAGCGCACGAGCGATGGTGAAAACGGAGCCATCTTCCTGCGCAAGGTTCCCGTCATCAAGCATCTCTTCAGCACCACGACCAAAACCACGAAGCGTGAAGAACTGCTTATCTTTATCCAGCCACGCATCATTAACTCGACCGACTCCCTGGACAGCCCCAATCACATCGAAGCCAGCCGCTCCACGATCCTTGAAGAAACCATCCGCTTCGGCATCCCGTCAGACGACATCCCGCGGGCGCGCCCTTACGAGGGTAAGTGAGGACTTTCATGAAGACAGCCTTATTGCAGAGGCATACTCCACAAATGGTTGCCGGAAGTGATGAATAGCGTTTTTCCGTCGCTGCCACCAAGAGCGCAGTTGCAGGCCTCATCGGGAGCAGTGGGAATAAAGTCAATGAGCCGCCCACTGGGAGAAAGAATGTAGCAGCCGGCTTTAAAGCGGTTCGTTTCCCAGTCAGTCACTTTATTGGTGCCAGCGGCGACGTAAATACGCCCAGCGGCATCCATTTTCATGCCATCAGGACCACGTCCGTTTTTCCAATCGAAGATGACCTTCCGGCTGCCCGGTTTCACATCGCCATTCTCATCCAGCGCATAGCGCAGCAGTTTTCGCGAGCCGCCGTGAATGTTGTTATTGTTATCGGCGATGTAGAGATATTGATCGTCCGGCGAGATCAGAATGCCATTAGGCCGCTCGGCTCCCTCACAAAAGATACGCGTCACATGACCAACGGAATTGATGCGATAGACGCCTTCAAAGCCAAGCTCCATGCTTTCACGTGGCCCGTAGCGTGGATCAGTAAAATAAATCCGCCCCTTCGAGTCCATGCATAGATCGTTCGGTGTGTTGAAACGTTTGCCTTCAAAGCGATCAGCCAGCACGATAATGCGCCCGTCCTTCTCCGTGCGAGTCACCCGACGCAGTCCCGATTCACAGGCGACCAAGCGGCCTTCGCGATCAAAGAGCAGACCATTGGAAGCGTTGTGTCTGAAGACCGAAGTGCGGCCTTGAGCATCCATCCGATTGATGTGCTTACCATCAGTAAAGTAGAGAGATCCATCCTTCCAAGCTGGCCCCTCCCCTGCCCCGATGAGGCCGTGATCTTTGGGCGCAGCTCCAGGCACGACGGGAGATTTTGAGGATGCACACGAAGCGAGAATGAGAGACGTGAGAGCTAATGAGATCAAAGATTGCATAAGATAGTGAAGAGATTGTTCAGGCTAGACATTAAGTACGCTACCGACTAACTAAGTTCGTTCATGAGATCAACTTCCTCCAAACTTCGCAACGCACTGGCTCTTGTTGGTTTCATCGTCATCACCTTTTGCGCCCCATTGATGAGCATCGGCTCCATGCCAGGCGCATGGTATGCAGCCCTGAATAAACCCACCTGGAACCCACCCTCATGGGTCTTTGGTCCTGCATGGACACTGCTGTACACCCTCATGGCAGTCGCCGCGTGGCTGGTGTGGAAGCGTGTCGGTTTTTCACAACCTCTGGCGTTTTATTTTGTGCAACTGGCACTGAATGCCGCCTGGACCCCCATCTTCTTCGGTGCCCATCAGCTCGGCTGGGCACTTGTGGAGATCATTCTCATGTGGATCATGATTTTACTCACCCTGCTGAGTTTCCGGCGAGTTACTCCGACCGCTGGGTGGCTCTTCGTACCCTATCTGGCCTGGGTCAGTTTTGCTTCCTTTTTAAACTTAACCCTCTGGCGTTTGAATCCAGCATGATGAAATGGCAGTGGCAGCAGCGTTTGATTGCTATGCGTGCACTGACACTTCTACTCGCCTTCTCTTGGTCTGCTTTCTCAGCGGACCTTACCCTGCAATCCCGAGCGCCCTCGGGCAAAGCGATCCTGGTCAAAGAATCTTGGAGCCCATCCCGCACGGCCATCATTGTCTGTGACATGTGGGATCTGCACACCTGCAAAAACGCCGTGACCCGAGAAGGCGAAATGGCTCCCCGCATGAATAAAGTCCTGACCAAGGCACGCCAGGACGGCATCCTCATCATTCATGCGCCGAGTAGTTGCATGGCCGCTTATGATGGAACTCCGGCCCGTGAGCGCGCAAAAACAGCTCCCAAAGCTGCGCGCTTACCAGATAAAATTGGCGAGTGGTGCAAACAAATACCCAGCGAAGAAAGGGCCATTTACCCGCTGGATCAAAGCGATGGCGGCAATGATGACGAACCTGAAAAACACGCCGCCTGGGTCAAAGAACTCGAAGCCCAGAATCGCAATCCTAAAGGCCCTTGGCTCAAGCAGATCAATGTCCTAACCATTGATCAAACCCAAGACGCCATCAGTGACAGCGGTGTCGAAATCTGGAATCTGTTAGAATCGAAAAACATCGACAACGTCATCCTCATGGGTGTGCACACCAACATGTGCGTGGCAGGTCGCCCGTTTGGTCTGCGTCAGATGGCCAAAAATGGTAAGCACGTCGTGCTCATGCGTGACATGACCGACACGATGTACAACCCCGCCTGCTGGCCCTTTGTCAGCCACACACGCGGCACGGCGCTTTTTATCCAGCATGTTGAAAAGCACATCTGTCCCACCATCACTTCAGATCAATTCATTGGCGGAAAACCCTTCACCTTTAGCGATGCGACCACTGGAAAAAAACGTCTTCAAGTTCTCCTGCTCGGAGACAGCACCACTGAAGCCAGCATTCCGAAGAAGATCGCCCCCGATGAGCCACAATTTGAAGATACGCTGCGCACCCTCCTCGCCGCTCAACCCACGCTTCCTTTCTGCGATGTTTATAACGAAGGCCAAAGTGGTGAATACATCCGCCGCCTGCTCGACACACGCTATGACAAAGCCGTGAAGAGGAAACCGCAGGCTGATTACATCTTCATCCGTTATGGGCTCAATGACATGGCAAGAATCAAAGATTGGAAGACTCAGTTCCCGAAAGACTTCCGTGAACTACTCGCCCGTCTGCGTCAAGATCATCCCAAAGCCATGCTCATTCCCATGACCGTCATTCCGTACGCGTTAGACAATTTGCATGAAGACATCAATGCCGTGATCAAGCAGATCGCGAAGGAGGAACAGCTCACGCTTTTTGACATCGCCCCACGTTATCTGGCGGAACTGAAAAAAGGTCCCGACATGCTCAACTACCGCCGCTTCCCCCTATCCAAGATCCCAGAGAATCTACGCGCCTTTGCCACACCTTACATTAACCCAGGCACTGATCCACAAGTCATCGTCATGGACAACCGACTTGATGGTATCTTTGGCCACTTACCCGGCTGGACAGGTGATCGTCATCCGAATCTCGCTGGCTATAACGTCATCGCCGACGAAACCGCCAAGTGGCTAGGGGAAGTGATCCACTCACAAACCAAGTGAATCGAATGAACTCACCGCGCCATTGTTTCGAACGTTCTTGAGTGCTTTTCAGAGAGCATCTCCAGCCGATCTCTTTGAATCTGTGCTTGGATTCGAAGCCTCTTCGTGGCAAAGTCAGTCCTATGGGTCGCTTTTGTCCTATCGGTCTTATTTCAGCAACGACTGCGCTACTCTTCAGCACAGCACGGGCCGACTGGCGTGCTGATGCGGGTTTTCCGCAATTGCAGGCTGAACTAGGAACCTCTTTACTCACAGGTGCCGGAATCCCCGTCATGATGTCCGAGGCATCGCAAGGTGGCAATCACTACGCTCAGGGCACGACAGGTACGGTAGCCTACGCGGGCACAGGCGTGCTCGCTGGGAAAACCATCACTCCCTACTCAGCAGCCAGCGGCACCTCAGGTCATGCAGCAGCCGTGGCCAATTACTTTTGCGGCACAGGTTTGAGCATTTCTCCAGGCGTGACTGAGCTTCATGCTTGGCTGGCCGCTGACTTTGCCAATAACTTGTATAACACCAATCCGCTGCCCACATTCAGCGGCAGCGTGCAGAATCACAGCTGGGTCGGCAGCTTTGGCGCGGACAGCACTGACACGACTTTTTTACGTCGGCTTGATGCTCTGATCAATCGCGACGGTGTGATCGTCTCCACGCCCATGAATAACGGCGGTGCTATGCAGAAACTCCTAGCCAATGCCTATCACGGCATCAGCGCTGGTCTGCGGAATGGCAATCATCCGCAGACCCACAGTAACCTAGACGTCACAGGGCGCATGAAACCTGACCTCGTCGTCAATGAAACCCTGACCAGTTTCGCGGGCCCTGCTGTTGCCTCCGTCGCCACCTTTTTGCTGGATGCCATCCGCCCAGGATTCCCAGATGCCGATGATCCGCGTGTGGTGAAGTCGATCATGCTTAGCGCAGCTTCTAAACAAAATCTCCTCGGCTGGAAGCGCATCTCTAGCAGCCGCCCTTATGATGAGATCTTTGGAGCCGGCGAATTGAACGCACTCAATGCCTATCACATCCTGGCCGCAGGACGACAACCCTCCAGCAATAGCGTCCTCCGATCCCTCCAAGGTTGGGATAATGGCACAAGCAGCACGGCTGTGCCCAAGCGTTACTTTTTCACCCTACCCGCCGCAAGTTGGGGAGCCACCGTGTCCGCCACGATCACTTGGCACCGCAGCCTCTCCTTAAACTACTCGACTTCCACTTTAGCCAATCTCAACCTGCGTTTGGCAAATGCCGCAGAATTCACCGTCGGCAGCACCATCACCGAAAGCAACAGCAGCGTGGATAACGTGGAGCATCTCTTTTTACGCAATCTGCCTCCAGGCGAATACGCTCTAGAGGTCAGCGCAGGCACAAACGACGTGACCTATGGCATCGCCTGGGAAGTGCAGCTAGGCAAAGGCCCACAAATGACCCTGACACGCACTGGAACACAAAACGTGTTAGCCCTTTCTCAAATTGATCCGCTCAAAACCTACACCATCGAGTCATCAGACGATCTGATTAGTTGGCAGTCAGCCGCAACAATCCGCACCGCCGACACCACCCCAGCCACCATCGCGACTTGGCAGGAAAGCATCACCGCAGGAGCTAAGTTTTACCGACTCAACTGGGCACCCTAAGCAATCAGCTTCTCGATCACCTGCCCGCCAAATTGCGAAAGTTGCTTAAAACGACCCGCGTGATAAAACGTGAGTTTGTTGTCATCCAGGCCCAGTAGCCGGAGAAGTGTGATGTGCACGTCACGGACATGATGAACTTCTTCGATAGCCTCCATGCCACGGTCATCAGTGCTACCGATAGTATGCCCAGCTTTGACACCGCCACCGGCAAACCACAGCGTCATGGCTTTAGGATTGTGGTCGCGACCATAAGCGGTACCACCTCGCACACCGTTGTCAGGCGTCCGACCAAATTCGCCACACCAGACGATCAGCGTGTCATCCAGCAGGCCGCGCTGTTTGAGGTCTTTGATCAGCGCAGCTATAGGCTGGTCCACCTGACGGATGAGATTGCCATGAGCACGCTCAATGTAATCGTGACTGTCCCAAGTGCCTGCATAGAGTTGCACAAAGCGCACCCCCTTCTCCACCAACTTTCGAGCTAACAAGCATTTCCGACCAAAGGCATCTGTCGCATCATTGCCGATGCCATACATGGCCTTCGTTTTTTCATCTTCGGCGCTCAGATCCAGCGTCTCGGGCACCTGCGTCTGCATGCGAAAAGCCAGTTCGTAATTGTTCATGCGTGCCTTCAGTTCATCATGCCATGGATGGTCCACTGCGTGCTTTTGATTCAACTTAGCCAGTAGATCTAAATTGGCCCGCTGATGATCAGGCGAGATGCCCTTTGGCGGCTGCAAATCTAAAATGGGCGATCCCTTCGGCCTCAGTGGCGTGCCTTGAAACTGCGCTGGTAGATACCCATTCCCCCAGTTCGCACTCCCGCCCTGCGGATAGCTAATTTCTGGCAACACGATGAACCCGGGTAGATCCTGATTCACCGATCCCAGTCCATATGTCACCCATGAACCAATCGCCGGATCTCCACCGAAACGATTCCCGCAGTTCATCTGATACATGGCCGTCGGATGATTCACCGAGTCCACCTGACAGCCTCTGAAAAAACACAACTCATCCGCGACTCCGCTCAGATGCTGCCAAGGCTCACTCATCCAGGCCCCTGACTGCCCATGCTGGGCAAATTTAAACGGCGATTTCACATAATAACGCTTCCCGCTTTCCATCGCCGACTTCATCTTGCCTTCCTTGGTGAACTCTTTCAGATGCAGCTTTTCCAGCATCGGCTTCGGGTCAAAGCAATCGATGTGGCTAGGTCCGCCCTCCATCATCAGGAAGATGCAGTTCTTCGCCTTCGCCGGCACCTGCTGTGCCTTTGGAGCCAGCGGCCCCTTGGTCTCTGCGGCCAACAGCGACGTCAAAGCCACGCTACCAAGGGATGCGCCCATTCCATAAACAAACTCACGGCGCGTTGGCGCATGAAAGGCACGTGATCCAGCACAGGGAAAATAGGAGGTGTTCATGGCTCAGTAGAGATACGAAAATTCATTCGAGTTCATCAGCACAAGGCACAAATCGGCCAGTGCTCGCGTGCGGAGATCGACATCAGAGGGCTGAAGATCGGGAATGAAATCGGCGTAACTTGGGAGCTTTTCCTGAAAGCTGAATTTCTCTCCCGTATTCTCTTCCACGGCATCTCGCTTCACGCTAAGTGGCGGCTTAGTCTCGGTGATGACGGTGCTGGACTGTTTCTTTTCCATCTGCATCCAATGGGTTTCACAAGCCGCTTTTTCATCGGCCATTGGAACACGACCATAGCTGAGTTGAAACACACGCGTGATCACATCGGCAGGTTTTTCTTTTAAAACACGATTTGCCAGAGCTAGCGCACGATCGTAGCTAGCCTGACCATTGAAGAGGCTGAAGACCTGCGGAGTGACCGTGGAGACCTCACGCACTTCGCAAGAAAAGTCAGGTCCAGGCTCATTAAACACCTCCATGAATGGATCACGCACCCCACGAATCTTGAGCGCATACAAACTGCGTCTGTGTCGCTGTTCCGGTTTTGCATTGGGCACCCAAGCCGCTGCAAACGTGCCCATGACTTGCCGAGGCTGCATGGCTACCTCGACATTGATCTCTGGTCGATTCGGAATACCCCCGAGCGTGGCATTCAGTTCACCGGTAATACTTAGCATCGTGTCCCGCATTTCCTCAGCCATCAGGCGTCGAGGTTTAAAGACGGCGTAGTTTTTTTCCGCTTCTTCACGGCTCAACAGAGAACCAGGAACCGAGAACTGCGAACTCCGCCGATACGCCGCACTCATCATGATCACTCGATGCATTTCCTTGATGCTCCAATTCTTCTCAACAAACGTCGCTGCCAGCCAGTCGAGTAACTCAGGATGCGTCGGTCGCTTGCCAGTGCTGCCGAAGTTGTTAGGATTCCCGGCGATAGCCTGCCCGAAGTGCCAGAGCCACAGGCGATTCACAATGGCACGGGTCGTAAGCGGATTATCTTTGCTCGCGATCCAGTTCGCCAGCGCTGTGCGACGACCTTCGATACCATCAGGAATCTTTATGCTGCCGAGTACGGACAGCACGCCGGGCTTCACGGGTTTCGTTGGTGAAAAAGGATCCCCACCACCAAGAATGGCTGTCTGCTCAAGCTCTCCACTGGTCATGCGATCTTGCGGCATACGAATTGGCTGATAAACGCTGACCATCTGAGGAGTGCGTCCGTTATAGACACTGAAGGCAAAAGGCTCATAGCGCTCCAGTTCCCATTTCAGACGCTCCAGGCCTTTGCGTGCCACACGCTCGTTGCCGTAATCCTCAGGCTGGAAGCCGACGAGCTTGGGCGGGTATTGATCTTCGGGCAGGTTCTTTTTCTGAATCGTATTGCGGGCTATCTCGAAGATACCAGTGAAGCTCCGCCCCTTTTTGGTGCTACCACCTTTTGCGATAAAGAGACGAGCCGAGGCCACCGCTGTATCCCAGTCTTTGCGATCCAATTTTCTCTCCGCATACCAGACCTCCGCATTGGTCAGCAGTTTCTGATCGAGCGACTCCAGCATGGCCATATGCTCAATGCGCCGCGCTTCCAGATACTTTTTCTCCTCGAAACCAGCCGTATTTTCTGTCTTCAAAAAGGCTGCAGGCTGCTCAGCAAGTTGCGTGGTGCCAAAGCAGGCCTGGATTGAGTAATAATCATGCGTTGGGATCGGATCAAATTTGTGATCATGACAGCGAGCGCATTGAAGCGAGTGCGCTAGGAAAGTCTCTCCAACACTGTTCGTCACATCATCCAGAAACCGCTGCCGAGCGATCTTGGCGACCTCCATTCCGGTTAGTTCCCACGGCCCCATCCGCAGGAAACCCGTCGCGATCAACGCCTCCGCATCATTTACTTTTATTTCATCCCCAGCGATCTGCTCTTTGATGAACTGATCATAAGGCTTGTCCGCATTGAAGCTACGAACCACGTAATCACGATAGCGCCAAGCATTACCACGCTCGTAGTCATTGGCAAAACCGCTGCTGTCCGCGTAACGCACCACATCCAGCCAATGGCGTGCCATACGCTCGCCGTAATGCGGTGATTCGAGCAAACGGTCGATGAGTTTTGCATAGGTCTTATTGGACCCATTCGTCCTCTCCATCTCATTCACGAACAGCTCAACTTCCTCCGGCGTTGGCGGCAGCCCAGTTAGATCATAGGTTGCCCGGCGAATAAAAGTGCGCGCATCCGCGGCTGGTACAGGATCCTTCACCGCCAGCAGCACATCCACGGGATGTTCGTCATTCGCACTTCGGATTTCGGGTTTACGAACGCTTTGGTATCCCCATAGCGCCTCAGGCTTGTAGCGGCGGTTCGCCCACTCTGGTGAAAGCGCCCCGGTGACCTTCACGGTGATGCCATCCTCAGCGCTCCATTTTTCAGCGTTGATTTGGGAAATCACAGCACGCTTTGCTTCATCGGGCCATGGCGCACCAGCGGCGATCCATTCTTTGATCCAGGCGAGTTGTTCCGCATAAAGCTTGTCCGCTTCCTTCGGCGGCATGGCTTCCCAGTCATCGTGTTGTCGTGTCGAAGCGAGATAAAGCGGACTTTCCTCCGGCTTCCCCATCACCACCGCTGCCTTTTCGCTCTCACCACCCTTCAGCGTGCTCTCAAGCGTGCGCATGTCGAAGTCACCCTTGATCTTCTTGTCGTCGTTTCCATGACAAGCCAGACACTTCTCTTGAAATAACGGCCACACCCGACGCACGAACAGTACCTCCCCCTCCTCGGCTTGAAGTGAGGATGCGGCTAGGAGAGTAAGAAGGACTGCTTTTCCGATCATAGAATGATAACGAAGCGAAAATGGTTTCATTTCTTTCCCGTAGCCAAACCATGCTGTGCCAAAAAAACTTGGTTTCCTGACTTTGCCGGTAAATCGATGAAACGGACTCTTGCGAGTTTCAGATGTTTTAATACCATCCTTTTTCTTGCCACGAGTGGCTCACCGAGCTGGACGAAGCCTTTGTAGATCGGCAACTTAACATCAGGGAAACATCCGTAATTATGAGTTGGTCACAATCGACCCTTTCTGCGAAGATCGCTTCAACCAAGACTCATTGCCTTCTCAAACCAAATCTAGACCTGGCATTGATCCTGTACTGCTAGCAAATTTACCAGCTTCGATGCCTAGCCCTTGTAACATAGAGACAAAAAGGTTGGCCATAGGAGTGTTGTTCTGCGAATCAAAAGAAAGATTTTTTCCGTGTTTAAATCCGCCGCCAGCGAGAATGAGAGGGAGATTCTGATTGCTATGAGAGTTGGCGTTACCGAGGCAACTTCCGTAGAGCACTTGCGTATGATCGAGCAATGAGCCACCGGTTTCGTTGACGCCGCGAAAAGCCTTCAGGAGCTCGCCAAAGACGTTCAGCTGCGCTTCTTCGATCTTCCGCAACTCAGCCATCTTTTCCGGCTCGTTCCCGTGATGCGTGAGTCCATGCGTTTCACTTTTCACTCCCGGCACATGCGGCACGACACTGAAGGTGCTGAGAGTGAGCGTGACGACGCGTGTACTATCTGTCTGTAAAGCAAGGCGGATGAGATCAAACATGAGTTTCGATCTCGCAATAACCTCATTGGCATCAGCGATGTCCTTGGGTTGCGGATAGTCCACTTTCGGCTTTGGACGCTTTTCCCACTCGATGTTGCGTTGCAGTCGGGTTTCGAGTTCGCGCACACTTTGGAAGTATTGATCAAGCCGCTCGCGATCCTGTGGCGCGGCGGATTTTTCGATTCGTTTAGCTTTGTCCAGGATCAAGTCGAGCACACTGCCGCCCGCCTCAATGCGGCGCATGGTCGCCGCTATTTCATCGGGTGTACCAGCCACAAAGAGCCGACGATAAAGCCTCTCGGCACTTGTTTCAGCGGGCAAAACGACACCGGAACGCGATACGGAAATCGAGTCCGCATAATGGTCACCTTTTCTCACTGAAACCGCGAGTGACGGGAATCGTGTATCAAGCCCAATCTTCTCTGCGACAAGTTGATCCAGTGAGAGGCTGTTGCGAAAAGTCGGCTGTCCTGGATGCGGTGCACCAGTCAGGAAACATTGCCCAGCATGATGATTGCCATCCACACCTGGATGAGAGACGCCTGCAAAAGTACTGAAATGACTTTTGTGCGCCGCTAACAGATCAAGATAGGGGCTCGAGGTCTCGCCAGCCTTCGGAAAGAAAAACGCTGGCATCATCCCCAATGGCACATGAATCGCCAGGAGCCGCTTGGAGGGAAGCTTTTCGGACGCACGCCCGATGGCCGGCAAAGCAAGGGAAGCACCGGCGGCGCGAAGAAAAGTTCGACGTGTGGTCATTGGTTTCAAATGAGGCTGATATAGGATTCACAACTGGATTTCATTTTTCACCCTTAATCTTTCACCAGTTTCTGGGTTTGGAAGATCTCACTTTGAGCCAGCGCATGAATCAATGAACTTAATCCATGCCCATTCTCTTTGGTGCTTTCCACGATCCGGCGGATTTCGGCTCGATCTGCATAACAAACCTCAGCTCCAGTTGCATAGCGCGAGAGATGGGAGACAAAGGCACACGCGAGTTTGTCAGGAGAGGCGTTGAGAAGGGCTGATAGTTCGTTGGGGCCGTTGAATTGGCGGCCATCCGTAAGTTCGCCAGTTGGATCGACCGTCGGACCGAGCTTATAGGTGATGCGCCACGCAGTTTTCCCTTTTTCAGGTGGTTCATCGCCTTTGCCATTGGAGCGGTAGCGGTCTCGCAGACCGCCGATGGGATCGAAGGCTTCCAGGGCGAAGCCCGCAGGATCGATCTTGGCATGACAGGCAGAGCAGTTGGCATCAGCGCGATGTTTGTCCAGTTGCTGACGCACCGTGGTGGTCCCTCGTGTATCAGGATCGACGGCGGAGATGCCGGGAGGCGGTGGAGGAGCAGGATCATTCAAAAGACGATCCATCACCCACACGCCGCGCTTCACTGGTGATGTGGTCGTGCCGTTGGCGGTGAGCTTATGGATGGACGCTTGACCGAGAAGGCCGCCGCGTTTGCTTTCGGCTGGCAGTAATACTTTACGTGCCTCCACGCCAGTCACTCCGGTGATGCCATAGTGCTCGGCGAGGCGCTGCGTGAGCATGGCAAAGCCAGGCTCAAGCAGAGCGGTGATGGGTAAATCATTTTGAATCAGTTCACGCAAAAATCTGCGCGTCTCCGCGAGCATTCCTTCATGCAGGAGAAAACGATACTCGGGATAGAGCTGCGGATCAGGCGTGGTTTCTTCGAGACGACTGAGTTCCAGCCACTGATTGGTGAAATCCTCAATGAAGCGCTCGCTGCGTTTATCCGCGAGCAAGCGATCCACTTCGCTACGCAATACTTCAGGACGATTCAGTGAGCCATCGCGGGCCTTAGATAGCAGCGCATCATCTGGCAGACCATTCCAAAGCCAATACGATAGGCGAGAGGCCAGCGTGAAGGTCTGTGCATCCAACGAGTGAAACAGAAATTCCGGCGAAGTGAGCACGGCGACATAAACACGCCGCATGGCATCCTCGAAGCATTCCCTCGCGGCGAGTCGTGAATGCAGCAGTTTCACATACGGCTCGACCTCATCGGTCATCACATCACGGCGAAACGCCTTCGACAAAAACGTGGTCAGGAGCTTCCGCGCATCCGCCTCGGGCTGCGTGGAATGCACCGTCTCAAGTGCAGGCTTCCGCTCCTGCGGCGTGAGATCAAAATACATGCTCGGCACATAGCCACCCAAGCTGCGCACCTCATTACGATGGGGTGGAATGACATCGCCAGCTGAAAACTTGCTGATCGGCAGATCGCCAAAGAGTCGCTTGTGACTCTCGGGTGGCCACGAGGCGTTGATTGGTCCTTCGATCTCAAACCAATCAATCGCCACACCAGGCCCCACATGCTTCTTCGCACGTCCTGCGACCTGCCCGACGCGCAATCCAGTCCACGGCACCGACACTGGATCAAAGACGATGCTCTCGTGAGCATCGAGCCACTCGGTGATCTCCGCTTCATTCGACTTCATTGATGGCGCTGTAAAGACACGCAGCAAGCGCCCGCCTTCCTGTTGCTTGCCTTCTTCATGGGCGCGCAAAACAGCGGCTTGATCGGCACCATGTTCTGGGCTGCCCTCATTCCACTGAAAACCCCATAGCGACAGTTTCATGCGGTACATGCCCGCGTAGATCGGCGACACATTCATCGCAGCCTCGTAGCCTGCGAGATTCGGATTGAGCAAGCCGACGGCACTTTGAGAGTTCTTCACAGCTTCGACCATTTTCTTCCGCTCCTCTAAATCGGGCCCGCCATCGCCCACATGGCCTTGTTTATCCTCAAAACCTCCGCGCACTGGTAACGCAGAGTCAGGCTGCTTGTCCTTCAGCAGGACGAACTGCCCCTGCACGAGATTCCCGCCAAACTTGAAGAGCCCCGCTGGATAGATGCGCTTCTTGTAAACTCGTGGTGGAACACTGCTCGTGGCAATGGCCGCATCCAGAGCTTTCTCGACTGCTTCTTGATACGCCGTGAGATGCCCCGGCGAGATATCCAGAGCTCCCGCGATCTTGTCGTAACCCGCCACGCGGCCATCTGCTGGCAACAAGCTGACGATATCGAGCCTCGGCAACGCCAGCAAGTCTTGCAGCGTGTTTTGAAACTCCACTCGCGTCATCCGTCGCAGTCGCATTCGCCCTTCAATAGAGGCCTTGGATTCTGCGATGAGTCGCGCATCCATCTTTGCCAGAAAGGCGATCTTCTCGGCTTCCGCTGGCTGTTTCTTTTTCTTTGGCGGCATCTCCCCGCTCTCCACGGCATCGTGCACTTTGATCCAGCGGTCAAGGGACAGTTCGCTTGTTAAATCGAGGTCACCCTTCTTCGTATCGCTATCGTGACAGTCGTAGCAGTGCTGCTCAAAGAATGCCGATGTCTCTACGGCCAAAAGGATGCCCGGCAGTGCAAGAAAGAACGCAGAGATGAGAATTGAAAGTCGAGGCATCGAGGCAGGAAAAGAGTCGTTGCGGAGATTACGACGAGCGTCACCGACTCTCGACATTGGGACAGCCTTTACTTCTTCCCAGCCCACTTGATGGCTTCAAGGATGTGCTGGCGGACAAAGGGCGTGCTGAGGGACCATTGGCGGGCTCATGTGTCCATGACAACGGGATGATCAGCACATTTGTTCTTCCGTCTCTCTATTTCTGTCATAGCTTTGGCCTCTTCTTCGCGGGAATGATCACTTCTCCACCAAGCCCTTTCCCGCCGAGGAACTGGTCGAGTAGTGGCTTTAGTCGCTCAGCATAGACAGCGTAGCCTTCAAGCGAGAGATGGATGTTGTCGGGTGTGAAGAGCGGCTGTTTGATGGTGCCGTCGGCGTTGGCGAAATCATTCCAAAGGTCGAGGATGTGCACCTTCGGATCGCTGTCGAGCTTCAGGGTGTCGAGCGCGGTGTTGGTCTTTTTGAGGTTTTCGTAGAAGGCATTGCCGGGCGCGTGACAGGGCAGGATTTTGGCGGCGATGACCTCCGCTTGCGGAAACTTCTCACGCACATTGACCACACACATCTGCGCCCCTTTCGCCGCGGCCTCCACGCCGGTCTCGGGGGCAAAGAACATGTTGTTGTTGCCGATCATCACGATGACGACCTTCGGCTGCAAACCCTCGACGCCACCGTGGTCGAGCCGCCAGAGGACATTTTGGGCCTTGTCGCCGCCGATGCCGATATTGATCGTCTTGTAGTTCGAGAAATGCTTCTTCCACGACTCATTGAGCACACCTTTGTCCAGAGGGCTGCCCCACTGCTGCGTGATGCTATCGCCAACGAGCAGGACATCAATCGGTCCCGAATTGGCCTTCACATAATCGACGAGCCTCTCATGCGTATCAATCCAGCTCGTGCCGCCCCAGTTTCCCGCTGAAGGCGTAACCGGCCACATGGGAGGCAAATGCTTGTGCTGTTCTGAACCCGGACGCCGCTCGAACTCAGGCTTCATTACGTACGCCCGCTCTTCAGGCGTGAGCGGCCAACCGGCTTTCTGCGGCTCAGCGGTGACGTATGGATAATCGAGTGCTTGAGCGGAGAGGGTAAGGAGAGGGATAAGGCAGAGTCGTTTCATCATGGGATGTTACGGAACGACCAGCGATGTCTCGACATTTGATCTATGCGATCAGTTCTTTGATCACATGACCGTGCACATCTGTGAGTCGGCGGTCGATGCCGTTATGCCGCACGGTGAGCTTCTCATGATCGATGCCGAGCAGGTGCATCATGGTCGCATGAATATCGTAGCAGGTCGTCGGATTCGAGCGATCTAGTGGCTTGTAGCCCCATTGGTCGCTTTCGCCGGCCACCACGCCGCCCTGGATACCGCCGCCGGAGAGCCAGTTGGTAAAGACATAGGGGTTGTGGTCGCGACCTTTGCCGCCCTGCGTGCTGGGCATGCGGCCAAATTCGGTGGTCCAGAGGATGATGGTGTCGTCGAGCATGCCTCGCTGTTTGAGATCCATAATCAGGGCGCTAACGGCCTTCGCCATGCCCCAGGCGAGCGGGCCGTGATCGCGCTCGACGTCTTCGTGGCTGTCCCAATTACGACGAGGAAAGCCGTTGTCGTTACCACTCCAAATTTGCACGAAACGCACACCACGTTCTAGGAGTCGGCGCGCAGTGAGACACTTGCGGCCCATGTAGTCGGCTTCTTCTTCGGGATTGATTTCCGTGGGCCAGACTTTGCGATGCTCCTGGATGCCATACATCGTTTTCATCGCATCAGACTCCTTTGATATGTCGAGAGCTTCCGGCGCGGCGAGTTGCATTTTGGCCGCGAGTTCGTAGCTCTTGATTCGCGAGTCGAGCCGCGAGTCTTCCTCACGATGCTGCATGTGTTTTCGGTTTAACTGCTCCAGAAGCTCAAAACCTCCGCGGTCCGACCTCGCCGAGATGTAACGCCCTGATTTATGGGGAAACAGATCGCTGATGGGCGTCTCCGCACCGGGATAAATGATGGTGCCTGCATGCTGCGATGGCAGAAAGGCGCTGTCCCAGTTTTTCGGGCCATTCGAAGCAAAGCCTCGATGATCCGGCAGCACGACAAAGGTGGGCAGATTGTCGCTAAGCGAGCCGAGGCCGTAACTGACCCAACAGCCCATGCCGGGGAAACCCGGCAAGTTGAAACCTGTCGCTTGCAACAGTGTGCCTTGAGAATGCACGCCCGTTTTACCCACCATGTTATGCACGAAGGCCATGTCATCTGCACAGATGCCTAGTGGTGCGACGACTTCGCTGAGCATCTTGCCGCTCTGGCCGTAAGGTTTGAAATCCCACACGGGCTTCTTCCAGGGGCCGAGACCGTTTTGAAAAGCTTCCACGGCTTCACCGAAATCGGAATTCTCGCCATGATGTTTGATAAGCGCTGGCTTGAAATCAAAGAGGTCGATGTGACTGGCGGCACCGCCCATGAAAAGCTGCACCACACGCTTCGCCTTCGGAGGAACGGACAGTGCGCGTTGCCGCTGCTCTGCTGCCTCTAGGGAGGTGAACGCTAGGGCTCCAAAGCCTTGACCAGCAGATTGAAGGAGTTGGCGGCGGGTGATCATCATCAAGTTTCCACTACTCATAACGTGTGCGCCAGTCACGTCTTTGCGGGACGATGGGTTGTTTTGTGACCCATGCATTGTCGATTTAGTGCTCGATTTATCCTGACGATTAGGAGCACAGAATCGACATCACGCTGATTTGGTGCTCTTAAATTTGAGTCAATTTAGAGCACGAAATTGACATCATGTTGATTTGGTGCTCTTTTTTATATAAATAAATCGAGCACGAAATCGACATCATCCTTCGCATGCCTTCACTCAATACCTTTCATGGACGCGCATTTTATGCGGATCAGTTCGGGCGCTTGTTTCGAAAAAACAAGGCTTCGCTGGTCGTCGTGCAAGGAAGAAGACGCATTGGCAAAAGTGCTTTTGTGGCGCATTGCGGTGAGAAGTATGCAGATCATTTTCTAAAGTTTGAAGGTCTTGGACCACGCGAGGGCGGAGGCCTTACCTCGCAGCTCACGGCTTTTGCTAAGCAGCTCGCTGCCCAGACGAAACTGCCACGCATGACCCTAGAAAGCTGGCCGCAAGCTTTCCAGATCATGGCAACTGCCCTGCCGAACAGTGGCAAGGTTGTGCTGTTGCTCGACGAGATTTCCTGGATGGCGGCGGGTGATCGTGACTTTGCTGGGCATCTCAAGATTGCCTGGGACAATCTATTCAGCCTCCGAAAAAATCTTGTTGTGGTGATCTGTGGTTCGGTGTCGTCTTGGATCGAAGAGAACCTGCTCAAGAGCACTGGCTTTGTCGGTCGCACGTCATGGGTCTTCACTCTGCCGCCGATGCCTCTACCGGAGTGCATTCCGTTTTGGCGAGGCAAGGCGGCCCGCATTCCAGTCCTGGAAAAAATCAAAACCCTCGCCGTCACAGGCGGCGTACCTCGATATCTGGAGGAGATCGACCCGTCCCAGACGGCGGAGCAAAACATTCATCGCCTATGCTTTGACGCAGGCGGGCTTCTTTTCCGTGAGTTTGATGATCTTTTTAGCAGTGTCTTCAATCGTCGCGCTGATCGCTATCGCAGCATTTGTCAGGCGCTGAGCGGTCCGGCGCGGACAGTCACCGAGCTTTCCAAGATACTCGATATCGGGCGAGGCGGCATCGTCACTGAGGCACTGACAGAGTTAGAGAGCGGCGGCTTCATCACCACGGATCTGCCCTTTTCACCACTTGGTGGCACCGAGAAACGCATCGCCAAATATCGACTCAGTGATAACTATGTGCGGTTTTACCTGCGCTACGTGGAGCCTGAAAAGAAGCGGATCGACAGTGGATTGTATCGCAAACGAGCACTCGAGACCTTGCCGCAATGGGACAGCATCATGGGCCTACAGTTTGAGAATCTCGTATTAAGCAATCGGGACTCACTGCTGCGCCACACCGACTTAGCCAACACACCCATCCTCAATGCAGGTCCATATTTTCAAGGCAAAACGCTACGCACGGAAGCCTGTCAGATCGACATGTTACTACGCACCAAGAAGTCGCTGTACGTGGTGGAGATAAAGCTCCGAGATAAGATCCCTGCCTCCTGCATTACCGATGTGCAGGAGAAAATCCGTCGTCTTAAATTACCCAAGGGTACGCCTTGCCGGACAGTACTGGTTTATCATGGCGAGCTGGATGCAAGCATCCCTGACGAAGATTTCTTTGATTATCTCGTGCCTTTTGAGCGGTTGTTTGAGGCTTGAGTCTAACTCATTTCACAATCATCCACGGCAGCCAGTAGGCCTGCACCATTACCAGCACGCCCATGAGCATGGCCAGCGCGACGCTGTGCCAGAAAACGCTGCGTAGTACGGTGCCCGCATCAGGGCTTTCAGGACGACCACCCGTCGCCACAGCGGCGACGACGATGCTCTGCGCGTCGATCATCTTACCCATGACGCCGCCGGAGCTGTTCGATGCCGCCATGTGAACTGGCGAGAGGTTCAATTGGTTAGCGGTGACTTGCTGGAGATTGCCAAAGAGCACATTCGAGGATGTATCACTGCCCGTGAGTGCGACACCGAGCCAGCCGATGATTGGTGAGAAGAAGGGAAACAACACGCCTGTCGAGGCCATCATGAGGCCCATCGTCGTGTCCGTGCCGCTGTAGCGCGTGACGTAACCCATGGCGAGCATGAGCGAGATCGTCAGCAAAGATACGCGCAACTTCCAGATCGTCTGACCATAGACCCTCAGCAAACGCTGCGGCGACAGGCCCAGACATAGACCTGCCAACATGCCCGAAAGCAGCGCCGCAGTGCCGGCTGTGCTCAGCGCGTTCAACTTGAAGACGGCCTTCTCCAACTCGGGATGAATGACCACCGGCGGTACACGTTCAATGGTCTTGTGCAGCAAAGGCACTTCGATCTCCAGATTGAAGACCGCATTCAATTCTGCCTTCACCGCAGGAATGCCCCACACAAAAACAAACAATGTCAGAAAGACCCACGGTATCCAAGCTTTCCAGGCCTGCGGTGTGGCAGATTCGGATGTCGAAATCACTTCGGCATCCTCCTTCGGCTTCCAGACCTTCATAAAGAGCACTAGTGCAGCCATCGCCACTACCGCGCTGACGATATCGACCAGCCACGGGCCGTGAAAATTGCTCATCACGAACTGCATGATCGCAAAGCTCGCCCCAGTGACCAAACACGCCGGCCAGATCGCCACCATGCCACGCCATCCCACCTGCGCCGCCACCAGCCAGAAGGGCACAAGCAAGGAGAAGACAGGCAACTGCCTGCCAACCACCGCGCTCAGTTTCATGAGATCGAGTCCGGTGATGTCCGCCATCGTAGTGAGCGGAATGCCAAGTGATCCAAAGGCCACGGGGGCGGTGTTGCCAATGAGCGCCAATTTCGCTGCTTCGAGCGGCTTAAATCCAAGGCCAATCATCAGTGCTCCTGTAATGGCAACGGGCGCTCCAAACCCCGCCGCGCCTTCGATGAAAGCTCCGAAACAAAACGCAATCATGAGCGCCTGAATGCGTCGATCCCCTGAGACGCCAGCAATCTGTTTTTGCAGTACGGCGAACTGATTCGTCTCCACGCTCAGGTTGTAAACAAACATCGCGTTTAGCACGATCCATCCGATGGGGAAAAGGCCAAACACTGCGCCACTTACCGCCGCCATGCCCGTTAGCTGGGCCGGCATTTGATAAACAAAGATAGCAATCAGTGCTGCTGCCGCTAGACCCGCAAGCGCGGCGAAATGTGCCCGCACATGCCAAAAAGCCAACAACCCAAGCAAGACAACCACCGGCAATGATGCCACGAGTGAAGAAGAAATCAGATTGCCAAGCGGATCGTAGTTTTGGGACCAAGTCATGACTCTCAAGCGTCCACAACATGCCAAATTTGCAACCAGTCATCTTCTTCAATCCACAAAACTAAACTCACTCAGGTTCAAGATGACGCGGCAGGTGTTTTCGAGCCCCTCGCGTTTAGCGTAGGCGATGAGGGGGGCCAGTTCGTCGGGCTTTGGTTCACGGGAAAGGGCGACGTTGAAGGCGTATTTGATTTGTGCTTCGAGACCTTGAGCTTCTTTGGTCACGCGCTCCGCAAAATGCTTGGCCATGGCGACGGTGAGGCCGTTGTTCATCATGGCGAGGGCTTGCAACGGGCTGAGGGATTCGTTGCGCTTGTCCACTCGCATGGACGGGTCGGCACAGTCCATGACGGTCATGAAAGGCTGCTGCTGGCTGCGGACGATAAAACGGTAGATGCTGCGGCGCCATGACTTGGGCTCTTCTGGGTCGTGCAGGGTGTATTCGTAGTGTGGGCTGTGCTGGGGCTTTTCGATGATGAAGTCCTGAAAGCTCGGGCCGCCCATGGTCAGATCGAGCTTGCCGCTAACGGCGAGGATGCTGTCGCGGATGGACTCAGCATCCAGTTTGCGACGGTTTTGATGGGAGAGGAAAAGGTTGTTGGCGTCCATCGCAGCTTGAGTTTTGGCTCCAGATTCGATTCGGCTAAAGCCGAAACCACTTTGCTGCCGATACGTCTCACTCATCACGATGAGCTTGTGGAGCTTCTTGAAACTGCCACCAAGATCATCACGAAATGTCATTGCTAGCCAGTCGAGCATTTCTGGATGACTCGGCTTACCTCCCATGCGACCGAAGTCGTTCGCGGTATCGACCAAACCTTTGCCGAAGTGATGCTGCCAGACGCGGTTCACGATGCTGCGCCAGGTCAGTGCGTTGTTTTTGTCGGTGATCCATTTGGCTAAAGCCGCACGACGAGCGGATTCGTCCTTTCCATTGATACTGAAAGGAAGTTGAAAGAGTTTGCTCAGCGCCGTTACGGTGCCAGCACTGACTTCTCGCGCGGGTTGCTTCATGTCTCCGCGCTTCAGCATCTGAATGACGCGAGGCACTCCGTGCGTGCCTTTGAAAGAGCCACTGCCGTAGTGGACGGCTCCAGCATACACTTTCTGCGGCGCGGGAAGTTGCGGCAGGGCATCGCGTTGCTTTCGTGCTTCGCGCAGTTTTGTTTTCGTGACCTCATCTGCTTGCCCGAGCATCAGGGCATCGCGTTCGCGGATGAGCTTTAGCTTATCTTCCTCGGTACGGCTTTCGGGAGCAATGCCGTCCGTGAGATTGGCTCTGCGCCAGCGTGGCGCGGCCTCAATGCTATCGAGCGAGGTCACAGGTCGACCGACCGCGAGATTCGGGCCCGTTTTGCTGTCATAAACCTCCAGCTCGGCGAGCGCGAAAATGTAGTCGTTGCTCCGTTTGGCGAGCTTCACGGCGGTGACGCGCACGTAGCGGCCTGTGACGCCGTCGTCGCCTGCGGTGCCGCTTTCGAAAGGCTTTAAGCCGGGATTGGCCAAATCGTTCATGAAGGTGGCGTCGTGCTTCCGCCACACCAATGTGACCCCAGTTTTGAAAGCAGGATCGTCACTGACCTCTATCTTGAAGCGCACCGGAAAGCCGAAACCGCCGCCGATCTTGCCAAAGTCGTCGTAGCAGGGCTTCAGCACGATGCGCTCGACCTGCACGCTTTTGCCGAGATCGACCTGCACCCACTTCATGGAATCTTGCGTGGGTGAAATCGCGCTGTGATAGCCGAAGTCTGGCTTCGCATTCGGATTCGCGCCTTTCTCGGCTGCGCCGTCGATGCGCTTGGTGAGTGCGGTGTAGGCTTCACCTGCCTTTTTCTTCAATGCCTCCTCCAGCGCCCCGATAGTGTCCATGATCTGCTTCTTCTGCTTTTGAAGCGCGGCGAACTTCTGCATCAATGCGTCATCCGGGTAGTAATCCACGTCGGTGCGGTCGATGCCCGCAAACACGGCCTGGAGCGAGTAGTAGTCCTCCTGCGAGATGGGATCGAACTTGTGGTAGTGACACTGCGCGCACTGTACCGTGAGGCTGCAAAAGGTGCCGATGGTGTTTTGCACCATGTCATCGCGATCCAGATGACGCGCGATCTTGCCATCAAGCTTGGTCTCCGGCACTTCAGCATGGCCGATATAATCCCATGGTCCGGCAGAGATGAAACCCAGCGCGGTGATGCCATCAGTGGTGCCGGGGTAGAGTACGTCGCCGGCGACCTGTTCCTCAATGAAACGGGCGTAAGGCTTGTCGTTATTCAATGCGCGGATGACGTAGTCGCGATAAGGCCATGCGTTCATGCGCGGCTTGTCTTTGTCGTAGCCGTGCGTTTCGCCGTAATGGACGAGGTCGAGCCAGTGTCGCGCCCAGCGCTCGCCATAGCGTGGTGAGGCTAGCAAGTCGTCCACGAGCTTTTCATATGGCTGCGCAGTGTATTTGGCGATTTCGTCTGGCGTGGGCGGCAGGCCGGTGAGGTCGAAATAGAGACGGCGGATGAGTGTGCGTGAATCCGCTGTGGAAGCGGGTGACAAGCCTTTCTCAACAAGCTTGGCGCGGATGAAGGTGTCGATGGAAAGGGGCTGGGGCTTTTCGGCTAAAGCCGAAACCACTTTCAATGGCTTGAAACTCCACCAGTCCAGACGGTCTTCTACTTTGGCGATGTCCACGCCCTCCGGCCACACAGCACCTTCGTCGATCCATCGCTTTAGCACATTGATCTCTGCGCTACTGAGTTTGGACTTTGGTGGCATCGAGATTTGTTCATCTGCGCCACTAACGAAGCGAAAAAGAGGACTCTCCGCACTTTTCCCCGCGATGACATTGGGCGCGTGATCTTCGCCTCCCTTCAATGCGATGGCTTTGATGTCGAGTCGGTAGTCGTTCTTCTGCTTTTCGGCACCGTGGCATTCATAGCAGTGTTTTTCAAAGATGGGCCGCACCTCACGCACAAAATCCAACGCGAAGGCGGAGGTTGTGGTGAGCGTGAAGAGGCAGAGGAAGCGCATGGAGTTCTATACGTCGGCAAACAGTGGCTTTCATGCCACGCGAGCGCGGGACATGATCACTTCACAAACTTCACGTCCACCTTGGGCAGCAAAGCTTTCACTTTGGCCTGCGTTTCTTCGGGGTAACCTTTACCGTAGCGGACGAGCGTGAGTGTCTTGAGATGGGCGAAGGCTTTCAGTTGCTCCAGGCGGGTATCTGGCAATTCAAGGTTCGAGACGGAGAGTTCAAGGACCTGCGTCACCCCCACGAGAGCGATCAGATCGGCGTCGGTGAAGGCTTTGGCATCGAGCGAGAGTTTGCGCAGGGTCGGGATGGCTTTGACGGTGGCGATGGCTTCTGCGGCAGGACTGCACACGCCATACTCGAGGGCCACGTATTCCATCGGCAACTCGCGCAGGTGCTTCATGAGGCTTGCGGTGGCTTTGGCGCAGCTGATCTCGATACCTTTGAGGTGCTTGAGCTTCTTGAAGTGCTCGGCGCCGGCATCGGTGAGCTGCTTCGAGTGCCAGAGCTTGATGAACTCGAGATTCGGGAACTTTTCGCACACATGGCCGAGACCTTCGTCATCAAGGCCGTTGCTGTGGAAGTTGATGCGCTTCAGCTTGGCCCAGCCATCGAACTTCGCGAAGAAGTGACCTGGATACCCAGCGCCTCGTGGCGTGAATGACTCTAAGTTTTTCAGGCCTGCGAGCTTTTCCCAGCCGGCATCGGTGGCCTTGCCAAAATAGGCCAGTTCGAGGTTAGTGAGATCAGGACACTCGGTGAGTTGCTGGAGTTGGGCCAGGCTGGCATCCCCCAGTCTGCCAAAGCCGCTGACGCTCAGGCTCTTCAACTTCTTGAGCTTGAGCAGCGGAGCCACCCAGTCGTCCTGGATGCCAGAAGCCTCCAGCTTCACCGACTCCAGCGAAGCAATGTGCCCGAGGTGCTCGATGAACGCAGCGTTGTAGGGGTCGGCGTTCTCCTTGCGATGATCGTGTGCTTTGCCTCCCAAGATGTTGGTGCTGACCTGGGTGATCGTGTCAAAGATCGCCATGTCGCCGTCAGTCGCTTTTTTCAAAGCCTCCGGCGTGGTGTTGATCTTTGTAAACGAGCCTGGTGCGCTCTCGATCGTGCGGATGACGGCCGCCACATGCGAGTGCTGTTCCGCAGCCGCGAGAATGCCTGCGGCGTGGTCGCTGAGCGCTTGTTTTAAAACTGGATCAGTCATCGAAACGATGACGGCGTTGAGATCAGCGCGTGAGGTGATCTTGGAAAGATCGGGCGCGACAGCGTGGAGAGCTGTGAGCGAGCCGAGAAGGAGGGGGGTGAGAAAAGCGGCGCGGATCATGGAGTGGTGGAGTGGTGGAATCTTGGACTAATGAGATGTGGTGTGCTGATTCGCTGGACTCATTTCTCCAACACTCCAGCACTCCACTTCTCCCTCAATACTTCGGGAAGATGGATGGACCCGGGAAACGCTCTTCGAGGTTGTCGCTGAGGTATTCTTCACGGGGGACCTGGGCTTGGGGCCAGCTTGCGGGACGGACGCGGACGATGCGGGTAGGACGGATGCCTTCGATGATGAGGTCGGTCTCGAACTTGATCTGGATGCCACTGCTACCGAGGGGGGCTTCGCCGGGCAACTTGATGAGGTCGAGGGTGGGGCCTTTGGCGGCCATGTGGGCGGGACCGTAGCCTCCGTGGGTGTGCTTTAAGGTGTTGGCGACTGGATTCATCAGGGCGGCGCCGCCTTTGGTGAAGTCGGCGTAGAGCGAGGCGTCCATGCCGCCAAAGAGGGTTGCGGTGATGGTGGCGCGGCCAAACTTGCCGTATTCAACAGCGTCGATCCACGCAGCCATCCAGCGGCTGCGGATGAAGGCTTTGTGCGTTTCGGTTTGGTTCTTGGCGGCGCGTTGCATGGAGGCGTCGTCGAGCCAGATGTCGGAGATGTGAAAGCGGGTGAAGATGCCATCAGGTGTGGGCTTCCAGGTGATGCCGAGTTGGACGGACTGGTCTCCGAGGGATTTTTTGCCATCGGCGGGCCACGCGCCTTCGGCGATGAATTCCTCGATGCTGAGACATTCGCGGCCACGCCAGATGCGGGTGGCGGCATCGAAGGTCAGTTTTTCTTCGGTGGCCTTGCCGTTGCCGCCTTTCTTTGGCTCGAGGATGGCGATGATCATGCCTGCGTGGTTTTTGATCTCCACTTCCTTGAGTTTCCAGACGAGTCCCTCGCGCTGGCAGTGGCTGGGTTCGTCTTCTAGAAGCAGGACGTGGTTCTCGGCGGGGAAGATGCCAGCGCCGCGGTTGTGGTTGGCATCGTTTTTTTTGCTATCGACGGGCAAGACTGGCACAGCGGAGGTCTTCGGGTCGGGCGGGAGGAAAGCGTGCACGTGCATCACGGTGCCGAGCGGTATGTCCCGCAAATCGGCGGGTGCGCCGTGATAACGAACGATGCCATACGGTAACATGGCGAAGGGATGCGGATCGTTGCGGAAAAACATGCCTGATCCCTGCACGCGGATGCTACCACGACGGTTCGCGTGATCGACGAAGATGAGCTCGCCGCGATAGGAGAGGGCTTTTTCAAGAGGCGGGAACTTGCCTGCTTCGGGGCGGAAGGGTTCGGCTGCGCCGGTTCCTGGTTCTTTGTTCTTGGTGCTTGGTTCCGCGCTCGTGACGTTTGCCAGGATAACAAATGAGCACGTGAGGGCCAGGGTTTTAGGAACGAAGAACAAGGAACGAAGAACAAGGAATGGTTTCATAAGATAATCAGTAGTTCGGAAAAATGGACGGAGTGGGGAAGCGCTCATCGATGCTGGACGCTCCGTTGCCGAGATAGTCTTCGCGCGGCAGGTGGACATCGGGCCAGCTTGCAGGGCGCACTTTGACGATGCGCGCGGGGCGCATGCCTTCGGTGATGAGATCGGTTTCAAAGCGGATCTGGATGCCGCTGCTTCCGAGCGAAGGTTTCCCGGGCAGTGGCGTGACATCAAGGAGCTTGCCGCGTGCAGCCATCTGGGTGGGGCCGGCGGTGCCGCCTTCGGTGTGCTTCAGGGTGTTCTCGGCGGCATTCATCAACGCAGCGATGCCCGCTTTGAAATCAGCGTAGAGCGTGGGATCCATGCCGCCAAACAAGGTCGCCGTCACGGTGGCGCGGCCGAACTTGCCATACTCGACCGCATTGACCCACGCGGGCATCCAGCGGCTGCGGATAAAGGTTTTGTGCAGCTCGGTTTGATGCTGCGTGGCGTTTTGCATCGCGTCGTCGTCGAGCCAGATGTCGGAGAGGTGAAAGCGACTGAACACACCGCTAGGTGTGGGCCTCCAAGTGATGCCAATCTGCACCGACTGGCCGCCGAAAGCCTTTTCTCCTTCGGCGGGCCAAATGCCCTCGGCGATGAGGTGCTCGATGCGGAGGCATTCGCGACCACGCCAGACACGCGTGGCGGCATCGAAGGTCAGCGTTTCATCAACGGGCTTCGTTTTGGCGTCTTGTTTGGCTTTGCGACTCGCGAGGATCGTTCCAGCGCGATCTTTGATTTCCACTTCCTTGAGCTTCCAGACGAATCCTTCGCGCTGACAGTAGCTGGGCTCGTCTTCGAGGAGCAGAACGTGGTTCTCAGCCGGCGCGACGCCAAGCGCTCCGGCTTTCGTCTTCTCCCGATTGTTCACGGGCAAGACGGGCACGGCGGACGTTTTCGGGTCCGGCGGGAGAAACGCACGGACATGCAGCATCGTTCCCAGTGGAATGTCGCGCAGGTCGGCCGGTGCGCCGTGATAACGCACAAGGGCATACGGCAGCAGAGCAAACGGATGCGGTGCAGTGAAGCGGAAAATGCCCGGAGATGTCACACGGATGCTGCCACGACGATTCGCATGATCCACGAAGACGAGTTCGCCGCGGTAAGAGTGCGCTTTTTCCAAAGGCGGGAACTTTCCAGCTTCGGGGCGGAAGGGCTCCTCGGCGGCGAAGGCGGAGGTCGCGAGTAGGGCAAGGCCCAAGCGCAGCGCCACGATCCAACGGAGCGATGGAGTAGTGGAGTGCTGGAGTATTGGAGGAATCATTCGCGAGAGGGAAATGGGGGCGGCGCAGTCGGGAAGTGCTGTAGGACCGGAGTACTGTAGGACCGGAGTGCTGGAGTGCTGGAGTGCTGGAGTGCTGTGGCATTTCTCCATCACTCCAAAACTCCAACACTCCACCGACGCCCCGTCAGATCGCGATGACCTTGTTGCTATCGCCAAACTGATCCGTCTCCACGCCCATGCGTTGAGCCATGAGGAGGAGGAGGTTGCTCATGTGGGCGTCGGTGTTGGCGGGGCGGCTGCAGAGTTGGTAGTGGGCGGAGGTGAGGGCGCCGTCGGGGCCGAGGGAGTAGCCTGCGAAGTCCTTAGCGGCTTTGTTGAAGTCGAGATGGCTGCCGTGCTTCAGGCCGAGGTCGGTGCCGCCAGCAAACACGAGGGGGAGATTGGCGTTGCCGTGGCTGTGGCCGTAGGACATGCCGCTGCCGAAGAGGGCCATGGTGGAGCCGATGAGGGGCTTGCCATTGAGGTCCTTCGTTTCCGTGAGACGGGTGAGGAAGTGGCCGAACTGCTCGATGGCGAAGGTGTCGTAGTTCGTGAGCTTTTCCATGTAACCGGCATCACCACCGTGGTGGCTGAGCTGGTGGCGTGACTCGGTGATGCCGATTTCCGGAATGGAAAAGGCATCGCCCTCGCCGCCGAGGCTGAAGGTGGCGACGCGGGTCACATCAGTCTGAAAAGCGAGCACCATGAGGTCATAAACGGTGCGGAAGTAATCGCCGGCCATCGTTTGGGCGATGTCGCGGTTGGTGCGCTTGCGATCGGCGTCGGAAATGGTCGGAAGCGGCGTGTCGAGCCAGGCATCGGCGCGGGTGGTGCGGATCTCGGCCTCGCGCACGGAGGTGAGGTATTGCTCCATGCGGCCTTTGTCTTCCTTGCCCATCTTCTGCTCGAGTTGGCGCACTTCGGCGAGGTTGGCGTCGAGCACGCTGCCCTTGCGGCGCAAGGCACGGCGTTGAGCCTCTTTCCCGCCCTTCGGCTCTTCAAAGAGCGAGGCGAAAATCTCGCTGCAACGACGCAATGCAGGCAATTGCACGCCATCCGCTGTCCAGGCGAGCGAGTTCTGCGTGAGCGCGATCTCCATCGAAGCGACTCGCGTCTGCTGCGCGGTGATTTCGGCCATCTTTTGGTCCACGGAGATCGTGTTGCGATCCGAGGGGCCGAGCTTGCCGCCGGTGAGGAAGACATTGATGCAATTGTGGTGATGACTGAGGCTGCCTGGGTGATGCAGACCGCTGATCGGCGTGATGACCTCGCGATGCTTCTCCAGCGGCTTCAACGAGCGCGAAAACTTGTAATCTCGGCCCGAGGTCGTGATCTGGTAGTTCAGCGAGTGCACCCCATTCGCGAGGTAAATGAAGGCGCTGCGCTTCGGACTCGTGGCGATGGCTTTTTCAGCCGCCCGCAGAGGCACCATGCACTCCAGCATGGGCAGTGAGATGAAGCTGCCGAGCGCCTTGAGCGCGTGGCGGCGATTGAGGAGCCAGGATTGGGTTTGGATGTTCATGAAAGTTCTTAGTTCCTTGTTCTTCGTTCTTGGTTGGAGAGGGGTCAGCGAGGGCTGGGTGTGTTTAGCAGATAGCGAATGAATCCGCCGACTTTGGCATGGGTGAGAGCGGCTTGGTTGTAGATGGCATCAAACTCCTCCTGGGTGATGTAGGATTGATCCAAGGCAACATAGAGCTGGCTTTGAATTTCCGAACATGAGCGTTGGGAGTAGCGCAGGAGCTTGGCGAACTCGGAATTGCTTCCTCCATCGAAGCCTTCGGCGATGTTGTGCATTGAGGAGCCAGCAGCGCGAGTGATCTGGTCCCGAAGTCCAAAGTCCTTCGCAAACGCTCCCCGCATGGCCACGGCATAGACTTGTCGCGTCAGCTCACGAGCCAACTGCCATCCCTTGATGTCTTCAAAGCGTGTTATCTTCATGTTATTGGTTCCTTGTTCTTCGTTCGTGGGGCTTGGTTCGTAGTTTTGGCTTCCTGCTGGGCAACCAAGAACGAAGAACAAAGAACCAGGAACTATTCATCAGCGCTTCCGCATCAGTTCCGACATCGCCACAGCGCGGACGATGTCTTTGATGCGGTATTGGCTTTTCTTCGCTTCGGCTTGGATGGCGTTGAGATCGTCTTGATCGTCAAAGCTGAGCGCACGACGCAGACCGTAGGTGCAGAGGTGTTCGATGAAAGCGCGGGCAAGTTCGTCGCGGTCTTCGAGGAGGCGTTGCTTGAACTCGGTGGAATCCTTGAAGGCACGTCCATCGGGCATTTCGCCGGCGGCATTGATCACGGGGTCATTGCCGACACCGGCTACGATCTTCTCATGCGTGCGCCATTGACCGATGGCGTCGTAGTTGTCCCAAGCGAGGCCCAGGGGATCGAGCTTCGCGTGGCAGGCGGCGCAGTTCGCGTCGTTGCGATGGGCCTCAATTTTTTGGCGCAGGGTCGCTTTGGGGCTCTGCGGCGTTGGGGGCTCGATGGCAGGGACGTTGGCAGGAGGCGGTGGTGGTGTTTTGCCAAGGACAACCTCGCTGAGCCACACGCCGCGATGCACGGGGCGATGACGCGTGCCATCGGAGGTGAGACCGAGCACCGCGCCCATCGTCAACAGGCCGCCGCGACGATTCTCGGGCTTCAACGAGACACGTTCAAAGGCACCGGTCTTGGATTCCGGCAAGCCGTAGAACTCGCAGAGCCGCGCATTGGCCACGGTCCAATCGGAATGGATGAAACCATCGATGGGCAGGTTTTTGGCGAACATCTCGCGGAAGAACTCCACCGGCTCGGCACGCATGCTGTCCTCCAGCCACGCGTCGTAGGTCGGATAGAGCTTCTTGTCGGGCGGGAACATGCCCACGCGGTGAAGTTGCAGCCACTGGCGCGAGAAATCGTCGATGAAGCGGCTCGCTTTGGCATCCGCGAGCATGCGATCCACTTCCTTCTTCAATCCATCGCCCTTCAGCGTGCCGCCTTTGGCTGCGGTAAACAGCGCGTCGTCCGGCATTGAGCTCCACAAGAAATACGAGAGCCGCGAGGCGAGTTCCGCGTCGGTGAGACGCTCGCGGGCCACCGGATCGCCCTCGACGAGGTAAATGAAGTGCCGCGAGGTAAGCACGCCCTGCAAGGCCACTCGATAAGCATCCGCCAGCTTTTCGCCCGCGTCTCGCTCCTCGCGATACGACTTCAAATACTGCTCGATCTCCTCCCTTTTCACCGGACGACGCCACGCGCGCTCGGCGAAGCGCTGCAAATGCGCCTGCACCACCTCGGGCGTGGCGTCATCGGGCGGCACCACATCCTTGCGGCGCGATTTTTCTGAATCCGAAACTAGCGGCCCTTCCCACTCGACCCAATCCAGAATCACTGTGGAGAAGAGTCCGTTCCCCTTATCATCAAACATTTGCGGCGCGTTCGGATTCAGCAGCACAGTCTCGCTGCTGTGCGTGAAGGTGTAGCCACCACGGCTCGAGAGCGCATTACGGAAAGCAGCACCTTGTCTTCGGTCCACGACATCCGTTGCCACCACGCAGAAGTCCAGTGTCATGGGCATTTCGAGGAACACCTCAAACTCATACACCTGTGGCTTGTCCTCTGGCGCGGTGATATCGAATTCAATGAGACCATCCACCGTCTCCTCAGTCGTACGCTTGCCGATACTCAAGTGCGCTGTCTGACCACCGACTGGACGGATACCACTGGCCTGGATGCGCAGTTTGTAGAGCCCACTATGCTCTGGACCAGTCTTTGGGAACCAGGCTGACGAAAGCGCATTCTGGGTAGTGCCAGGAAAAAGCAGATAACGTAGCGGACGCTTGATACCAAAGCGATCCAGCGCCGCCTGCTGTTCCTTTCCGCCGCCGTAACGCAATTCCGCCGCAGTCTTACGCACCTTGCGAGCCTCACTCGATGCCGCGGTTGGAAAAGCACGATCTAGCACCAGTTCCGCCGCGCGGAAATAGCGATCCACATGCGACGGCGAGAGCGAAAGCTCTGAACCGATGCGCTCAAACCCATGCCACAGCGTGTCTTCGTTCAGCTCGCCCGGCTTCGCAGGATCGTAGCGCACACCGAGCAGGTCATAGACCGTATTTTGAAACTCCTTCCGGCTCAGCCGGTAATGCGCCACAGAGGGCCTCGCCGCCATCCGTGCCGATTTGCCCTCCTTGATACGCGCATCAAGACTCGTCACAAACGCCGCGATCTCCGCCTGCGTCGGCTTCTTCTCCTTCTTCGGCGGCATCTCCCCCGAGTTCACCTGCTCGATCATCTCCGCCCAGTGATGGGTGTCTGCCCCCACTTTGAAATCGCGCGAGAGCTGATCGATGCGCAAATCGCCTTTCTCCTTTTCCTGCCCGTGACACTTGATACAATGTGTCTCCATGAAAGCTTCAAACGGCTCCGCTGCATGAGCAGTGGAAGCGAGGAGAAGAGCGAGAGTGGCAAAAGATGACCAGAAACGAAAACAAGAAGGCATGATGGCTGAGATTACTACGTCAGACTGAGCGCAATTTTGCACCCGCTATGCCTCAAAAATTGTAGTCGCGTCACGCATGCGTGGGACACCTTCACACCAATCCTTCTTTCAGCGCCTTAGCCACTGCGCCAGTTCTTGTGTTCACCTCCAGCTTCTCGTAAATGCGGCGCAGATAGGTATCGACGGTGTGAACACTGAGGGTGAGACGGTCAGCGATTTCTTTTTTGATGAGGCCGGTGGTCATGAGTTGGAGAATTTCCTTTTCGCGATCACTGAGGCCATAGTTGCTGTGCTTCGGCGCTAGCTCGGAAAACATTTCGAGCACACGGCGGGCGATGCGCGGCGTCATGGGGGATCCTCCAGCCAAGGCATCGCGCACGGCCTGCGTGATCTCGGCAACACTGCTAGTCTTCAAAAGATAACCGCTGGCTCCAGCGCAGATAGCTTTGAAGACTTTGTCGTCGTCTTCAAAGACCGTAAGTATGACCATGAGGGTTTTGGGAGCACGTTCCTTGATGAGCCTGATGCCATCGAGGCCACTCATTCCGGGCAGGCCGACATCGAGCAGAATCAAATGAGGCGCATCATCCTGAGCAAGGGCGACGAGGAGTTTTTCACACGAATCGAAGTCACGTGTACAGTGCAGATCCGTTTCGGCATTCAACACTCGAACAAGCGTGCGACGGAAAGCAGCATGGTCTTCGACGATCCAGAGGGTACTCATGAAAGTGGTGTGTCGAGGGTGATGTGCGTGCCTTTACCGGACTCACTAGTGATGCGAAGACTGCCTTTCAGAACTTCGGCACGGTGGCGGAGATTGGCGAGGCCGTTTCCTGCCGTGACGGCATCGACATCGAAGCCGCAGCCATTGTCTTCGATGCGAAGATGCAAGTGCTTCGGCTCCCAACGGATCTCGATCTTCACATTCGCCGCATTGGCATGGCGTGTGATGTTGTGAACAGCTTCACGGAAGAACAGGAAGCTCTGCCGATGGATCTCAAGGGAGGCCGTTGTCGATTGATCAACCGTGAGTGCTTCTAGTGTCCAATCGACGCCTTTCAGCAAGCTAGCCGCGCTTTGGCGCATGGCCTCGACAAGACTACTCAACTTCGGAGCATCGCCCTCACGCACGAGCCAGATGATGCCGCGCATCGACTCCGCCGCTTCTCCGGCGAGACGGTGAATTTCTTCCAGCGAATCGGCATCGCGGCCATCTCGCAAAGCCAGCTCTGACATCAGCCGTATGCTGCCGAGATGGCTACCGATTTCATCATGCAAATCGCGTGAGATGCGCTGGCGCAATGATTCCATTTCACGCTCACGCAGACGCTGTGAATGCAAAACTGAAAAGCCTGCACATGAGACCACGCCTATCAAAACTAAGCCAGCTAGCCAGAATGCACGCTTTTGAGCGACACCTAGCGCAGCGGCCTGAGCAATAGCGAGCACACCCAGTTCCGTCGTGAGTTCACGACGCCTCGAAAGACCTGAAAGCCACTCGGCTTCATCAATCATCACACCAGAACTGCCAAGTCCATCCACGAGGTAATCATGCTTCCAAGAAGCTGTGACGGTCTCGTCTGAACTGATTACTAAGCTTCCTAGCGCTATGTTTTGCCCTCTAGTGAAAGCTTGTAGCTCGGCGAGTGCGAAGACAAAGTCGCCGCTTCGCTCCCATAACTGCGTAGCCGTGACGCGGATGGTTTGGGCCTGCAAATCATGGATCGGAATGGCCACGGACGTATCGCCAGGATTGGGGAAATCATTGTTCGTGCTATCGAAAATTGTTTGCCCATCTGCTTCCATCTTGAACCGACGAGGAAACCCAAAGCCTAAGCGATCAGGGAAATCGTTCGGATGCGCGGGGATAAGACGGATCTCATCAACGCAATGCTTGGCACCCAAATCGACCTGCACCCACTTCGTCATGTCAGGGGTCGAGGAAATAGCGCTATGCCAGCCATTTGAAGACTTCTTGTTTACATCCATCTGCATAGGCAATCCAAGCGCATAAGCGCCATCCACCAGATGCTTTGGCGACCAAGTGGGCAGAGTCTCAGCGGCATTCGGAGCCAGCACCTCACATTGCAGCGCAACATTTCTACCGCCACTAAACACCAACAACTCCCCAAGACAAAAGATGAAACGTAAATTCGATCCCGGCTGCGGTGCGAGCTTCGTCGCTGTGAAACGTACATAACGAGCCTTCACCGCATGCGATGGGATGTGCCATGGCTCGAGCCCTGGTGACAGATCCTCCTCGGATTGATCGAGCAAGGGAATCGAATCGGCAAACAGCGGATCATTGGAAGCATCCACACGAAAGCGCTTGGGGAATCCGTATGACTGAGCTGCCCCAAACATCGCAGGGACCACGACCACCGCATCCAACCCATGCTCCGAGCCCAAGTCCACTTGCACCCAACGCACAGCATCATCACTGGGTGCTAGACCACTGTGAAAGCCTGCATGCTCGTGACCTTGTAGAGCTGGAAGTTTGGGCAGCACCCTCAACTCAGACTCAATCGCCTGCTGCTGCATCTTATTCCGCCCAATCTCGCCATTCAGCCACGCCCAAGGCACACCTGCCTGCACAGCGGTGGCGAACATGATAAAACTGAGCAGTGCCCCTTTCAATAACATCACTCTCTACAACGTAAGCCATGGCACAACTCACGCGAAAACGTGACATTAGCGCTGGACAATCCGTATGGGCAGACTGGGTTGGGTTTTAAGAGTGAGCTTCACATCATCAACAAAGAGGGCATCAAGTTTTGTCGGACGGAGATTGGGGCGAGCAGCGATCTGGATAACAGCAAAGTCGGCTTCGACTGGGATGAGCGCTTTCGCGGTGAGTGTGCGCGTTCCTTTGGCATCAGCACCGAGTGTGGTGACTTGGGCACTGCCGCTGGAAAGACTGTCTGTCAGGCTCTGTGGCCAGGATTGATGCAGTGCATTGGGATCACCTCTGAAAAGATAGAGCTGACAGAAGAAAGTGACGGAGGGTTTCGTGTTGTGAGGACGGACGTCAAGAAACTCAGCACTGAGTTCGAGAACGGAGTCGCCATTTAAACTGAGCATTTCGCGCAGGGGGCGGAGATCGACGAGTTGAAAGACATCGCAGGAGATCGCCCGAGCCTTTGGATCATTGGAGTCGCCACCTGTCGCAATGAAGCGCAATCTGCCATCGTTCACCACCGCTTCGTCACCGCTCCAGAGTCCTGTTTGCGTGGGGAAACCGGAGGCGATATGTTCGTCGTCGAAGCCGCCATTGATAAGAGAAAACAAGCGCTCCGTGGTGGCTTTGGGTGATGAGACTGCCCAGACAATGGAGGCGCTAAAAAGTCCGATGAGGAGTCCTGCAGCCATGGAGGCAATGGGGCGGGTGATCCAAACGAAACGGGCATTCTTGCCTGTTTGGGCTGAATCATAGACAGGAGTGTCTGTATCACCTTTGAAGGCCTCTTGACGGAAGCGCTCATGCAGAGCCATGGATCGCAGCTGTGATTGAGCGAAAAGTTGGCGTTTCGTGGGATCGGCGTGCATCGCTTTCTCCATCGCCATCGTTTCATCGGCAGAGAGCGCGCCGTCTTGGTAGCGTATGATGGTTTCAGTGAAGTCGATGTCGTTCATGGACAGGTCTCGTTTTGAAGTTGCAGGCGCATGCATTCACCGAGTGTTTTATGGAGGCGGGCGAGTGCTTGATAGACAGTCTCGATTTTACGCCCCATAATCGCAGCCACTTCGGTGCAGTTCCGCCGCTCGAAATAACGCAGGCGTAGGAGTTCGCGGTTGTTCGGTGTAATCTGATCAATACACTTGCCGAGAGTTTCCTGCAAGTCATCAGTCTGAGCTCGCTCAGGCCACTCCGCGGCGAGAATATCAAGCATTTCGTCGCTCAGCCCCACATAGCGACCATCACGCGCACGTAAGATATCGATGGCACGATTCTTTCCCGCAAGTCTTGCCCAGTTCATCACATGGGCCGCGGTCTCGAACTCCCCCGCCCTGCCGACAGCCTTCACACAGATCTCCTGAAACACATCCTCGGCGAGATGAAAATCCCGTGTCACGCTGGCAAAGAAGGCCGTGAGCGGCAGACGCTCCGCAAGCAAAATGGCAGCAATTTTTTCTGGGATAAGCATGTGTTTAACAGAATACGGATTCTCTGTGAAAAACTCGACACGCAGAATCGCAGGCAAGATTATGTGAACATTTTAATGCGCCATCTATCTGCGCAGTAGCCCCAAATTCAGCCTCATTTTATGGGCGGCTCAAAGACGTCGAAGGCCTCAACATTCACCTTACCTGTAGGCAGTAGTTCCAGCGTGTGCAGAGCATTGGATAAGGATTGCACGAGACGTGTGACAAAGACTTCACCGTCTGTGCCTTTGAATGAAACCTCGCTGACTCCTGCTCGGCGAATATCCCAGGTGAACGAATCACCCCTACCAGTGCGCTCGGCACGACGCCAGAGTTCGGGATCAATGATGATCTGTCGGCTGGCACTTGTGAAGGGCTTGAAGGCATTGCCCTGACCATCTGGCCCTGTGACACTACCTGTGAGCTCATAGTCACCTTCATCACTGGTCATGACGATTTTCCATGCCTGCGGGATGATCTTTTCACCAAGCGTGATGGCATGAGGAGCCTGATCTCGGGGCACGCTGCCTTTCCCCTCTTTGTGATTCTTTTCATCAGGCAACACATAGCTCATGAGAAACGCATCCAGCCGATCAGCAGGTTGGCCGTCGATCAAAACGCGTGCACTACCACCAGCCGTAGACTTTTTGCCGATGAGGTCGATTCGGTTGCCGGTGAATGTGAGCTTGATCGACCCGTCCTTTGCGGTGGGTGCAGTCACACGACGCTCGCGTGATTCTGGTTTATAACTAAAGGCTTCAGGCTGGCGAAAATGGGCAAGGATGTTGGAGTTGATGATCTTGGCGCCGTAGTCACTCTGATGAACCGCATCTTTGAGAAGCGCTGAAATAGGCAGCTTGTTTGCGATCAAGTAAGCAGACCAGTCACGGCGATTCTCGATGAACTCGACCTGATATTTGCGACAGACCTCGCGCACCTGTTCCACGTTTTGCTGGAGTGAGTTTTCAGTCCGCCCCCACTCAGCGGCATCACTTTCACGCCAATGAATGCTGGGGACGATGATGTCAGCGGTGCTGTGTTGGCGAATTTCAAGAATGAGTTTTTCCAAATCCTGAGGATTCCCAATGGTGTAAGTGATGATCAAATCCGGCTGATCAGGGATGACTAGATGCCGCAACCAACCGCGAGCATATTGCCAGGGGCAGGAGTTACCGACCATCTTTTTGTATTCGATCTGTGGCGCGTTCGGGAAACGCTTCGGGATCTCTTCCTGCCAAAACTCACCGCTGCCCAGCATGTTCGTATAGCTTGATCCGACGGCCCAAACTAGAAAAGGTCGTGCAGGTGTAATACCTTGTTTGAGCTTCTGGATTGTCAGCGCCAGATGCTGACCATCAGCGCCATCTGCTTTCGCGACATATTCAGGAGCGCCCGCAGGCCGCCCCTTGAGAGAGAGCGGCTCATCAGTCGTGATATTGCGATTATCTTGGGCCAGCAAAGCAAAAGGAAACAGAAAGGCGATAAGGGTATGCTTCATAAAATTTCAAACTTCAACGCACCAGGATCTCGCGCTCCGTGGCATCCATTTCGGCTTCCCAGGCTTTAAGTTTGGACTTTAAATCTTCGAGGATTTCAGGATGCTGATAACCTAAGTCGGTGCGCTCACCAATATCTTCCTGGAGATTAAAGAGGAGATCCATGGTGTTACCATCATTGATGTATTTCCAGGGGCCTTGGCGGATGGCCCTTTGTTTGCGGTTGCTGCGATCAATACGCCAGAAAAAGGTGCGCTCTGTAGGTTTGGCATCACTCACAAGCAGAGGCAAGAGATTGATGCCATCGAGCGGTTTAGGCGCTGGAGTGGTGACGCCTGCGGCGGCGAGAAAGGTGGCGTGTAGATCCATAGTGATGGCCATTTGCGAGGTAACTTTACCCTTCGGTAATTGCTTGGGCCAACGCATGAGGCACGGAACGCGGATACCGCCCTCCCAGACGGTGGCTTTGTGGTGAAACAGCGGCGTGTTTCGGCTGAAGCGCTCGCCCCCATTGTCACTGGAAAAAACGACGAGCGTGTTGTCGGCAATGCCTTGTTTTTCGAGCTCGGCGAGCATCATACCGACTCCGCGATCAATGCGCTCTACCATGGCTTTATAAATGGCACGGCTACCATGATGCATGCTGTCTTTAGTCACCAGCGGCGTCTCAGGCGCATCTGGCGGCTGATAAGGTGCGTGCACGGCCAGATGCGGCACATACAAGAAGAAAGGCTGTTTAGCGTGATCACGGATGAACTTGGTGGCGCGCTCGTTGACAAGGTCGGTGAAGTAACCCTCCGCCTTCACAGGCTTCAGTCCTTCACGCAGCGCATAGGTGCCATCATAATAGCTGTGCTTGTAGTAGTCGGCATGACCGAGCAGCTCGCCGAAGTATTCATCAAAGCCGCGCTTGGTGGGATTGAACTCCTCTTTGAAACCGAGATGCCATTTGCCAAAGGCACCCGTGGCGTAGCTCGCCGACTTCAACCGATCTGCGATGGTCGTCTCCGTCAAAGGCAGGCCAAGCGCGTGGATGTCGGGCTCAGGCACCCACTCATCTTTCACTCGGCGGAACTGCTCGACCTGATAACCAAAGGCAAACTCCAGGCCGCAGCGCTGCTGCCAGCGTCCGGTCATGAAACCGGTGCGTGTCGGCGTGCAGACGGGTGCATTGGAATAGAAGTCGGTGAACTTCACACCATCTCTAGCCAGACTATCAATGTTCGGCGTTGCGATATCCGTGCAGCCCATGCAACCGAGATCTCCGTAGCCGAAGTCGTCAGCTAGGATAAAGAGAATATTAGGGCGCTGCTCAGAGGCTGAGGCTGAGCTTAGAGCAAAAAACCAGAGAAGTAATCCGAGGCGCAGCGCTTGATGAAAAAAGGCAGACAGTTTCATGTGGCGTTATGAACGCGACTCAACTGTCTGCCTTTCTACCAAACCGTGATTCAATCTATTGACTCAACCCAAAACGTAATCGCGCATGGTGCTTAGCATGATCGTCACCGAGCAGGCTCCCGCATCTGGGAAACCAATGCAGGCTTCTCCAAGAGTTTTCGCGCGACCAAATTGGGCGATCATAGCCTTGCTCGCATCTTTGCCGGACTCGGCGGCTGCGGCGACGGCTGTCAAAGCATCGGGCAGATCCAACGCAGTGACCTCACGAGCTTTCGCAGCAGCTGGGGCAAGAGCATCAATCATGGTTTTATCGCCAGGCTTAGCACCACCCCGTTTCATGACACCGTCGAGCGCCGCTTCGAGCAAAAGCGCAAGGCCTTCTGCATCGAGGACATCACGACCCGCCAGAGCTTTACCACCAGCACGGTAAACGGTGCCAAAGAGCGCGCCTGAGGCACCGCCCATGCTGGACATCATCGCCGTTCCTGTTGTGACGAAGACTTGCTCGACGCTGCTTGGCTCTAAAGGCTCAAGCTGAACCTTCACAGCTTCCATTCCGCGTTTCATGCCAAGACCGTGGTCGCCATCGCCGAGGTCACGATCGGCTTGGGAAAGCATAGCTTCCGCAGCGATGATGGCGTCCGCCACCTGAATCATCATGAGGCGGACTTGATTGGGTTTAAGTTCCATGGTTGTCAGAAATTACTTGGTTCCTTTGGCCTTGAGGTCGTTGTACATGGCGTAGCCTTGCTCAGGAGTCAGACCTTCATGCACCACACCGCGCACGGCTTGCATCATGCTGATCGGAGCGTCGCTCTGGAAGATGTTACGCCCCATGTCCACACCGTTAGCACCTTGTTGGATGGCGTTGTAGCACATGGTCAGGGCATCGAGTTCCGGAAGCTTTTTACCACCGGCGATGACGATTGGCACTGGGCAGCACGAGGTGACGGTATCAAACTCGGTGTCGGTGTAGTAGCACTTCACGACATTCGCTCCGAGTTCAGCCATGATGCGCGTCGCAAGGCGGAAATACTGCGGAGTGCGAGCCATGGCACGACCGACAGCGGTCACCCCCATGACAGCGATGCCGTAACGACTAGCCGCATCGACAAGGTCTGTGAGATTCTTCAACGACTGACGCTCGTATGCACTGCCGATGAATACTTGAACAGCGAGAACGCTGGCATTGAGACGAATGGCTTCTTCGATATTGAGAGCAGTGCTTTCATTGGAAAGCGGCTCAAAACCTGGGCGATTAAACTTGGCTTTCTTTCCGTCGATTTCACCTTCCCATTCTTCCATCGGACTCACCATGGAAGTGCCGCCAGAAGCACGCAGAGCGATGGCTTTCGTGGTGCTGGCAGGAATGACGCTACGCTGAATGCCACGTGTGAGCATGAGGCAATCGGCATACGGAGCGAGAGGGAGAATGGTCTGATCGACACGCTCCAAGCCCGTGGTTGGGCCCTGGAAATAACCATGATCAAAGGCGAGCATGACGGTGCGACCATCTTTGGGGTCGAAGATTCGACTCATGCGGTTTTTGAGACCCCAGTCGTATTGGTGGCAACCTTTGAGGAAAAAGCCTGGAGCCTCCTGTGGGGTCGATGTGAAATATTCTTTGTCCTTCTTGTCTGCTGCGCTGATTTGGATGTCGGCCATGGTCTTTATTGATTAGGGGGTTGGGTTGATGAGGAAACTTTCGCGGAGAGGGATAAGCTTGCGATTCAGGTCATGCGTGGCGTGGATGCGGCGCACCGTTCCGCTGCGGGCGCGCATGAGAATGCTGTGGGTTTCAGCACGGTGATGCCCGATGAGCTTCACACCCGGCACGAGTGGACTATCACTGATCCCAGTCGCGCAAAATAGGGCACTATCACCTTCGATCAGGTCATCGACATGATAGTGACAAAAGAGATTGGCCTCGGATTTTAGGATGGCTGAGCGATCACGCGTGTCAGCCTCATTCATCCACATGGCAAGCTGCATATCGCCACCCAGACATTTGATTGCGGCTGCCGCCAAAATGCCTTCAGGCGTGCCACCGATGCCGATGTAGAGATCGACTCCGCTTTCAGGCAATGATGGCGCTACGGCTGCAGTGACATCACCATCACTGATCATGCGTAGAGCGGCACCACTGGCACGGATGCTGGCGATGATATCTGCGTGCCGAGGACGATCCATGGTCACGACAACGAGATCACGCAGTCTTTTACCCAGGACTTTGGCGGTGATTTCCAGCACCTCACCCACGGGCATGGAGAGCAGTGGCAGGGCACCTGTTTTCTTGAAATGCTCACGCAAGGCTGGGCCGTAAGCGATCTTGTGGCTGTAAAAACTAGGCAAATGGCGCATTACGGATTTCACGCCTTCTGGCACCTGTGCAGCGGCCATGACCGAGATGCTGTTGGGGAGTCCTTTCGATAAATTCGAGGTGCCATCCACGGGATCAAGGGCAATCTCAAACCGAGGTGACCCCTCTTTCCAAGTGCCCAATTTCTCACCCACAAAAATCCCGGGAGCTTTGTCCTTGATGCCTTCACCGATTACGACGTGACCACAAACATCTAAAAGATCAAAGACGCCTGCAATAGCAGCACAGGCCTCTGCATCTGCGAGTTCCTTCTCGCCACGCCCAAGCCAATGCACGGCTTTAAGGGCGGCATTCTCTGTGGCGCGCACAAATTCAAACTCAAGCACACGCTCGACGTCGTGAGTGCTGCGTAGTTCAGGTAAAGTGGAGATGCTCATGAGATGATTAACCATGCCGCCGAAACAGCAACACCACCGCGCTGGGCAGCATCCAGCCTTGCGCGGTTTTGGTCAGGTGTGGCGATTGGCATGACATGCTGGGGTTGTGTCCGATTTGACTAACAATTGATCTTTATCAGATCCTTTCTTGCCATCCATACCAGCATCGGCCAGATTTGTGTCTGATTTAGCAATCCGTTATGCCGCAGCCTCCTTCTTTTCTCAGCGTCGTGCCCGCAGGGTCCGCCCACCAGGTTCAAGGGCACCGCTCTGTTGCACTGCCGGGTGTGACTGTGGACATCCTAACCACGAGGAAAATCGAACTCCAGCAATGGGAGCTACGCCGGCTCAACGACCCGTATTGGCGATTGTATTGGCCGATGGAAATAGGCGGCGTTATCGAGATCGACGAAAAACAAACGCCGCTAAAACCAGGCACGGTGTATCTGATCCCGCCACACACGACTTTTAGCACCACCACCACAGGGCCTTTTAGCAAATGGTACGCCCATTTCAGCCTCGGTGCCGTGGCCGACAGAGCAGCTCCTGGGATCTACAGCTTCAGCAACACGCCCCATATGCGCAGCCTGTTACAAAGCCTGATTCAATTAGGCGAGCAACCAGGTAGCGTGCGCTTCCCGTGGGTGTCGATACAGCTTGTGGCAGAGGCTGTGCAGCGTCTGCCCGATAGCATCTGGGAGCAGCAGAGACTAGATCCGCGAGTCTTAAAGGCCATGGAGTTCATGAATCAGCACAAGGGGCTGAAGTTGACCGCAGATCAGATCTCACGTCACGCCGGCCTAAGCGTACGTAATTTAAACCATCTGTTTCAACAAGAACTGCAGCTTCCCCCGATGCGAATGCTGCTCGACTATCGCCTGGATGAAGCTTGCCGCCTGCTGCGGCACACGGATGATAGCATCGAGTCCATTGCTGAATATTGCGGCCTGCTGAACCGACACTATTTCAGCCGTATGATGCGACAGTATCGGAACACGTCACCAGCCGCCTATCGGCAGGAGAGTTGGGGTTAAACTCAGCACTTGACTGCCGTCATGAATCCACGATCAGCGACCGTATCCTGATAGGGGCCCACGGCGAAACCAAGCTCACGAAGAACCGCACCATACTCAGCAGACGAGTAGCATTTGCCCTGGGTGATGTTCATCAGCAGAGCCGAGTATTCAGCCACCGGATTCGGTCCCGTTTTATCATCTTTAATAAAGGCATCGTGGATGATCAGCAAACCACCCACAGGCAGTGTCTCGGCAGCTTTCACCAAAAGCGCACGCATCTCTGGCACATCCCAATCGTGAAGGACGTTCGAAAGCAACACGATATCGGTTTCTGGCCAGGCGACCTTAAACATGTCTCCGCTAGCCACCTGCACGCGGTTCGAGAGACCATGCTTAGCGATCTCCTTCCGCACAATGGCATCCACAGGTGGCTGCTCCAGCACTGTCGCACTCAGCTCCGAGTGCGCGGCGACCATAGTGGCCGAATAGATCCCTGAACCACCGCCGACATCCAACAAATGACGACGCCCACCGAGCAACGGCGTCACCGCTTTGGCCAAATACTGACCAAAAATCATGCCACGACTGTTCATGAGATCCGTAAAACTGCGCGCAAAGTCCTCATCCAGCATGGACTCATGCCAATCCTTGGCATCCGTCTTAGCCTGCCAGTTCGCAGGCTTGCCTGTGCGCAAGACTTTCAGGAAGCCCTGCACAATCGGTGTATCCTCAATCGGCGCATAATACGGCCCCAGATACCAAGGCGACCCCTTGACCAAATGCTCACGCCCGAGTTGAGCCAAATGATGCCTGCCCGTAGGATCCGTCGTAAGGAAGCCATTGGCCCGGCAGAGCGTCATCAACACATCCGTAGGCCGTGCGGCAAACTCGAAATGTTTGCAAATGTCTTCGTCGGTCACGCCATCGTTTTGATCAAGCCAGGAGAAAAAATCAAAGTGCATCAGAGCCGCCGCGATCAACTCAGCCCCATACTGGCGATCACGCAGGCGAAGAATCTGGGCTGGATCTGTGGCTGGGAGGATGGCTAAAGGGTGAGACATTGCGGCATTTTGGCGCAGAGAAACCAGAATCCGAGTTGAAAAAGATTCTTTTTCTCGGTACACAGAATTTGAGTCTTGCTCAGGACTCGTCTAGTCTCCGCCCTCTTTCTCCCCGAACTCAACACGCCGCCTACCCTTCCGCCATGCCAAAAATCATCGAAATGCCCAAGCTCAGTGACACCATGACCGAGGGCACGATTGCCAAATGGATCGTCAAAGTGGGCGACAAAGTCACCAATGGACAATCTGTGGCAGATGTGGAGACTGATAAGGCTACGATGGAAATGCCCTGCTTTTTTGAAGGCGTCATTCACAGCATCCTCGTCAAAGCAGGTGAAAAAATCCCTCTCAATAGCCCGCTAGCCGTCGTTTTAGAAGACGGTGAAGAAGCTCCAGCCAACCTGGACGAGATCATCGCCAAAGCCAAGGCTGCAGCGGCCCCTTCCCCAAAAGTGGAGAAACCAGCTGCTGGTGCCAAAAAAGCCGTCTCTGTTCCCGGACCGCGTCTCCCGACCGCCCCTCAGCCGACGCGTCGCGCCGCGGCTGCTAGTGATGTCCGCGTCAAAGCCAGCCCTCTAGCCCGCAAGATTGCTGAAGAAAAAGGCGTGGACCTAAGCAGCGTCGAAGGAACCGGCCCTGGCGGACGCATCGTCCGTGAAGATGTCGAAAACGCCCCTGTCGGTGGCAGCAGCAGCGCAGCCCGTGGACCTGCGACACCAGCCATCCGCCCGACCTATGGCCCAGATGACGAGCGCGTGCCAACCAGCACGATGCGCAATATCATTGCCGAGCGTCTCCTGGCCTCGAAGACCCAGATCCCCCATTTCTACCTACAAATGGAAGTGGATGCAGGTCCGCTCATGGAATTCCGCGCACACCTGAACGCCAGCGCAGAGAAAACCGGTGGCAACAAATACACCGTTAACGATTTTATCCTCAAATCCGTCATCCGAGCCGCTCAAGCTCAGCCTGCGATCAATGCCGCCTGGGATGGTGACGCCATCGTCAAATTCAAGTCCGTCGGTCTCAGTGTGGCCATCGCCATCGAAGACGGTTTGGTGACACCCGTCATCAAGCAGGCTGAAAAGAAAACCCTGATGGAAATCAGCCAAAGCGTGAAGGATCTCGCTGGTAAGGCCAAGAACAAGAAGCTCAGCCCCGATGACTTCGCTGGTGGAACGATCACCGTTTCTAACCTCGGTGCCTTCGGCATCGACCAGTTCGCCGCCATCATCAATCCACCCCAGGCCGCCATCGTCGCCATCGGTAGCATTCGCAAAGCTCCCGTCGTCAACGACAAGGGTGAAATCGTCGTCGGTCAGCGCATGTGGGTCGGCCTCAGTGGCGACCACCGCGTGGTCGATGGCGCGGTCGCTGCCACCTTCCTAGCTGAAATGCGCAAGCTGCTGGAAAACCCGGCGCTGATGCTAGTGTAATCATGAACAGACCCGGCTAGAAACGTCAGGCCATCCAAGATCAGTTGAATTCCAAAATCCAAAGGAATTCAACTGAGTGGAAGACCCTAGAGTGGCTGGCTGAAAAGCATCAAATCGAAGGCAATGATGCATCGCGCATGACCTAGCTGCGCAGGAAGACTGACGTGCATTTCACAAACCCTTTTGAAATAAGCCAGGAGGGTAACTCACCTCTGCCTAGTCGTGAACATTCGCCTATGTTTTTGGGACGGCACTTCGACGGTGTAAGTCTTGGCATCCGCACTGACAATGCAGTGAATGTGATGAGCAGCACAGGCATCCCCTAGATCACCGTGATTGGCGATCATGGACTTATCGGCTGTATTTTCTGCATCTGGGCGGACGTTCTCATGCACTTGATACATGGCCTGGATCGAAGAAGTGGATTTCAGGGCATCCATGGCTGATTTGCTAGTGCCTTTGCGTGGGCCGTTATTCATCACGGAAACTGTGGGAGCCAGACTCTGGATCAGCATCGGATTATTGCTCACATCCAGTCCGTGATGATTCACCTGATACAGGTCCACAGTGCCAGCGAGATTGTGAGGTGAAACCAGCTTCTCCTCGGCGTTCCAAGTTAAATCACCGCCATCAAAGAAGCGGAAACCACCGAACTCCAGAACAAGCACCACGCTGTTAGCATTATCCGTGGTATCGGGTGCCTTTGGCGGCACACTGCCTTTCAGCGGATTCTCCGACTGATCAAGAGCAGCTGGAACAAACTTCTGGTTAGCGCCAATGCAACGCAGCGTGAGCTTTGAGCTACCTTCAGCCTGCTTCAGCGGCACCACGTCACCGGCCGCGAGCACGACTCTCTTTTCCACCTTTGCCTCGCGATAAGGCCTGCTGGCCAGAGTCCACCGCAAATCCTGAGCCTTTCCGTCTGGGCTACCTTCAGGGATGCCTTTATCGTAAAGTGTCCCAATCGGCAGCAATTCTGCCAGCTCAGCCAACCCACCAAAGTGATCCATGTGAAAATGCGTGATGATGACGTGATCGATCCGCTTCAGCCCCGCGATCTCAGTCGCCACTTTCAGGATACGCTGCGGATCTCGCCCCCCGGGATTGCCCGTATCAATGAGCACCGATTCTCCCTCAGGCGTCACGATCAGCGTCGAGCCACCGCCCTCCGAGTCGATCCAATAAAGATCGAGTGTCTTATCGCGGGCCGAGGCTGCGAGTGTGAGGGCAAAAAAAGCGACTAGAAGAGATTTCATGCACTGTGTTTCACGCTGACAGTAATCCCATTCTCTCAAACGAATGTATCCATAGAGCGAAAGACCCTTTATTTCTATTTAACTGTGACGGAAGCGCTTTAACGCGAAAACGCATGCTCCAAACAAAACAGAGAAGACGGCAAAAACAATATTCGACCGACTATTGCCTGACTCAAAGAAATGACTTTCGATTGCATGTGGCGTTCGTCCTTGAATAAGAACTGCTCGATCAGAAATTATTCCATCAACGTAAATATCTACGGACTGACCAATCAGCCAGGGCTTACGCACCAAAACCATGGAAAATGTGTTGGGTGGCTTCGGTCCTGAAGGCGGGGTCGAGGCAGCAGCGCTTGCGCTTGCTGCGGATGGAGCCTTTGACCGGGCTGCTCTT
>JAIXOU010000034.1 GCA_027486585.1 Verrucomicrobiaceae bacterium | reverse complement strand
TGCGCACCCAGCCTTGGTTCTTCACCTCAGGCAGCGGCGCTTTTACCGGTGCCGTGAAGGTCCAATGCTTCTCATACTTCGCCCCTTCAGCGATCCACTGCTTCAGCAGCGACTTTTGTTTGTCCGTGAGCTTTCGATTCGACTTCGCCGGCGGCATGAGTTCATCCGCTTCATGGGAGAAAAGCCGACCGACCAACTCACTCTCGTCGGGCTTGCCAGGCACAAAGGCCTTGTGCTCCAATGCAGCCTCACGCAGATCCAACCGCAGATCCGCCTTTCGTTTATTCGGGTCCTGACCGTGACAATAAAAACAATTCTCCGCCAGAATGGGGCGGATGTCCTGATTGTAGGACACCTCCGCCACCACCGCAGTGGCAGAGATCAGAGTAAGAAATGAGAGAACCAACTTCATAAGCGTTGGATAATACGCCACCTTTTCGCATTTCTCTGTTACGAGGGTTCGTAATCTGGAAGTTACGACGGAATAGGATTCCCCTCATTAAGGCTGAAACCCGCGTTTACCCAAACTTTTTGAGTCGGAAAATCAGCCATGCTACAAAAATGATCGCAGTGCGGCAGATGTGGTTCAACCTTGTAGAGATAAACCGTGAGACCAACCTAAGGAGGCACCACCCATGACCGAAGAACTGCAAGTGCTGTGCGACATCGCCACCCGACTAGAGGAGGCAGGGATCGACTACATGCTCACGGGTTCAGTGGCGCTCAATAGCTATGCGCAACCACGAATGACTCGTGACATTGATCTAGTGGTGGCCTTCTTTTTAAAAGATGTCGACAGAATCACAAACGTGCTAGGACCCGAGTATTATGTATCCGAAGAAGCGGCGAGGGAGGCTGTGCTGCATCAGTCCAGCTTTAAGACAATCCATGAGCGAACCCTGATCAAAGTGGACTTCATGGTGCGGAAACATGAGGACTATAGGCTGCATGAATTTACGCGGCGAGTGCGCTTAAAGGTGGCAGGCATTGATCTGTGGGTGGTGAGCAAAGAAGACCTCATTCTTTCCAAACTGCACTGGGCCAAAGAATCCCTCTCCGAGCGTCAACTCGCGGATGTGGAGAACTTGATTGCGACAGGCTGCAATACGGAGTATCTGCGGGAATGGTCAGTCAAATTGAACCTGACAGATATGCTGACACGGGTTTTGCCGTGAAGGACACGCCGCCGGAGATTAACCAGCGGCTCTTCGTCGCGATGATGCGCAAGACACCCGAAGAGCGGCTGCTCATGGGCCTAGATATGATGGCGACTGCGCGGGAGATGGTGAGAGACGGGCTCAGACATGAGGCACCCACACTGCCTCAGGTTGGGATGCAACGACTGCTATTCCAGCGCCTTTACGGCTTGGCGTTACCTTGGTGACCCATGTCGGGCGGATGTTACCAACGTGGCGAAGAAGATTTCCAGCGAGACAGGTTGAGCATTGAATGAAAGCTTCTTCCAAAGATACAACCATCTCCCGCTCATAACTCTGACGTCGGAGCCTAGGATCTCGCAGCCGAGGTCGTAATCTTTATTGGTCAGGGAGACTTTGTTAACATGTCAAGCACACGGATTATGAGCCAGTGCCCCAGCGCTTTTGGAGAAATCTTTCCCAAGGGGAAAAGAGCACTTTATCCGCGGCGAGGCCAATCAGGACGATGACGAGCATAATGCCGATGACTTGATCCATGGCATTCAGCTCGCGCCCAAAATGCAGTAGGTGGCCGAGGCCATAGCCGGTGAGTAGGGTGACGTAGATCTCAGCTGCCATGAGTGAACGCCAGGCAAAAGCCCAGCCTTGTTTCATACCGCCGACAACAAAAGGAAGTGAGGCGGGTAAGATGACTTTGATCAAGGTATGCAAGCCTGAGCTGCCCATGGTGCGAGCAGCGCGCACGTAGATCGGTGGCAGGCTGCGAGCCCCGTTGTCTACGGCGATTAAAACAGACCATAGGGTACCCATGATGACGACAAAAAGCATGGCGGATTCACTTTGACCGAACCACAGCAAAGCCAGAGGTACCCAGCAGACGCTCGGTAGCGTTTGCAAGCCAAGAGCGAGCACCCCAATCGTATCGCTAAGATACTTCGAGCGCGCCGTGGCAAGTCCCAGCGGTAAGCCTATGACACAACCGATGAGGTAGCCAAGCAAGAGGCGCTTCATCGTGACCCACGAACCTTCAATCAAGGATCCGTCCAGGATGGCAGCCCATAGATAGCGGGCCACATCCAGCGGTGATGGCAGCAACACGGGCGACCAGATTTCAGCGTAAACCAGCGCCTGCCAAAGGATGATCAGCGATGCAAAAAAGAGGATGGCAACGAGACTGCGTTTCATTCGGCTGAGAGGGATTGGCTATTGTGCTGTTTCAGAGCGCGCGTGATGAGTGTGGCCTGCTCGGCAAGCTCCACGCTATTGATGTCGCGAGGGCGAGGCAGCTGAATGTGGAACTGTTCGCGGATGCGTCCTGGATTGGGTGAAAAGAGCACGACTCGATCGCCAAGGCACACGGCTTCACGAACATTGTGTGTGACAAAAATAATGGTCTTTTTCCGCTTGGCCCAAATGTCCTGAAGATCCGCATATAGCTGTTCTCGGGTCATGGCATCCAGCGCAGCAAAAGGCTCGTCCATGCAAAGAATGCGGGGATTAGGTGCCAGCGCACGAGCCAACGCGACACGCTGTTTCATGCCGCCTGAGAGTTCGTGAATGTTTGCATGGATGAAACGTCCTAGGCCAACAAGTTGGAGATAATACTTTGCGATATCGATGCACTCAGCCTTGTTTAAATTGGGCTTGAGTTGAAGACCAAAGAGCACATTCCCAAGCACATCCAGCCACGGAAACAAGGCATGCTCTTGAAACATGACACCACGCTCACGGCCAGTGCCGATGATGGGTTGGCCATCGCTGGAAAGCGTGCCACTCTCAGGCGTATCGAGACCAGCGATGAGATTAAGCAGTGTGCTCTTTCCGCACCCACTGGGCCCCACAAGGCAGACAAACTCGCCCTCATTCACGGTGAGGCTGACATCATCAAGAGCCTTCAACCAGCCGTTTTGGCTTTTGAAGGACTTCGTGACGTGATCAACGACGAGCTTGGATGGAGGGGGATTGATTAATTCAGCAGCAGAACTCATGGAAATTGACGGGGATCACAACGAAAGAGCGCGAATTAGGATGAACACAGTAAACAAGATACTGCCCACCTATGGAGACTGAAGAGCACTCCATTTTGCGCCTTGGTTTGTTGATACGCCTCCAGTTTTCTGGTCAGAATATCGGACTACCAAAGTCTGTAGCTTTTATATCCCATCATGCAAGTAGGATTTTATTCTGCTCCTGACTTTAGGTTCAATCTCTGGCGTCTTTCTTCCTCGTCTTTATCGTCGCTGCCTCCACCGTAGCTAAGGACTTCGACGGTAAAAATAGACGGCGCTCTTCTTTAGGAGTTGTATCACGTTTCTGTGTCACGGTTTGGGCGGTGGAGTTAGTGGTGGCACTGTTGCTGTTCGTAGCGCTGATGCTGCCGAATCTCGGGGCGCTAAAGCCGCTGGTGGTGGCTCCGCCGACGGAGCTATTCCCAGCATTCAAAACCTGCGGCGGCGATGTTGAGTTTACAATTGGCGCGGACACCCGCAGCGCCTGCATCAATGCTGCCCTCAGGGGCGATGAAATCGGCACTGCCTGGAGCAACTCCTTTAACCGAAGCCCGCACGCCGATGCCATCAACGGTGGCGAAAAGGGTGAAGTCAGTGTCAAAACAAAACTCTATGTGATGAGTCTGCGTTATCGAGAAACACACTCTCAACGATCACTTCAGCTTCTCGATGGGAATCACCGCCAGCTCATTCGCCACATGACTCTTGTGGGTGTAGCCGACGTAGAGCTTGCCCTCGTGCTCGACGGCATAGGGATAACTGAAATCGGCGCGTTCGTTCGAGACGCCGGGGCCTTCGGGGAAGACGGAGCGGCGAATGACGAAGACTTTGCTGAAAACGGATTCACCTGGCTTGCTCACGGCGATAGTCAAAGGCGAGCGCCTGCCACCGGTGTCGGCGGTGGTGGTGCAGACGAGGTAACGCTGGCCGGTGCTCAAGATGCCCGCGTAGGGCTTACTCGTCGCCATCGGCAGGTTCGATGGCAGCGCGGTGCTCCAGGTGCGGCCAAAGTCGTCGCTGATGGCGATGAGCGCCTGCGCCTTGCCGCCGTAGCGCGAGATGTTGGTGATTTGTCTGCCTTTCACGATCACGGTGGACTCGCCCCAGACGCTTCGCAGCCGATGATCGAGAGGCAGAACGACGAGGTCCCACTTCGTGAAGTCGTCGCCATGACTGATCGCCACTGCGGGCGGATCGCCGCTGAAATCATAGCCCTTCGCGACTCGGGCACCAGACATGATCCAGTTGCCATCGTCCATCTTCTGCGGCTCCTGCATCGGCCAAAAGCCATCGCCAATGACCACGCCCTGCGCGTCCCATTGGCCAGTTGTTTCGTTCAGCGTGTAGGCACGTGTGTGCGTGCGCTGAAAGTGATCGTAGAACGCACCCTGAAACGCCCACAGCTTCCCCGCATGCGAGAGGAAGACACCGTGGCTCACACCGAGATTGCTTTCACCATGGTCCATCACCACAGGCTCGCCCCACGACTTGCCGCCATCATCACTCACGCGCACATGTGCCTCCTCAGTCGGCGTGTTTTCATCGCCCACGTTGAAGCCGTAAGACGCGTAGAGTCGCTCTTTGTGCCATGCGAGCCCGACGCCGAGCATCCACTTCGCGCCATCGGACTTCTTGATGACGTGAAACGCCACGTCATCGAGCACGGGCAGATCCGCCGCTTTCGACAACAGCACGCGCTCATCCCACAGAGGCGTGTCGGACACGAGCGGCTTCGGCAGCTCATGCGTCGCGCCCACCGGCTGATAACTTGCCGCCACCTCCGCCGCACTCCACGCACGCGGCTCGAATCGCGCCTCATCCACTGCGCCTAGGAACTGCTGCTGCGCTCGCTTGCCATCCCAACTGCCACCCAGCGTGATCGGTGCCTGCGTGGCTGCGACGGGCTTCTTCAGCGTCACCTCACCGACCGGCTTGCCATTCAAATACAGCGCCGCCTTGCCCTCGCCGACCGTGAGCGTCGCCAGATGCCAGTGCCCAGGCTGCAGCGTCTCGGCACACACGATGGTGCTCCAACCGGCCTGCTTGAGGTAGGCCTTCAACTTGCCATCCGGCTCGACCGTGAGCGTCCACTGCCGCTCATCGTGTGAGTAACGATTCTTCCCCGCGATGACCTGCTGCCCGGCGCTGAGCGCATACGGATTGAACCACACCGAGAAAGTGAAGCCACCGTCGCCATTGAGCGCCGCCGAGTCCTTCAGCTCGATCACCGACGAGCCATCGAGTGCGAGCGATTGCTGCTTCACGCCCGCCGCTTCCTGCACCGTGCCATGAGGGATGAGCGATTCATGTTTGTGTGAATCCAGCGGCCACTGCGCGACCATCGCGCGAGTGCAGCCTAGGAGAATGAGGAGGTAGGTGAGGGTGTGTTTCATGATATTTGGAATCGAGAGTTTCATTCTGGCCACGCGCCCTTCACGATGGGCTTGAGCGTCAGCTTCGCCGGATCACATGCGGGCTTGGCCAGAACTTTCGGGCTGAATTTTTCGGCTAAGGTGCCTCGACAACAAGCACGCCGTGCATCACGCGCCAGTGACCGGGGAAGGTGCAGAGATACGGATAGCGGCCCGGCTGCTGCGGGAGGTTGAAGGTGAGTTCGGCTCGGGCCTTCGGTGCGACGAGGCCGGTGTGCTGGAGGATTTTCGGCGAGTCGGGGAGGTAGCCTTTCGCCATACCGTTCGGGTCGGCGGCGAGTTTGTCGGCGAGTGCACCGACTTCCTCCTCGGAGCCGGGCGAGCAGAGGACGAAGTTATGGATCATCAAGTCGGGGTTATCGAAGATGAGGCGGACCTTCGTGCCGGCTTTCGCGCGGAGTTCCTTCGGCGCGAATTGCAGCTCGGGCGCGGACTGCACGCGGATAACTTCGTCGAGCGCGGCGTTAGCTTTTTCATACTCGTCGCGCAGCCTGGCAAACTGCGTCGCGTCAGTGGATGCTTTCACGCCGCGGAGCCGTTGGCCGAGTGCGTCGAAGAGATAGACTGCGGGCGCGTTGCCCTTCAGTCGGCGGTAGGTGATTTCGATGACGTTGAGGCCGGGAGAAAGTTCGAGCGGCACCTGCTGGTCGCTGCTCCACTGCGAGTCGAAGGAGAAGACCTGCACGCCGTTCACGGCGACATCGAGGAAGCTGTATTTCACCGCGAGCGTGGCGGGCGTTGCGGCGTCGGCTTTCACAAACGTGCGCTGCACTCCGCCACCCGCGTCCTGCCACTGGGCGAGCTTCGTCTCCGGCGCGATTTCGAGCACGGGCACGCTCGCGGAGATGAGCGGCTTCGTGCCAAAGGAGAGGTCGTCGAGCATGCGCTTTACCGCAGGCTCGGTGGCAGCAATGCCGGCGTGGACGACGTGTTCGACGGCGGGAAAGTGCGGGCGCAGATGCGCGACGGCATCAATGACTTCCATGCGCACGCGTGGGTGTTTGTCGGCGGCCATCGTGGCAAGCGTAGTGGCGATGTCGGGCAATCGATCCGCCTGTAAGCGCGCGAAGTGCATCGCAGCAGCGCGGTATTCGGGCTTCGCGGATTTGCCGAGCGCCGCTAGCAGCGCGGGGCGCGTCTGACCGAGACCTTCGGCGACGAAAACCGCTTCGAGCATCGCCTGGTCGCGCTCGGGTTCATTCGCGGGGAGTTTCGCGAGCCACGCGTCCACGGCATCGAGTCCGGGCTGGCCGAGTTTTCGCAAGGCACTGCGCACGTGCTGCCTCACGATGTCCTGCGGATGCGTGAGCAGCGCGCAGAGCTCCGAAGCGCTCGCGCCTTCGATGCGCGGCCACTTTTTCTCCACCGGCCCGTCGTTGCGCGTCACGCGCCAGATGCGGCCCTTCGTGTGATTCCAGCGCGGGTCGCGCATCGGATTCTGTGCGTGGCCAATGATGGTGCTGCTGAAGTCCGAGATGTAGAGCGCGCCATCGAAACCGAACGCGACATCCGCCGGACGGAACGCTGCATTCGGCGACGAGACGAGGTCGAGCCGCTCGGTCCCGCGTGCCGCGCCTTGATCGAAGTCCACCTTCGTGATGGAGACCGCGTGATTGCCGAGCAGCGCGGCGCTCGCCATGCCCTGCTGATATTCCGCCGGAAAATTCGGGCTCGAGATGCTCGCGGCGGCGCTGCCTTTGCCGTAGCCGAGCACCTTCGCGTGCGCGAACGGATGATACGCGCCGAGCGGCGTCCACGTGAGCGCGAGCCCATCGAGCACGAGACCGTCGCCATACATCTGGTAGGTGTTGCCCCAGCGGTCGAAGGTTATTTTCCACGGGTTCGGCGTGATGCTCTGCCACTCAGTTTCGACACGGCCCGTGCGCAAGTCGTGGCGCAGCGTCGTCGAGTCCACCGAGCGATGCACGCCGTAGGGCGTCTCGAATTGCGAGCGGTGAAACACGCCGTCGCAAAACCAAATCCCGCCGGTCGGGTCGGCCGCGATCATGCCGCCGTGATGCGAGTCCGTGACGTCCACACCGCGCAGCAACTCGCGACGCGTGTCGGCACGACCATCACCATCGGTGTCCTGCATGAGCCAATGCCGAGGCTGCTCGGAGACAACGACGCCTTGCTCGGAGAATGCGATGCCGTCGAGCGCATCGAGGCCGTCGGCGAAAGTCGTGCATTGGTCCGCCTTGCCGTCGCGATCGGTGTCCTCGATCACGATGATTTTGTCCTCCTGTGGCTTACCGGGCACAGTGTGAGGAAAGCTTGGCATCGTCACCACCCAAAGCCGTCCGCGCGCGTCGAACGCAATCTGCACCGGTGCGCGCAGTTCGGGAAATTGTTCGTCCGACGCAAAGAGGTTCACCGTATAGCCGTCGGCCACCTTGAACTCCGCCTGCGCCTCTGCCGCGTTGCGCACTACGCCCACGTCGCCCTTCGAGCCGGGCTTCGTCCACGGCTCGGGCGGCGGCAGCGAGATGGGAGACGAAGTCGCGAACTTCGCGTCGGGCTTTGCCGCGATCTCATGCACAAGCGCGTCGGCCTTTTCGATGCGCTGGAGATAGAGCGGAATCTCCGCCGCGCGCTCATCGGCCCGCTTACGCACGCCGTAGTAAAGGACCCCGTTTTTCGGTCGTACCACTTCCTTCACGAAATGCGCGAGTTGCGCCGCCGCCGGTGCGACCTCCGCCACTCGTGCCACGCTCACATTAGCCACCGCCGCATCACCTACCAGTGCGCGGGCAATCACCTGCGCCATCGCGCGATTGCCGTCCGCATTGAGATGGAGGCCGTTCGTCGTCAGCGGCGTCTTGCTCTTCGCAAACGCTTCGCGGCTCGCTGTGAAAAGATCAACGAACAATGCACCGCGCGCCTTCGCCGCCTCGGCCAGTGCCACGGAATACAGCGCGACATCCGCATTACGAGCCTCCACATCCGGCAGGCGATCAAGCGTGCTCCTCTCCACCGCCGTCGGCGACAGCACCACAAGCTTTGCTCCCGGATGCAGCCGCGCGAGCTGATCGAGATACCCCGTGAGCTGCGTGCGAAACGCCGACAATCCCGCCGCGCCCGCAAACGCCTCATTCATGCCATAGCCGACGACCACGACCTTCGCCGGCCACGCCGCAAGCAGCTCCTTCATGTGCGCCGCATAACCCTCGGCGCGTAAGCGATTTCCCAGCTCATCACCCGTCCACGCGAGACTGCGGAAATGCAGATTCTTTCCCGGCTGCGCAAGCTGCACCATCGCCTCCAGTTCCCCATGTTCGAGCAGCCGCTCGACCATCGAGTTGCCGTAGAAGAGAACGATGTCGTCTTGCTGAAATGGAATCTCCGCACGCGCTGCGGCGGCGAAGAATAGGAGTGCGCTGAGGAACTTCATGGGCGGGTCTTTAAGGTCGGAAACGAATAAGTAAACTTATCCAGATGAACGGAGGCTGGTCCTACTTAAACGTCGAGTGTTAAACCTTTCGATGGCACTTTACTTCCTTTCGGCAAGGACACGAACACGTGTGAGTCAGGAGAACTTGTCTTGGAAATAGGTGCGATTTACTGGCTGGCATGAACTCATCCCCGGCAAGTAATCCTACTTCCCCGCCACCTTTGGTGCGGGTTCGAGCACATCGAGTTCGTGGATGGACCAGTAAGTGCCTTTGGTGCTGCCGGTGTCGATGATTCGGATGAATTTGGCTTTAGCGGGCTTGGGGAAGAGGAAGTCGGTGGTGCTGACTTTTTCGCTCTGGCCTTCGAGGATGGGTTTGTCCCAGGTTTGGCCATCTTGGGAGGTTTCGATCTTCCAACCGCGTGGCCAGTCATTGCGAGAGTTGGCGGTGTCGAGGGTGAGACCGGCGATGTTGGAGGGCTGCGGCAGTTCGATCTGCACCCACATGCCGGGCGTTTGCGAGGTATGCGTGTCCCAGCGGGTCTCGGGATTACCGTCGATGGCCCGGGCGAGATCCTTGGCGTTGTGGCTGGCGGCAAGCTTCCACGCGCTGCGATTTTCCAGCGGGAGCTGCGGGCCGGTGCGCTTGAGTTCTTCGATAGTCCACGGCGTGGTGCGAGAGGCGAGTTCTTTGCGCAGCTTGGCGACATCATCTTTCGTGATGAAGCGGCCGTTGTTGCCAAAGCTCTTGCGCACGTAGCTGGCGATGTCGGCGAGCCATTCGTCGGGGTTGTTCGCCATCGGGATCATCTGCGCCTGATAGGTTTTGCCGTTCACCGGGCCACTAAGGCCGTGGAGGAGCACGCGGAGAATTTGATCGCCGTTCATGGCGGTCTTCGAGCTTGCGAGCGCCGGGGCTAGCGTCATGCCGGGCGCAAGTCCATCGATAGCGGTGCCTTTGCCGTCGAGACCGTGGCAGGTGAAGCACAGCTCTTGGTAAATGGCCTGACCGCGACGCATCTGATCCTTCTGCGCGTTGCTGAACTCACGCGGGAAGCTGATCTGGCTGTTGAGCATCTGCCCGGCCATTTCTTTGATGCCTTTCGACGGCGTGCTGAGCGCGGTGAGATTGATGAGCTTTGCGTGGTCCTTCCACTTCATCTGCTTCGCGGTGAGCAGCGCCTGGATGACGACCGTGGGATCGCTGTCCTTTGTCAAAGCGATGATGTCAGCGACGAGCGTCTCATCGGCGAGCGATTCGCTGGCGCGGATGGCGGCACGGCGCAGCACGGGCGAGCTGTCCTTCAAAGCGGCACGCACGAGTTCGCTGGTGAGAGCACCGAGACCTTCGAGCGTCCACAGCGCGTGGATGCGGGCGAGGTCGCTACTGTTTTTCTGAAGCATCGCGATGAGCGCGGGCGTGACGCTTTTGTCCTGCTTCAAAACGAGCAGCTTCTGCGCGGTGTCGCGATGCCAGCCGTTCGGATGTGCGAGCGCCTCGACGAGTTGCGCGGGCGTGGCGTCGAGCAGTTTCGGTGCGGGCACGGGCTTCGTCGTGTCATGCACGAGCCGCCACACGCGGCCGCGATTGATGATTTTGTCCATGCTATGCTGCAGGATCACTTTGCGCAGGTAGCTGCCTTCCTTCGTCCAATTGCCCTCCTGGATGATGCCGCGATACATGTCGCAGATGAAGAGCGTGCCGTCGGGCGCTGTTTTCATATCGACCGGGCGGAAGCACGCGTCCGTGCTGCGGAGGAACTCGCTCTGCGGATGCGGATTGTGCAGAATGGTGATGCCGTCCTTCACCTCGATGCTCGTGCGGCGCACGAGACGACCCACGGGCTCGCCAAAGAAGAGATTGCCGCGCAGCTCGGCGGGCAACTGATCGCCTCGGAAGATCTCGCCACCGCAGGTCGCGGTGAAATGGTTCAGCGTGTCGTCATCACGTGACTTGGCAGGGCCACCCTGATAATCACGCAGACCCATCGCCGGCCACACGACCTCAAAGCCGGGCTCGAACTGCCCACGGGCGAGCGATTGACCATAGAGGATGTGGTTTTGGAAATTGAGCGGTCCCTTTTCACCGCCCGCGTTCACCACCCAGAACTTACCTTGGTCATCCTGCGTCGCGCCCCACTGGCCGCCATTGCCGGGAATGTCCTGCTTGATGAGCTGGCCGTCCTTCCAGCGCAGGCGGTAGTTGTTCACCGCGGTGTAGATCCAGTTGTCCAGCGCCCACGTCATGCCGCTGGGCTGATGCTCCAGATTGCCGCCGCGCGGTCCGCCTTGATACACGGGCTTCTTTTCATCGCTCACGCCATCGCCGTTCGTGTCTTTGTAGAGATAGATGTCGTTCGTGTCGGTCTCGCCGATCAGCACGCCATCGGCGAGTGGCAGCAGCAGGCGCGGCAACTTCAGCTTGTCGGCAAAGACGCGATGCATGTCGTATTGGCCATCGCCCTTGCTCGACCAGTGCACGGACACGCGGCTCGTGCTCACCAGTTCGTCCGTGCCGTCGATGTCGCGCATGTAGCTGCTCATCTCCGCGACGTAGAGCCTGCCATTGCCATCAAACGCGATGCAAACCGGCTCCGTGATGTCCGGCTCGCTCAGGATCAGCTCCATGCGATACCCCGGCGGCAATTGGAAGGTCTTTTGCTCCTCCGCTGCCGTGAGAGCCTTCACCGGCGGCTTCGGCGGGAAATCGGTGGCATCATCGGCCAGCAGGCGACCGAGTGAAAGGGCAGTGACGAGAACGAGTCTGGGGAGTTTCATGACGAGGGCTAAAATGATCGGTGGGTATACTTTCGAAGCAGGCTTAACCAATCTCAAGACGGAGGATTGAAAGAATGAAGGGCGCACCCCGTGGTTAAAAAGGGTGTCAAAATTTCAGGCCATGATGCCGCGCACGATTTTACTCGACTCGACACCAGTGAGACGGAAGTCCAGGCCTTGAGCACGGAAGGTGAGTTGCTCGTGGTCGATTCCGAGTAGATGCAGTACAGTAGCGTGCAGATCGCGGACGTGGACAGGATTCTCAGCGGTATTGAAACTGAAATCATCGGTGGAGCCGTAGGTGATACCCGGCTTCACGCCGCCACCAGCCATCCACATTGTGAAGCAGCGCGGATGATGATCGCGCCCGGCTTCGGGACTGTCCCATTTGCCCTGACCGGCCACGCCGCGCCCGAATTCGCCACCCCAGATGACGAGCGTGTCGTCGAGCATGCCGCGGCGTTTAAGGTCCTTGATCAGCGCGGCGCTGGGCTGGTCGGTATCTCGGCAGCGAGCGGTGCACCATGAAGTCAGGCGACTGTGATGATCCCAGTCGGGATGAAAAAGCTGGATAAACCGCACCCCGCGCTCGGCGAGGCGGCGCGCGAGGATGCAATTCGCAGCGTAGCTGCCGGCACGGCGGGAATCAGGGCCATAAAGGTCGAACACTTCTTCCGGTTCACCACTCAGATCGGTGAGTTCGGGGATGCTTGTCTGCATGCGATAGGCCATTTCGTATTGGCGGATGCGCGTGGCGATTTCGGGGTCACCCGTTTCCACCAGGCGCTGCTGATTTAACTCGGCAAGGCCGTTGAGCATGCCACGTCGCAGGTCGCGCGGGAGACCATCGGGATCGCTCAAGTAAAGAACGGGGTCCTTCGAGTTGCGCAGCTTCACGCCCTGGTAGCGCGACGGCAAAAAGCCGCTCCCCCAATAATGATCGTAGAGCGGTTGATCACTTGGGCGCTGCATTTTGGAAATCATGACAAGGTAGTCCGGCAGGTTGCGATTTTCACTTCCAAGGCCGTAGCTGAGCCACGCCCCCATGCTGGGGCGGCCCGGGAGCTGGTGTCCGGTGAGAAACTTCGTCATTGCCGGCGCATGGTTGATCTCGTCGGTGTGCATCGACTTGATGAAACACAGGTCGTCCGCGACCTCGCGTAAGTGCGGCAGCCATTCGCCAATGGTCGCCCCACTCTTGCCGCAGCGCGCGAATTTCACTCTGGGGGGCATGACAAGTTGCTTCTGGTTTGCGGTCATCGTCGTCACGCGCTGGCCCTGACGCACCGAATCAGGCAGTTCGATTCCTGCCCATTTCATCAAGCCGGGTTTCTCATCGAACAATTCGAGCTGCGAGGGACCGCCGGACTGAGTGAGAAAGATCACACGCTTCGCCTTCGGGGCGAAGTGCGGCAAAGCATCGAGTCCGCCAATGGCATTGCGCATCGGCTCGGCACCTGCAGCCGATACCTGCCCGAGTTTTTGTGAAAGCGCCATCGCACCCAGCGATAGGCCGGTGCATTGGCCGAGGAAATAGCGGCGAGTGAGGGAGAGTCGTTCCGAGTTCATGCTTCGCGGTGGAGTTTGTAGGGGTAGGCTTGGCACTTCACGGCATGGCTGCGGGTGAAATGTCGACAAGTGATTTGGCCAAAGTCATTCATGGGTGATGGCTTCATCGAGGTTAAACAGCAGGCTCGCGATGACCATGTGGGCGGCGAGGTCCGTTGAGGATACATTGGCATTGGGCACGAACTGCCCACGAGCAATGAGGCGCACGGCATCCTGCGGATGGGCATGGTAATAGGCCAGGGCACGCTCGCGCTCGCGTTCGAGGATACGGGCCTCCGAACCGCGCGGCCCCCGGGAAAGGACACGCTGGACCATCTCGCGAATGGGTTCTGGCTTTTTTAGCGCAAGCGCGGCGAGGGCACGCGAGGCTTCAAGGTAATTCTCGTCGTTGAGCAGGGTGAGGGCCTGAAGCGGCGTGTTGGTCCGCGGCGTGCGCACCTCGCAGGAGCGGCGTTGCGCGGAATCAAAGAGGAACGTGGGTGCGATGCTTCGCCGCCAGAAGGCGTAGAGCGTGCGACGAAATTGCGCAGGTCCTTCGCTGGGTTCATAGGTGAATCGGCCCATGAAATTTTCCTCCCATACGCCAGCAGGCTGATACGGCTTGACTGGCGGGCCGCCGAGCACTGGATGAAACAGGCCCGATGCCAGCAAGGCAGCATCTCGCAGCATCCATGAAGGCAGGCGAAACCGTGAACCGCGAGCGAGCAGCCGGTTCTCGGGATCGCGAACGAGCATCGGCTCACTGACACTTGAACTTTGCCGGTAAGTCGAGCTGGTGACGATGAGTTTGATCAAGTGCTTCACATCCCAGCCGCTATCGATGCATTCAACGGCCAGCCAATCCAGCAGCTCGGGATGCGAGGGGCGCTCCCCCTGTAGGCCAAAGTCTTCGGGCGTTTTTACCAAGCCGGTGCCAAAGCAGAGTTGCCAGAGATGGTTCACAAAAACGCGCGCACTCAGCGGATTTTTCGGTCCCGTCAACCAGCGGGCTAAATCGGCGCGGGTGGGGTTTTCCACCGTGAGCGGCGCGATGGCAGGCAATCCGCCGCGCTGCACTTTTTCCCCGTGCTTATCCCACACACCACGCACCAGTAAAAAGGTCTCACGCGGCTGTGGCTTCTCGGCCAGCACCATTACTTCGGCCACCTTTGCGGCCTTGGCTTCGTTAAACTGCGCGTTCACCCGCTCAAGGGCACGCTGGGCGATTTGATAGGGTTCGTGATCAGCGAGGAACTGTTCAAAAAGCCGTGCGCGCAGTTTGGCATCCATCGCGGTCGCGCTTGCGAGTTCCTCCAGCGGAGCGGGACCAACGCCCATGACAGCAGGTCCGCGCTGGTCCGTGACGGAAAGGCGGAAACGTCCGATGTTCGCGTCACCAAGCGTGGAGCGCTGCCTAAGTTCAAAGATCAGCTCGTCCTCAGTCGCGAGCACCAGCGGCTCGGCTAAGGCAAAGACCGCAGTGTGTGGCGCGATGCTAGGTGCCCCCTTGGTGCTCCAGCCATTGCGTGGGTCGTCATCGAGCACTCCCTTAATGTCGCCGTAACCACCCTTACCAGGGGGAACAAAATCGGCAGCAGCACTCTTCACCAGCACGTCGCGGATCTGGCTACTGCCACGCCGACGCACCTGAACTTTGATATCCGTCAGGATGAACTCGCCGGATTTCCCACGGGAAAACGCCCCCTTCACATGCGAGGCATGAGGCAGCACCTCCAATCGCAGGCCGGTTACGCGCGCGAGCTTCACCGGAGCGATGAGACGATAGTCGTCCTGATTCGGATTCGGCCCAGCAACCTGCACTGTGGCATCCGCTTCCTGCGTCAGTTTCGAACCCTCGCTGGATTCTAGCGCGCCGCGCAACGACTGCCATGCCGCAAAACCACCTTGCACCTCTTGCTTTCGCGCGTCGAGCCAGCCGGCAAAGGGAGTTTCTGCGGCTTTGCGAGCCGCGATCTCGGCAACCTTGCGGCCATCCACCAGATGCTGCGCTTCCTCAATCGCCCGTGAGACGTGTTTGGATTCATACTTGAGATAGGGCTTGGCGCTTTTCCCCGCCTTACCGTCCTCGTCGATGCTGTTGAAGAAAGCCGTAAGCCCGTAGTAATCCGTTTGAGCAATCGGATCAAACTTGTGTGAATGACACTGCGTGCAACCCAGCGTGAGGCCCAGCCAGACCGAACCGATGGTGTTGACGCGATCCAGCACATAGTCCACGCGCGATTCCTCAGGATCGCGTCCGCCTTCGCCGTTCGTCATGTGATTGCGGTGAAACGCAGTCGCCAGCTTCTGCTCTGGCGTGGCATTTGGCAGAAGGTCCCCAGCGAACTGCTCTAGGGTAAATTGATCAAAACGCATGTTCGCATTGAAGGCCTCCACGACCCAGTCCCGCCATGGCCAGTTCTCTCGGTTCGAGTCCGACTGAAACCCATCTGTGTCCGCATAACGGGCCGCATCCAGCCACCACATCGCCATGCGCTCGCCGAAGTGAGGCGAAGCGAGCAACCGATCCACCACCGCTTCGTAACTAGCCGACGAACCATCAAATGCTGCCACTTCCTCGACCTTCGGCGGCAGCCCGGTGAGATCGAAGGAAACACGCCGGAGCAAAGTGTGCCGCTCGGCTTCGGGTGTGGGTTGGAGATGTTCCTTCTTCAATCGCGCCCAGACGAAGCGATCAATCGCCGAGCGCAGCGGGAAGTGTGCAGGAGCATTGGCGTCCCCCCGTCCATCGCCAGACAGTGGGTCCGCACCACGCACAGGCATTTCATAGGCCCAATGCTTGCCCCAGACAGCCCCCTCTGCGATCCAACGTTTCATTAGCTCCACCTGCTCGGGCTTCAGCCGCGGCTTGTGCGACTTCGGCGGCGGCATCAACTCGTCCTTGTCGTCGCTCACAATGCGCTCCACCAACTCACTCAACTCCGGCTTACCCGACACGATGGCGGCAACACCATCTTGCAACGCCGTCGCTCCCTCGCGGGTATCGAGTCGCAGATCCGCCTTACGATGTTTCTCGTCCTGCCCGTGGCACGACAGGCAGTTCTCCGAGAGGATCGGTAAAATCTCGCGACTGAAATGAATGGGCTCCACGGCATAAGTGACCGAGGCAAACCCGAATAAGAACAAATGAAAACGAAACGACTGGCGCATGATAGCAGAAAAGAAGGAACAAGATTACGCGATGATGCCTTTCACTATTTGCCCGTTTTGGCGGATTCATTTCTTTGGCTGACTCTCAGAACTCCCTGTCGTCGCAGCGTCTGTCGTGGTCACAACAATCTCGACCTTCACGGCAGCGCACCCGCTGGGGAGACCACTCACCAGTCCAGCGACCGATTGCCCCACGGAGCCACCGGACAACGACCACACGGGGATGTGAACAGAGCCGCTCGACATAAGCACCAGGGAAGGTTGTCCCGTAGCAATGGACATTTGGTTGGCGCTCAGCGTGAGCGAAATTGCATCCGCGCCAAAGCTGATGACAGCGGAAGCAAGGAGTGTGGCTAAGAGAGTGGCAAAGGTGCGCATGGATTTTTTTAGCTTAAACAGATAAGAGTCGTTTTAAAGCCTGTCCGTAAGACCGATCATTTGGTTTGGCTCGTCGGCTTCTTTAACTTCAGCGGCCGACTGACAAGCCTCTTGAGCTTCGATTTCGGGCCGATGAGTTTCTAAGCGAGGATGTCTTCCTCGGTGAAGCAGGCCATCAAGATTTCGCCGTCGGTGGCGCGATTGCGATCATTGGAGATGTAGCTCGTGCCGTCGGGCGACTGGAATCCGCCGGGTTCGATCATGGTGAAACTGAGATTGAATCGGCATCGTTTCAACGAGCTCCGCGTTTCTTGAGTGCTTCTTCAATGCTCGCTGCGACTTGTTTGGCCAGTTCGGCGTAACCTTCTTTGGTGAAGTGGACGTTGAGCGGCAGCTGAATGTCCGCGAGCCTAGGCAGTGCGGTGGCAAAGAGATCGTCGATGGCCACGCCGTTTTTAATCATCACTTGGCGCGCGACTTCGTTGTATTTCATCACGTCGTCGGGCTGTCGGGGTGGATCGACTTTACCTGCGGGGACGGGGGTCGTTGAGCACCAGACCAGCGCGGCACCGGTGGTTTTGAATTTGGCCACGATCTGGCTCAAATTCTTCTCGTAGTCTTCGATCGAAACCTGGTGGCCGTCGGAAGTGGCGTAAGGTTGGTTGCCCTTGCCGCCAGTGCCGAGCTTGAGGTCGTGTAGGCCGAAGTTGAAGTGGATCACGTCCCAGGTGCCATTGGTCGGGGCGAGCCATTCTTTCAACTTCTGGACACCGCTGCTGCTCGGCCCTGCATTGCCAACTACGCGGTGAACATTGGCTTTGCCTGCCAAAAGTCTGCGCACTTCATCGGTGTAGCCGACACTGATGGAGTCGCCAATGATCATGACGAGCGGCAGATTTGGGTCGTCGTTCGCAGGACCTTGGTTTGCTTTACTGAAGTCACCAGGCTCGACGGCGTTGAGCGTAACAGGTGCCAATAACAAGGCAGTAAACAGTGGAAGGATAAGTTTCATGGGCGAAAAGGTAGGCAGATGTCATCGCTAGTGCAGGCACTGCATGGGTAATGGCATTGGCTAACTTACCTCGAAGCGATGCACTTCGACGGCGTTTTTGCCGGTCTTCTGCACCGGTCGTGGTTCGGGTTGGGCGAAGTCGTTGAGGTCCACAGCACGGGCGCGGAACTCGTATTTGCCAGGCGGCAAATCGCGCAGCATCGTGGACCATGAGATCATGCTGTAACGCAGCGGCCACGCCATAGGTTGGCCGGTCTTTGGGTCAAAACCGAGCACATCCTTCGACGAAACACCCGCAGGAAACACGCTGCTCCAATCCGTTGGCAGAGCTTCCAGTTCGCACGGTGTCCAGCTCGCGGCGCGATACGTCTCATCGTCCTGCACCACCGATTTCGCGCCGGGCTCAATGCGATGCAGCCAATGCTCGACACGCTTCAATCCCGACAAGCCGGCGAGCGCGAGGCCGCTGAGGAAGATCGGTTTTCCCACGTCATACTTATCGGGCGCATCGTCGATATATGCCGCCGTCTTGAGATGGGACTCGGGATCGTTGTTCTGATTTGCGTAGGTGTCGTTGGCTTTGAAATCATTCGTCACCGCGATGCGCTGGAGCCATTTGATCGACTTGAAGCCATGCGCCCATGGCACGATTAGCCGCACCGGCCCGCCGCGCTTGAGCGGGATCGGCTTGCCGTTGAGGCGGTAGGCGAGAAATGGCGGCAGATCGCCGGGCGGTGTCTCCATCGCTTCCGTGTAGCTGAGCGACGACTGGAAGACCTGCTTCGGATCGTTGTTGTGATAGCCCCAGTAATATATGCGCCGCACGTTCTTCATCGTGCCGCAGAGCCGCAGCACCTCGCGCAATGGCACGCCTTCCCACAAGCCCTGGCCGAGCGGCGCGGCGATGTTCAAGCACTGGATGGCTTTGAGAAAACGGACGCTGTGCTTCTTCCCCAGCTCGATTAGCGCGGGCAGATCGAGAGCAGTGCCATCGTCGAGCGTGAGCGCTTTGGTGAGGCTCGCGGGTTCCTTCACCAGCTCGCTCGTGAACGGGTCGGCGACGATCTCCAGTCGCCACGACTCGGCCGTGAGCCGCGCCTCGACGAGCGCCTCGCCGACGAGCGAATGAGGCTTCGGATTGCCACGCGACACATCGTAATAATCATCGGACGCCGTGAGCAATGGATGCGGATAGGACGCAGGCACGGTCTTCGGCGGAGCAGCGTCCGCTATGGTGGATCGACCGGCGATTCCACCCGCGAGCGTGGACGCTGCGAGCATGGAGGTATTGCGCACAAAGGCGCGACGCGAGAGCGGTTCTGATTCGGGGGACAGTGGCATAGATTGTGGGTGATGACGCCGCAGGATAGGGCGCAGCTATTTGGGTAAATCTTTTGCCTGTGGCTTTACCAGACCTTCCGGCAGTTGAGCGAGGCGTTCGATTTCGGTGACTTCGTGGAAGAACCACGGTTTGCTGCCATTCACTTTGAAGATGATCGTCTTGCTGGCGTATTTCAGGCCGTCGTGTTCCTTCCATTCGCTGAAGCGATAGAAATCACCGCGCCAGTCGAGGCGGTGGAGAAGCGAAGTCTCCTTGTCGAAGTAGAAATCCATCGCCGGTGCGACACTTCCGCTGACGCGCAGGCCGAGGAGAGTTTTGCCTTCGTCCGTGAGGTCGGGGATGACCTCAAACTTCGACTTTTCATCGACCAGCAAGTCGAGCGACCACGCGCGCACGTCGTCCTTGGCCGGTTCGACACCGCGTTCCTTTTTGTTGATCCACCATTTGTCCGGCTGGGAAAGGATTGACTCGCGGGTGGAGCGCTTCTTGCCCGCGGCAGGCTCGGGCGTGCTGCCGAAGTGGAAGATTTCCTTGATGCGGAAAATCTTGAGCAATTTGTCCTGCCCACCGATGGCGGCGAGAGCTTTTTCGACAAGCGGTTTCGGATCGACTGTCTGGGCCTCAGCGCAGGTGGAGATGGAAACTACGGCGAGCAGGCAAAGGAGGCGATGATTCATGGAAATGGGATTGATTGGAATGGCTATCATGCCATACGGCCATCACGCAGGAAAGATTTCTGGATAGCCAGTCTCACCCTCGCTTGCTGCGCTGTTTGGTGTATTTGGCCGCTATCGTCTTAAATGCAGTGAGCACGGGGGAGGTGTTGTCTTTGCGGGTGACGAGCAACATGCGGGCGTCTTTGGGCACATCGCACAGAGGTTTCCAGATCATGCCGTCGCGTTGTAAATCGCGCAGGCTGTCGGTAGCCAAGGCGATGCCGAGACCAGAGGCGACGAGCCAGAGCAGGCTGAGGTAATTACTGGCGTGCTGGGTGATGCGAGGGATGAAGCCGACCTCGCGGCAGGTAAGCATGAAGCAGTTGCTGGCGATGGGATAAAACGAAGGATCGAGGATGATGAAGGACTCGGCGGCGAGGTCGCGGATGCTGATGCTCTTTTTGCGTGCGAGAGGATGCGTGGCTGGTAGCGCGACGTTGATGGTGTCGGCCCACAAAGGGGCGACAGCGAGTTCGTCATCCTCGGGCACGGCTCGGAGCAGCGCTGCGTGTAGGCTGCCTTCACGAATGGCGCGGAGCATGTCCACTTCGTTCATGTCGCGCAGATGCAGCGCGACTTGCGGATGCTGCTGGCGGAAGTCGTGGATGATCGCGGCAAAGGAGGCGTTCGTGGCGGAAGTGAGGTAGCCGATGTGTAGCTGGCCGACTTCGCCACGATCCGCACGCTGCGCGGTTAGCACGGCATTGCCAGCCTGCGAGAGCGTGGCGCGTGCCTCCGAGAGGAAGGCCTCACCCGCGTGGGTGAGCTTTACTTTGCGCGGGCCACGCTCGAAAAGGCGCACGCCGAGTTCGCGTTCGAGATCAAGGATCTGCTGGCTCAGTGGTGGCTGCGAAATGTGCAGACGCACCGCCGCTTTCGAGAAGCTCAGTTCCTCCGCGATGGCGATGAAGTAGCGCAGATGTCGCAGTTCCATGCCCGCACTCATAATCACTCGCCCTCGGCTTGCAAGACGCTAGAAGCGCCGCACTGCCACGCGGAAGAAGCGTCGCGCCGCACCAGTGCCGGGCGTGTGCAGAAAACGCACGCGCTCCCAACTGCTGTCGATGCTCAGCGTCTCGCTATTCGTGCCATCGAGCGTCTGCCTTGTCCAGGTGTTGAAGTCATCTGACCACTGCACCTCGTAGCCGATGCCGGGGCCAGTGGCGACCTTGCGTCGGAGAAAGGTAAGCGCGAGTTGATTGCCCAAACCCGTCGATCCAAAGTGCGGCAAGCCGCTGAGTCCGCTCAAGCTGGTGCCAGTGGGAGCTGCGAGCGGGCGGGCGTTTGGGATCGTGAGCGATCCGGCGTTGGGCGCGAGATTGAAGGCAAATTTCAGCAAGTTTGCAATCCCATCCGTGCCTGAAATGATCGCATCCTGAGTGCCATCGCGCGGCAGGCCGTGCAGTTCACGCCACGAGGCGAGCGGCAGAGTGGGCAGCACGCTTTGGAAGAAGGCGAGCGCACGCGGGTATTCGCTTGTGGCCCAGGGCGTGTGACCCACTCCCGGCAGTGGGACGTAGGTGCTGCTGCCACCTGCAGCAACGAGCGCGTTGTGTAGATTGCTGCCATAGATCGGCGGCACCAGTGTGTCCGTCAGGCCATGCACGACGAGGAAAGGTGGATCATTGCCCAGATAGGCCGGGTTGTAGCAATTCGCCGCTTGAGCGGTCGGCAAAGCGCCTGGCAGCAAGCCGCCAAGGTAAGTCGAGACGGTGGTGTCATTCACCGCAGCATCACCGAGATATGAAGGCGTCGCGAAAGCCACGCAAGCCTGCACGGCGGATGAAAACGACAGATTAGCACCGACATCGAACGACTGCCCAAGCGTCGTTTCTGACACGCCGCTCGTCACCGCTGCTAGCGCCGCGAGATGAGCACCTGCGGACTGCCCCCAGACAGCGATGCGGCTCGGATCGAGATTGTAAGTGGCCGCATTGGCCCGCAGAAAACGAATCGCCGCCTTCACATCTTGAATCTGGGCCGGAAAGGGTGCTGTGGACGAGTAGCGATAGTTCATCGCAGCCAGCACATAGCCCGCATTTGTGATCTCATTGATTTGCGGAGCATCATCCTTGTGTCCCACCAGCCAGCCTCCTCCATGAATCCAAAGAATGACCGGCATCGGCGAAGAGGGCAGCGGAGCAGGCCGATGAATGTCCAGCACCTGCCGAACCTGGGTGCCAGTTTGATAGCGCAGGTTCGTGACGCTGGTGAAAGCGGACCACGCTTGCCCAGCGCAGCCCAGCGAGACAATGAAAGCTATCCAGAGGTGTGACATGTTTGCATCCTGCGATGCATGACCCAACGAATCGAATACATGGTCAGGATGGCTGCGAGATGTTCAGCGAATAGCTGGGACCGCCTGAGTGGGAGGAAGAGTCTCAGATGCTGAACTCTCCAACTTCCTTCTTGGTCTTCTTGGCGTTCTTATCCATAATCTGGAGTCCCGCTTCCTTGGTGACGACGAGGGAGTTTGGCGGGACGCTGTGCATGAGGGTGACATTCGCGCCGATGGTGCTGCCTTCTCCGAGGACGGTCTCGCCGCCGAGAATGGTGGAGTTCGGATAAATGGTGACGTTGTCGTCGACATCAGGATCCGGTGCGCGAATTTACCCATTCGGTTATCAAGCGTGGAATGATTGGCGCGCCTTCTTCATACAAACGATGCACAAGGCGTTGGATGGCGGGTGAAGGAGTGGGGTTAATGAACATTGATGAAGTTAGCTTTTTTGACGATTCGTCGTTGAGTCGAAATCCAGATAAGACCAAACATGAGGAGCACGGCGCGGCTTGGCTCAGGGACGACGATGGCGACAGTGCCTAGCGTGTAGAGGTTGCTGGTGTTCAAGCTGGCTCCACTGGGAAGATTCAAATCGGAATAGTCCACACTGAAACTACCAGAGCTTCCCGTGAGACCGGCCCAGTCGAAGAGCTTAAACACATCGCCATCCGCCCAGGCGGTGAGGTTGTTCGGATTCGTGAGCTTCAGTGTGGCACCAGAGAGGATGCTCAGTGTGCCGAAGAGCTTGAGTTGATCAGATGCACTGGCATTGGCGGAGTTGTCGCCAAGTCCGGCACCCGTAAACAGATCGAGATGCAGAATACTCGTTGCGCCAAAGCTGGTGCTACCGATGCCGGAGGTCGTGAGATCGAGATTGGCCGCTAGTGTGGCTGCTGGATCTCCAATAACAAGTCCGCCATTGATGGTGATCGTGTTATCCGTGCCAGCATTGATGAAGCCCGTGCCAGCGAGCGTGCTGGTCGAATCAATGGTGACATTGCCGGTGCCCGTAGCTGAACTAGTGGCCAGTGTGTTAGAGACGATGAGCGTGCTGTTGTTCTGAACGACGGTGGGACTGACGTAGCTGTTATTGTTGTGCGAGAGCCGCACAGTGGCGTTATCGATGGTGAGGGGGCTAGTGGTCGCGGTGCCTGTGATGCGTCCACTGATATTAAAACTGCCACCGGAGTAAGTGATCGGCCGCGCTCCGCGAGCCTGTGCGGCAGAAAGTGTGAGAATGGAGCCACCAGTGTTAGAGATCGTTGCCCCACCCGTTCCATTGACGGTGATCCCACGAGCCAATGTGGCATTCGTAGCGCCTGTGTATTCGAGAGTGCCGAGCGTCGTGCTGCCAATGAGAAGGGCTGACGTCGCGGAGCCTAGCGGCTGAGCCGTGCCGTTGGCCGCGATGACGTTTATTTGTAGTGTGCCTGCATTGACGGTGGTGGCGCCAGTGTAGGTGTTTGCACCACTGAGACTCCACACGCCCGCGCTGGCTTTTGTGACGGCGAGGGTAAGGGCACCGTTATCACTGATGACGCCACTCGAGCTACCATTGGTGCCGGTAGCAGAATCAAAAATGATGCTTTGTGAACCTATGGCACTCGCGTGTGGTGTGATCGTTCCATTCAGCGCAAGACTGCCTGCGTTAACTTTGATGCGTGTGTTGCCCCCGCCAAAGCCGCCCGTGGTGGGTGAGATGCTGCCTGCGATGCTATTGTTCCCAGCGACATTGAGCAATGCTGGATTGTTCGCGTTGTCATTGCTGGTGATGAGGCTGTAATCAGCAGGCAAATTTAGATCACCTCCTGTGCCATCCAGACGAAGCGTGGGCGCATTTGTGCTACCGCTGATAGTGATGGACTTCGCACCAAGACCGAGTGCCGTCGATGTGGTGATAATGATGGCACCACCACTGATGTTCACGCCTCCGATAAAGGTATTGCCGGCATTGCTGAGTGTCAGCGCACCAGCGCCTAGTTTAGTGAGAGCGAGGTTGTTTTCATTTGTGCCAATACCACCCAACAAGCCGCCATAGGTCACGGCTGCTGCATTGTTTACGGTCAATGTGGAAACGGTACTGTGACCACCCACGATGGCATTGGCAGTGCCGCTGCCTGCGGTCGAGATCGAGGCAAAAGTCTGCGCGCTCGGCGCTGTGGTATCACCAAGTTGAAGAATGCCAGTGGTGGCGTTTTGTCCGAGAAGCAACGAGCTCCCAGCAGCTAAGCGACCATCGCCTCCACCCAGCACCACCTTCCCTCCGTTGACTCGAGTGGTACCCGTGTAGGAGTTCGCCGCCGTGAAGGTGAGTGTACCCGCTCCTGTCTTGGTGATAGACGCACTGGAGGTGGTGCCTGTTTGAATCGGCGTCGCAAGTGTCACATTGTTCGCGCCTGTAGCAAACGTCGCGGTAACACCATCATCAATCTTTAACTGCGAGGAGATGTCCTGCGTATTCCCAGCACTCCAACCAAGTGTAGAACTGGCGGTGAATGCTACGAGATTGCTGCCCAGCGATCCACTGGCAAAGTTCAGGGTGCCTGCACTCAGATTGATGCCGCCAGTGAACGTGTTCGCCACATTGCTGAGCGTGAGAGTGCCCGCGCCTGTCTTCGCGAAACCCTGTGTGCCACCGATCAATGCCGAGACAGTGGTGATTTGATTCACAACTTGGATCACTGGCGTGCCGCTGCTCGTAGCGAGCGTGAGTGTCCACGGGCCGCCTGCGCCGTTGGCGAGCGTCCAGTTGTTCGATGCGGTGGTAGCATCGCCAAAGATCAACGAACCGATAGTGCGGTTAGCTCCGAGGTTCACAGTGCGAGTCGCCGTGATGTCCAGTGTGCTAAAATCGGCGATCGCATCCGTGCCGTCGGCGATGCTGCTGCCAGACCAATTGGAAGCCGTACTCCAAGTGGAATTAGTGCTAGCATTGATCCAAGTGCCGTTGGTTTGTGCATGGGCGAAAGAAATGCTGAAGGCTACAATTAGCCCAGCGATGAGAGTCGTTTTCATTGAGGGTGACGTGGGGGGGGAAGCCGCGCCACCCGTGGCCGGGTAGGTGAGGAGGTCGGAAAAGAAGAAAACCTTCCCTGGATAGGGATCAGCAGTAAGAGCTGACCGTGTGGCCTCGCTGCAAAGGAAAGTTGTTTTGAGGCTGTCTAGCCTCAGAGATTCGCCGCGTAAGCTTGCAACTCGCGATACTCAGCGAGAATGCGCTTCACGGCAGCGACAGTGGCTTTGACCTGGAGAGACATGGGCGCGAGCGCTGGTGTCTCAAACACGATCTCCAGCGCGCGCGGTCTCTGCTCAGGCGGCGCACTGAGGATGCCGAGATAGCCTTCTTTTATGATGCCACGTCCGGCAAGAAAACCATCAATGACATGACGTTCGTCACGCGGTAAATGCTCGCTAGCAGCCTGCAAGGCTGGCTCTAAGAGATGTTCGCTGAGCAAGGCACCACTCACGAAGCCATAGCAGCCATCGGAGGTATCATCCGAATGCAGGGAAATGATGCCATCGTATTTTTCACGGCGAAGCTCGCCCTCCAGATAGACCACCTCAAGCTCAATGGAGCCAAACCAGAATTCACGATTCAAATCAAGGCCGCTGTGGCTATGACGTGTGCCGAGATTGCGACCCGAGGGATTGCAGATGGGATAAAAGTGGAGTTCGTAGTCTTGCAGTTCTTCTGGCTTTTCAGCAGCCCTGCGGATCAACTCCTGAGTAGCCAGTGTGCCGGCCTCTTCATCACCGTGGATGCCCGCGAAAAGGCCAATCTTAATGCCGTATCCTGGCTTCAGTGGCTTACTGATGATCTTCGGAATGAAAAGGCCCTGTGCTGGTGGCTTGAGAGCGCTCATTTGACGAGACGTGTGCCTCGCGGTAACGCAATGGTCAGCGAGACTCCGTCCAGTGAAATGAAGATCAGGCAAGAGCGTCATGGCATCATGGATTGACTTGGTTACGTGCTAGGTCCGCCAAAGCGGTTGAGAGGTAACGCTCACCGGTGCTGCAACCAATGGTGACGATAAGCTTGCCTTTGTTTTCAGGACGAGCGGCGACTTGCAGGGCAGCCCAAACGTTGGCACCGGTGGAGATGCCGACAAGCAAGCCCTCCTCCTTGGCTAACCGCTGCGCCGTGGAGATGGCGTCTTCATTGGTGACGCGGATCACTTCATCGAGCAGGGCTAAGTTGAGGTTCTTTGGCACAAAGCCAGCTCCTGTGCCCTGAATCTTGTGCGGGCCTGGAATGACAGGTTCTCCAGCGAGGGTCTGCGTAATCACTGGCGAAGCGGCTGGCTCTACAGCGATGGCTTGAAACCCAGAGCAACGTGATTTGATCACCTCTGACACTCCCGTGATCGTGCCGCCTGTGCCGACAGCCGAGACGAAGATGTCCACACCGCCATCGGTGTCTGCCCAAATTTCTTCAGCCGTCGTGAGACGATGTACTTCTGGATTGGCTGGATTGTTAAACTGCTGAGGCATCCACGCATTAGGCGCTGCCGCGAGGAGTTCTTCTGCTTTGGCAATCGCCCCCTTCATCCCTTGCGGTCCAGGCGTGAGCACGAGATTCGCGCCAAGCAGTGCCAAAAGCGTGCGGCGCTCCAAACTCATGGTTTCAGGCATGGTCAGGGTGAGCTTGTAACCACGAGCGGCAGCGATGAAAGCAAGAGCAATCCCCGTATTGCCTGAGGTCGGCTCAATGATTTCACCACCGGGCTTGAGCTGACCAGACGCCTCAGCGGCATCGATCATGGCTCGACCGATACGGTCCTTCACACTGCCTAATGGGTTCTTAAACTCGCCTTTCAGCGCGATGCTTGCTGGCAGACCCGAAGCGATTCGATTCAATCGCACCAGCGGCGTGTTTCCGACGGTTTCAACGATGTTAGGATAATAAGCCATAATAGTTTCAGGTTCGTTGTTAGAGTTTAGGGAAAAGCTGATCCAAGGCTGGGATCTCTTTCAAGAAGCCGGCTTTCTGAGCGCTGATGACCATCTTGTCGAGCGAGGCGCGGGAGACATCATCGGTGATGACAATGCGGCTCAGGGCTTTGTCGATGAGTTCATCTTTGGGTGTGGCTTTCATCAACTCAGTGAGTTCAGCTTTGATGAGAACCTTGGCTTCAGCTGGATGGTCTTTGATCCATTGAGTGAGTTCTTTGTGTGCGGCGACAAGCTTTTTTGCCAAATCGGGCTGCTCTTTGACAAAGGCGGCGCTGCTGGCGAGTAAGGTCACGTTGGTCTCACGATCATCGACAAGGATCTGCGCACCGACTTCGAGTTCTAGACGTGTGGTCCAGGGCTCGGGTGTCCACGAAGCATCCAGTTCTCCGCGTTGAAAGAGCGCAAGCTGATCCGCATTTGCGGTCGGCAAGATGAACACATCTCCACCTGTCTGCGTGATCTTAAAACCATTGTCAGCAAGGTAGGCGCGGAGTTGCACGTCCTGCGTGTTACCCAGTTGTGGTGTAGCGATCTTTTTGCCTTTCAGGTCAGCAGCCGTCTTGATGTTTGCACCGGGGCGAACGACCAGCGCGCTGCCGCCATTCGCAGCTCCCGCAAGCACACGTAGTTCGGTGCCTTTCGATTTCGAGTAGGCATTCAGTACAGGGCTAGGACCGATGTAAGTGACATCCAGCGCACGAGCAAAGATGGCCTCTGTTGCAGAAGGACCGGCATTGTAGATGAACCACTCAATGTTGGCCCCGAGTCGCTGCTCATACCAGCCTTTACCCTGACGAGAGAGTTGATGAGCGACCAGCGCTTGAACGTGTGTGATGTTCGGAAAGTGGCCAAAGCGAATCGTCGGCTTGCCATTGGCCGCAGGCTCCTGTTTACCGCACGAGACGAGCATGGAGGCGGCAAAAAGGGTGGTGAGGAAATAACGTGTTTTCATGATGAGGTAGAATTAGAATTGAAGAAATTTGGTGAGCTAAAAGAGAGCGATATTGAGTTCGAGATAAGCAAAGTCCGTGTCGCCAGGGCGGACGGCATTGCGAGTGAATTCACCCGCAGTGAAGTGTGCGTAACCGAGGATGGCTTCGATCTTTTTGCTGAGTTGCCAGCGCGCACGGATGTCGAACTCGTGGCCAATGCTGCTGCCGCTTTGGCCTTTTTTATCACGAGCATTTTCCGCTCCAGCAAAGCGGTCGGTGTTGCTAGCGAGATGATACCAGCTGTACCCAAAATCGATGCGCAGTTTATCTGTGGGCGTCAGTTCCACGCGCAGTTTCGGAGTGCTGATGTTCTCATAAACAATGTAATCATTGGCTGACCATGGGCGACCAAAGCCATAGAAGCGCTCAAAGCGGTTGTCGGTGTTATCGTTCGGGTTTTTGTCACCGCTGGCATAGCCGTAAAAGGCGCTGAGGCGTGGCTTCCAGGGTTGATCAAAGCGGTAACCGACTTCTGCCGTGCCCCCCCAGGCATCGACATTCTGCGTGCCGTTGTGGCCGAATTGTTTAATGACGGAAACATCGTAGTCGAAACCCGTTTTCCCCACGGTGCCATAAGCACGGATACCGGGTGAATGCACGGTGCGGTCCGTTGCTGTTGCCGTCTGGCTTTGATCCAGTGCAAGGTAGAAGGGCTCTAGAGTGACGATGTCTGACCATCCGCGCCAGTGGCCGATGAGGCCATAAACCCAGCGACCTTCGATGGGTTCGTCCCAACGAAACAGTTCGCGTTCCAGAGGCTGAACAGCGAGGAGATCGAGACTCCAGTCATTCGAGTCTTGGCCGATAGCTCCACGAAAACCAAGAAAGGTGTTCGCCGTATTCCGCCACTGATTGTTTCCGAGCAGACGGCGGTCAAGAAACTCGAAGTTCTGGATACCGTAGCGCAAGCTGATGGGGCGTTTGTTACCTTGAGGGTCGGGAGCGAGAAGATCATCGAAGAAGAGCTCCGCTTGAAGTCGAATAAGTTCGAACTCATTGAAGTCGCGGTTATCACGTTCGTAGTTGCCATTGTAGCGGCGAGAATCTTGCAGCTCGATGGCAAAGCGGAATGGATCGAGCAGATCATGGATACCAAGATAAGCCCGAGTGCGGTGAAGTAGAGGCTCGTCTAGGCCGCCAGTGGCACGGCGAATGTCATCGTCTCGATATTCGGCACGGAATCGGTAATCGAGACCGATGTCTAGCCAGCTAAGATCCCGAAGGAAGTCGATATCTGTCTCTTGTGCATGGCGCGCATATTTGGGCAAGTCTGGGTCACGGGTGGTGCTGTAGCTTTGTGGCGGCTTATAATAGGACACGCTCTTTTTTTCTGGCTCAGACGCCTCAAGCGAGGCTGACAGAAGGGCGATAAAATAGAGTGGCGTGTATGAATGAATTTTCATGGATGTCTTGCGGGTCTGCGGCGTCCGATGGTTATCTCGAACTGATGTGAATAAGGTAAAGAAGATTAGCTATCCAAGTCTGCGGCAAAAAACGAGACTGACCGTTCATCGGTAGGAAATTAGGGGACCAAGTATCAAGATAAACAGGCTTGAAACTGGGTCGCCTTTCTTTTCCTCCGGTGGACCGGTCAGTCTCGAAATGCGCTGCGGCATGTAAAGCCGCTCAGAACTGGAATAAGATTACTTCTTTGTGGATGGAATCGTGGGATCGCTTGGCAGACGAGTTTTCTCCGTGCTCTCCACTTGGGTCACGCGACCTTCATGGACGACGATTTGCACGGAGCCGAAGCGCATGGCTTCAACTCGTTGCCGCACGATCTCGAGCCACGATTCGGCGGTGGGTTCTGTGTTTGTATTCTGGCTCATGGGGAAAACGGAAATCATTTGGCGGGACTGAGAGTCAGGAGTGCTGCCAAGAAGCCATCGGCAGGGTCTGCGTGGCGTATTGTTGTCTTTTTAGTTGCCTTCGATTTGGCTTTTAACTTCTCTTCTCTCTCCTCTTTACGCATCGTCACTTCGACGACGTGTTCCAGCGTGTAACGGTCAAGGATGCCTGCCAACGCATTGCGCACGTCGATCATTAACATCCGCAAACCGCAGTGCTCCTCGTCTGGACAGGAGCACTTTTCATACTCCGTCTCGGAGGCGCATCCGATCGGTGCCAGCTTGCCATCAATCTGACGGACGATCTCGCCCATCTTAATGGTCTTCATCGGACGGGCCAGCATGACGCCTCCGAACTTGCCACGCTTACTCTGAACGAAACCTGCCTGCCGAAGCTCAGCAAGGATGTTCTCAAGGAACTTATAAGGTAACTTTTCGCTCTCTGCCAAACTCGACACAGACACGACATCCGCGCCCTTGCGCTCGGCAATGCCGAGTCGGATCAGGGTGCGTAGAGCGTATTCGCCGCGTTTGGTGAGCTTCATATTTAAATCCTATCAATCGAAACAACACTTGGCAAGTAGGAATTAAAATTTGTTTCATTCTACGTGCCTAAATAGCATTCTTCCGAGGTTACTGAATCACACCAGAATCTTCCACCAATCGCTCCGCTACGGCTTTTGACACGGCAGCAGTGGCGCAGTTAACGTGGAGTTTGCGGTAGATGCTGCGGGTGATGTAATCGGCTGTGTGAGGATTCAGTCCCGTGGCGTCGGCGATTTGTTTGCGTGGCATTCCAGCGACCATGCACTTCAAGACGGCCTGCTCACGCTCATCGAGACCGTAGTCTTTTTTGGTGGGGGCCAGCCTCGTAAACATGGCAAGCACACGCGTGGCGATGCGTGGGTTCATGGGCGAGCCGCCGGCGATGGCTTGATCAATGGCGGTGATGACTTGGGCCATGGGCTCTGATTTCAACAGATAGCCAGAAGCTCCTGCGCAGATGGCGCGGAAGATTTTGTCGTCGTCCTCAAACACAGTGAGAATAAGAATGCTGGCAAGTGGCGCGCGACTTTTCAGATGGGCGATACCGGTAATGCCATCCATGCCAGGCAGGCCGACATCGAGTAAGACGACTTGCGGCGCACTGTCTGCATTCAACTCAGCGATAGCATCCTCGCAGTTAGCAAAGGCACGCACTTGATGCTGATGCGGCTTTAGGCTGAGTGCACGCTCAGTGCCTCGGCGAAAAGCAGCATTGTCTTCGATGATCCAGATGAGAGGCATAACGAGAAATGACGAAATCAGAATGGCGAATGACGAAGTTTAGCTGCAAGCGGCACTCGAAGGGTGAGCTTGGTTCCTAGATGAGAGGAGTCGAGAGCAAAGGTGCCGCTGAGCTGCTTGGCACGCTCGCGCAGACTGCTAAGACCCATGCCTGATGTGGCCTCGGCGGGCTCAAAGCCGCGGCCGTTGTCCTGAATGATGAGCTCTAAGACGCTGCCAGTGATTTGTGCGGAAAGATTCACCTGAGTGGCCTTGGCGTGGCGCTGGATATTGGTGAGAGCCTCTTTGAAAAAGAGAAAGACTTGACGTCGTGATTCCACGGGCCACGAGCTGGGCAGATCCGTGGTGAGGGAGTTCCAGATCACGGTATGGTTAGGCAGTAGGCGTTTCGCCACGCGTTGCAGTTGCTCCATGAGATCAATGCCGGACTCCTGACGAGCACCAACCAACCAAAGCACTTCCCGCATGGCATCCGTGGTCTCATGGGCGATGCGATTGATCTCTTTCCAATCTTCTGGATCATGCATGGGTAGCTCACTGATCACGGCCATGCCGGCGAGGTTGCTGCCGATTTCATCATGCATGTCGCGAGCCAGTTGATTGCGCAAAGCTTCCTGCGCTCTGGCCTGACGACGGCGGCTGCGAATACTGACAAAGATGAGTCCTACTGCAATAACGAAGACACCCAGAACAGCTAAACTCACGGCCCGCTGCATGGCCAATCGGCGCAGCTTTATCCCCTGCTCTTCCAGCGCCGCAATATCTCGCATGAGGGTTTGACGCTGTTCCCATTGAGCCAGCCATACAGGCAGTTCCAGCAACCGACCATAACTCACATGACCATCCGTGAGCAGTGACAACGGGCGGATCGCATCTCTGGGGCGGTCCCCCGAGGATGTGGCCTGCTTTCCACGGGCCACATTTTCATTGCCTGAATAGACCTCTAATTCAGAGAGGGCAAAATCTGCACGAATGGCAGGTTGTATCTTGAGCATGGTCACCCTGACAAAGCGTCCCCTCAGCCCCTGCGCGGGCAGCGTGACTGGGTTGTTTCCGGGATTGGAAAAGTCCACTCCATGCGTGTCATAGATCACTTTGGCATCCTTCATGTCCGCCTGAGCCGCTGTCTCGACACGGAATTGCTGCGGGAATCGGAAACCAGGAACATCAGCGCCCTGACGCGCATGGAGCGGATGCAATCTGACTTCCTCCAGCTCTCTTTCGCCACCCAGATCGACAGCCATCCAAGGCGTGGTGACATCATCGTGAATGGCCGCAAACAAAGCATCATACTCTGGCACAGAAGAACGATCCATCGGTGGGCCAAGTGGGGTGCGCCCGTCGGTCACGTTTTGGCCAAGCCAACGCGGAGGCAAGTTGGTGCCTTTCAGATGCAGGACTTTGGCACCAAGGGCGATGTTTCGATTGCCCTGCAGGACCATGATTTCCGATAAAGCAAAAGTCCAGCGCCCCTCCACGCGCGCCATGGTTGGCACGGTGAGGCGTAGATAACGGGCTTTGATACTCGGTGTGTGAACAATGACAGGCGCGGCCCCATAGAGCACGGCATCTTCATTCAACTGCACTTTCAGCGGCGTAAAGGTGGCGAAGTTTTCATCGTCCGAAGCATCCAGCCGATATCGAGGCGGGAAAGCATAAGCTGACTGAGTGAGGGATTGGAAATCGACAATGGCAGGCACCAAGGCCACGACATCAAAAGCCTGGGATGCTCCCAGATCGACCTGCAGAAAAGGTGACTCTGGGGGTGCATTCAAGAGCATGCTATGTTGTAAGCCAAACTCTGGCACTGTCTGCCCCACCATGGGTTCCCCCAAAGACGCTAAGGCAGCCCGATGTGAAATCAGCTTGTGCTGAGCTAGGCGCAGGTCCGCACTGAGCCACTCCCACTCAGCAAGAGCGGTCGTGCTCAAGGCAAAGAGGAGTAGGAGAGGCAGAAGTCGTTTCACACTCGGATCATGCGACTTCTACGTAGCGCAAGCAACTCGGAGACTGAGGTCTTGTTTACGAGATCGCGTAAATCCTCTCATGCTGAGCACAGGTGACAATGTCGTCGCATGAAGAGCCGGGCATTGACCGCCCTTTGTCTCTCTCGATTCGTGCATCATGCTTGTGTCAGATTCATTCGCTCCTGAAATCGCCGATCTCATCGAGACCGGACGCGATTTCCATCGCCGAGGCTGGTCGCTCGGCACGAGCAGCAATTACAGCGTCGTCGTCAGCCGCGAGCCGCTCACGTTGCTCATGACCGGCAGCGGCTTCGACAAAGGCAGGCTCCAGCCCGAGCAGTTCCTCCTCGTCGATGAAAACGCCACCGCCGTGGGCAAAACGCCGCTCAAACCCAGTGCCGAGGCCCTGCTGCACACCGCTTTGACCAAGCATGGAGCCGGGGCTGTGCTCCACACTCACTCGGTCGCCGCCACCGTGCTCAGTGAGCATTTTCTCAAAGACGGCTCTTTGCGAATCTCTGGCTACGAAATGCTCAAAGGCCTCTCCGGCATCAGCACGCACGAGTCGGAGGCCGTGATCGAGATCTACCCAAACACGCAAGACATCGCCAGCCTCGCCAGCGTGATCGAATCCCGCCTCGCTGATGCGACGAACCCGCTGCGCCATGGCTTCCTCATGGCTGGACACGGCCTCTACACCTGGGGCGAGAACCTTGCCGCTGCACGGCGGCAGATCGAGGTGCTGGAGTTTCTTTTCGAAGTCGTCACGCAGAAGCGCTTGCTCACAGGCTCATTTTGAATCGCAATCACCCTTATGGCCATCCTCCGCATTCCCTCCGAAGACCTCGTCATTGATGACGTGGAAAGCATTCGCAGCTTCCTCCTGCCGCATGGCATTCACTACGACCGCTGGACCGTCGCGGGTCGCATCGACCGCGATGCCTCGCAGGAGGAAATCCTCGCCGCCTATGAGCCCGAAGTCACCGCGCTGAAGGAACGCGGCGGCTACATCACCGCCGATGTCGTCAACGTCACACCCGACGTGCCAAACCTCCAGGAGATGCTCGACAAGTTTAACCAAGAGCACCGCCACGCCGAGGACGAGGTGCGCTTCATCGTCAAAGGCCGCGGCATCTTCTACATCCACCCCGAAAACGGCGACCCTGTCTATTCCATTGAGGTCGAGGAGGGCGATCTCATCAACGTCCCCGCTGGCACGAAGCACTGGTTTGACCTCTGCGCCGACCGCAGCATCCGCGCCATTCGACTCTTCAAAGAAAAGGCTGGTTGGACACCGCTCTACACCGGCGACGAGATCGCCAGTGGCTACCAGCCGCTTTGCTTTGGGCCCAATTTCCTCGCTGGCAAAGGCATCCGCATCGAACAAGCCGTCACCCTCACTGCATGATCGAGTTTCGCGGCAAACTCATCCTGCTCGACATCGAGGGTACCGTCTCGCCGCTCGCCTTTGTGCATGACGTGATGTTTCCGTATGCAAGAAAACACGCCGCCGCTTGGCTCGGGGCGCATTGGGGCCATGAGGTCATCGCCCAGCTCGCCCGCGATGCTGGCGTGGCCTCCTTTCTCAATGCGCTCGATGCCGAAGCCGCCGCACATCGCCTCATGGATGCCGATGCCAAAGTCACCGGCCTCAAGCAGCTTCAGGGCCTCATCTGGGAGCAGGGCTTCCGCAACGGCGACCTACGCAGCACACTCTTCGATGATGTCGTGCCTGCCCTCGACCACTGGCGTGAAAGCGACCGCGAAATCCGCATCTACTCCTCCGGGAGCATCCACGCCCAGCGTCTCTTCTTCGCCCACACCACCGCTGGCGATCTCACCCCGCGTCTCTCAGGCTACTACGACACCATCACTGGCTCCAAACGCGAACCCACCAGCTACACCGCCATCGCCACCGATTGCGGTCTGCCGCCAAATGACATCCTTTTCATCAGCGACCTCGTCGATGAGTTGAACGCCGCCCAATCCGCCGGCATGATGACCGCCCTCGCCCTCCGCCCCGGCAACAAACCGCAGCCGGAGAGCGGACATCCTGCTATCACTTCCTTCGCTGAAATCTTCTGATTACCCGGCGGGAGGCGGCACATCGCCCGCGACACCGCTCCCGCGACCGACCACCTCCGCCTCATCACCCAGACCGGTGGCAACACCCTGTTCCTCATCTGGACTGCCTGGCAGGTCGGCAGCGGCTACTGCACCACCATCGTCGCTGTTTCGGAAGAGAAGTCGAATGCCTGTTCTTGGAAGCGACTTGTGTCTTAGCGGAACATGGTCCGTGGGGTAGACGAAGAGTTTGTCCCCGGGGGTGAGCTCACCACAGCGGATGCGGTCGGTCATAGGCGTGTCGGTTTGGATGATCGTTGATCTGAGTCGCAGTGGACTTTGAAGAGGTGATTTCCTTCGAAAAATGTTACACCAAGTCAATCTTCATGTCGCTGGGGTGAATGTGCACAGACTTGGGGGTGCCTCAGCCATGGACGAACCTATTCTTGCCAGCGCCGGAGTGATTATTGGCACATGCCGGACCTAATCTTGCACGATCTGGAGTGAATCTTGGCAACCAAGCTAGAGGATGGGACACGCAGGGGGCAATCTTGAGGTCTCCCGGAATGATTGTGGAAGGAAGCTTGAGCGAATGTTTTCCCAAAAGGCACAAATGCAATGATGGCTGGTGGTCATGCAATCCAAGAGCCGAACAATTTACCACATCAGATGGCGTGGCGGGAGCTGGAGACGATGTAGGACGCAGCCGATCACTTGCAGGTGACCCGCTTTGGCGTGGATGGGCGGGCGGAGGGTGTTGCGTAGGTCGAGGTAGTGGATGTGGCAGTCGGTGAAGCTGACTTTGCCGCCGCCTTTGGTTGCGCAGATCACGAGGCGGTTCTTTCGCCACATGCGAGTAGAGCTTCATTCACAATCTTCGAACTCAGCCGAAACTTTGCTCGTTCACGCAAGGCAATAAATAAGGGACCAAGCTCAGGCACGAGACCGGCTTGGCGGGACTGGATGAGAATACCCACGATACCAATGGTGCGGAGTCCTCTGGCTTGAGCTAGGCATCGCCCTTCGGTTTCGTCCATCAACACAGCATCCGCATGAATCTCGACCGCTAAGGCGATAGCCTCTGACTCGCCAGCATCAAGCGTAACCCGCAACTGCGTCACGAGTGAAGCATCTGACACCCCATGCGATTGCACCCATGACGGCATAGATAGCCCAGCGAATCTGCCGCTCGATGCTGATAACCGGGCGAACTCGTCATGCACGGCTTGCGGCGCGATGACAGCACCGAACAGAAGGCGCAGCAAATCAATCTCGCCTATCAGCACCAAATTCAGCAGCACTGAGGTATCGGCAACGACAATCATGCTCCTAACACAGCTTCGAGGGATGCCAGATCGGTTTTTAAATCATCACTGCTGTAATGCATGTCGATATCACGATCACAGAGGGCTTCTTGAAATACCATGCGCTCGATGCCTGCAAGGCGAGCCCCTTGTGACAGGGTGATGCGATGACGCGCATACAGCGCACACGCGAGTTCCAGCCGCAGGTCATCCGCTGTAAACTTCAGCAGTGCTCCGTCATCGTCTGGAAAGGTAATCGTCATACCGACGAATAATTCATTACTTTTCCTTACGCAAGCCAAGCTTGCCAAGTCTGGCACCGCGCTTTCGTCCCAACCAAGCTCCCGAACTACACGCCAGATTCCTCAGCGGAGAAGCGTTCACATGTCATCCCTACGTGTCAGTAGCGTGACAGTCTTTCTGCTGAACTTTGCGCTGGCATCTGCTTGCTATCTCTACACATCCCCCCATGAAAATCCACGGCCAGCCGCACCGCTCCATTGAAGCCGATCACACTCGGCATATCGCACGCATCATCGATCAGACGTTTTTGCCGCATCAGGTCGCGTGGCGGGAGCTGGAGACGATGGAGGACGCAGCAGAGGCCATCAAGGTCATGCGCGTGCGGGGTGCGCCGCTGATCGGGGCGACAGCGGCGTTTGGGCTGTTCTTTGCGCTGCGGGATGATGCGTCGGACGCGGCTTTGCAGAATGCGTATGAAATTCTGCATGCCACGCGGCCCACGGCTATCAATCTGCGCTGGGCGCTGGATCGGGTGAAGCGCGTCGTATTGCCGCTCGCAGTCGAAAAACGGGCCGAAGCGGCCTGGAGCGAGGCTTTGAGCATCTGCGATGAAGATGTACAAACCAACCACGCTATTGGCAAACATGCGCTGGAGTTATTCAAAGCCCTCCAGGCAAAGAAAGCCGATCCCACCGCGCCGCTGAACGTCATGACGCATTGCAACGCGGGCTGGCTTGCCTGTGTCGATTGGGGCACGGCCATTTCACCGATCTATCAAGCGCATGATTCTGGCACGAAGATCCACGTCTGGGTCAGTGAGACGCGACCTCGCGGTCAGGGAGCCTCGTTGACAGCCTTCGAACTGCGCGAGCATGGTGTGCCACACACCTTGATCGTCGATAACAACGCAGGGCATCTACTTCAGCGTGGGCTCGTCGATGCGGTGATCGTTGGCACGGACCGCGTCACGGCGCAGGGTGATGTGGCGAACAAGATCGGTACTTACCTCAAAGCGCTCGCCGCGAAGGCACACGATGTTCCTTTCTACGTCGCTTGTCCTGTTAGCACCATCGACTGGACCATCACCGACGGCATCCGCGACATTCCCATCGAGCAACGCAGCGCTCGCGAAGTCACCCACATGCCCGGATTGAATGCTGAAGGCGTGCGAGAAGAAGTGCTCATCACACCGGCTGGCACTCAGGCACGCAATGACGGCTTCGATGTGACCCCTGCAGCCCTAGTGACCGCTTTGATCACTGAACACGGTGTGTTTGAAGCAACCGCGGAAGCGCTGGCGAGATTGAAAGCGTAACTCAGCTGGAAGCAATTGAATCACAGTGTCGTAGTGACTCCTGCACATGCCTATCAACCGAGTCGGCCTACGACACTTTATCTTCTTTTTGTTCTTTGGTTTCCTATCTGCTCACGCAGATGATGCTACGAACACAAAGCCATTGCACTTCATGCTCGGCACACAGGCGATTGGTGGACGCTATCACTTCAGCCAAGAAGCCCCTTTACTGGAAAGTGCGCGACTGATCGCCGAGCTGGGTTCAGACATCATGAAGTTTTCGATCTCATCGAAAGCTTCTTTTGGCAAAACTCAGGCCAACGTCATCAGTGACGCAAGAGAACTGAAGACGCTCACCGAGATTGCCAGCCAGGATCCCACGCATCGGGCCGTCTTGGACATGCCGTTCACCCAATTTTTCATTTGGGCTTATCCACTTACCACGCGGAGCAGCGCAGGCACTTTTAAGAAAGCAGACTCTGATCTTGAGTATCGGGAGATGTATGATTTTGCCGTGCACTTGCTGCGAACTTACAATGGCACGGGTAAACAATTCTTCCTCGGCCACTGGGAGGGCGATTGGCATCTGCGCCCTCACTTTGATCCCAAAAAGGGCTTTCCTGAGCACTATGAGGAAAACTTTATCGCTTGGCTTCAAGTCAGGCAGAAAGCGATGGATGATGCCAAGCGTGATACACCGCATGAACGAGTCTGGCTCTGGCATTACACGGAGGTGAATCTCGTCACACCCTTCATTAAAGGCGGACAATGCATCACCAATGACATCCTGCCGAAGGTGGATATCGATTACGTGAGCTATTCCTGTTACGACAGCCTGCAACATGGGATCCGAGATGATTTGTTTGCTGCGCTCAGTCACATCGAATCCAAGCTAAAACCCAAGGCAAGCATTCCAGGCAAACGGGTATTCATCGGTGAGTATGGGTTCCCTGCTAGGCGCTACTCACCCGAGGAACAAAATCAAAAGAGTATCGAGACAATGATCGCTGGCCTGGAATGGGGCTGTCCTTTTGTTTTGTATTGGGAACTCTACGATAATGAGGGCACACCTGAAAAGCCAGGCGGCTTTTGGCTGATCAATGAGAAGAATGAAAAGCAATCCATCTGGGAAACACATCGCCGCTATTATGACTGGGCGCGGAAGCTTGTGATCGAGACCCAAGCTAAAACAGGAAAGCCGCCTGCAATGGATACCTTTAGGAATGAAGCGATCCGTTTTTTAAAGGATCTCTGAAATACTGATTCAACCGATGGGTGCCATACTTTGGCATCGTAATCGACCGCGCTCCGCGTCCTCAGTTGTCAGAAAGGAATCGTTGACATCCACAAGCCCTCCTGAGAATGAGGCCTTCACCTTCCGTTCACGTTTCTCTTCACATGTTTAGTCAAGCCGCAGAAGTAGCCCATCATTTGGGTAAAAACCGTCCTCTCAAGCGATTGGCAGCACTGGCTTACGTCCTTCTGTCTTTAGCGTTTATGATCTGGGGATTTTGGGCCATCAACCCAGCAGCGCCTGTTGTTGGATTGCTCTTTGCTTTGGCCAACGTCTATGGCTGTGTCACCGGACTATTTCTGATCTGGAACTCGAGCAGCATCCGATTGCGAGGTGATCCTCCCAAGGACTTCCGACCGACGGTGGATGTCATGATTCCAGTTTACACGGAACCTACCGAAATGATCGAACTGACAGTGATCGGTGCCAAAAACATCCAGTATCCGCATGAAACGTTTTTACTTGATGATGGAAAAAGGCCTGAGTTGAAAGAGATCGCTGAAAAGCATGGTGTGCGCTATGTCACACGTGAAGGTAACCGTGGTTCAAAGGCAGGGAATGTGAATGATGCACTGCACCTGTCGTCAGCAGATTTCGTGGCTATTTTTGATGCAGATCACATCCCACAGTGCGAGGCGCTAGATAGTATGATTGGGTTCTTCAAGGAACCTGATGTGGCGATGGTTCAGGCTCCACAGCTTTTTTACAATGAGGACAGCTTTCTCTATCTCGACACGAATGTGGGAGCAGGGAGGTGGCATGAGCAGGCGCTTTTTATGGATGTGATCCAGGCGAACCGCGATCATTATGATGGCTGCTCATGCATTGGTACTGGAGTTGTCTATCGGCGCTCAGCAGTGGCCGAGTTAGGAGGTTTCCCAGAGGCGACACTGACGGAGGATTTGCACACCTCTCTTCTCATGCATAAGCGCGGTATGAAGACCGCCTATGTCAATGAACCTGTTGCTTGGGGCGTTGCTGCTTCTGATGTTTCAGAATTTTACAAAACAAGACGTCGCTGGGGGTATGGCAATCTTCAGGCCTTCGCTCTGGAAAATGTTCTCTTCTGCAAAGGCCTAGGTTGGAAGTGCCGATTGGGATATTTGCATATGATTTTGGACATTTTGCAGGGTTGGCCACAGCTGATCCATCTGCTCACACCAATTTACAGTATGATGACCAACATCAGTCCTGTGAAACCGTCCTTCTTTAATTTAGTGGTTTCGTTGACAGGTATTGCCGGCTTGATGGTTCTTCTTATCGCTGCCAGCTCTGGTTACATTCGATTTGTGCAGGGACAGATTTATTCGATGGGTCTGATGTTCATCCAGATTGGCGCAACGCGTGGTTTTTTTGGGAAGAAGATGCCCTGGCAGATCTCTTTGAAGAACGTGCTTGGAAATGTAGCCATGGACAAATTATTTGCTCATGGAGTGATACTCTCAGGAAGTGCTTTAGCTTTGGTGTATGCCTTGACTCATATGATTCAAGCCTTTGTTTGGCCTGACCCGACCAAACCAAGTGCTGCTTGGTTGCTTGGAATGGTCTCTGCCTGGATTATTTTCAACTGCTGGCGCTCATGGACCTGGATCTGCAGCAGTATCAAGCTCACGAAACGCACCCACCGTGAATATCTCTTTGAAGCCAAATTGCCAGTACTTGACGAAAACGGGGTGTTAGTTGCCACGACGGCTCGACTTTCCACACAGCAATGTGAATTCGAAAGTTCCGCTGTCACTAGCTTATGGCATGTGGGGCAAAAGTTAACTTTGTTGATCCCTGGTCATCAAGTTCAGATCATTCTCACTGAGGGAAGTGAAGGCCCGATTTTTGAAATACGTTGTGCTGATGAGGTCTCGCATGATTTACTCAGAAGAAGTTTATACTCCGTAGATTGGCATAGGCAGCCCCGTCTCTCAAAATATATGCATGGCACATGCTCGCTTGGGTTAGGAGGTGATTGGAAAGCTGTTTGCTTGCGTTTTGAGGACGGCTCCATCCAATGGGCGCTTCATCTAGCTGCCCCTGATGGCTACAAAAAAGATCGACTCATGTTATCTGGGACACACGATATCTCGCTGACTCCACGTTTAGAACGATTTGAAGAAGGTCGCGCATTCCAGCATCCAATTAAGATTGGAGAATGCTTGATTCCAGCCCGTCCAGTGCCCCAAGGCCTGCTCCGCACGCCCTTTGTTTTTCATGAGATAGAACTTGCTTCCTAGTACTTTTTTTTGAAAATCCACACTGTTAGCATTCATTCAAACTCTCCCATACCATGGTCAAAAACATCCTCCTCACTTCGCTGGTTGCTCTGGCTACCAGTCTCCACGCTGGCACTTCTGCTCCTAGCAGCAAAAATGTCATCTCACCAACTGTCGATCCTCAAGCCAACGTGATCTTCACTGGCTTCGAAACCCGCGACAATAGCTGGTATAGCCACCTGGGTTATATGAATGATCTGGATGGCGACCTTAGCACTGGCGGTCTTTTCGTCCGCGCTTTCGGCGGTTATGGCCAGTATGATTATGTCGGCGGCACAGACGGCAGCATCACTGGTTCTCTGTTTGATGCAGATGCAGGCCTCGGCTATCGCTACTTGATCAATAACTTCGTCATTGGTGCTTACGCAGGCGTTCACGTACGTGATCGCGATCTGGATGGTTTCGACGCAAATGCGAGCGAAAGCACCGATTGGGGTGCCCGTTTCTCACTGGATGTCACAGGTCGAGTCGGTAACATCTATGTCAGTGCCATCGGCCAATATTCCACCGTGGAGGAATCTGTTTGGTCACGCTTCCGCACAGGTTATGTGTTTGGTAAGCTGACCATTGGCCCTGAATATGTTTACATGCGCGATGCTCAGTTCGAAGAAAATCGCTTCGGTGGCTTCGTCCAATATCAGGCTTGCTCCAGTTTTGCCATCATCGGCACATTTGGGCACGCAGACTATTCTTTCCGTCGTGGCACCAACAATGACGACTCCTCTCTCTACGGCGGAATCGCAGCGGTGTTCACTTTCTAATCCAAGACTAGCTTAACCTTCTTTATCCGGCGGCATCCTGCAAAGGTTGCCGCCGGTTTCTTTGGGGGAGGGAACTCAAAGGAAACGCTGAAGAATGGGCTTCAGGGCAGTCACCGTCTCCTCGGGCCAAAGCTTACGATCCGTCATGAGGGCACCATCCAGGGCCTGATGCTCGGGCCAGGTAGGCTCCATTGGAATCTGGGGAATGACAGTTGCGATGATGCGCTTGGCCATCGCGACATTCGCGGAAACATGCGCCATGACTGCATCCACGGTGACGTGGGCTTCGTCCGTCTTCCAGCAGTCGTAGTCGGTGATCATGGCCAGTGTGGCCAGTGCGATCTCGGCCTCACGCGCGAGCTTGGCTTCGGGCAGATTGGTCATTCCGATGACATCAAAACCAAGCTGGCGATTCGCATTCGATTCCGCACGTGTCGAAAATGCTGGCCCATCCATGTTCACATACGTTCCGCCATTGTGGACACGCGCTCCAGCCTGCTGAGCTTCCGCAGCTAAGAGCGTCCTCAAACCTGCGCTGATCGGATCCGCAAAAGCCACATGACCGACGATGCCACGCCCAAAGAAGGTGTGATGCTCACGCCGACTGGTGCGGTCAAAGAACTGATCCGGCAACACGACATCACGCGGTGCATACTCTTCCTTTAAACTGCCCACGGCTGTGACAGCGATGATCCAGCGCACATTCAGGGAGCGCAGTGCCCAGATGTTGGCGCGATGATTGAGCTCTGTCGGCAGGATGCGATGGCCTTTGCCATGACGTGGGAGAAAATAAACACGGCGGCCAGCTAGCTTCCCCGTGATCAGTGGATCCGAAGGTGGGCCATAGGGGGTCTCCACACAAATTTCCTCGCGCTCCTCAAAACCCTCCAAATCGTACAAGCCGGAGCCGCCAATGATGCCGATGGATGGGGGGAAATCTGTCATGGGATATTACTAGAAGATGATTTGATGCTGGCAAGATCGAGCTTGCCCATTTACATAGGTCTTGTGCCTGAAAGTTCCAGTCAAGTTGCCCGCACCTACTCTGCCACCCTCCTCGGCGTGAATGCCATCGAGGTAGAGATCGAGTCCCATGATGGAGGCGGTAATCCCAAGATGGCCATCGTGGGTCTGCCTGATGCTTCGGTGAAAGAAAGCCGAGAACGTGTGACAGCCGCAATTGCCAGTTGCGGCTTTGCTATGAATGGCGGCTTCACGACCGTGAACTTGGCCCCAGCCGATTTGAAAAAAGAGGGACCTGGATTTGACCTCCCGATTGCCATTTCCCTGATCGCTCATCGCGCCAAAATCCCGATCTCCATCTTAGCAGAAACGGCCATGATCGGCGAGCTGGCACTCAATGGGGAGCTGAGACCTGTGCGAGGTCTTTTGGCCGTGGCGCTGGAAGCTCGAGCTAAAGGCCGCAAACGCCTACTCGTGCCAAAACGAGCTTCGATTGAAGCCAGTGTCGTGGCAGGGATCGACATCATTGGCGTGCATCATTTAAGGGAAGTCGTGGAGTATTTGAAAGGCGACATCGAGATCACTCCAGAACCCTGCCGTGCGACGGAGTTTTTCACAGCTGCGGCCCACTACGACATCGACTTTGCCGATGTGAAGGGGCAGGGTGATGCCAAGCACGCTATTGAGGTGGCCGTGGCAGGTGGCCATAACATCCTCATGGTCGGACCTCCAGGCACGGGGAAAAGCATGATCGCTAAGCGAGTCGGCACCATCATGCCCAGCATGACCGAGGAGGAAGCCATCGAAACGACAAAGATCCACAGTGTTGGCGGCCTGCTCAGTGAATCACAGGCCTTTGTGGCTACCCGCCCATTCCGTTCACCCCATCATACCATCAGCGATGCTGGATTGCTCGGTGGTGGCACGAATCCAGGGCCAGGCGAAGTGAGTCTGGCCCACAACGGCGTGCTCTTTTTGGATGAACTGCCGGAATTTCGCCGCAGCACTTTAGAAGTCATGCGGCAGCCATTGGAGGATGGGAAAGTCACCATCTCTCGCGCTGCTGGCACGGTCACTTTTCCTGCACAGTTCATGCTCGTGGCGGCGATGAATCCCTGCCAATGCGGTTACTACGGCGATCTGAAGCGTGCCTGCCGGTGCAGCTCACCGATGGTGCAAAAATATCGTCAGAGAATTAGCGGCCCACTTTTGGACAGAATCGACCTGCATGTCGATGTACCGCTGGTCGATCATAAGGCCCTCATGAATAGCGCCTCTGGTGAATCCTCCGCCACGATCCGCGCTCGCGTCGAAGCTGCGCGAATCCTTCAAATAGAGCGCTTCAAGTCCCACAAAGGCGTGCACACCAACAGTGACATGACCCCGCGCCTGATCAAAAAACACTGCGAGCTAGATGCCGAGGGCAGTCGCTTTCTGGAACATCAAATGAGCGAGATGAACTTCAGCGCACGCGCCCATGACCGTATCCTCAAAGTCGCTCGAACCCTGGCCGATCTCAAGGGGCTAGAAAAAATAGATGCGGATAGTGTGCTAGAAGCCGTGAACTACCGGACCCTGGATCGAAACATGTGGGCTTGAGGCAGCCAAGGAAATGAACGTTCGCACTTTGGGCGATCCCGTCCCATGGTCACGGATGTCCTTTCAAGCACTCGGCCTCGATGCCAAGATCCTCCAAGCCATTTCTGAAGCCGGTTACACTGAGCCTACTCCTATCCAAGCGTCTGCTATCCCTCCGATTATTGCAGGCAGTGACCTCATTGGCATCGCCCAGACTGGAACAGGAAAGACGGCGGCTTTTACGTTGCCCATTTTGACACTTTTAGCCACAGCTCCGAAGGCTCCAGGCACGAAAGTGCTGATCCTGGCACCGACACGTGAGTTGGTGGTGCAGATTGAGGAAAATGTCATGGCCTATGCCAAGCACCTGCCATTGACCATCGCCAAAGTGTTCGGCGGCGTGGGTGAGCGGCCACAGATCAATGCGCTACGAAGTGGGTGTGACATCGTGATCGCGACTCCTGGTCGGTTGCTCGATCTCATGGGGCAGCGCCATGGTGACTTCCGTGGGCTACGCCATCTTGTGCTGGATGAGGCCGACCGCATGCTCGACATGGGTTTCCTTCCCAGCATCAAGCGCATCGTCCACGCGATGCCGAAAAAGCGCCAGACGCTGATGTTTTCCGCCACGCTTTCCAAGGAGATCGAGGCCCTGACTCACGAGTTCCAGCATCACCCGAAAACGGTGCAGATTGGTCGCCGCTCCAATCCGGCGGAGTCGGTGACACAGCTCATCTACGAGGTGCCGATGCACCTGAAGCCTGCGCTGCTAGGCCATCTGCTAGCCGATGATACCATGAATATGGTTCTGGTCTTTACCCGCACCAAACATGGCGCTGACCGTGTGGCCCGTAAGCTAGAACAAACGGGCATCAAATGCGCGACTCTGCATGCGAACCGCTCACAAAATCAGCGTTTGAAGGCGTTGTCCGATTTCAAATCAGGTGCCGTGCGAGTGCTCGTGGCCACAGACATTGCTGCTCGTGGCATTGATGTGGACGGCATCTCCCATGTCGTGAATTTCGACTTCCCGCTCCATGCAGAAGACTATGTGCACCGCATTGGTCGCACCGGCCGAGCCCATGCCATTGGCGATGCCCTTAGCTTCATCACTCCAGAAGATCAGGCCCCACTACGCGCTCTTGAGCGCTTCATTGGTCGAGGTCTGGTACGGAAGCGTGCGGAAGGTTTTAATTATGCCGCCTCGGCTCCACCGCGCAGCGAGGAGCCACCACGTCAGCGCGATCCACGTGCCCGCATGTCCCAGGGACATGTCGGACGCCCGCAAGGAGACCGCCCACCGCAGCGCGGCGGCAGAGGGCGTGATGACCAACGTGGAAGCCGGGGTCAAGGCGGACAAGGCTCTGGTCAGGATAATCGTGGTCAGGACAATCGCGGACAAGACAACCGTGGTCAGGATAATCGGGGTCAAGGCGGACGTGGCCAGGGCCAGGAAGGTCAACGCAGCGCCCCAAGGCAACAACGACCATCAGCGCCTTCAGGCGGCACCTCAGACGCAGGTGCAGCCAAAGTCAGTCTTTGGAAGCGGTTGTCTGGCCGCTAGGAGTTCTTTGAAAAGCTGAAACACTGAAATTTTCAGCGTTTCAGCTTTTTTCATAGCAGTTTCTTGCGCTTGAACCACCAAATCGGGATGAGCGCAGAAACGACGAGGCCACAAATGACGATCGGGTACGCCCAGGGCTGCTTCAGCTCTGGCATGTGCTCGAAGTTCATGCCGTAGATACTGGCAATCAGTGTCGGCGGCATGAAGAGCACGCTGGCGATGGTGAAAATCTTGATGATCTGATTCTGCTGAATGTTAATCAGGCCCAGCGTGGATTCCAATAAGAAGGTCATCTCCTGGGTTTGTTGATTGGTGTAATCATCCAGTGATTTCACGTCGCGCATGACACTGCGAAACTGAGCCGCCAAATCGCCGCGCATCCAGGTCGCGGCATTGTTTAGAAAGAACTGTAACATGCGGCTCACACTCAGCAGACTTTCACGCAGATTGGCCACGAGCGCACTACGGCGGCCCAGGGTCTTCACCACATCCCCAAGATCCTTTTCCACAGCTGCATTAGCACGATGAGCATTCAGGCTGAAGACTTCACGACCCACCTTTTTTAAATCCGACTCCACGGCCTGCAGCGCATCGGCAATACGTGCCACAATCTGCTCACAAAGCGTCAGAAAGACCGCATCGCTGGACATCGGGCAGGGACATTGACGTTTCACTTGATCCACAAGAACACGGAAGGCCATCGGATCGGCATACCGCACGGTCGTCAAGCAATCAGGCGCTAAAACGAAGGAAATGGCGGTGGTATCAGGATCAGGCGTGTCCAGTCCAACCGGAATCCAGGCCGTCATGTAGAGAGCTCCCTTTTCCTGATACAGTCGGCTGGACTCCTCGATCTCCTGCATCTCTTCCCGTGTCGGCAAACCATATTCCAGCCAGCTTTCCACCTCGAGCTCTTCCGTGCGAGAGGGATTCAGCAGATCCAGGTAAACCAAATTGTCTGGAAAAGGACGAATCTTTTCGTCATTCCAGTCGATGAGCTGCCCTTGGGAGGTGATGAGTCGGACCATGCAATAAAAGTTGGGGGGACGGCTAGAGTAACGGCATTGAACGCGAGCGCCATGGAAAAGGCAGGTGATCTCGTTCTGCACAAGCGCTCAAAAGCAAAAATCCCGACTCTTGACGGAGTCGGGATTTCAAAGAAGCGTTGAAGCCTAAGCGGGTCTTGTTTAGAAACTGACACTGAGCTTCACACCGCCAAAGATCTCGCTATCCTGACGGTTGAGCCCGTGGCGGGCACCCAGAGAGATGTTGTAGGCGATGTAAGGCGTGATGAACGTTGTTGGTGTCAACTTAATGGGCACCGACAGAGATGGGAGGATGTGGGTGAATCCGCTGGAAGGCGCAGAAATAGGAGCACCAGCAGGGATCTGGCCATTGGTGTAGTAATCCAAACCGTAGCCCATCTTGATGGCAGGCACCACGCTCATCCAGGACGTCACTTTATAAGGCATATCCGCACCCACTTCAAAGTAGGAGCCGCCGATGGTGAAGTCGTAGTAAAAGCCTGCGTAGAGATTCACCGGACCCACCGTCTTAGCCAGAGTCAGACCGACTTCATTCGCGCCACGGACAGCGCCGTCGCCGTCGCCCCAAGAAGTCCCGCCAGCGCTGCCGGAGAAGGTGTCAAAATACTCATAATGGGTATAAACGAGGCCTGCTTTGGCAAAACCGAGGTCATATGTGAGTGAGGTGCTGAGATCCAGTTCGGAGTAGTTCAGCTCTGTGTCACCACCGAGTCCATTGGGGATCAGGGTCTGCACCGTGCTGGTGTAGAAGGCACTGAAGCCAAGGGAGAGCTTTTCAGAGAGGGGGACTTGAACGTTGAGACCGGCCCAGGCCATGTTATCTGCCAGCCAGAGACCGCGATGGTAATAGCGGCTGTCGTAGCCAGCTTCCAGTGTGGCACCGACGGTGTCTAGCAGGCTTGCATCAGAGGCCGGCACAGGCGTTACCGCAGCAGGGGCCACGGGTGTGCCTCCGTATGCAGTAATACCAGCGCTAACAGAAAGAAGGAGAGAAATTGTGAGTGTGCGAATCATGAAAAAGTAGAGTGGAAGGGTGGTGCTTGGGGGAAATCATGAGGCGTGAGAGACGCCTCCTGGAAGGGTGTGGGCCTTTATCCATCATTGATGTTACCGATATACACGTTCCCACTGTTTCTCTGGGGAGTCATGATCAGTGTACTCATATCGGCTAACGTGAAGCGATTGCCAATGAAGAAGCCGAGTCCTGCACAGGAACTACCCTCACCATTGTAAACAAAAATACCTTGAAACGTGATTGTGCGCAGCGGTGGTCTTGCTTGGAAGCGGCCGCTAAAGAGACCCGTGGCTGTGTTGCATGAAATGACCAGATTATTGTAGGAACTGCCGAAATTCCCCATGTAAGTGCCCGCATTAGCAGTCATGGAACTCCCGGTGCTTGCGGCACCCTGAGATCTGATAGTCAGCCTGGTGCCAAAGCTTACGCCGGACTTTTCATCATCATGAAAATTGATGCCTGTTTCGATTCCATTCAGTAGGCCACTTACCCGATTTCCATTCACATTGAGCACCTCACCCGCTGTTGGTATTCTGTACGCGCTCCCATTGAGCATGAAGCCCAATCGGAAACCGTTAGGGTAGAGTGGGTCCATCGTCGTGGTGGAGCGGCGCGGTGTCGGGCTACCATACTTTTTCGGGGGACCAGAACCCGCCACTGAGGTGACGACCGGAGGGGAAGGCTGCTTCAGCCACAGCACTTGTCCCTGTATGGTTGGATATCTCGTTGGCACTGGAGTAAGGTTGGGAGTAACAACAATATCTTGCTGGCGCAGCTGGGCGATGCCAACGAGTGAGCCTCTGCCACGGGAAGCGTAGAGGTATTGGTAGATCAAGAAATCACCCCTCGGTCCGTAAAAACCGGTGCTAGTGAATTTCTCGCCATCAGCGAGTGTGCCCGCAGACTGATAGCTGCCCAGCGCCGCACTTTCTTTAACCCAACCAAAACTGGTACCGCGCGGGTAGTCCTCAGACTCAAAAAAACTCTCCGTGCGCACTGCAGGACCAATTATCCGAAAGGAATTGCCAATAGAAAAGGTCTTGTATGAAGTGATCTCATTGCCCGGCAGCTTGGTCCTAGACCAGGTGTTTTTCCAGCCTTGAACACCCTCTTCATCGTCCCACAGGTCACCTTCTCCCATTCCTTGCTGCACGAGCGACCCATCAATGTAGCCAGCTCTTTCACCCGTTTGAAAGTTCAGGACCAAGGAGCGGTTGTAAGCTGGGATCGGGATCACTAATTTAGGCAGGGTGGTGCCAGTCGTAACAACAAAAGAACTCTTGAACGGAATCGCTGTCGGGCCAAAGGTCATCCTTCCTGAGACGGCTCCTGTTGACGTGACTTTCATTTGTAGCCGTGCATTCAGCGCCTCATTCGGGATCGACTTAAATTCGCTAGGGGGTGGATTCACGATCTGGGCGATCCGGCTGGCTTGTGCTACTCTAAGATTTGACTGCACCAGGCCAATGTAGTCGCCCGCCAACTCAGTGATGGGCACTCTTAGATTGGAGATCGTCAGGGTGATGACGTACGAGGCGCTGCCGGTGGTAGCTTCGGCTTCGTTTTGAATACCGGTAGGCGCTGTGACCTGCAAAGCAAAACCGCCAACAGGTGAAGTCACCAGTGGAAAATCGGATCCATCGACATCCGTGTTGCCAGTGAAAGGTTGATTCAAAATGTCCACCATTCCCTGTACAAGACGCACATTTAGCCCAACCGAGGTGTTGCCAGCTGGTGCGCTGTAATTAGTGACCAAGACGTTAACGCCTGTGATCTGATGGCCTTCGGCCAGGGTGAAGCCGATCTGATCCAGATTGGTTATAATTTCATTCGTATTTACTGTGTAAGACGTAACATTCGGCGATACATATCCATTGATGACTGTCGTGGCGGTCAAAGGGGTCGGGCAGTTGGCACTGGGTCCGAAATTGCTTGAGCCCAACACAACGGTGCCGCCCATGGTGACCCTTTCGTTCGACTCACCTGCTTGAAGTGAAATGGCCGTTGCAGCGCAGAGGGCCAAGAGCCCGTGGCGACAGAAAGAGAACGCTGCCTGCAGCCTCCCCGTGGATCGTGATTGAATGAATACGGTGTTTTTCATGAGAGCTAGTGGGTGCCTAATGAGGTCTGTGGAGACTTCTTTTTTGAGCAGCAGCAGTACCGCAATTTCTAAAAATGTAAACTTAGAAAAAGCGTTTAATGTTCACTTATAACCAAGGTAACTTATTTGATAGAATTAAATCCTTTTGCAGCCGCAGACCACGCCTCTGAAACAGATTCAAAGCGCCAAGTAGCAGTTCTGTGCAAATGCGCTTGGCACCATAAGAAAGGGGACTCAAGGACACAGACCTTTTTTCAATCCGACGCAGCAATCCCTCTGAATCATAAAATTGAGTCTGAATGAAGGAGTAACCAATCACCGGATTGATTCTCAAAGTGGGTAAAGAACGAGCCACGACGTTTAATCTGGACGGGGCAGGCCGTCTAAAGCTTTCAACCTGTGCTGTCTATTAACAGTTGTTTGAGCCTGCATTGCCACTTGACGCTACGCCCGTGGCATTGATTGGTCTGCCCCGACTCTGGGGCTCCTATGATTCGGTGGGAAACGCTTCTCTGGTTCACCAGCTACATCCTTGTATCCGTCGGTTTGTCCGCCTTTGGGGCGCACAAAGTCAAGGTGCTGTACGGTTACTGGAGGCATCGCAAAACACCCCCAGTGGCTGCCGGCAAATTCACCGAGCTGCCTTTTGTGACGATTCAGCTGCCGATTTACAATGAGGCGGATGTCATGGACCCACTCATCAACGCAGTTGGCGCACTGGAGTACCCGAAGGATCGACTGCAAATCCAGTTCCTCGACGATTCGACGGACGAAACCACGGACATCTGCGAGGCCCACGCGGAGAACTTGCGGCAGGCAGGATTCGATGTGGAGTATCGCCACCGTCAAAATCGCATTGGCTTTAAGGCCGGTGCCATGGATGCCGGTATGGCTACGGTGAAAGGGGAATTCATTTGCATTTTTGATGCGGACTTCACTCCTGAACCAGATTATCTTCAGCGCACGATCCACTATTTTACCGATCCACAAGTGGGAATTGTCCAGGCACGTTGGGGACATCGAAATCGCACCTTTTCTCTCCTGACTCGGCTGCAAGCTATCTTGCTAGATGGTCACTTAATGCTGGAACAAACATCTCGCAGCCGCTGGGGTGAGTTTTGTAATTTCAACGGTACTGCTGGCCTTTGGCGCCGCAGTACCATCGACGACGCAGGTGGCTGGCGGCATGATACTCTCACGGAAGACCTAGACCTGACCTACCGCGCTCAGTTGAAGAGCTGGAAGTTTGTGTATCTCAATGACCTCGTGGTCTCTGCCGAGCTGCCGCCGGACATGGACGGTTTCAAATCTCAGCAGCACCGCTGGACCAAGGGCTCCATTCAGGTGTGCAAAAAAATGCTTGGCAGTGTCTGGCGCAGCCAAGCACCGCTTCACACAAAGTTGGAAGCGACGGCTCATCTCGGAGCCAATTTTGCCAATTTACTCACACTTGGTTCACTGGTGCTGATGTATCCCGTGGATTTTCTGCCCAGCCATTCCTGGCAAAAGGCGGTCTTCGTGGATCTACCAGTCTTCTTCTTTGCGACGATTACCGTGATTGCATTTTATCTCACCGCTCAAGGGGCGCAGAGTCGCTGGGGTTGGCTCAAAACCGTTCCCTACATTCCACTCTTCATGGCTCTGGGCATCGGAATGTCGATCAACAACGGCAAAGCCGTCATTGAGGCCATGCTCGGAAAGGAATCTGAGTTTGTGCGCACGCCCAAATACGGCGTTGTCGATCGCTCGAAGGCCGCCAAAAAATCGTTCCACTACAAGGCTAGCAAATCGATTTGTTTATGGATCGAGCTAGCCCTAGTCGGTTACTTTGCCTATCTCATCTGGCTGGCCTATGGACGGCATGATTGGGGTTCACTACCGTTCTTGGGACTCTTCTTTTTGGGCTTCCTGTATGTCTCTTCATGTTCCTTGTTTAAACGCTTCTCCATGTCCTTCCTCAATCCGCCCGCATCACCACCGAACGGGCCAGCACAGCAGGCAGACGTGGTTGTTGCTTGAGAGCTATTTCTCAGGGGTGATGACCCGAGGTGCTGAATCAAACTGAGCAGGAACAGGCACTTCGAAAACCTTTGGCGTGGATTGCCGTTCACGACTGGCGTTCGGAGCCAGATGATCAAAGAAGGCACTAAACCGCAGGCTGCATTGCAAACGACGCTGGCTGCCGTCGATCTTAGGATTCAGCTCGATCACCGAGTTGGCATAGCGCGCCTCTTCTTTCATCCTCTGAACTCGCTCACGAGCCTGGGCAAGGCTAAGGGATGGATCTTTAATGACTGCAATGAGCCGATCGAGATCTGCCCGCGTGAGATCGCCCCACAACTTCCGCCAGGCGGCAGGCTCGACCCGCAACGCTTGGACATTGACCCAGCGTTTTTCTTCTAGAGTCACCTGCTCCCAGAAACCAACGATCAAAAGAAAAGGCTCTTGAATTTCAAACTGCCGCAGGGCATCTCCCAGACCAATGGGCGTACCGTATTTTGTGGCCTTCGGGTTGACTGGAATGTGCCCATGATGAGTATTCACCTCGGCTGGAATGTCCCACTTTTGTGTGTATCCCTTCGGCACATAGCCGCCAAAGAAAGTGTCTCGCAGCCACTTTTCAAAGAGCAGACCATGAGACTGAACTTCCCGCGCTGGCAGGCTGAATGTGCAGGTCAAAAAAGCAGCAAGCAGCCAACCAGTCACCCGCCAGTTCATCTTCGGCTTATGGGATTGAGCCGCCTGCATGAGGCAAAAATTACAGCCCTTTGACTTTGGTTTTCACTCGCAGGAGAAACATATCGGCTGTGATGTAAAGTGTGCCTTTGTCATCACCGCCCCAGGCGCAGTTTGCCGTGGCCTGGCCGGTCAGGATTGTGCCGAGATGCTTGCCTTCCTTGTTTAAGATCAGCACGCCACCAGGGCCCGTGGTCCAGATGTTGCCTTGTGTATCCACCTTCATGCCATCACAGCCACCTTTACGCTCGGGTGACTTCAGGGACTTGGCTGCAAACAACACACGTCCCTTCTTCACGCTGCCATCTGCCTGCAAATCATAGGCCATGACGCGTGGGTCATCCTTATCTGAAACGGCCACATACAGCACGCTTTGATCTGGGTTCAAAGCGATGCCATTCGGCCACTTGATGTCTTCAATGATGAGGCTGAGCTTGCCATCGGAGCCAAGTCGGTAAACCCCGTGATAGGGCGCGTCGGGCGCAGTGCCTTTCTTTAATCCATAAGGAGGATCGGTGAAAAAAACGGCACCCTTGGCGTCGATCACCAGATCGTTAGGACTGTTGAAACGCTTGCCTTCAAACTTGTCAGCCAGTGAGGTGAAACTGCCGTCTTTTTCAAGTCGAGCCACGCGGCGCTCGCCATGTTGGCAAAGAATCAAATTCCCTGCGGCATCTTTGGCTAGGCCGTTGGAGCCCTGACCTTCTTCACTCAGGCTGCCACTTGGCTTCAGGCTAACCGTCGCGGCGGTGTCGCCTTCCTTCCAGCCAAAGACGGTATTCTCTGGCACGTCTGAAAAGAGAATCTGCCCATCTTTCCATACGGGTCCCTCAGACCAATTGAAGCCAGATGCTAGTACCTCGATTTTGGTCGTTGGATCCAGCAACGTATCCAAGGCAGGATCTAATTTTTCCAAACTGCCTTGGAATTCAGGCACTGGCTCGGCGGCAAAAGCGGCTAGACACAACAGAGGAGAGAGAAGCAATCTTTTCATGGGTGCCCGAGACTAGTGACACAGCACGCTGCTGGCAAGATGAGCTTTTCAGGGACAAGCCGCAATCTGCTCGATCACACGATCCATCTCGGCTTCCGTGTTATAGAAATGCGGACTGAAGCGCAAATGAGCCCGCCCTGCGCGATCATAGCGCAAAGATGGACTGATGCGCTGGGCCGTAAGATGCTCGTAAACCTTGTCCTCCCCAGGACCTGTCCCCGGCAGACGATACGCCGTACTAATGCCTGAAGCGTTTGGCCCTGTCGCAGGTCCGAGGAAGCGGAAGCCTAGCGGCTCTAATCCTGCCACCAGTCTGGCTTTCAGTCGCAGTAACTGCTCGCTGACCTGCGGAATACCTTTCTCCAGGAGCAACTCCAACCCTGCCTTCATACCCAGAATACCGACGATATTGAGCACTCCTGGCTCATACCGACGGCCGCCACGTTCAAAGGCGATTTCTGGCTGAGCGATGAAATTTGGACTCTGCACATTCCATGATCCGAGTAGCGTGGGGCGCAGCCGCTCCTGGACTTCTTCTCGAACATAAACAATGCCCGCTGCCATCGGGCCGAGCATCCATTTGTGGGAATCGGCACTGAGAAAATCCACGTGATCCACCCGCGTTTCAAAAGCCCCCAGAGTTTGAATGGCATCCAAGCAAAACAGCACCCCACGTGCACGTAGCATCTGACCAATGACATCGATCTCGATCCGATAACCGCTCAGGAAATGACAAGACGCCAGTGCCACAAGCTTTGTTTTAGGCGTCAGCGCAGCCTCGACAAGCTCAGGCGTGATGGCCCCAGGCAAGGCGGGTTTTAGCAGACGAACAACGACACCTCGGCGCACCAGATCAGTCCATGGATAAACATTGGCAGGGTAATCGTCCTGGTAACAAACCACCTCATCTCCTGGCTGCCAGTCCAGCCCGTTAGCGACCAGACTCAGACCGAGTGATGTGGGTCCTAGAAGAGAAATTTCACTGGCTTTAGCCCCGATCATCTTGGCTGCTACGGCCCGCGTTTCATTCGTGGCCTTCCAGGCCTCAGGATACTCCTGCATCCGCAGGCAGGCTTCTTGGAGGTAGTCCTGCATCACTTTGGTGACGCGCTGTGGCAGGATTGTAACACCCGCATGGGCTAGAAAGATACTTTCTTGAGCAATCGGGAATTCAGCCAGACGCTCGGCTTCAGAAGAGAAAAGGGACATGCTGCGCCATACTAGGCACTGCCGCTGCACGCAAGCATTGAGAAGTGAAGGATGCAGGCCAAAGTGCGGCATGAAACTGGACCGCCTCATCGCTAAACACCGCTCGCTAGGGCGCCGTGAGGCGCATCGACTCATCGCGGCTCAGCAGGTGAAGGTGGACGACATCGTTTGCGCAGAGAATCAATATCCTGTGGACCGCTTCATGCAGGTGCAACTTGGGGATGAGATCATTCAGAACGCTGAACGTGCGCTTTACCTCATGCTGCACAAGCCAGCAGGTGTCCTAAGTGCCACGGTGGATGCGGAGCACCAGACCGTGATCGATCTCATTGATAATCCCGATAAACACACACTGCACATCGCCGGACGGCTCGACCGAGCCTCCACCGGTCTGTTGCTGCTGACCAATGATGGGCGCTGGTCCAAACAGTTCATGAACGCCGAATCAAAGGTGTCAAAAGTCTATCTTGTCGAGACCCTGCAAGCGATCCCGCATGAAGCTGTAGCCACCTTTGCTCAAGGCATCTACTTTGCCACTGAAGACATCACCACCCTGCCTGCAGGTTTGGAAATTCTGGCCGAAAAGCGTGCGAGGATCACTCTGCATGAAGGCAGACATCATCAGATCAAACGTATGTTGGGTCGCGTTGGCTGCCTAGTCAGCAGTCTGCATCGCGAGAGCATTGGCAGTCTCACCTTGCCTGAAAATCTAGAGCCAGGAAAATGGCGCGCTCTCACGGACTCTGAACGACTCCATTGCCTGTCCTAGCCGCCCATTACGCTGCCCAACCAGCCAGATCACCCATCCTTGCATAGACTTCACGGCCAGCGGCACTGTGCTCCAAAAGATCATCGCTGAACTTGATTCGACCTGGTTCAAAGAGTGTGATCACGCTGGAGCCGCCAAAGCGGAAGTAGCCCTTTTCGTCTCCCTTGTGGTAAAACTGGCCTGGAGTGGAAGTGTGAACCACGCTACCCACGCAGGTGGCACCTACTTCGAGAAACACAATCTCACCCACTGCCTGCGTACGTACTCGTGTCACGTAACGCTTGTTTTCCCAGAAGATCGACGGACGCTTCATCAGTGCAATCGGGCTCACGGAATAGAGCGGCCCGTTGATCAATCTCGGTGACTCAGCGATCCCTCCAGAGGGGAAATGAAAGCGATGATAATCCGTCGGACACAGCCGAGAGATCAGCATGCTGCCTTTTCGGTAGCGCTGCGCCAGTCCAGAGTCAGCCACGAGCCTCGCCACATCAAAGCGCACCCCTTTGACCATAAAATCAGTGCACTGAGATACATCTGGAATGACCAGATGCCGGCCATCCGCAGGCAAAATCACCGCCTTTTCTTCTGGCGCGATGGGCCGCGCTTCAGGCTTCAGCTTACGATAAAAAAACTCATTAAAGCTCCCAAAGCTAACCACGGGGTCGGCAAACTCAGAGGTATCGACACCGAATTGATCAATAAACGGCTGCACCCGTTTGGCACTTGCTGCCGAGTCCATGCGCGATCCATACCAGAGAGAAAAAATCGCCCGTTTCACCAGCGCATGAAGAGCAATCCTACCCAGCGGGTTTTCATAAACAAAGCGCAGCGGCCCCTCGCCATAAACAGCTTCTGTTTCCAGCTGTTGAGAGAGACGGTTAAAGAATTGAATCGGAGTGGCAGACATTGAGGGAATTTCTATGCTCCCTAATGCACCCTGATTGGCGACAATTCCAAGTCTTTACGGCGCTTCGGCTCAACTTTGTGGCTCTGTTAATTCCCCGCGACCGCGGGTTCACCTCGGCGATTGAGAAACTGGCGACTTCGAATGATGGTGAGAACGGCGGCGGAAAACTTGCCATTGTTCTTTGCCAGTGAATCCTGCATCTGCGCGATCAGCGCTTTGTCGCTCGGCAATGTTTGCCGGCCCAGCGAGTAGCCAAGAAGCTTGCGGCTGAATTGCGCAGTGAAGTTCGGTTCGTTCTTTTTAAGATAGGTGCGCAGGCCGTCAAGACCTTGGAATTTGGTGCCGTCTTTCAGCTCGCCTGTGTCATCAATGTCCGCTTCAGCGCGGAAGCGACCGATGGGATCAAAGCGCTCCAAAGCAAAGCCAAGCGGGTCGATGCGATCGTGACAAACCGCACAGGCCTGATCGGCACGATGCTGCATGAGTGCTTCACGCAGGCTGGCAGGTTTGCTGGCTTCCTTAAGCTCAGGCACATTGGGCGGTGGTGGTGGCGAACTGAAGCCAAGCACGACTTGATACAAATAATCGCCTCGTAGCACCGGGCTGGTGCGGCTAGGACGTGAGGTTTTCGTCAAGATAGCGCCCATTCCCAAGAGTCCGCCACGATGATGCTGTCCGACTTTGACTTCGCGGAATTGATTTCCGACAATGTTTGGTACTCCGTAGTGCCAGCCGAGTCGCTCATTCATGAAACTGTAGTCGCCCATGATGATGTCGGAGACGCTGCGATCCTCTTGTACGAGATGCGTGAAAAACTCTTCGATCTCATGCTGCATGTCCGCACGCAGTTCGGGAGTGAACTGCGGGAACGCCTTTTCATCGACGCTGCTCTTTTCATCAAAGCCACTGAACTTCAACCACTGACCCGCGAACTCTTTTGCCATGGCGCTAGCTTTGGGATCACGGAGCATTCGTTTTGTCTGTGCCGCCAGCACTTCAGGCTGGGTGAGTGTGCCATCTTCAGCGACTTTGCGCAGTTCCCAATCGGGCATGGAAGCCCACAGAAAGTAACTCAGGCGCGACGCCAACTCAAACGCGTTGAGCTTCACGTCTCCAGGTTCCGTCTGTGCGAGCGGAAGTGTCTCTGCTTTGAAAAGGAAATGGGGCGAGACGAGGATGCGCACCAGCACTTCGCGTGCTGCAGATTCACGGTCCAGTTCTTTGGCGCGGCTGGCAAAATACAGGGAATTTAACTTCTGGGACTCTTCCTCAGTGATCGGTCTGCGCCAAGCGCGTTTGGCAAACTGCTGCAGATGCCAGAGAATGGAGCCATCGAACTGCTTCTGCTGGTCAGGCTTCAAATTGGGATTGCCGGCCAAACTCCAGTCCTTCTTCATCTCCTCAAGCTTCCAGCGGTCTTTTTGGCCGAGCAATTGACCGAGCTGTTCATCACTAAAATAATACACACTGATGCCTGGCTTGCCGTTGCGGAAAAGATTACCCGCCACTTCTTCGAGCCGACGCTCAAACATATCTGGAAAGGCTACCTTCATTTTGTTGAAGTCGTTCATGGTCTCGCCGGACTTCTTCGTGGCGCGTTTCCAGATGGTCAGCACACCGGGCATAATCTTGGTCACGTCGCGCGGTTTATCGGTAGAGATGGCCCATTGAATGGTTGCTTCTTCCGCCTCTGGGTTTTGCAGGTCGAGTCTGGACTCGATTTTTAGCCAATGCGCGCCTTCAGGCATGGGGATCGTGACAACGGTCGGCGCTGCAAGTCCGATCACGTGGGGCTCGATCTGACGTCCCTGAGGATGCTTGCCATAGATGGCGCGAATTTTTTCCAGCTCGGCGATCCGCGCCTTGAGAAGATCAAGATTTGGCGGCGGTGGATTGCTCGCAACGAGCTTACGCTTTTCATCGAGCGACCTATTGAGCCAATGGAAGTAGTTTTCTTTTTTCTTACCGATACTGACCTCAATGTAAGTCACTAGAGCGATGTCGCCTTTGTTGCCATCTCCGGTGTCACCAATGCAGAGATAAACATGTGACTTATCTTTCACAGCCGTCTGCATGTTATAGGGGCGGATGCCGTCGCTGTCTTGTTGCTGGCGTTGAACGCCGCTGCCGGGATGTTTGGGATTATTCCAAGAGTGTAGATCTGCCTCGATGCCTTGGATGCGCTCTCGGGCCGTTTTTTCATCTGCCGGTAGTTCCCGCCACGCGACACGAGTCAGATCAAGAAAACGACTCTTTGGTTCCGTGCTGTTGACGAGATTCCACCAATTGTTCAGGAAATGAATGCTCAGCTTCATGTCCTTGGCCAACTGATCCAGCGGAGTCTGGGTCTGCTTATGCATCCAGCAGGCCAGCATGTAATCGGCTTCACGCATCGGCTCGTCATCTTTGGGCAGATGGGGTGCCGCTTTCTGCTGATACCAAACATAGAGTCCCTGCTGCGCCTGCGCTTTCAACTGTTCCACGCCGCGCAGGCCGATGCGCTGTGGGTTGAAAACAATGCCTGTTCCCGGCATGATCGTGGCATAGTCCGCCAGCTTTCGTGCGGCATTGAAATATTTATCAATGGCTGCCGGGCTCATGAAAAGCACATCACCCGTGTTCGTGAAACCTTCACCTCCACCGCCATCGGTTTGGAACTCATCCGCTAGGCCGTAGCTTCGTCCAGTGAGATCACGAATCGTATTGTCATACTCGGCATTGGTCAAACGACGCATCGTCACGGGCCCTGGATCGCCTGATTGCGACTGTGCCAGATGATCCAGCTCACCACTGACCCAACCGAGTAAGGCGCCGTGTTCCTGATCGCTCATTTGGTGGGCTTTCGGCGGTGGCATGTCGCCGCTTTCAACGGTGTCCTTGACCTTGATCCACACCTCAAACTGCTTTGCAATCTGCGGATCAGCCGCGAACTGCTGGAGATCGACATCTCCCTTCATTTTTTTGTCATTATGACATTCGTAGCACCGCGCTTTCAACACGCTCTCAGCGTCTTTCCAAGCAGGAGCCGCAACAATGGTCGACACTCCCAGACAGAGGCCGGCAAAGATTAAATAACAAGAGTTCACAATCATCGGGGGGAAGCTTCATACGCGCCGAAACAGCGATTCCATACGAAGTTAAACCTCCCCAATCGAGTTCGTCGGGCAACCATCGAGCGCGTCTAAGCACTGCTGGATTTCTTCAGGCGTTTCGGGTTGGCGGAAGACAAAGCTTTGGCCGATGTCGTCATCACGGCGAAAGAAGTCAGGTGTGTTTTCTCGGCAGAGGTCGCAGTCGATGCAGCTATCATCGACGAAGAAACGGCCAGGAATGTTTTGTGGAAGTCGGTTTTGGATTTCAGCCATAAGATTGTTTGGGTTGATTGAGGCCCAGACATCGCACGGCTAAAGAATTGCGTGAAATGCATTAAATGCAGGTATTGTTGTCAATAATGCAAGAATACATCGCCACGAAACCATTCGATCTGCACGCACTACACTTGTTTCATCTCGTGGTGAAGCATCGCAGCTTTACACGAGCCGCTCGAGAAGCCGGGCTTTCTCCCAGTGCTCTGACGCGTCAGATGCAAACACTGGAACATAGGCTCGGGCTGAACCTGATCAACCGCACGACACGCTCTGTCGAAGTGACTGAGGCAGGAAAGTATCTCGCCGCTGAGGCTGCTCGGTTGATTGGTGGAGTCGCAGCCACGCTGGACGGACTGCACGCGGCCTTTGGAGCGGCGAAGCCAGTCGTTCGTGTGAGCGTCTCCCGCACCTTAGCCATGGCTCACATGCCCGGACTTTTTCATGCCAACCACCAGCGCCATCCCGAGGTCGTCTGCCGTGTCAGCTACAATCCCAGCAGCAGCATTTTCACCGCTCTAGAGGCCAACGAGATCGACGTCGGAGTACTCTGTCCGCCCACACCACTGCCAGACTCGGTGAAGATCACGCATCGTTTTAAAGATCGTTTTGAATTGATTGCACCCGCTGCCCTAGCAACCAAGGCACCTATGAAAAGCGCTGTTCGCCTGATAACTTGGCTTCACAATCAGCCCTGGCTGATGATCAACGCTGAAACCGAAACAGGAAAATCTCTGCGCCATTGGATGAAACGTCAGCAGCTTGTCGTCCAGCCCGCCATGGAACTGGATAGCTTCGATCTCATTATCAACCTCGTTGCATCCGGTTTTGGCCTAGCCTTTGTGCCACGTCGCGCCCTTGCCCTGTATCGCCGCAAAGAATCTATCGTCACCCTTCCCATGAGCGATTCTTTCGAGCGCGAAATCGTCGCCCTAACCCGCAAACACCGAAAGCTGCCTGCACACGTCGCTAATTTCGTGGAGAATATTCTTTTCGGAGAAACCAAATAAGCACAGCTGAGAAGGTCTTTAGCGCTAATCCAGGACTTAAGGTAAGTTGACTTATCTTAAACCTAGATTCAGGAACAGCGGACCGCCGATTTGCATATGTCATTGATTCCACAAGGTTGCTTGCCTCTTGGGCGGTGTCACCCAAGACACAGCCGCTTCGAGTCGAAGAAGCCTTGTGAAACCAAACCCTGGCGCAATTCGACTATCTTCTTTTTCCGTTTGAAGGTTAAAGGCCATGCAAGAGAGCACCTTGATCAACGTGGACTTCATGGTGAAGAAGCGAGAGTTCTACCTCTGCATTGGTGACTGATCGAGCGGCCGCAGGACTTTGTGATATCGTGCTGCGTTCCGGAATGAATGTCTATTTCACCCGCGCGTCTGTTTTGTTCACTGCACGTTCCACTTTGCGATACAGGAAGGCATCGCTGGTGAGCAGCGAAGTGATCAGCGCCTTCATGCTGCCGCCGTTGTTGCGGTAGGCGGCGTGGGCGGCTTGGAGGACGGGGGCGTCGTTGAGGGTTTCGTTGCGGCCTATCCAGAAGCGGAAGGCGTGGCGGACGAAGACTTGCTCGACGCGTTGGCTATTGGCGAGTTTGGTGATCATCTCGAGCGCGTTGGCGACGGGGCCGTCGAGAGTGGGATCGCCGCTGTCGATGATCTCTCCGGTGGTGTTGACGGGCTTGCCCAGCTCGGTGGTGCGGAAGAGGCCGGCGTGGTTATACATCTCGAAGGGCAGTCCGAGTGGGTCCATCTTCTGGTGGCAGGTCCAGCAGTAATCCGCCTTCGTCACACGCATGCGCTCGCGGAGGGTGTTCTCCGGTTCGGCCGGGAGTTGGGCATCGACGGTGATGGGCACATCAGGAATGCCGCCGCCGAGCAAGCGCTCGCGAATCCAGATGCCGCGATGGATGGCGTGGTTGTCCATGGCATCGGATTGCGAGACGAGCCAGGCGGGATGGGTCAAAATGCCGAGGCGCTGGCCTTCAGGGGCGGTGGCTAGGATGCGCTCGGGCTTCATGGAGCCAGTGCCAAAGGAGGGGCGGCTGACGCGGGCTTGGGTGGCGGGGCCTTCGAGTGCGGCCTGGGCGACGTCCATGTTTTCGCCACCTTGCTTGCGCGCCTTCTTCGTGTTGTCGTTGGTCTTCTCGGCTGCGGCCAGCAGCTTTTTTTGGCGAACGAGGGAACGCTTAGGTGCCTGATCTCCAGGGTTATTCTTTAACTGGGCTTCCAAGGCGGCGATCTCAGTCTTGAGCGCCTTGATCTCCTGGAGCCTCACCTCCTGCTCCTTCGCTTGCTGCTTGGCTTGTTGGGCGTCGGCGGCCTGCTTGGTCGCCTTGGCGGCAGCCTGTTCTTCTTGGGTGCGTTGCTTGCCGAAGTAGGTGGCGTCTGCTCGGGTCGCGACCACGCGCTGCGTGGTTAGCAGCTCCTTGAGGACGTCTTTGTCTTCTTGCAGGATCAGCTCGATGAGGCGGTCCGTGCTGGCTGTGGCGTCGAACATGGCTGTGTAGTGGCTGGTGCCGCGATTGGAGACGCCGGTCGCGGCCAGCGCTTTGGCATCTTTGCAGATGTAGCCCGCCAAATCGTAATCGAAGTAGTCGCGGAAGAACTGCAGGGTGCGTGGCTTGCGGATGCTGTCGTCGGCGAGCATGCGGGTGACCTCGCGCTGCACGTCTTCACGCGTCTTCATGCGGCCTTCGATGATCGCTTGGCGCAAAGGTTCGTCGGGCTTGAGGTAGCGCAGCGCGTGGTTCACGGCCAGTCCCAGCTCCCAATCCTGCAGCATCACGCGACCGTGCTCGTCAGGCTTGCCATTCTCCACCAGCTCCGGGCGGAACAAGGCATCGCGATCGAGAAAAATGGACGAGAGGCCCATGAAGACGCCGTCTTCCTTGCCGACCTTGGCAATGCTGTCTTTGACGACTTGGAGGTAGCTGTCGGACTCCACTTTGTTCGGCGGGCGGAAGGTGAGGGCTTCAAAAAGGTAGTCCACCGCGGCACGCAGCCTCTCGTCGGTGACGTCAGGTGCCTTCATCAAGTCGTAAACGGGAGTCAGCGGGCGGAGGACTTTCGTGCTGTAAACAATGGCGGTGGGCAGTCCGCGCAGATCACCCGGAGGCTTGACCTTGTCGTAGGTTTTGGGGTCGTCGGTGATTTGTTCCTTCATGCCGACGAGACTGAGCGGGCCGTAGGCCATGAATTGCAGGATGTCTTCGGCCTTGCCGAGGATCTGTGTGGCCTCGGCGCTGTTGACCGTGTAGAAGTCGGGATAGTTCTTCAATCCGGTCTTGCGAGCCGAGGACAGCACGACAGGCACGCTTTTCACAGCGGTCGCATAGGCCACGGTGCCGCCGACAACGCTGAGGATGTTATCCACGCCAAAATAGAGCTTCAATTCGCCGCCGTGGTTCGTGGGCACCGCATCGCCGTGGGTGCGGAGGCCGGGGTTTGCGGGATCGTATTTGGGTTCGGTGTTGATCAGCTCATTGAGTCGCGTGATGTGCTCCTGGGGCGTCACTCGCCAGATGCGTGCGGGTGAGGAGGTCGGCGTGAGTCGGATGCCGTCGGGCAGTTTGCCAAAGAGCAGGTCGTGATCGACGAAGTTGGCCTTTTTCGGGTCCTTGTGCGCCTGGAAGCCGCCCTTGTCCTTCATGGCGGTCTGCAACTCACCGATGATCCAATCCGAGACGTGCAAGCGGTCGATGACCGGAGGCTGAGTCTTCTTCTTGGGCGGCATTTCCTCCAGCGCGATCTGTGCCCACACGGACTTCCAAGTCGCGGCGTTGGTCTCATCCACCGCGGTGAGTTCGCTGAGGTTCAGATCGCCCTTTTGCGTGTCGTTGTCGTGGCAGTCGAAGCAGTGTTGTTCGAGGAAGGGCAGCGCGAGGTCTTTGAACTTCGCCTGAACGGGTTGGCCCGGCGTGTAGGTGTCCGCAGCCAGAGCAGGCAGCATGAAACCCGTGCTGAGGGTTATCGCGATGAGAGAAACGCGGCGGGTCGTTGGAGAACTTGTGGCTCGGGTGATCATTGGGGTGCTGGGGCAAAATGGAGAGGTTTAAATTCTTCCCGCAGATTCAGGGAGGCCCGCAGATTATTTTAATTTCAATCTGCTGGCCTCCCTGAATCTGTGGGAAATCAAAATGCAGTAGGTTATAAGAAGTGGATGTCAGTAGGGTGAGGCGGCACAGCTAGGTCGCGGTGAAGGCAGTCATTTGATTCCAATGCATATGACCTCTTTCATCGTGTGCATCCAGAGGCGGCCATTGGCGTAACTGAACGATGCGAGCGTCCAGGTCTCACCTGCGGGTCCGAGGTCATTGATCGCGACGAGGGCTTTTTCATCGAGCGTTTCGGCAAACGCATCGATGACATAAACGGTGCCGTTCATGATGGGGAAGAATAGGTGGCGATTGACCAGAATCGGGCTCGCGGCGGAGACATGGCCCCAACCGGTGCCCTTCGCGCGTTTGTCGGTCGCGATGTCGATGCCGCGTGAGTTCTTCGTGTCATTCGGAAGGGCATCACGCTTCTCCCAGATTCGCTTTGGCTCAGGGCCGGCGACAAACTGTGCTGGAACGCGCAGGTATTCCGTCTTGCCGGTTTCAAGATGCACGCGGCCAATGGCGGTGATGTCGTGGGCGAGGAAGTAGTGCCAGTCACCCGCGACGATGTTGGTCTGATTCGTCAGTGGCATCCGCTTGCCGACTTTCAGCGCAACGCCCGACTCGCGCTTGCCAGTCTCCGCGTCGGTGAGGTCCACTTTGGCCGTCACATCTTGAGTCCGCATCACTTCGCCCGTCGCACTGTCGAGCACTAGGTGGTTGGAGCCTTGAAACCAGAACACCTGCTTGGCATTCCAAAGCGAGTTGAAGGAACTCTCGCCATTGATTTCGCGACTCCAGTGCGTCTTGCCGGAATCGAGCAGGGTCAGGCTCACGCCATAGGGTTTCTCCAAAGGATCATGGCCGCCGCCGCGACCATGCACCACCGCCCAGCGTCCATCGGCCAACTGCCCGACCATGGGCGTATTGTGGACGCAGGTGCCCGCTTCTTCGATCCAGACGACTTTGCCGGTCTTTTTGTCGATCGCGTGCAGGTAGGTCCACACATCGCGCGGCTCGATCCCCGGCGGCACGGGCTTGTGGCGTTCGATTTGCATCCCAGCCTCTTGGTTGCGGACCTCGACCGTGATGATCTTGTCGCCCACGAGGATGGGTTCGCATTCGCGGTTCGCGTGGCGAGTCAGCGGGCGGAACTCTCGGAGCCACACGGGCTTGCCATTGAAATCAAAGCAGCCCATCGAGCCGCAGCGGTTAAAGAACCAGACGTGCTCGCCATCGGCGATGGGCGCAAAGACGGTGCCGTCGCTGAAAATGCCCGCCGTCTGCACCGGGTCCGTGCCGGGAAGATCGACGGTCCAGAGAATCTTGCCCGTGTTCGCATCGAGGCAGTAGCCGACGATGTTGGGCTCCAGCCGGTCGCTGGTTTCATTCATCGGACGATGTGTCGTGACGAAGGCGCGATCCCCCCAGATCGTCACCGCGCTTTGTCCGCCCTCTGGCAGCGTCTTGCGCCAGAGGATGTTTTTGCCGCCCACGACCGACCACGCTAGCGGCGGCTCAGGCCCTTCGATTTTCCAATTGAGGTTCGGCCCGGACGCCTGCGGCCAGTGCTGGGCACAAACCGTGGCTGCGAGGCCGAAGAAACCAATCAGGAGCGCACGGATCACACCAGGATTTCTTTGAGCGGCCCGGTGCCGGCGTCGAACTTCGCCGCCATCTTGTCGCTCAGGTTGAAGCGCTCGCACGGCACGCCGGAAACATTCAGCAGCGTCGAGTAGAGCGCATTGATCGGACGTTTGCCATCGAGCTGGGTGAAGCAGCCGGTTTTGAAAATGCCACCGCAGTTGCCGAGCAGCATCACTGGCCAGGTCGCGCCGGCGGTGTGTTGTTTGTCGGCGTTGTTGCTGGTGTAAACGATGAGCGTGTTGTCCATCATCGTGCCGCTGCCTTCGGGCACGCTTTCCAACTGCTCCATCAGCTTCACGAGCATGCGGCTGTTGTATTGGCGGATCTTGATCCAGATCGGATTGTCCGGCTGCTCCATGTGCCCCAGGTTGTGTCCTTGCTCCTCGACGCCGAGCCCTTTCCACGAACCAAAAATCTCGCCCCGGCCTGAGCCGATGGTGAGCACGCTGGTGATGCCCGATTTGAGCGCTGAGATGCCGAGATCGAGCAGCACGTCGTGCCAGTCGGTCTCGAACTGCGGCTTGGTGTAGCGATCATCCACTTTCGGCGCAAACTTCCGCAGATGCTCGGAAACGCCGCCGAGACGCCCACGCAGATCATTGATGTCATGGAATCCCTTCACGTATTGCTCGTAGCGCTGCTGGTCCGCCATCGGCAGGCTTTGGCCATCTGCGGCGGCGAGTTGCTCGATGCGGTCGAACATGCTCGAGCGAGCCTCATGCTGCTTGCGGATATCCCCATCCGAGATGCCGCCGTAGAGCATCTGGTAGAGGTGATTCGGGTTGGACTGCATGAAGATCGGCTGCCCGGCTCCACTGGCCGAGAGGTTCGCGACCGTGGGCTTGGCCTTCATGTTCTCCATCGAGTCCATGCCGATGCAAAGATGAGGCATGAGCGTCTGAGGCAGCACTTTGCTCAATTCATAATCAATCGTGGGTCCGAGGGGCGGCGCGCCATCGTCGCCGCGATACCCACCGAGCGCGCCGAAAAAGGCGCTGTGCGACGGGCTGGTGTGGAGACCGTGGAGACCGTTGATGATGTGCAGGCGATCTTTGAAAGGCTCCAGTGCCTCGATTGGCTCCGGCAGCTTCGCCTTGGCCAGCGAGCCACTGTTCTTCATCCCAGCCGGAATGCAGGTCTTCGGATCGAATCCCTGATTTTGAAGGAAAAAGATCACCCGCTTCGGCCCACCTCCGGAACTACGCAAGGCTGCCTGAGCGATGTTCGGAAACAACGGCGCGCTAAAAGCCGCACCCGCCGTAGCGGCGAATTGGCGGAGGAGTTTTCGGCGATTCATCATCATGGGTATATGCGTCAACGTGACGGGGTAGAGCAACTTTCATCTGGGGAGTCGGAAAATAGGTGCTGGGGTTTTGGGCATAGAATCAATGCGCTGAAGAATGAAGGCGAATTAGGCTCTTTTTCACGTTTTTCGTAACCTTAGCGCTGGTGCATATGCCCGGACTTTTTTATGCCAAGCACCAGCGCCACCCTGGAGTCGTCTGCCGTTTCAACTGGATCGCTTCGATCTCATCATCAACCTCGTTGCATCCGGTTTCGGCCTAGCCTTCGTGCCACGTCGCGCCCTCTCCCTGTGTCGTCGCAAAGAATCCATCGTCACCCTCATCCGCAAACACCGAAAACTCCCGCTACATGTTGCTCAATTGGTGAAGAATATTTTGTTTTGAAAATGAGAACTACCCTAACTCACTGGCTGCGACTGTGTTCAGCATTTCCAAGCATCAACCAGCCTGACGCATGGCATACACGCCTGATCACGGCTTACAGTGAGTCCCAGCGCGCTTATCACAGTTTGCAGCATCTCGATGAATGCCTCTCGGCTTGTGATGTCGCCCGTCAGTTGGGGGTCCTTCAGGCTCCTGATGAAGTCGAACTCGCGCTCTGGCTACACGATGCCATCTATGATCCAAAGCGTAGCGACAATGAATCTCAAAGCGCTGCACTGGCGGTCGAGCTGCTAGGAAAAACGGAACAATCTCAGCGAGTCGCCGATCTCATCATGCTCACTTCTGGACATCAACCAAGCAGCGGCCCAGATGATGCGTGGATGATCGACATCGACCTTGCCATTTTTGCCAAACCCATGCCTCGAGTTCTGGAATACGAGCGCCAAATCCGCTTTGAGTTTGCTTGGGTTGAAGAAGCTGTCTATCGAGTCAAGCGACGTGAAATTCTCATCGAGTTTGCCACTCGACCGCGACTCTATCTCACGGATTTTTTCCACATGCAGCACGAGCCTGTGGCCAAACAAAACCTCCACACCTTGATAGCCGTCTTGAATGCGGGCACATCGCCTCAATGATCATTTATTAGCGTTCTTTGGTGTGTGAATCCGCGTCTGCCGCCGCATTCAGCAGTGAAGGAGCAGGGTGTTGCCCCTCATGGATGCAGACAAGTGTGCCGACTTCTGCCTTATCATAAAACACCTTTTGCGCCTCCTCCAGGCAGCGAATACAGCCGTGGCTGGTCGGCTGGCCACGCTCAAAACCACCGACGTGGATGCCCACGCCGTCATCCGTGAGCCGCAGCCACCACGGCATCGCGATGCCCTGATACTCGGTGCCTTCTGGCACTGGGCCCTGATGTTCCCAGGCACGATGGACGACGACCTCCTTAGTGTCCTTCTTCACATACTGTCCGTAAAGGTTTGAGCGCTTCAGCGGGAGCTTCTCAGTCACACGAAAATGCCCTTTTGGCGTCTCATGCCCCGGCACGCCCGGCGACACGTCCATCTCCGCCAGCAAGGCTCCATCTTGAGTCAATAACTGAGCCGTCTTTGACGCCAACGAGATATCGATCCTCACGAACCCCGAGGCCTTTTCACACTCTGGCGTCTTCTCCCAGCGCGGTGGCACAGGTTGCGACACCGCCACTCGCGCCGTAGTGCAGCAAGAGATAAGAAAACAGGCAGTCAGAAAAAGGGCGATTCGAAACAACATGACTGCTGTCTAGTGCCGATGCAGCAAATCGTCAAAAGGCCAAAGCAGATCAAAAAAGCAATCTTAGGGTCGTTTCTACGCTCCTCGGGTTGACTTCCCCGTGGGCCTGTTAAACGTGCGCGCCCATGCGTCTTCGTTCTTTCCAAGGTCTCGTTCCTGTCCCCCAACATGCTGCTGCTGTCGCGGCGGTGCCTTATGATGTCGTCAATCGTGAGGAGTCTTATGCTCTGGCTCATGACAAGCCGCTGAATCTCCTGCATGTGGATCGTGCAGAGATCGATCTGCCTTTATCTGTCGATCCTTACTCGCCAGAGGTGTATGCGAAGGCCAAGGAAAACCTGGACAAGCTGGTCGCTGATGGCGTGCTCGTGCGTGAGGCGGCTCCTAGCCTGTATCTCTATCGCCAGACGATCGGCAGTCACAGTCAAACCGGGCTTGTGGGCGTCTGCCACACGGAGGATTATGCGCAAGATGTCATCAAAAAGCACGAGAAGACGCGCCAAGACAAAGAGGATGATCGCACCCGTCTCGTGGATGCGCTGAGTGGCAACACTGGCCCCATTTTCCTGACCTATCGCGGTCAGCCAGAGATTGATGCCATCATCCAGGGCCACATGCAGGCTCAGCCGGCTGATCATGACTTCACGGCACCAGATGGCGTCCGTCACCAGTCCTGGCGTCTGCCAGCCGAGTCCTGCACCCAATTGGAACAGCTCTTTGCTAGCCAAGTTCCGGCTTCCTACATTGCCGATGGTCACCACCGTGCAGCCAGTGCCTTTCGCGTCAGCCAGCTGCGTCGTGAGCGCAATCCAAGTCACACCGGAGCTGAAGATTACAATTGGTTCCTCTGCGTCCTTTTCCCCGGCAATGAGCTGAATATTCTGCCCTACAACCGCGCTGTGAAGGATCTGAATGGACGCAGTCCTGACGCCTTCTTTGCCGAAGTCAGCAGCATTTTCACCGTCACTGAGACGGAGATTAAATCCCCGACTCTGCCGGGCCATGCCAGCATGTATTTCGGTGGAAAATGGTATGATCTCGCCTGGAAAGCCGCCGCCGATGCAAGCCCGATCGATCTGCTCGACGTCAGCATCCTTCAGGACCGCCTGCTGAAGCCTGTGCTCGGCATCGACGATCCACGCACCAGCAAGCGGATCGACTTCATCGGTGGTATCCGAGGCACCGCTGAGCTTGAAAAGCTCGTCAATGCAGGCGATCACGCCGTGGCTTTCAGCATGTATCCTGTGACGGTGGATCAGCTCATGGCCATCTCCGATGCCGAACAGATCATGCCTCCGAAGAGCACCTGGTTTGAGCCTAAACTCCGCTCAGGACTCTTCATTCATACCTTCTAAATAGTGCCGAAAGGCTTTGCCTCACCCCCTGTCGATCATCGTCGGCTGGGGGTGAACGCTGTCCAGCCTTTGACACTGAGCCTCTTTTGCAGTAAACGCCGCGCTCTATGTCTGATAAGCGTCAATTCTTCGGCACCGACGGCGTCCGCGCTGTGGCCAATCGTCATCCCATGACTCCCGAGTTCGTTCTGCGTCTCGGCCAAGCCGCTGCGGCGGTGCTTAGCCAACAGGGTGATTCCGGCGGACGCCCACGCTGCGTCATCGGTCGTGATACTCGCGCTTCGGGCGAAATGCTGGAGTCGGCACTCATTGCAGGGCTGAACTCTGCGGGTGTGGATGTCGTGCTTGCAGGCATGGTGCCTACCCCCGCTGTGGCCATGCTCTCCGCACAGACTGGCGCTGATTTTGGCGTCATCGTCAGTGCTTCTCACAATCCTTTCCAGGACAACGGCATCAAGTTCGTCCACGGCAATGGCCGCAAGCTCAATGACAAGACCGAGATCGCGATTGAAAAAATCGTGCTCGGAGAAATTGCGGAAGCTGTCCGTCCCGAAGGCCGCAGCATTGGCCGCGTCAGCCGCATGGAGGATGCCGTGGATCGTTACGTCGCTCACGCTGTGGCCAGCATGGGAGGCGTCCGCCTTGATGGCATGAGGGTGGCCTTAGACAATGCTCACGGTGCCTCTTCTTACACCAGCGCGCTGGCGTTGGAGCAGCTCGGGGCTGATGTGCAGGTCTTTCACAGCGAGCCCGATGGTTTTAACATCAACGAAGAATGTGGCTGCACGCACAGTGAGGAATTGGAGCGTCTTGTTCGTCAAAGCCAAGCTCAGGCTGGCATCGCCCATGATGGAGATGCCGATCGCATCGCGCTGTGTGATGAAGAAGCCATCGCTCTGGATGGAGATGAGCTCATGGCCATCGCTGCGGAGTCCATGCTGCGCAAAGGCACCCTGAAAGAGAATAGCCTGGCCGTCACCATCATGAGCAACTATGGTCTGGATGATCTCGTTTCCCGTCTCGGTGGCCGGGTCATCCGCACGAATGTCGGCGACCGCTATGTGCTGGAGGAAATGCATGCTCGTGGCCTCAATTTCGGGGGTGAACAGAGCGGCCACATCATCTTTGGCGACTGGGCTACGACCGGAGACGGACTCATCGCAGGTCTGCAAATCCTCAAGATCATGAAGGAAACCGGCGAGCCCCTCAGTCAGCTGCGCAAGTGCCTGAAGAAATTCCCGCAGTCCTCCCGCAATCTTCGTGTGCGCTCCAAGCCGCCGATGGAAGAGCTCAAAGACGCGCAAAAAATCATCCAAGAGACCGAGAAGAAGCTGGGCGATTATGGTCGTGTCCTGCTCCGCTACTCCGGCACCGAGTCCCTCATCCGTCTTCTCATCGAAGGTCGTGACGTGGAATATCTCGAAGCCCAAGCCGACAAGATTGCTTCGTCGATTCTTGCCCAGATTGGCTAAACCATCACGGCTTCTCGAGAATCCGCCATTGTCCCTCTTTGAGATCGCCGAGCGTGTAATCGCCAAAGCGTGACCGATGCAGAGCCTCCACGTGCCAGCCTTGACTGGCAAACATGCGCCGCACTTGATGGTAGCGGCCCTCCGTGATCGTTAGAGAAGCGGTCGTCGCGCTGTGAATCACCAGCTTCGCAGGCAGGCAGGGCCGCTCCTCACCGCGCAGCATCACGGTGCCACTGGCAAAGGTTTCGATCAGGCTCGGCTCCAAAGCATGATCCACGGTCACTTCGTAAATTTTTTCCACTTCCGCCTTTGGTGAGGTGAAGCGATGCACCAGCGCACCGATGTCCGTGATCAGGATCAAACCACTCGTATCCTTATCCAGTCGGCCTGCACTCGTCACGGCGGGATTGCGCGCTAACCAACGATGGGGTAGCAGCTCATAAATGGTCGGACCCTCACCATCGGCATGAGTGCAGACGTAACCCAGCGGCTTATGCAGAACGGCCAGCAGTCCATCCGGTGCCTCCAGAGGTTTCCCATCCAGCGTGACCTGATGTGGATCAGCTCGCTGATCTGCACGGGTGGCCACGATGCCGTTGATCGACACTTGGCCACCTTTGACCACAGCCTCCGCCTCCCGGCGCGTGCAGTAGCCGAGAGAGGAGAGAAGTTGATCCAGACGCCGCATGTCCGCAGTTACGCAATCATCGCCTTCAGCTCATCGAGAGCCTGCTTGGTGCGGGCGATGCCTTCCATTTCACTGTGTTTGTCGCCTTCGTATTCGATGCCGATGTAGCCGTTGTAACCAGCCTTCACGACGATGTCGATCAGGCGTTGGAAATCCAGGGTCATCTCACGGCCTTCACGGCGGTCTTCCGTGAAAAATTTACCGGCGCCGGTGTCCCAGTCATAGGCCTTGGCGCTCATGCCTTTTTTCACCCATGGCATGAATTCACGCAGACCTTTGTAGGGGTTGTAGAGTTCGCCTTTGTTCCGGTCGGTGTAGAAGTTGCCAAAGTCAGGCAAGATGCCCACGCGTTCATGATCAGCAGCTTTCATCACGCCCGTGAGCCAGAGACCATTGCTGGAAAGGCCACCGTGATTCTCCACCACGACATAAAGCCCGCGCTTGTCACCTTCGACGGAGAGGCGATGCAGGCCATCCGCGGCCAGTTTCATTTGCTCTTCAAAGCTGAGTTTTGGATCGCTGGCGGCATTCACGCGAATGCTGTGGCAACCCAAGGTCGCGGCTGCATCCAGCCACTTGAGGTGGTTTTCGATGGTCTTCGCGCGCTTGGCTTCATCTGGATCACCCAGGTTGCCTTCACGGTCGCACATGATGAGCAGGCCTTTCACGCCTTCGCCCTCCTGACGAGTCTTCATCTCGCCGAGGTAGGCCGCGTCGGTGGCTTTATCAAAGAACATCTGATTCACATACTCCACGCCATCAATCCCAAACCCGCGCGCTGTTTTCGCAAAGTCGAGGTGATCCAAAGGCTCAGCTCCTGGACGCTTCAGGATACGCTTGTTCAGCGACCACTCAGCGAGCGAGATTTTGAAGGGCTCTTTTTTGTCCGCAGCCTGGGCCACGCCGGTGAAGGAGGCGGCCAAAGCGGTGGAAGCGAGTTGTAGGAAGTGACGACGAGTGGGTGCGGAGGCAGTCATGGGTGGAGACGACACTTTGTCATGCCTTCCACCCTGAGCGCAAGCCCGTCTTATTCGGCTTGGTTCTTTCCTTTGCCCTTGCCCTTTCCTTTACCCTTGGCTTTGCCTTTCTTTGGCGTCGCTGCCACAGGTGTGTTTGGGGTCGGCATTTTAGCTCCCACACTTGCCCGCCAGGCGATCATTTTGGCGTGAAGTTCCTTGGTTTTTTCTGGCTGTTCAGAGGCTAGATTCTTCGTCTCGCCCACATCCTCATGGAGGTTGTAGAGCTCTAGGCGATGATCTTCAAAATATTCCATGAGCTTCCATGGCCCCACCTGGATGAGGCTCACGGGCGTGGTCCGCCAAGTGTTCTGGCCCGCACCGAGATAACCGGGGAAATGCTGAAAGATCGCCTCGCGCTTTAAGGCAGCCTTGGAATCGCGAAACAGCGGCACCAGACTCTCACCATCCAGCGGCTGATTCTCGGGGGCTGTCGCAGAGGCAATTTCCATCAAGGTCGGATACAGATCCACATGGATCGTCGGTGTGTCAGTGACGGTGCCCGCCTTCGTCACGCCAGGCCAGCGTACGATGAATGGCACGCGTGTGCCGCCTTCATAGAGACTGCCCTTGCCGCTGCGTAGCGGTGCATTGTCAGTGATGTCGCCCCCAGAAATGCCATCCCGCGCATAGCCACCGACGCCGCCATTGTCTGAGGAAAAAATCAACACGGTGTTGTCGGCAAGCCCCTGTTTTTCCAGCTCTGCCATCACTCGGCCCACGCTTTCATCCACACTGGCGATCATCGCCGCATAGGTTGGATTGTTGTGACCACCGACTCCTGGCTTGTCTTTGAATTTAGCGATCAATTCCGGTTTCGCGTGATGCGGTGAATGCACGCCATAGTGGGGTAGATACAGAAAGAAAGGCTCCGCCTTGTGCCGGCCGATAAAGTCCACTGCTTGATCCGTGAGAAAGTCCGCCAGATAGGTCCCCTTGGCATACTCCGTCTTTGGATCTGTCTTAAACTCAAAGTGCTTGCCCATGCTCACGATGGCCTCGTCAAAGCCACGCTTTCCCGGATGATGCTCACCCTTTTCACCGAGATGCCATTTGCCAAACATGCCCGTCGCATAGCCTGCTTTTTTCAGCTTCTGTGCAATGATCACCTTCTCCAGCGGCAGCTCGGTCACATTGTCCACTGGCTTTAGCGGACGTGTCTGCCAATCAAAACGCGCCGTATGGCCGACCGTGTAAACACCGGTGCGTGGGGCATACTGTCCCGACATCAGCGCTGCGCGTGTCGGTTGACAGTTTTGATGGTGATGATGGCTTGTCAGCTTCATCCCCTGGGAGGCCAAACGGTCTAGGTTGGGTGTCTCATAATACGTTGAGCCAAAGCAGGCCACATCCGTGTAGCCTAGATCATCTGACAAAATGAACACGATGTTCGGCTTTGTCGCCGCCTCAGCAGCGGTGACAAAAAGCGTGGTGAGAATCAAAAAGGCGCGTTTCATGGAGGTGGCGCGCTGAAACGGGGCCAAGCCGACTTATCTATCTTTGATTCACGGCCCACTCCCGCCTTGACCAGCCCCGCGAACTCTTGACTCCTTGACGCCCTCCATGTCCGACGCCGCCACCACTCCCATGATGAAGCAGTATCTCGCTATCCGACGCGAGCTGCCGGAGGACGTGTTGCTGTTCTTCCGTCTAGGCGACTTTTATGAACTCTTTTTTGAGGACGCGAAAGTGGCCTCCCCCATTCTCAATGTCGCCCTGACGAAACGCAATGGCGTGCCCATGTGCGGTGTCCCGCATCACAGTTCGCAGGGTTACATTGCAAAGTTGATCAAAGGTGGCAAACGCGTCGCCATCGCCGAGCAGACGACCGAACCCACACCGGGCAAAATTGTCGAGCGGGCCGTGTCACAGATCCTCAGCGCGGGCACGGTCAGCGATCTTAACTTGCTCGACTCGAACCGTCCGAACTACCTCGCGGCGGTTTTCCGCGAAGGCAAAAAACTCGGCCTCGCCTATGTGGATCACACCACCGGTGAGTTCGAAGTCGCCGAGTTTAAAGATACCATCGAGCTCGCTGACGAACTCGAGCGTCTGCAAGCCAGCGAACTTCTCTACAGCGAAACCCAGCGCGAGGTCATCGACGCCCTTGGCAACCCCAGCAGTGCCCAACCCATCGAGAGCTACCTGTTCCTGCTCGATCAGGCGCAGCACAGCCTCACGCAGCACTTCAAAGTGCAATCTCTCGATGGCTTCGGCTGCACCGGCATGAACGCCGCGATCTGTGCCGCTGGTTGCATCCTGCAATACCTGCAATTCCAGCTTCGCCGCAGTGTCGATCATATCCAACGCCTGCGCGTCGGCCAAACCAACGATTGTGTGTTGATCGACGCCGCCAGCCAGGGTCACCTGGAGCTTGTCAGCGCTCGTGGCGGCAGCGCGCACACCCTTTTGAGCGCTCTAGATCGCACCTGCACGCCCATGGGCGCGCGCAAGATGCGCCATTGGGTGCTGCATCCCCTGCGTGATCTGGACCTGCTCACTCAGCGCCAGGACATGATCGCCGCCTTCCTCGACGAGCCCATGTTGCTCGGCCAAGTCCGCACACTGTTAAAGGAAGTGCGTGATCTTGAGCGCACCAGCTCCCGCCTCAGCCAAGGCAGTGGCAATGGCCGTGATTTGCAGGCATTGGCCACTTCGCTGGAGGTCGTGCCTTCTTTGAAGACCCTCCTAGATCCGTCCGATCAGAGCGATCCGTCTAATCTGACCGATCTCTGTCGAAAGCTCCACGACCTCACCCCGCTCTGCCAGGAAATCCAACGCGCCATCTGTGATGAGCCACCTTTGCAGATCAAAGAAGGTGGCGTTTTCCGTGAAGGTTATCTCCCCGCGCTCGACGAACTCCGCGCCGCCTCCACGCTCGGCCGACAGTGGATCGCCGACCTGCAAAACCGCGAGATCGAGCGCACGGGCATCAAGAGCCTCAAGATCAAATACAACGCCGTCTTCGGTTACTTCATCGAGATCACCAAGGCCAACGTCGGCAGCGTGCCCGCCGACTACCACCGCAAGCAGACCACCGTCAACGGCGAGCGCTACATCACCGACGAGTTGAAGCGCATGGAGGACAAGATCCTTGGCAGCGAGGAGCGCAGCAAGGCGCTCGAATACGAGCAGTTCATCGAGCTGCGTAGCCGCGTCCTGGAGCACCTCGCGCACATCCAGGAAACCGCCGAAGCCATTGCCATCCTCGATTCGCTCGGCTCGCTCGCTGAAACCGCACGTCTCTTCAATTACACCCGCCCCGTGCTCAATGAGACGCGCAATCTCTTCATTCGCGAAGGCCGTCATCCCGTGCTCGATCAGAATCTCACCAGTGGTGAGCGCTTCGTGCCGAACGACGTCACTTTGGAGCCTGAGGAAAGCCGCCTCATCCTCATCACCGGCCCGAACATGGCCGGTAAGAGCACGTACTTACGCCAAACCGCGCTGCTCACCCTCATGGCGCAGATTGGCAGCTTCCTCCCCGCCGCCAGCGCGGAGATCGGGTTGGTGGATCGCATCTTCACCCGCATCGGTGCTAGCGACGACATCGCACGCGGCCAATCCACCTTCATGGTCGAGATGAACGAGACCTCGCTCATCCTCAACAACGCCACCGAGCGCAGCCTCGTCATCCTCGACGAAATTGGTCGTGGCACGTCCACCTTCGACGGCCTCAGCATCGCCTGGAGCGTCGCTGAGCACCTGCACGATCACATCGGCGCCCGCTGCCTCTTCGCTACGCACTACCACGAGATCACCGCGCTCGCGCAAAGCCGCAGCGCCGTGAAGAACTACAACGTCGCCGTGAAGGAGTGGAACCAGCAGATCATCTTCCTCCGCAAGATCCTCCCTGGCTGCGCCGAAAAAAGCTACGGCATCCAAGTCGCGAGACTCGCCGGCCTCCCCGAAAACGTCATCGCCCGCGCCAAAGAAGTCCTCCAACAACTCGAATCCGGCCACCAGCCCGCCGAAAGCGTTAAAGAAGTTCCCGTGGCGACCAGCGTGCCCGCGAAGACCAGGAAGAAGCCGCGCAGCGATGAGGATGCTGGGCAGATGAGTTTGTTTGGGTAAAAGAAAGTCTTTTGCAGAATAGTCCGCCGAGTTACCATTCGGTCATGCGTCACTTTGACTACCAGCGCACCATCATCGCCTACCACGGCTGCGATGAAGCCGTTGTCCGGCAGGTCTTAATAACCGGCAATCACTTGTCCGCGAGTGAGAATGACTACGACTGGCTTGGCTACGGTATCTACTTTTGGGAGTTCGGTCCCGAGCGCGCTTTTGAGTGGGCTGTAGAGCAGAAGATGCGTGATCCGAAACGCATCAAAAAGCCAGCAGTCATCGGTGCCGTCATTCAGTTGGGCAATTGTCTCGATTTGCTGGACACCCGTTACACAGCAGTCTTAAACTCGACCTACGATCTCTATCAGAGCCAGCAGTCGGCTATACTGCCCAGTAACAAAGGCCCGCTGCATCGCCTCGACTGTGACATGCTCAATTTCGTTATTCCCGTGGTCGAGAAAATAGACGGGCAGCCGATGCAGACTGTGCGAGGTGTCTTTCAAGAAGGCCCTGCCGCATTTCCTGGATCCGAAATTCGGAAAAAATCACACATCCAAATTGCCGTGCGGAGCCTGTCAGAAAGTTTGTGTGAGGGGGCAATCCCAAGCACAAAGCAACGATGAGAAAGAACCAAGATAAAAAGAAGGAAGCATTGAACCAGGCGCTGGACGCCTTGATTGAGCAGA
>JAIXOU010000126.1 GCA_027486585.1 Verrucomicrobiaceae bacterium | reverse complement strand
GGATGCACGCATCACCTGTGCATTGGTCGATGCGGCAGCTCGCGTGAGGGATCTGAATTTCAAATACATGAGTGAAGGCAAAGGAGCCACCGTTACGGCACGATTTGGTCCAGATGGCATCACCATCATTGATGCCAATCGAATCAATGAAGGTCCGAGTGCTGTGTTTGAAAAAATCTACGACAAAGCGCTATAGAGTCTGCCGCTTGGACTTCATCTCACGCGCTTCCCTCAGCGTGCATTGAGACCTAGCCAGTCGCTGAGACAAATAAATGCCCGAGTGTCCACTGGAATAAAAAGCCACAAAGCAAACGACGGCAAAATACACGCCAGACTAAGAACCAAAAAGCTCCATCCCCATCACAGTGCAAGAGATCGGCGTATTGGCAGCACCTGCAAACACAGCGATGAATCCAAAAGCAGCGAAGAGCACTACAGGCTCATTTAGCAAGACTCCCAGCGCATGACCCAAGGTCGAACCAATGAAGAATAAAGGCGTCACCTCGCCGCCTTTAAAACCACTGCCGCAGGTTACGGCTGTAAATAGGGTCTTCCAAAACCAACTCCAGGGTGTGGCTCCACCTTCGTGAAATGAGGCCACAATGGATACCTGACCACCCGGGGGGACATCCACGCCTAAGCCAAGGTAATCGCGAGTCCCGAGCACAAAGACCAAAATAAGGATCACGCATCCGCCGATAGCAGGCCTCAGCGGCACATAGACTACCCATTTAGCGATGAGGCGCTGAATGCCTTGAGTTAGCTCTGAAAAGAATCGTGCAGCCCAACCAAAAGCAACGCCAGATAGCGCCGCCTTGGCGAGAAGTGACAATTGAAAAACTGCATGCGTCGTTGTATCCAATGTGTAATCCGTGTGCCTGATACCCCAAGCCGTGCAGGTAAGATCACCGACTAGACTTGCGATCATCACAGGAATGAATGCCTCGTATTTCAAACGACCGATCACCAGCACCTCCATGGCAAAAAGCGCCCCAGTCAATGGCGTGCCAAAAACGGCTCCAAAGCCTGCTGCCACGCCACACATAAGTATTAGACGATGCTGATCATGCCCTAGCTTAAATCCACGCGCCAACAAGCTGGCCAAACTCCCACCCATCTGTACGGCCGTGCCTTCACGACCCGCAGATCCGCCAAAAAGATGAGTTGTGAGTGTGCCAATCAATACGAGCGGAGCCATCCGCGAAGGAACGCCACCGCCAGATTGGTGAATCTCATCAAGAATTAGATTGTTACCTTTGTCTGATCCTTTGCCCTGATAGTGATAAATCAAACCAACAGCAAAACCGCCCACAGGCAAAAGCCATAATAACTGAGGGTGTGCCCATTGCAGCTTCGTAGCCTCATCCAGTGTCCACAAAAAGAATGCCGTCGCTGATCCTACAATCAATCCCACGAGAAGTGCCAACAAGCCCTGGTTAAAAAAGCGGAAGATGCCTGAAAGCAAGCCTGTGCGAGATGGAATCATGAAAGCTCATCATAACCAACGGTCATCCGAAAGCTAGTGCTAGCGAATCAACGAGGCGTCTTTCCAAACCGTGCATAAAGCGCTGGAAGTAGAAACAAATTCAAAAGCGTGCTGGTGACAAGTCCTCCAAGAATCACAAGGGCCATCGGCCGTTCGATTTCATTTCCTGGAACGTCTCCTTTCATTACCAGTGGTAGTAATGCTAGCGCCGCAGTGGCGGCGGTCATGACGATGGGGATAAGGCGCTCTTCGCTGCCCTGCAAAACGGCGGCGATACTGAAGGCGTGACCTTCTTCTTTTTCGAGATGGCGGTAGTGACTGACTAGTAAGATGCCATTCCGAGCAGCAATGCCTAGCACGGTGACAAAACCCACGAGCGAACCTAGCGAGAGCACGCCTCCTCCAAACCATGCGGCCAAAACACCGCCGATGAGCGCAAAGGGGAGTGTGAGGGCCACGAGCAGGGTCAGCCGGATGCTTTGGAAATCGGCGAGCAGCAAGACAAGAATGCCTGCGAGTGCCCCGAGGGCCAGCAAGCCGAGTTGGCTTTGGGCAGCTTGTCGTTCGGCCCATTCGCCGAGGATTTCGGGATGGTGGCCTGGCTTGAAAGTGAGCTTGGCAATGGCTGCTTCGATCTCAGGCACAACATCACCGAGAGCGCGACCGGTGACGTTGCAGGTCACGTCGATGCGGCGGGAGGCTCCCTCACGCTTGATGGCATTTGGCGTTGGCACGATGACGACCTCCGCAACATCCGCGAGGCGCGTGTGACCGCCGCTGGGAGTTGCGATCAAAAGCTCACGTAGCGTTGTGAAATCAGCCCGAGCGCTGGGCACACTCCAGACGGTGACGTCATGCACACGCTGGTCTTGATACACTTCGCCGACTTTGCGTCCACTGATGAGCGTGGTCACGGCTTGTCGGATTTGCCCGGCGGTAAGGCCATGCAATGCGGCGGCTTCAGGCTTCACTTTGACGGTGATTTGTGGCACAAGGCTCAGCGATTCGACTTTAAGCGCACTGATGCCTTTGATGTCCTTCACTGCATCACTAACCTCGGCGGCATGAGTGCGCAAAGTGTCGAGATCAGGACCAAAGATGCGCACCACGACGCTGGCACTGGCTCCGGTGAGTACTTCTTTGATTCGCTCGCGCAAAAACGTCAGCAAATCACGAGTGAGGCCCGGATAGCCATCGACGACACCTTGCACCTTCTTGATCGTCGCGTCGTAATCGGCACCTGGGTCGATGCTGATCCACAGTTCGGTGAAGTCTGGCCCCACGACTTCATCCGCGACCTCTGCTCGACCAATGTGTGCGCCTTGATTGCGAACGCCCTTTACTTTCATCAGATCGGTAGCTGCTGCGACGGTGATGCGCTTGCTGGCTTCGACGCTGGTATTCGGTTTTTCCAGCCAATGCATGAGGAAATCGCGCTCCTTGAAGTTAGGTAGAAATTCCTCCTTCATCTGCGTGTGCCACACCCAACCAGTGCCAGCAAAGGCGACGATGAGCACCAGCAAGGCCAGCCAGGCACTGCGGGTGAAAAATGGCAGCACGCTGCGATAGATCGCCTTCATACCGCGAGCCAAAAAGGCATCGCGATGCACGCCGGGCTTCACTTTGAGCAGCATGAGGCTCAAAGCGGGCGTCACGGTCAAAGCGACAAGCAAGGATGCCGTGATAGCCAAAATATAACTCAGCGCCAAAGGCCGGAAAAACGTGCCCGCAAGGCCTGGGAGGAAGAAGACAGGTACAAAGACCAGCACAATGATCACGCTGGCATAAACGACCGCGCTGCGGACTTCGAGCGAGGCCTCCAAAACAACCGCGAATCGCGATTTCGTCGGGTTTTGCCTCAAACGACGCAGAATGTTCTCCACGTCGATGATCGCATCATCCACGACTTCGCCAAGAGCGATGATGAGACCCGCGAGGATCATGGTGTTGATCGTCTGGCCAGTCCACGCCAGTAGCAGCAGTGCCATGGCAAGCGAAAGAGGAATCGCGGTGATGCTGATGACCGTCGTGCGCCAGTCACCAAGGAACAACGCCAATACGACCACCACCAGCAAACAACCAAGCCAAAGCGCCTCGGTGAGATGATGAATCGAAATTTCGATGAAGCTGGCGGGTCGAAAGATAGT
>JAIXOU010000135.1 GCA_027486585.1 Verrucomicrobiaceae bacterium | reverse complement strand
TGGTGAAGTTTTTCATGGCGTTCTTGGTGTTGAGAGGACTTTATGCGAAGTAAGAATGTTGTAAACTTAAATTATAGAAATTATGATAATTTTATCAATAATGGATTCTCATTTTTGAGGACGTCTATTTGAAGGAAAGTTCTGCCTCTTGGCTTGAGCTGTTTGAGCCACTTAGCTTTGTACCTATGAGGAGCAGGTGCCACTCAGAGCCAGCGGGGTCAGACAAAACCGATTTGCCATCATGCCCCGTCTCTCTAATCTCTATCTCTTATGGCAAAATCCGCTCTCGGAAAAGGACTCGGCGCACTCATCTCGACCCCACAGGTCGGGACACCGTCCGTGCGCTTACCAGCGCTAGCTCAGCCTGCGCCTGGTGATGTGGTGAATCGTGTGACGCTGGACCAAATCGTCCCTAGCCCACTGCAGCCACGAAAGGAGTTCGAGCCTGAGCACTTGGCAGAACTCATGGAGTCGATCCGCGAACATGGCATCATTCAGCCGCTCATCGTTCGTCAGGTGAATGGAAAAATGGAACTCATCGCTGGTGAACGCCGATTCCGTGCCTCACGTGAGCTTGGGCTTAAAGAAGTGCCTGTCATCATCCGGCAAGCTGCCGATAAAGACGTGCTAGAGATGGCGCTGATTGAAAACATCCAGCGCGAAGATCTCAATCCCATGGAAGAAGCCCGTGCCTATGAGCGCCTAGCACGGGAATTCAGCATGAAGCAGGAAGACATCGCCAAACGCGTGGGTAAAAACCGTGCGACCGTGGCCAATGCGATCCGCCTGCTCGATCTTTCCATTGGTGTCCAAGAAATGGTCTCGCGCGGCAAACTGACAACAGGCCACGCCAAAGTGCTGCTGATGCTCAAATCCGCTGAGGCACAAAACAAGGCTGCCGACGAGATCATCAAAAAGGGACTGACGGTCAGAGCTACTGAAAAGCTGACTCAGGACATCCTGAATCCACCGAAGTCTAAGCCCGAGATCGACCACTCGGAACTGAACCGTGCCGTCGAGTCTGTGGAGCAGCGACTCATGCAGCATCTTTCAACCAATGTCAGCGTCAAACACGGCGACAAGAAAGGTCACATTGAGATCGACTACTACGGCATTGAAGATCTGAATCGGCTGCTGGAACTCATGGCTGTACCTGAAGAAAAGCTGGAAGAAGAATAGTGCCCCAAGCGGAATGACGAAACAACCTAGCGAATCGAAATTTCACGGATGGTGGCACTTCGTCTGCCTGATCCTAATCGCGATCTTTTGCCTCAGTTCATGCTCAGAAGCAGCGCACCCTGATCAGAGTGAAATCGAGGCCTTTTTAAATCGCTATTTCTCCACCTGGTCAGCCAAGGACATGGACGGCTACGGCGCCTGTTTTCATCCGACGGCACGGATCAGCTTTGTCGAAAAAGGCGGACAATGCAGTGGCCAGGGAGTTACCGACTTTCTGCATGGTCAAAAGATCGGCCATGAGCGCTCACCCGAGCCCATGACCGAGGTGCCCACAAGCATGAAGATCAGTGGTGATGCCCGCGTGGCCCAGGCTGAAGTGCGCTGGAAGTTGACCAAAGGGCATGAAAACGTCACTGGCACAGATTACTTCACCCTGCTAAAAACAACCGACGGCTGGCGCATCGCCAGTCTGGTGTTTTACAATGACTGAGTAGAAAGGCTCAGTCCCCTCCTTTTTCCCTTCGCCATGTCCAAGCCTGCCCCCTCCTCCAGCACCACCCTCATGCGTCTTTATTTAGGCGCGGCTTGTTTTCTGGCGGGAGGTGCCATGATGGTGATCGAGATCTGCGCCTTCCGCCTGCTAGCGCCTTTGTTCGGTAACAGCGTCTATACCTGGACCGCGCTGATTGGAGTCATCCTCGTCGCCTTCAGCGTTGGCGGCTTTATGGGCGGTCGTCTATCCGACAAATACAACAGCATCAGCCTGCTTGGTTGGTTACTGGCAGGAGCAGCAGTGCTCACCTTTCTGATTCCGCCCATGCATCTTGGCTTTGGGGAAAGCTTCACCCATAGTGGACTCATCGGAGGATCGGTCATGGTATCCTTATTTCTTTTTGCCATCCCCGGTGCTCTGCTAGGGGCCGTTTCTCCAGCCGCCGTGCGCTTTTACAGCCTGACCTTTCAAAACACCCATGTCGGCGCAGCAGCAGGCACTGTGAGTATGCTCGGATCACTCGGCAGCTTCGTTGGCACCTTCTTATCTGGCTTTGTCCTTCTCTCTCATTTCGGTGTGCGCAGCATCTTCATTGGCTGTGGCATCCTACTCTTAGTACTCGGCATTCTGGCCTTCATGCTAGCTAAAAACAGTGTCAAAAACGCAGCGCTTCTAGCCGTTGTCGGGTTGGCCTCTGCCGCTCTCGGATCACAGGCGGAGCCGACGTCAGGTAAAGAAGTGATCTTTTCCCAAGAGTCCTTTTATCATCGCATTGAGGTCTCTGAAAATGGCGTCAGTCCGTATCGCCAACGCCTACTGAAGCTCGACTCCACCGCTGAAGGAGCCATGAATCCTGACAACGGAGAATTGGTCATGGACTACCAGCAATACTGGCGCCTGCCGCTGCTGCGGGACGATGCCAAAATCAACAGCGCCCTCTTCATCGGCGCAGGTGCCTTTGGCATGCCTGAAGCCCTATCCCGCGAGTTCCCAGAAGCCCGCGTGGATGTCGCCGAGATCGACCCTCAAGTGATCGAAGTTGGAAAAAAATTCTTCAAGCTCAACGAGCACCCGAAAGTGCAAGCTCACGCTGGAGATGCTCGGCATTATTTGCGCAGCCAAAAAGATCAGCGCTGGGACCTGGTCTTTGGTGATGCCTATGCAGGCATTCGCTCCATCCCCTCTCATCTGGTGACCAAGGAGTTCTTTCAGCTCGTGTCCGATCACCTCACGCCAGAAGGCGTCTTTGTCATGAACGCCATCACCGCAGTGCAGGGTGAAAAAGCCGAGCTACTCGGCGGCATTCTCACCACGCTGCGCAGCGTCTTTCCTCATGTCGAAACCTTTGCCGTTCAGGGGCCGCGGCTGGCGACTCAAAACGTCATCATCCTAGCCTCACGCCAAGACTGGAAGCCCTGGCTCACCGACCGTTTCTTTGCCGCCACCACCTGGCAGAGCCGAGTGCTGCGCAGCCACGTCGCCAGCAATCAAGTCCCCCAAAACGGCTCGCTTTTCACCGACGACTTCAATCCCGTGGACCGCATCATTGCTCGCGGATTGCTGGAGTAATCAGGCGTTGTATGGCTGAAGCAATTCCGCCACCAGTTTGGGCACTTCGATGCCCGCAAGGCCTTGTCGCTGCTCGGTGAATTGACCGCTGATGCCTGTAGGTTGGAGATTGACTTCGATCAGCCGAGCGCAGCCTTTTTCTGCTGCCAATCGGACAAAACCAGCCGCAGGATAAACGACGCCAGAGGTGCCGATGCAAAGAAAGATGTCCACAGTTTCCAAAGCACGCATGATTTCATCAATGTAGTAGGGCATCTCACCAAACCAGACGATGTCAGGGCGTAGCGTGCCACGATGATCGCACTCAGGACAATCCGTGTCCGTTTGTAAATCGTCTGACCATGCGAGAACGGACTTGCACCAAGTGCAGCGGACTTTTCTTAGCTCGCCATGCATGTGCAGGAGTTTCTTGGCCCCAGCACGCTCATTAAGGTCATCGACATTCTGCGTGATGTGCCAAAACGAGCCTGGCCAGTTCTTCTCCAACTCAACCAAAGCATGATGAGCTGCATTCGCCTGCACATTTTTCAGCTGAGCACGTCGCAAATTGTAGAACTGCTGCACCAACGCCGGATCTCTTCGGAAGGCCTCGGGCGTGGCCACATCCTCAATGCGGTGCCCTTCCCAGAGACCATCGGCTTCTCGGAATGTAGCGACGCCGGACTCTGCGGAGAGTCCGGCGCCGGATAAGATGATAAGGTTAGGATGGGTAAGCCCAGCCATGTTCGGTTTTAGTTTTGCGTGGCAGCAGGAGCAGGCGCGGCAGGAACCGCAGGAGCTTCAGGTGCTGGTGCAGCTTCTGGAGCTGCGACGGGTTGATGAGAAGCATCCACTTCTTCACCCTTGCTGTTGGTGACCTTTGGCTTGCCCTTGCCTGAGCTTAGCCCTTCGTAGTGCATGGTCAGCTCTTCACCGTCAGCGCCGACTTTAAAGGTGATTGATTTGGCAGCATCGTCTTCACGGACGATCTGAGCGGTGGGCATCATCTTGATACCAAGCTTGGCTGTGGCTTTGTCAGGATTGGAGGCAGACTCTTTGGTGAACTCTTCCATGTTGGCCTTCCAGCCTGGCAAGAATTTGGCCACAAGTGCTCCGCCGCCGAGGAAGAGGACAACGATTAAAACCAAACAACCGATCCCACCCATGGCGAGGCAAGACATTCCTTTTTTCTCTGTGCTGATAGGTGGGGGTGTATTCATAGGGTATCAATGGGTTAAAAACCAGCCTCATGCTGAAGGAAAAACAACTTACATGCGAGATGAATTTGAGATTATTTTCACACCCCCTTAAGGACGCCGCGCCACCATGATGCAGGTTGTCTCTGCACCATAGAGGTAGCCAAAACCAAAATTGACATTCGACACAGGATGCCTGCCACTTTGATAGGCCTGAATCAGATCAGGCTGTTGCTGGGAAAAGATCCCCAAGGTGCCCTGATAGTTCCCATAAAGATGCAACGATAAACCGGCATCGACAAGACTGCGATAAGGCACGCCAGAGGGATCCTGAATCAGGCCACGCGTCCGCTGAGTCAAGAACTGACGCACATTGGAAAAAGCTTCATCATGCATCAGATAGGAGGCACTTTTGACGAGTGCCGACGGGTAGCCTTGTTTTGCCACAAAGGTCAAAAAGGCACCGCCTAATCGTGTGCTACCATTGGACAGATCTTGGCGGAAATAGAACAGCTTCTTTAAGCCACCCAGACCACTGCGGAATCGAATCATCAGTCCAGGTGCGGAGCCCCCCATTGCCGTTGTCAGAACAGGCGTACCAGTGCCGTCGATCTGCACCACGTCCACACTCTCCACACTGGCTCCCGTGCGGGCCAGAAAAGTCAACAAAACGGGTAACACACCGCGGAATCGCGTGGCCTGAAGATCCCGCCGCATGTCGGTGGTGATGAAGTAACCTGCCGACATGATCGTGCTCAGCGCCGTGCGCAGACTATCCAAGCCAGCAGCCATGTCTCCTGCCGTGAGAGCGCGCAGGTCCGGCAGTGGTTCTGCCGGCTCTAGACCGCAAAGAATGTAGGTGTCTGCCTGTGGGAAAAGCTCATGAGCAAAGAGATAGTCCGGTCCGCTAAAGGGATAAAACAAGCTGCTCTGACTCCGTAGATCCGCAATCTCTGTTGCCGCCCAGGCCCGCACCTTTTGTCCGCGAGAATACTCATGCCGCTGCCAGAGCGCCTGCATTTGCTGCTGATGAAAAGCCGGTGCGCTGGAACCAGGCAGCCCAGCCAGCATCCGCGCCACATCATTGATGGCACCTGATCGGTACGGCACGTTCAGTTCCTGAGCACCCGAAAATAAACTACCTCCACCGACAGACTCAGCACGCCGAATGGTAACTCCAGGCACAGTCCCAGAAGAAGAGTATCTGGCATCTGGCGGCAACTGACAGGAACTCAGGAGCAACCCTGCTAGTCCGATCAAATAACATGGCAATGGAGGGAGTTTCATAGGCATTGGGATTTCCAAATGGAGCGGATATTAGGCCAGCATGACCTCAAGACTTGTAACAAATCACCCACCTAGAAATCAATGGCCATTCCCGCCATTTTCGCCCGCATCCGGTGGCTCCGTGTCTTCGATTTTGGCAGCAGCGATGAGTTCGGCGATGAGTTCGTTGAATTTCTTATCCTTATTCTCCTCCTGCATCCTCACACGGACGGCCTCTTTCACCATTTCAAATGGCATCGCCTCGGGTGCCTTGCGACCTGTAACCTTGCAGATGTGATAGCCTAACTGGGTAGTAAAGACAGGGCTGATCTCCTGCTCAGCCATGGAAAAGGCAATCGTCTCGAACTCCTCCATGAACTCGCCTCGCTTAAACCAACCCAGGTCAATGAGCTGTTGGTCATCCGCCCGATGCTCCTCCGCAAGCTTCATAAAATCTGCGCCCAGGCGGAGTTGCTCAAGGATGCCACGCATGGCGTCGTAAACCTCCTGACGGCTCGTTGCCCCTTGCAGACTCTTGGTGATATGAGCCGCCTGGATCATCTCCTCCGTCATGTAAAACTGTAGATTGGCCTCATAAAAGGCGCGCAACTCCTCATCGGACGGATTCAACTCCGGTCCGTAGGCAAGGCCCAGCATATTGTCCAAGCGCACTCCCCCAGCCACATTCTCACGGATCAGCGCCTCATTTTTCTGAGGCATGCCAATGTTCATGTAGAATTGATCCTCACCGCCGGCCTGCTCGATCAGCTTATTCAGACGAGAAGTCACATCATCATCATCCACTGTCGGGAAGCGCGCCACTGCTGCCTGTGAAAGCAGAACACGGGAGATAATGTTGTCTTTAGCATACCGCCGAAACTCTGGATCGCGCTCGCAGCAAGACACCTGGAGCGTGCGCTCATAGTGTCCCTTCACATTGCGGAATTCGCCTTCGATTACTTCGTCGTCCACTTCTTCGCCGTTGATGATCAATGCCATGTCGAGATGGGGAACGTGAACACCCAAGGATGCAAGGCAAATGTGATCACGGATCGTGACGACAGAAGAAATCTCTCCGCCAGTGTCCGGGCCGCTGGAAATGTGATTCTGAGGTTAACCCGTGTTTTCCCAACATTTAAAATGCACAAATCACCCCGTGCATAAATCCGCCGTGGATACATACCGCACGCTTGACGTTCGCGGATGAATCTGGCCACACTCACCCTTATGATGATCAAGAACTTGGTGATGGCGGTGATTTGCCTTCTGATTGGAAGCCTCTTCGGCTATCAATTGCGTTCTCACCAGCAAGGTGAAGAGGCTGCATCCTCTGTTTTGAATTTGAAAAGCAAGGGCGCTTCTGCAACCGCGCCCGTGACTGCCGGTATTAAGGCCACAAGTGCCACTGATAGCTCGGCACATGACCAGACCGACATCGTTGCACGCATGAACTCGCTGCTGGAGAACTACAATGACACTGCAGCGCAAAAGGACGCCGAGAATCTGTCTGTAGCGGACATTCAGACCGCTCTTGCGGCGCTTACCAAGATGCCGAAGTCGGCGGATCGTGACTCACTGCGCTGGACTCTTTACCGTACCTGGGCAAAAACGAACCCGACTGGTGCTTGGAAGGCCGCGCTGGCTGATCCGCTGGAAAAAGGCTCGGGCTACTTGGGGCACCTCCTCGGTGATATAGCCGCCGAGATGGCGAAGACGCAGCCCGAGGCAGCGATCAGTCTTGCCCTGAGTCTCGGCATGGATGATAGGCGCACGAATGTGTTTCAGGCACTCTTCCAAGAGTGGGGCAAGAACGATCCAGCCGGAGCCATTGCCTACTGGAACAAACATCCCGATCTTCCCGCTCAACATTGGTCATTGACGAATGCCATCACCCAGAGCTGGGAAAAAGATCCGCTCGGCACAGCTAAGCTGGCACTCACGTTGACAGACCCGCAAGCGCGTTCCAGTGCTGTTTCAAGTTTGATGAACAACTGGGCGGCACGCGATCCAGCCGCTGCGTTAGGCTGGGCGCAGAGCATCAGCAATCCCTCTCTGCGCCAAAGTGCAATCGCGTACACGCTCAGAGGCTGGTCAAACAAAGATCCCTTGGCGGCAATGACCCAGGCAAAGACGATTCAAGATCAAAGTGCCCGCTCCTCCGCCATGCAGAGTGTCTGGTCCAATTGGCTGCGCAAAGACCCCAATGCGGCGATGACATTTCTGGGAAGCTCAAACGATGAAAAGCTGATGGCGGAGATCGAATTTAACTTCGCCTACAACACACAAAGTCTGACACAGCAGGAGAAGGTTGCTCTCGTGGAGAAGCTCCCCGAAGGCAAGGGCAAGCAGCAGATGACCCGCACGCTGGCGGACTCCCACATCCAGAAGGGACAGTACAATCAGGCGATGTCGCTGCTCAACAACTTGCCGGACTCCTCAGATCGTGACCGTTCAGTTCAGGAGCTCGGAGCAACGTGGGCTCAGTCTGATCTCAAGGCAGCGGCAGAATGGCTGAACATTCAGCCCGACTCATCCGATCGTGATCTCGCCGTCGCCGGATTTGCCAGCGTCCTCGCGCGCACCGACCCGCAGGATGCGTTGAACTGGGCAGAGACAATCCCAGACAAGGGAGTACGCTCCGCCACGCTCAAAAACATCGCCCTGCGCTGGCTGGCCGCCAACCCTGCCAGCGCCGAAGTGTGGCTGACCGGCGTGAACGGACTGTCAGAATCTGAGAAGCAGGACCTGCGCGAAACGGTACAGTCAGACCGTGGTAACACCACTTACATCCCTAACGTGAGAGATCGGCGTTAGCGGCAATGCGCGGACAATCCTGTCTGAACAAACTCTTACCATTCGCATCGCCATTTCAGAACGAGATGCGACAAGATGCCGCCAAGGCCAAGATACCATTCATTTTATGAATAAGCTGATCTGTACAACATTCATGCAGAAACGGGTTCACCGATCCAGCTACGGAAGAAATCTCTCTGCCAAGGTCAGGTCTGCTGGAAAGGTGATTTTGGGATTTGGGGCCGTATTTTCGACCACGAAAACACTCACGCCAATGTGCTGGATGGCAGACACCTCATCCGTCACTAGAGCCCCATCACGGATGACGGCCTCGTAGGCCTGGGTGAGCAGCGCTTTTGAAAAAACCTGCGGCGTCTCCATGACCCACACGCCAGTGCGATCCAATGACTCGGTGATGCAGCCATTCTCATCCACGCGCTTGATCGTCTCGGTCATGGGCCGTGCGCAGGCTACGGCATGCTGCGCTCGTGCTGCCGAGATGCTTTTGGTGATCTGATCCGGTGCAATCAAAGGCCGCGCCCCGTCATGGACAGCGATGATGTCAGATTCAGGTGAACAGGCCTGCATCCCAGCCCACACGGAAAGATGCCGCTCCGCGCCTCCAGGAATCACGGCGACTAATTTTGAGAGTCCGCCCGACTGCTGCCAGTGCGTGACTTGCTCCCGCACCTCTTCCCCGCCGACAACGATGATTTCAGCCACATCGGGGCAGGCCTGAAACTCTCCCAAGGTCCGCCGCAGCACAGGCACGCCGGACAGCGACGCCAGGAGTTTATTAAACCCCATCCGGCGGCTGCTGCCTGCGGCGACGATGATGGCAGAGGTCATGGAAAATTACTGAAGTCGCTTGGCCACCTCGCTGGACAGGGCACGGTTATCAGCGCGGCCTTCAGAGCGTTCTTGCAGGACTTTCATCACGTTGCCCATCTCTTTTTTGCTGGTGGCTCCTAGCTCAGCGAGCACAGACTCAACCAATTTCACCAGATCTTCGGCGCTCATGGCTGCTGGCAGATACTTCTCCAGTACAGCGATCTCTGCTTTCTCCACATCGGCCAAATCTTGGCGAGCGGCACTTTCATAGCTGGTCACGGAATCCTGGCGCTTTTTGATCTCCTTGCGGATGACGAGAATGGCATCGGCATCCTCAAGCTCACCTTCGGCTCCGAATTTTTCAATCGCGCCGTATTTGAGAGCTGATTTTAAGGCACGCACCACGTTCAGGGCCACGGTGTCTTTGGCCTTCATGGCGGTTTTCAGGTCTTCGGCGATTTGTTGGGTGAGGGGCATAAAATGAGTGATTAATGGTTCGGATTGGCAGTTTGGCGTATTCTGAGGCGCTTGTCCATTCACCAAACGGTTGCGAATTTCCTGCAATGTCCTAGCCTGAGCGCCCCTATGGCCCAGTTTAATATTCTCATCGCCGGTAATAACGACCCAATCTCGAGCAAAGGTATCGATCTCCTCAAAGCGGAGCCATCCTTCAATGTGGTCGTAGACATGAACCTCAAAGCCGAGGACGCGATGATCGAGGCATCTCGGACAGCTCACGCCATCATCGTGCGCAGCGGTGCCAAAGTGACGGCCAAGGTCATGGAAACCGCGCCAAATCTGAAAGTGGTCGGTCGTGCTGGCGTCGGCGTCGATAACATCGACGTCCCAGTCGCCAGCAAGCGCGGAGTCGTGGTGATGAACACGCCCGGAGGCAACACCATCTCCACCGCCGAGCAGGCCTTCACATTGATGATGGCTCTCTCCCGCAAAACACCCCAAGCCCACGCCACCATCGTCAGCGGTAAATGGGACCGCAAAAGTTTCCAGGGCACCGAAGTCTATGGCAAAACCCTCGTCGTGCTCGGCATGGGCCGCATTGGTGCCGAGTTCGCCAAGCGCGCCATGGCCTTTGGCATGAGCATCGTCGCCTACGATCCCTATTTATCCAAAAACCGCGCTGAAAGCCTCGGTGTGACCCTTTGTGAAGATCTCGACGCTGCCATTGTGCAGGCCGACTACATCACCATGCACATGCCGCTGACGCCTGAGACAAAGCACATGATCAATGCCAAGCGCCTGGCTTCTTTGAAGAAAAGCTGCCGCATTATCAACTGCGCTCGTGGCGGTCTGATCGACGACGTAGCTTTGGCCGAAGCCCTCACCGCTGGCACCATCGCCGGAGCTGCTCTGGACGTCTTCGAAGTCGAGCCACCCCCTGCTGACTACCCGCTGCTCAGCGCTCCGAATACCGTCTTCACCCCGCACCTTGGTGCCAGCACTGAAGAAGCCCAGGAAAACGTCGGCATTGAAATCGCTGAAGTCATCAAGGCTCACCTATTGCAAGGCACCGTCGTCAACGCCGTGAACATGCCGAACGTCGATCCGAAGGTGCTCTCAGAGATCGGACCCTTCCTCAAGTTCGGAGAGTTGCTCGGCCGCCTCGTTTCTCAGTTTGCTCCAGCGCGGTCAAACGTCGTCAGCATCAACTACAGCGGCAAAGTCGGCAGTGGCGACACCACACTCATCTCCCGCGCCGTGCTCAAAGGCTTCCTCGAGCGTGCCGTCGGTGCTGAACAGGTGAACTACATCAATGCCAATGGCGTTGCTGAAAACCTAGGTCTGCGCTTTACCGAAAGCCGAGTGCCTGAGGCCAGCGAATATGCCGACCTTATCGAGGTCCAGGCCAGCAACGGCACCGAGACCGCCAGTATTGCCGGCACCTTCTTTGGTTCTGAGCCTCGCATCGTCAAGATCAACGCCCATCGCATCGAAGCCCGTCCTGAAGGCACCCTGCTCTTCATCGAAAACATTGACCGCCCAGGCATGATCGCCGCCTACAGCACCACGCTGGGTAAGAACAATGTCAACATCGCCGACATGAGCCTCAGTCGCGACAAAGGTTCAGGCAAAGCCCTCACGCTACTCACCCTCGACTCCACCCCAGGCGCCGAAGTCATCAGTGAGCTGGAGAAGATCCAAGGTATCAGCAAAGTGCATTGCGTCGCTGTGTAGCCGCACCGGCCGGGGCATGGATCATAGGTTAAACCCATTTCCATGCCTATCTCCTGTTATTGTCTGCCGATCATCACGTCGCTCGTGATGCTCACGGCTTGTCATCGCCCAAAGGAAATCAAAATCAGTGGAAGAACCATGGGCACCACTTGGAGCCTATGCTCGGTGCAGGCCACGGACAGCACGCGCCAGCTCATTCAGAGCCATCTCGATCAGCGAGAAGCCGTACTTTCTCATTGGAAGCAAGACAGCGCCGTCTTCCATTTCAACGACTCCCGCAGCACTGACTGGCAGCCCGTTCCGCGTGAGCTGATCCAAATCGTCGAGATCGCCCGTGAAATCGCTTCAAAAACTGACGACTCGATCGACATCACCCTTGCTCCGCTCATTGATCTCTGGGGCTTTGGCGCTGCTGGCCCAGCCAAAGCGATTCCGAGCGAGATACAAATCGACGAAGCCAAAACCCGCTGTGGCTGGCAGCATCTGCAAACGCGACTCGATCCACCCGCCTTAAAGAAACACATCCCCGATCTGCGCATCAACGTCGCCAGCGTCACTGAAGGCTTCGTCACGGACGAACTGACCGCGCTACTCAAACAACAAGGTCTATCCAACTTCCTCCTTGAAGTCGGTGGAGAAGTCGCCGCCATCGGCCATGCGCCCGGAGACACATCTTGGCGTGTCGGCATCCAATCGCCCGAAGCTACGCCGGGCGATACCCTGCAAACGATCCCGCTGAGTAATCTCTGCATCGCCACCAGTGGGAACTACCGCCACCGCTTCGCGAAAGACGGCCAATCCTACAGCCACCTCATCGATCCAAGCAGTGGACGTCCCATCACGCATTCACTGACGTCCGTATCGGTCATCCACCCCAGCAGTGCCCTTGCCGACGGCTATGCCACAGCCCTCATAATTTTAGGGCCAGAGAGAGGACGAGAAATCGCTGATAAACTCGGTCTACGCGTGATCTGGATAACAGCTGACTGATGCTCAGCCTCCCCTACTTTTCTTCTCCTGGAAACAACAACCAGCGATCAGCCAACAATTCAGAGATTTTCACGCAGTGATCAGACTGGGCGTTCGGTGGGTAGGCCAGACGCACCGTAACCAGAGATTTAGCTCCTATACCACGCAACTGCGGCAATGGGGTTTCAGGCGGCAGATTGTGCGACAAAGCCACGCCGATCAGGCTGGCCATGGCGATTCCCGCAACGCTGTCACGGCTCACATAACCCGTGACGTTCTGCAGACCATCAGCACTGCGCAGTTTCACGGCCAACCATCGCCAGCCTTCGCTGAACTCGTAGTTGTAGTAGCTGCTCTCACTGGCGACAGCACGCATGACCACCGAGCGTTGGGGGCGTTCTTTTTTCAGATCCGCCCAACTCATTTCACACCACGCTGCCCAGGATTCCCAGTCCAGCATGGGCTTGCCTGTTTTCGAGAAGTGAAAATTGGCCCGCATCCCAGAGTCAGGGCGTGTCGCACATTCGAGAATCAGGTAGAGCACCTTCGAGCTGCCTGTAGTGATATAGCCAGCGCCCAGTATTTGGCCACATTCAGGATCTCTCTCCGCGAGCTTTTCATAATACTGCTTCATCAACGGTTCGCTTTTTTCTGGGTCATAAACAAATGCCAGTCGCTCACGGTAATCTTTCGTTTGCAGATACTCCGTCAGGATGGACCCAGCTTCCGAAACGATAGCCGTTTCCAGCGGCAGCGTCTCGAATTGAATGGCTGTGTTTATGCTACGAACGTCATACAATGGCCCACTGGCTTTACTGAGTGCTGCCATCTCCATCTTGGCCACTTCAAGGGGCGTGAGAGTCATCGCTGCCTCAACGGCGGGCTCCTTGGTAGTTGCTTTAGGCTTAGCCGTTGCGCCTAACAGAAAGCTTGACACAGAGGCTGACGTAGCGGCGGCAAGTTCTGGGTTTGGCACTTTAGAACTCACCTCACCGCTGGATAGCGGCCCCACCTTTTCCTGGGGACTCCGGAGTAAAAAGTAGCCTAAACCCCCAACAACGACTGCGACGATGAAAGGCGTCACATAGGTGAGCACCATGAGCTGGAACTTGTTACGACGCCATTTTCTCCTGCGTCCGGAAGGGCGTGCCTCGGGCATTTCAGGTGTTTCTGGTGTCTGGGTCATCTCGATAAGCTGGTTCTATTCTTGCGCGTCTTGACTGGGACACATCTAAGCCTAGCCCTACATTCCTCTCCACCCCGAGCCTTTGCAATCCTGTATCGGCAAAAAAATCGACAGGTACCGCTGGCCGATGCAGGCCCGATGAGCGCGGTGCGGCACCTGTCAGAATTTAAATACCCCACAAAGTTACGAAATATTAACCACATTTAAAAAATAAAATAGAGGCGTATTCTTTAGAAAATTTCTTATTTTTTATTCGACTGCGGAGCGGTTCTTGCTTAAAACCATTCAACTCAATTTATTCCTGAGCACTGAACAACTCATCCTCTTTTTCAAAATGATCCTGAAAGCATCCTCCCCATGCCAGACCCGCAAAGGGTCCTTCGGAACATCTCAAATCACCAGTTACCTCGCTGGTGCGGTAGGCAGCGCCACTCTTCTTGCAGCATCGCAGGCAGAAGCGGCTGTGACGGCCATCACCTTCGGCTTCGGCTCAGTTCTTGATCATTCCGATGCCAGCGGAGATTTTTCAGTGGGCGGGTTCGGGGTGCTTCGTGTCGGCGTATACCCGGACGCCATCTTGCTAGGAGGGCGTCTCCATTACGGCGGCGGCTCGTTCTATAATGACGGAATTTTCTCACCAGCCAATCCGCCCATCGGCTTGCCTTACTTCTTCAACAACGGAACTGTCCTCGGTGCCGGTACCTTTGCTTCAAAAATCTCGGGGAATACCTGGCTAGAACACGGCATCCCCGAAATTAGTCTTAGTTCCAATCAACTTAACAAGAACATTGGTTTCGTGACGAGCACCGGTAACTTTGGCTGGGCAAATGTGAATTGGGATGCATCGGCCAAGGCGTTGACAATCAACTCCGCCTACGTCGAGTCCGTTGCAAACACATCCATCACCATCACCGTTGGTGACATCGGTGCCGTGCCTGAGCCAAGCCGGGCGCTGCTGGCGCTGGCAGGTTTCGGAGCCGTCGCTCTGCGCCGCCGCCGCAAGCAGGCGGCCTAAGTTCAGGGCAAACGCATGAAATGAATAACTGGGTATGGTAAATACTCGATGAACAAATCACTGTACAAATTACCATAACCACTGATGAGGGTATGGATGGAAGCCACCCTTATCACCACTG
>JAIXOU010000089.1 GCA_027486585.1 Verrucomicrobiaceae bacterium | reverse complement strand
GGCCTTCGCCTTGCCTTTGCCCTTCGACTTCGCTTCCGCCTTTTCCACCGGCTTCGCGTTGGCGATCACATTTTTGTCAAACGCAGGCACCGGAGCCTCCGGCAGCTCCTTGAGCATCACGTCCTTGATCTGCACCACCATCGCCGGACCGCGATGAAGCTGAAACGCGAGCAAACCTTCGAGCAATTGCGTCTTCGCCCCGAAGTCGAGCAAATCGATGGTCATCTGCCCGTCGATCTTGTGCACCACATGGTTCCCCTGCGCGATGATCGTGTAGTCATGCCATTGCGCGATGTCCACACTCACGGGCTCACGCTCCGCCACGAGCCATTTTTTGTCCTCGGGGTCGATCACCATGCTCTGCCCGTTCTGCACCAGAATGCCGCCCCACTTCTCGCCATAGACCATCGCATTGTTCGGCGCGGCCGAGTGAATGTCGCACTGATACCCACCCACCGACCACCTACCGGTCTCCGCAAACTCCCGGCTGCGATACTGAATGCCCGTGTTGTTGCCCTTCTGCTTCACCTTCACCCGCAACTCGAAATTCTTCAGCACCCCGCCCCGCCAGATGAGGAACTGATTGTACTTCAACTGCTCCGGCCCTGTCGTCGTGCCGACGATCTCGCCATTTTCCACCTTCCAAAGCTCCGGATTCCCATCCCAGCCGCTGAGGTCTTTGCCATTGAAGAGCGGCTTGAAGCCATCCTTGGCATTGGCTATCAATGGGGATGCGAGAGTGGCAAAGAGCAGCGTGAGGATAAGTTTCTGTATCATGGAGTTCTTGATTCTTCGATTTTGGTTCGGATCGGATGGCAACTAAGCGTGCAAGGCGGATGTATGATTAGATAATTAGGCGTGAGTCAGTCTCATAGATCGCAAAGGATTCAGATTTATTTCTTCGGCTTAGCTTTTCCTCTGCGTGGCTGCGTTTGGGCCTCGTCTAGCGGCAGTCGCTTCTCACCTACGCTGACGGACCACTCGCGCAACATCGCTCGATGGCGCTGGATCTCAGAGGTGAGCGAGCCTTCGGCAATGAGGTTGTTCATCTCATAGGGGTCAGCGCGTAGATCGAAGAAGGCTTCGTCGTCGTCGGTAGAGAGCATGTATTTGAAGTGATCCGTGCGCACCATGCGGTGGCCGGTGCCCACTCGATTTTCCGGCGGGCCGACGCATTCCGTGATGACGTAATCGCGCACCGTCGCTTCGGGTGCATTCATGATCGGACGCAAGGACTTGCCCATGAGCTGCGGCGGTGCCGAGGCTCCTGCAAAGTCGATGATCGTCGGAAACACATCGAGTGACGAAACCAGCGCCTCGCTCTTTGCGCTCTTCACCGGCAGAAGCGGCGAGTGGATGAACATCGGCACGCGCACCGATTCCTCGTGCATGGTGATCTTGTTCCCCAGGCCGTGATTGCCGAGGTGATAGCCGTTGTCGGAAAGGAAGATCATCACGGTGTTCTCGTAGAGTCCAGCGGCCTTCATTTGCTCCACGAGCATGCCGACCTGCTCATCGAGCAGACTCACATCACCGTAGTAGGCTTTAATAACTTCCTTCATGGCCTCCTCCGATCTCGGTGGTCCGCAGGTCTGGCCAGCGGGTGCGCCTTTGTAAATCCTTAAGGTGCCATCACGAAAGCCGATGGCACCAGGAGCCGCTTGATTGAAGAAGCTCTGCATCGGCGGCGACTCCATCCAGTTCGGATCGAGCGTGATGACGCTGTCTTTGTAGAGGTCCTTGAACCGCTGCGGCGCGGTGTAGGGCACATGCGGATTGTGAGGCGTGAGCCAGAGCAAAAAGGGACGCCCTGACTTCGACTCACGCTTCAAGAACTTGTCCGCTTCGTCGAATGTCTCTTCGTCATTGGCGGCCTTGATCTCACGACCTTCGGCAAAGCCAAACGTTGTCGGTTCCCCCAGATGCGACTTCCCAAACAGCGCCGTGTGATACCCCACCTGCCCCAGCACCATCGGCAAGGTCACGATGCGCTTCTCCTCCACCACGCTCTTCTTGAACCCCGCTGAAGCCAAAGCGACTGAGCCATGCTGCTGAGGAAACATGCCCGTGTAAATGCTCGCCCGACTCGCCACGCAGATTGGCGAGGCCACAAATGCGCGATTCAATCGCAGTCCCTCCATGGCCAGTCGGTCGAGGTTCGGGGTCTTCACCACTGGGTTATTGTAACCGATGGCGCGATAGTTCTGGTCATCGGTAAAGATGACGACGAAGTTTGGTTTTGGCGCAGCCTGTGTGAAGACACAGGGAAGGACGAGGAGTGCGGTGAGGATGAGCTGTTTCATGCGAATGTGTGACCGAACTGATCAATTGGCTTTGGGTGCGCTGTTCTTTTTGTCGGACTTCTTCTTGGCCTTTGCGGCCTTGGTTTTGGCCAGGGAGCGCATTCGCCAAGGGAACTCAGCGCTCTCCGTCCGGGCGCTGGCCATCAGGGCCTCAGCCTTTGCCACGAGGAATGAAGATCATGTTGGGCCTTTGCTCAGTTACGTGGACGGAAAAGGCAAGAGTGAGCGAGAGCAGGAGAGTGATGAAGTTTTTCATGAGATCAGCCTGAAATTAGGGCCATTGTTTCAGGGTCTTACCGGTCGAGTCTTTGAGTCGTAGTGAATCGAGACGCACGATGCCTTTGCCCGCGCAGGGATCGAGGCGCAGGGCGTGGAGGACTTTGGATTCGGTGACATTGAGCACGATGTCGTGCCACTGGCCGTCATGCGTGACTTTGAAAGTTTGGCGCTCGCCCTTGGGCAGCGCGGTTTTCACGTCGGTGGTCCAATAGATTTCGCCGTCGCCACTGGCGCTGCTTTGAAGGCGAAACGTGAGCGTGTAGGGGCCGGCGGTTTTGATGTCCGACGCGTCGAAAGTCAATCCTGGATTATCTCCGGTGCTGGTGATGATGAGTTGTTGTTTTTCAATCACGAGCGTGGTGTCAATGCGAGCGCGGATGGGCTTAACCTGAGCGACTGGCATCGGCGAGGGAGTTTGCGCATCCGCTTTTTTGGCCTTCGTCCTACGCCCAGGCTTCTTCATCTCATCATCACTGGTGTCTGTGCCACCACCGCGAAACTTTTCATGCTCATCCATTTGATGTCGGTAAATGGGCTCGCCTCCAGCGCTGTGGACCCGTGTGTTTGTTTGCTCTGACCAAGTATTCCAGAGCTTCTCAAGACGAGCAACCTGATCGGGCTGGGTTTTCGTGAGATCATGAAGTTCGGTGCGGTCGGCTGCGAGATTGAATAACTCCCACGGGCGCCCCCAATCAGAGACGAGCTTCATGTCGCCTGCGATCACGGCACGATGATCGAAGAGCTGAAAGTAAAGCGTCTCGTGCGGCACCTGCTGTTCGCCAAGGAGAATCGGGCGAAGGCTCTTGCCCGGCAGTGGTGCGATCTTCTCCCCTCCGAACTCAGCTGGCCATGGTCCGCCGCCCACATCCACGATGGTTGCCATGAGATCAATGATGTGAGCCCTTTGATCGGTGATGCTGCCGCGTTGCTTCACCACAGCGGGCCACGCGGCAATGCAAGCCGTGATACTGCCGCCATTGAACATGTTGCGCTTGTAGTGGCGGAAGGGAGTCGCGCTTGCATTGGCCCACCCGAGTCCGTAGCCGAGGTGGCTGCTGCCATCGAGCAGCGGCTCGATTTGGCGATCACTGATTTTACCGTGATCATAGGGACTAGCGCCGTTGTCACTGAGGAAGAGTACGAGTGTGTTTTCTTCCTCGCCGAGTTCTTGGATCTTCGCCAACACGCGGCCGATGGCCTGATCCATCCGGTCCACCTGCGCGGCAAAGACGGCCATTCGTGCGTCTTCAAAATCCTTCTCTGCGTCCGTCAGCGAATCCCACGCAGGGATCGTGTCGGGTCGCGGCGAGAGCACCCATTCCTTTTTTGTGATACCAAGCTCGATTTGCCTTTGATACCGCTGCTCGCGCAGCTTGTCCCAGCCGATGCGATACTTACCGCGATACTTGGCGATGTCCTCTGGCCACGCCTGAAGAGACGCGTGCGGTGCATTGAAGGCAAGATAGGTAAAAAACGGTTTATCGGGATTCTGCGCGTGAGCCTCGCCGATGAATTTGATCGCGTAATCCGCATTGGCATCGGTGGTGTAAAACTTGCCATCGTTCGCGGGCTTGAATGGCTTGTCGTCGAGACGATGCGACGGGCTACCTTTGAAGTAATCACTGCCGCCGCCGAGATGCCCAAAGTAATGATCGAAGCCACGCTGAAATGGATTCCCGTCAAGGTGCCACTTGCCCAGAGCGAATGTGTCGTAGCCCGCCGACTTCATCGCCTGGCCCATCGTCAGTCCGCGTTTCACGCCGAGTCCACAATCCTGCCAATACTGGCCGCTCATCAGGGAGGCGCGTGTCGGCTCGCACTTCGCGGAATTGTAGAAGGAAGTGAAACGTAGACCTCCCGCTGCAAGCCGATCCAAATTCGGCGTCGCGATCTCACCGCCATAACAGCCAAGGTCCGAAAATCCCATGTCATCGGCAAGGATGAGGAGGATGTTGGGTTTAGAAGTCTGAGCGGCGGCTAATCCAGCGATAGGAGCTAGCAGCAATGCGGCAAAGAGAGTGAGGGTCGGTTTCAAAAGAGGGCTTGGTTGGGCAATCAGTTCGCGCGTGAATCGACATATTCCTCGCGGCTCAATTAGCTATCGACTCTGATTCGCTTGGCCGACTTCACTTTGGGCTTCTTGCTGGATTCGCTGTCTGAGGCGGGTGGGGTCCACTCGGCGGGCACTGGATTGGGCACCGTCAACGGTGAGACGTCGGCGTGGGCAGTCATTTCCTTTTGCAGCAGGGCCATTAACTCAGTGATTTTTGCCGCATGCTCGGGCTTGTCAGCGAGGTTGTTCAACTCATGCGCATCAATGCTGAGATCAAAGAGCTGTGTGCGATCTACAAGCGGGTAGCGGATGAGTTTCCAGCGGTCGTCGCGAATGGAGCGCTGGCAGTGACGATAGCCGGTGTAGAGCACGTCGCGGACTTTGTTTTGCTTGCCACTCAGGATCGGGACGATGCTTTTGCCTTCGACGCCTTCGGGAACGGGCGCGCCGGCGAACTCGGCGAAGGTCGAAAAGAGATCCATGAGGTAGATCAGAGCTTCACTTTTTCCTTTGGCAACACCCGGGCCCGCGATGATGCAGGGCACGTGCATGCCGCCGAACTCATAGAGGTTCTGTTTTCCAAAGAGGCCGTGGTCGCCCATTGAGAGACCATTGTCACTGCTGTAAACGATGATGGTGTTCTCCCACTGACCGCTCGCCTTCAGCTCAGCAAAGATACGACCAATGTGATGATCGAGTCCCGTGATGCAGGCATAGTAATTGGCGAGTTGCTGCTTCGTATCTGCCTCCGTTCGCGGCCATGGGGCGAGCTTTTCATCGCGCACGGTCATCTCACCATTGTCGAAGGGATGTTGAGGCATGAAGGCGGACGAAAGAGTGACTTTGGTCGGATCATAGAGCGCGTGGAAGCGCGGCTCGGCAGAACGCGGATCATGAGGCACGGGCGGCGCGAGGTAGATGTAGAAGGGCTTGGATTCTCTGTTGCCTGTCTTTGTCTTTAGGAACTCGATCGCGTGGTCCGCGAGTCGCTGGCTGCCATGCGCTCGGTCGTCATCGGCGGTCTTTCCATGAGCATCGTCTTTGAGGCTGGACTCATACTCTTTGAGCCCAACCGGAAAGCCATTGCCATACTTGCCCATGTGCATGGTTTGATAGCCAGCCGCTTGCATGACACGCGGCATATAGGTGGAGACGTCCTTCGCATTTGGGGCGGCTGAAGGAGCACCAGGAATGCGCTGCCAGGAGCGGCCCGTCAGCATCATGGTGCGGCTCGGCGTGCAGACAGCCCCAATCATAGAGCCCATCGTGTAACAGCGCGTGAAAGTCATACCGCGCTCGACGAGGGAGTCGAGATTCGGTGTCTGGAGCATCGGATTGCCAAGTGCATGCAAGCCGTCAGCACGATGATCGTCGGCATGAATGTGCAGGATGTTGGGCTTGGCAGCAAATGTGGCTGTTGTTACCGATAGCAGAGCTGCTAAAAGACGAAGGGTTGGTTTCATGGTTCGCCCTCTGAAACGCAATGCTTTCACTCAAATCTCAGCAAATGGTGTGTCGGATTCCGCAGACAGCACCCAAGATTTTGGCCCAGCCCCGCGAGCTTGTCGAGATTTGGCGTGCACAAGACAGAGGTTGGATTGTAGCCCTGTAACTGTCCCCAACCCAAGTCATCGAGGAGGACAAAATGATGTTTGGCTTCGTGTTCTCGGCAGCATTGAGTGAAGGAATGACAAAGATGTCTCCCCTTTTGGGCTACTCTCGGAAATTCTTGCCGAGACCAGCACGTTTGCCGTCGTCTTTAAGGCTGCCGGGTTTCCAGTTCTTGGCGATGCCGATGTCGGCGGCGACTTGTTTGGTGATGCCAGTGATGTCCACGTAGCCGAGGCGATTGTAGAGAGCTGGGACATAGTTGGCATCGCGGATGGAGGCGTATTGCTTCCAGTGAATGAGGGCATCATTAAGGTAGCGCAGTGCGGCGGTGTACTCGATCTTATCACTGCTGGAGTCAAATAAGGCGAGAGCGCAGGAACCTCGGATCTTGGCAGCGTAGTAACGGCCTAGATGCGCGAGGGCTTCGCAGTCGTTGACGTTCTTTTGCAGCTCAGGGTCGGTTTTGGCGGACTCGCGCAGCGATTCGAGCGAAGCAAAAGTATTGGCGGCTGCGCCGTCGAGTGCTTCGGCAATCTCGATCGGCGTGGTCTCAGTCATGGGTTCACGGTTGATGAGACGATGACGCCAGTCGCGGATGCAGAGGACGTTAGCACCAGGCATGGCGCTGCCCTCCATAAACTTTTGAACGGTGTAAAAGCCGCCGCTGCCTTTATGATGTGGATGACTCCAGCAGGCCTCGGGGAACCATTTGAGGTCGATATCGCCCCAAAAGAAGCGGGTAATAAGCGGCATCACCTGCGAGGCACTTTGTAGAGCGCTGAAGAGATGGGGTGACGATGCCGTGGGATGCCGCGCGGCGAGGAGGCGCTCGAAGTGAGAATCGGGCAGCGTGGGATCATAGGCGAGGCGACCCCAGAGCATAAAGGAATACCACTGCTTCTCCATCACGAGCGGGCGCTTGCCTGGAGCGGGATGACGATCCAGGAATTCGCGGCCCCAGCAGTAACCATCGGGCCCCATGTAGAAACCAGCAAACTTGTCCGGCGGCGGCATGTTGAGGATGTATTCTCGGGCGTAAGCGGGATCGCCAAAACGGAAGGTGTAGATGTCATCATTACGAACAGTGAGCCAGGTGCGTCGGCCTTTGGCGATGCCATCGAGCAGCGGCTGGATGAAGATCGGTTTGGTGATCGAATACATGTGCGCCACGCTGTATTTGAAGCTGAAGTCAAAGGTGCATGGGTAGTCTTTGAAGGCGTCAAGGATCTCGCTTTGCGCGGTCCAGTGGAAGCGATGGATCATGGGAAAGTCCCGCTTCGGGTCGAGCTTCAAGGCATCGCGCACGCCTTCGCCGTAAGTGTCCCAGAGCCACTTTTCTTTCACCTTCGAGTCCATGTCATGCGGCATGCCTTCGCCTGCAGTGATGCCCATACCGCCGAGCAGTGGGTAGGTTTTTACCATCTCGCGGACGCTGGCACGGAAGTAGGCTTTGGTGATGTCATTGCCCATATCGTCGGTGATGCCGTGTTTGCCATCGGCTCCGTAGGTGAAGACGTTCCAGGTAAAGACATAGAGCTTGATGCCTCGATCCGCAGCCTGCTGCATGACCCAGCGCCAGAACTCGATCTTTTCGTCGATGGTGACCTTTTTGACGACTTCGTAATTGGCGAGCATTTCGTCACGGACAAAGCCTTTGCCGGAGAAGCTGAAGCTGTCGTCGAGCTTCGCCTTCGTGCGCCAGACATCGTCGAGCGCCACCTCGGGGAACTCTGGTACTTTCACCATGGAGGGGAAAGGATGCAGGCTCCAAAGCGAGAGCACGTTGTAGCGATGCCGCGCCATGGCATCGAGGTAGCTGATCCAGAAATCGCGCTCCCATACCTCGGGGATGTTCGCCTGCGCCGCGTCGGAGGAGTCTGTGTAACTCGGCGTGCGCAGGTCGAGCGGGATGTTGAACTTGATGCCGCGCTTCTCGATGTGCGGTTTATTTTCTGAGCTCTTGAGCGTGTCGAATGTCCCTATGCGGATGGCTTCGGCGATGTCGAGACCGCCATACATGGCTCCGGCTGGATCGGTGCCGATCACCGTGATGTTTTGGCCTTCGCGTTCGATGCGGTAGCTTTGCGCAGGGGCGTTCTCCTTCTTTTCAACGGTAAGAGAGACGTTGGCGGTGATTCCCTTGGCTGCGGCCTCGCGGCGGATCTCTGATTCCGCAAATTTGCCGGGGCCACCTGTGGAGCGATCGTTGGCGAGTTCGAGAGCATTGGCTGAGCTATCAAAAAGATGGAGGGCAAAAACAAGAGCCGGTAAAAGATTAGCGGTAAAAAATGGGATTCCATTCTTTCTGACGGCTGAGGTTTGGGCTTTGGAAAGGAACATCATGGTGACTATTTCTGAAAGTTGAGACTTTCGACGAACTCGTTCGCTTTGAAAAAGTCGGGGCTGGTGACGGGTTTGCCGCCTAGTGTCATGTTTTCAAAGATGAGATTACGGATGCGGGCATCTTTTTGGCCCCAGAGGAGTTGGGGCTCGTTGATGACACTTGGCGCAGCGATGGAGATGTTTTGGAAGAGGATGCCCGATAAGTCGCCGGGGCCTCGTTTGCCCTCGCCATAGGGCTCGGGCACGGTCATGCAGATGAAGAACTGCTGGAGTGTGGGTCGCGGGTCCGAGATGCGGATGTTACGGAAGATGACTCCCGCACCTGCCGGGTTCTCACCTTCTCCACGCATGTTGAAGACGCGGCCACCACTCCAATGATGCCATTTGGCGCGGGAATAGATCACGTCACAGTCTTCGACGATGAGTTTGCGATTGGAGAGCCCGCTGAGGACGAAAGAGGAGCCGTTGGCATCATTCCACAACACCACGCGGCGGATGCCGAGGCCTTTGGCATAGAGTGAGTCATCCTGGGTGCGGATGAAGCAGTCTTCGATGAGTGTGTTGCCAAACGGATTGATGCCGTCGCCATTGGTGCGCCAGGTGAAGATCTTGGTCCATTGGACTTTGTTGGGATGTCCTTCGCTGTAGTCGTTGATCAACATCACTGAGTGCGAGGCGGAATCGGCGATGGTGAGTCCTTCCACCCGCGTGTCTTTGGCACCGAAAATCTCGATGGGTTTGCGACTCGCGTTCTTGTTTCCTGAAAAGAGCTTCTTCAAGGCGTTCGCATGCTTGATGCGTGCACCGGACAACGTGCCATGGCCGAAAATGCGGATATCTTGACCGTTAGGCCATTCATTATTGAAGAACGAGCCATACACAATGGCATCGCCAGGGATGTAATACTGGCGATGAGCGTTCACGGGGAAACCCGCTCCGATGTCATGCACGCCTGGCAGAAAGTAGAGAGTGTTCCAGTCGCCATCAGTGGGCGGTTTTTCGCCGGGCTTCACCGTGCGCACACCAGGTGAACCTGGGCTGGGCTTGCCTGCGAGCGGCGGATTGGCAAAGAGCGAGATCGTATGCAGTGGCGGTCCGTTATAGCCCTTGCCGGTGTCCTGACCATCCATCTGGCCATCGATGTCCACGGCGACGAGGCAAGGCTTGTCCAGCCTCACGAATGCCTTGCCATCTTTGACAGAACAATTGGATGCGTGCCGCTTGGGATGCACCGCAGCGCTGCGGATCGGCTGGCCGTTGACGCGAGAGATTTCGATCTCGACGGGACCGGAGGTCTCAAAGTTCACGTAGGTGTGCGTCCAGCCCTTCAGCGTGTCAAAGTAGGCCTCTTCCTTCTTGCACTCTGTGTGCCAAGCAAACGCGCTATACCATTCCGCGCCATCCGCAGTGGTGCGGATGCGGACCTGATAGTGGGCTGATGCTTCAAGGCCCGGAACAGGCGGATAGATCCTCAAGTCAGCAGCGAATGCGACTGTGATATGAAGGGCAATGAGAACCGCAGTGATGAGTCTTTTCATGGAGCTGTTATTGAGAGGTGAAAGGCACGGCAGGGAGGCCTTCAAGATTGAAGAGATTTACCTCGGGCACTTGAGCCCAGCCGTAACGCACGGTCGTTGGGTCGGTGATCTTGTCGGAGGTGACAACGACCGTATCACCTTCGATGACGGCGTGTGCTGGGACGAACTTTCCATTCTCGCCAGCGATGGTGAAGCCTTTGAGCGCACCGTCTTTGGCCATGAGGCCTTCACCGATGTGCGTGAAGGAAATCACTGCGCGATTGCCCTCGATGCTCATGCTTTTAAAGACGGGGCCGGAGTATTCGATAGGCTCACCATAACTCAGAGCGCGGGCGGCCAATGCCAGTTTCTCACCCACCGGTTGTTTGCGAGTGGGATGGATGTTGTTGGCGTTGCCCACATCGGTGGTAACGACCATGGCGGTGTGCGGTGTCGCTTGCGATATGCGCTGCTGAGCTTCGCGAAAAGCGGGGTGCGTGTCCCGATAAGGGGCGAGCTGCACGAAGAGAAAGGGCATGTCTTTTCCCCACACCTGACGCCAGTCGGCGATCATCGCTGGGAGCAGCTTCTCGTATGGGCGTGGCTGAGCGGAGTTCGACTCACCTTGATACCAAATGGCACCGCGAATGGCGAACGGTTCTAGCGGTGCGATCATGCCGTTGTGCAAGGCACAGGGGCTGTCGTGGCAGCGCTGTTTCGGCATCTTCGGTGCGGGTGGAAGGCTCATCCCTTTGGCTTTTGCCTCCTTCACGGCCTGCGGATGCACTTCATCTCGCTGACGCTGAAACTCACGATAAGTGGTGCCAATGGTCTCGAACTCGGCAGGCGAAACATGGGACCACTTTTCGACCAAGGCACCGCCCTCACCAGTCGCTGCGAGCGTTTCGGAACGCATCCAAGTTTCGATCCGTGTGCCGCCGACCGAACTCACGACCAATCCAATCGGCACGCCCACCTTCGGCTGTAGCGCCGCGCCAAAGAAATAGGCCACAGCAGAACAGTCGGCTGCTGTCTCTGGCGAAATTGGTTTCCAGACACCGCTCACCTTGTCGGTGGGCTTTTGGAGAAACTGATGCTCCACCGTGAAAAAACGCAGAGCAGGATTGTTGGCCGCAGCGATCTCCTCCGGTGCTTTCTCATTGCTTTTCAGCTGAAAGTGCATGTTCGACTGGCCAGAGCAGAGCCAGACATCACCGACGAGCACATCGGTGATCTTTGCCTGTCGATTCTCGATCTTGGACTGAATGATAAGCTCACGTCCTTCAGCAGAGGCGGGCATTGGATCGAGTTTGACTGACCATTTGCCATTGGCGTCAGCAGTGATGGACTTGCTCTGGGCTGCAAATGTGACGGTGACTTGCTCGTTTGGATTTGCCCAACCCCAGACGGGCAAGACTCTATCGCGTTGAAGCACGGTGTGATCGGTGAAGATGCCTGCGAGTTTGATTTCAGATGCCCACGCGGGGGCGGCAATGACCAAGAGGAGGAGAATTTTCGTGAGCATCATGAAGAGTCTGTGAGGCGATCATGGGCGCGTGACGCGGAGACGCACAAAGCGCCTGCCATTGCTTCCTGCTGGCACGGTGGCCTTGATTTGCTGAGTGGTGCCGTTGTCGCTCATGATGCTACTGCTGACGCTGGTGCTGCTCCAGAGGCCGGTGAGAGTATCGGTCCACTCGACGGTATAGGTCACATCGGTGGCCGATTTATTTTTGGTGTAGGTGTATTCGAGATTGCTGCCGATGCGGGCGGAGCTGTGGGGCACGGGGGTGCTGGCGCTGGTGCTGGTGGCGAGGGCATATTCGAGGAGATTCGTGACGCCGTCTTTGTCTTCATCGGCTAGCTCAGCGGCGATGGTGGAATTGTTGGCATTCGTGCCGAAGCTGCTGCCGAGCCATGTCTGCCAAGCGCTGGGTGTGATGCGGGTTAGGACGACATCGTTCCCTGTGCCGCCGGTGTAGCTGATGCGCCACCATTGGGCATCCTCGAAGAACTCGGCGTTCTGCGGCAGACCGGCAAAGGTGCCTGTGATGGCGCTGCTGCTGCCGGTGTTGTCGATGATGCGGTAGCTGCTGCCTGCGGCGAGAGCGGGAGCTGCGACGAGATCCAGCGTGCCGGAGAGTGTGATGGCGCTGGTGCCACCGGTAAGTCTGAGCTGATCAAACTGCGTGCCGACGGTGGCTCCATTGATACGGAAGCGTACGCTGCCTGCGGAGCCTACATTGAGTGCGCCAGCGACGCTGCGCTGGCCAGTGGTGGCTCCGAGGGTGAGCGTTCCGCCATTGATGATGACGCCGCTATTCAGGCTGCCTGCGAGGTCGAGCGTACCTTCCTGAACGGTGCTGCCACCCGTGAAGGTATTGGCACCGCTAAGCGTGACGGTGCCACTTGTGGTCTTTGTCAAAGCCGCCGAGCCGCCGAGTCGAGCACTGACGGTGCCGCTTTGAAAGGCATAGCTCGTGCCCGCCAGAAACTGCGTGGAGTCCCCGGTGCTATTGATGATGCTGCCGCCAAAAAGCTCCACTGGGCCGAGCGTCTCACTGAAGGCATTCAGATCAAAGGTCGCGCCGGTGTTCACGATGAGATCGAGCGTGGAGGTGAATCGCTCACTGGCACCGAGTTTTACCGCACCTGCCCGCAGATCGAGAAAACCCACGGTGCTGAGCGTGCCGGAGAAGGTGAGCGTTCCCGCGCCTTGCTTGATGTAGGTGCCGGTGCCGCCCCAGTTGGTCGTCACAGTGCGGTCGATGGTATCGTTATAGATCACGGTGCCAAAGTTCACGATGGCTCCTGGCAGCGAGCCGAGATTCGTGCTGAGCGTGCCTTGATTGACCGTGGTGGTGCCGCTGTGTGAGGCGGGACCATTGAGCTGAAGGGTGCCTGTGCCATTTTTTACTAAAACACCCGCACCTGAAATGCTGCCATTCATGATCGTCGTGCCGCTGCCGTCAAAAGTCAGGGCGAAGGCGCTGGCGGTGGTATCCAGACTGCTCGCTAGCGTGAGCGTGCCACTGCCTGAACCACTGCCGATGCGAGCCGCCGCATTCATCACCAGCAGCCCGCTGAAACTCACTGCGCTGCTGTCCTCGACATCCAACGCACCAGCGGTGCCTGTCTCGCCATTGCCCGCGAGCTGCACGCTTTCCGCGCTGGTGAAGTTCACACCACCGGCCAGCGCCAGAGTCGATCCACTTGCCACAGTTGTGCCTGCTGCCGTTGTGCCGAGCGCTCCACTATGCGTGACGACGATCTCGCCATTTTGGATGTCCAACGCGCCGGTGAAAGCATTAGTATTGGTGAGCCAAGCCGCGCCCGTGTTGATCTTCACGAGATCGCCAAAGGATGAACCGATGACACTGCTGACATTGACTCGTCCATTGCCTGCCAAAGTGATTTTGCGATTCGTCGCCGTGCTGGTGAGGACGCTATTGATGTTCAGCGCCCCCGTGGATGCGGTGCTGTTGTTGGCAAAGGTGAGATCATTTTGCGCTTGGATCGCAGTGTTGATCGTCTGCGTGGTGGTCACATCGCCATTCACCACGATGCCGCCCACGCCAGTCCCAGAGACAAGCCTGCCCAGTAGCAGCCTGAATGAGCCTGATGCCAACGTCATCGCAGGGCAGTCTGGTGTGGTGAAGTAGAGCTCCTTGACGTTTTTATCTCCGAGCAAAGAGACTGTGGTGCGGGTCGTTGCGCGGTTAAAAATCGCCGCATCGCCTGAGTCAGGCACGCCATCTGGTCCCCAGTTTGCTGGTGTGCCCCAGTTGCCACTCTCGCCACCATCCCAGCCGGGTTTCATCCACACTTTAACGTTAGCGATGTTCATGCTGGAGCCATTCATCGTCGGGCCAGGTGTGCCGGCCCACGGGATGACTTTGGTGCTAAACATGACTTGTAGCGGCAGCATACTCTGATAGGCCGAAACTTGGGATGCCGTGGCCGTGTAAACAAGCTGCCCATCCCAATACCAACGCAGGCTGCCATCCGTCGCCCATTCCAGTCCCGCTGTGTGATAACCAGGAAAAATTTCCGGCACTGAATGTGATGTTCCCAGGTTGTCATGCACGGGCTGCCAGTCATGCAGCGTCACATGATTGTCATTGTGCGCATGAGCCTCGGAGATGTCGATCTCCTGCCCGTCCACATCGTTGCCTAGACTGGCAGGGGTGGATAGCCAGAAGGCATTGTTTAGACCGTCGCTACTACCGATCTGAAAAACGGATTCGTAGTAGCCAAAGCGCTGCGTGAACTGCGTGGTGTAAAGCCCGCCCGTATCCCAATCCGCGCCATTCGCTGTGGTGGTGAGCCGCAGTTGCCCGCCGCTCACGCTGTTGTTTGGCCGATTATCATACACGGACCACAACGCTGGATTGAAGGTTGTGCCGTCAAACTCATCCGCAAAGGTCGTTTGCGTGTAGCCCGGCATGGGTTGCTCATTCAGGACGAACTGCACGGCATCTGCCGAGACAAACCCATTGGCTCCATCATTGCGCAAAAGCACATTCCCACTCGTGCCAGCCGCAAAGTCAAACGAGCCCACTTTCACCCAAGTGCCACCATTGACCCGCTGGTTCACTCTGGTGAAAATCGTCCCAGCAGTCGAGTTCACATCCACACGGACATTCGAAGCGCGGATCGAATCGGCGACCCACCACATATAGACATCGTAGCGTCCTGCCAAAGGCAGCGTGGGCCTGAAGCGCACACTCTTTCCACCTGTCCCACCTGTATTGCCATCTTGCAGGTAGTTACTGCCAAAGTAGCCCGCAAGGCCCGTGCTCGCTGTCCACCCGGCGCTGATCGTCACGCCAGTCGCGGCGGTATTATCCACCACGATCGACGGAGTCGTGCTGACCGTCGGCGACACCACACCTTCGCCCGTGCCATCAATCGCCGTCACGCGGTAAAAGTAACGAGTCCCTGCCACTGCCGTTGTATCGGTGAAACTCGTGGTCGTCGGCGAGCCCACTGCGCCGAACGGTCCCGTCGCCACCGTGGCTCGTTTGACGCTATAACTGGTGGCACCTACTGCCGCAGTCCATGTCAAACTCACCTGACCTGCCAATGGTGGCGCTGTCAGTGCAACATTTGCCGGAGGAGCAGGCGCAGCCATGGCGTGAACGGCCAGTAGTCCAAGGATCGCAAGCACGATACGAAGGTTAGGTTTTGGCGAAAGGCGGCTCATGAGAGGGTTGGTGGTTGGAGCTGTTTTATCAAACGCATTCGCAGAAGCCTAGACATTTCAACGAATCGTCGGTGGCCTGCTACTTGGTCAATGGGGACTCCATGGGCAGAGCTGCTTTCACGGCGAGGTCCGTCGGAAATGCCGTGATCGGACGGAGGCGGAGATTGCGGTAATAGACCTCTGAGCCCTCGCATTGAATCTGAATTTTACCCTTCGTGAGTGCGGTGCCGTCTTGGAGGCGGGCTTTATCGAGCGAGAGAACGACATGGCCATTCACCACATGAATCGCTTGCTGACCGAGGACATAAAGCTCGGCGGTGGTCCACTGGCCATGTGGGTTTTCGTGGTTGGCGAATCTCTCGGCTCCTTTGGCTGTAAGGAAGGGCTTCGTGGGATCCCATTTCCACTCGGGCACACCGGGGATGATTTTTTCACTCGGCGTCGTCGGGAAGTCAGCCGCCGTGCCAGCGAGGAGAAAGAGATCGCCAAGATTTTCTTCCTGCACTTGGTATTCGAGACTGCGCATCCAGACATTCCAGAAAGCGCCATGTTTGCCCGTGCAGTGATAGAGTAGGCCGCTATCTCGTGCGGGGTCGAGCCGAGGTGCCCACTTCTTTTCACCGAACTTCACCGCAAAAGAAAAATGGTAGTCGCCGTATTCTTGGAGCGTCGTGAGACCGCCGTAGATTTCGCCTGTGATTTTGAGCACGGGTTTGCCTTCCTCTTCAATCACCGAGAAGACTTTCTTTGGGTCGTTGTTTAAGCCGAGCGGCACGCCTTTGTTGTAGTTGTCTGACTGCGGCGTGCCAGGTGGCAGCCCCTTCACGTTAGTGCGCGGCACACCCATCCAAAGTTCCCATTGTGAGAGCTTGTTATCGAGCAGATCAGTCCATCGTTCCTCTGCTCCAGAGACGATGGTGATGAGGGTGAAGAAGAGGATCGTTGATCTCATGGTTGGTTCGTTTTTGCGCGGTCAAAGATCGGCTGTGAAAAATGGGTGCCGGCGAGCCACCAATCCCGCGAGGCCGATCATGAGAAGCAGGGCTCTGGAAGGCTCAGGCACAGCAACAATGGCGATGCTGTCATTTCTTGTGAAGAGCAGCTTGTCTGAGTTGGTCGGCGTGGTGACATCTAGCCCCAAAAACGTCGTGCTATCTGAAGCAAAGTTAGTGGTGGCGGTGCCAAGTAGGGCTGGTAAAAGATTGGCGGTAAAAGACGAATGAGGTCTCTGATTTTTACCACCCACTTTTTACCGGCTGCTGTTCGGAAGGTAAGATGGAGCACGATTGGGAGTTGGGTTTGGATTGAGAACGATGGCTGGTTAATGTCAGCGTCTTGGCTCAGCGAGTGACACGATTCAGGGAGTTCCACGGATCTGACTATTCGACGCCCTTCTTCTTGCCGGCTTTGCGCATGGCTTTTTTGTCATCCTTGTTCGTGGGTGCGTCAGGCTCGTTGTGCGTCGGCAGGAGTGCTTTGAACCTGGCCATGATGGGCTTTGATTCGGGATTGGCGGCCAGGTTTTTATGTTCCAGTGGGTCGGTGCTGTGGTCGTAGAGTTCCTCGGCGCCATTCGCTTTGCCGCCATACCAGGTGTAACGGTAACGGCCATCGGTGAGGGAATGGTTGCTGAACTGGTAGGTCGTCAGGGTGGGATGATTCCACTCCATCTTCGGATCCTTCAGCAAGGGCACAAAGCTGCGTCCTTCGTTCTCCGCATTCAGGGGGAGCCCGCACAACTCGACCAGCGTGGGATACATATCGAGCAGGTTGACGACTCCATCGCATTTGACGTCGGCGGGAGTCATGCCGGGCACGCGGACCATGAAGGGCACGCGGTCAGACTCTTCCCACAGATCGGTTTTGCCGTATTTCGTCTTCTCGCCCAGATGCCAGCCGTGATCGCCCCACAGCATGAGGATGGTGTTGTCGGCATGCTGGCTCTTCTTCAGTGCATCGAACAGCACACCCAGGCAGTGATCCACATAGCTGATGTTGGCGAGGTAGGCACGTTGCGCTTGCTTGTGCATGTTGGCTTTGTCGATCGCGTCAAACGAGCCAATCGAGGCCTTGAACAGGCGTTTTCCGTTGGCGTCCACGATGTCATCGAGATCGTCGCGGACGATTTCGACCGGCTTGAGGCTTTCCAGCGGATAGAGATCAAAAAACTGCTGTGGGACGAACCACGGCAGATGCGGTTTCGAGATGCCCAGGGCCATGAAGAACGGCTTGCCTTCGAAATCGCGCTTGAGCTGATCTGCGGCCCATTGGCAGGCGACATAGTCCTTGGTCTCTTCGACCGCGGCCTTGCAGGCTCCCCATTTCGTCACTTCCTTTTCCTCGCCTTTCTCCTGGCCCTTATCTCCAGCTTTTTCGCCTGAAGCGGATGACGGGGATTCTTCCCAGAGCATGCCTTTGTTGCGTCCTCCGCCTTCAGCGAACTCTTGGAACGCCCATTGGCCCTCATCCATCCCTTCAGACGTCGGATGCTTGTGGAAGATCTTTCCCGCGGAGAGCGTGTGGTAGCCGTTCTTGGCGAAGTATTCGGGAAGGGTAACCACATCCTTGGCTTTCGGGGCCTTTTTCAGGTCTTGAGTGTTGCCGTAAATGCCCGTCGTGGAAGGCCGTTTGCCGGTCAAAATGGCTGAGCGGCTCGGGCAGCAGACCGTGGATGCGCAGTAGGCCTTGTTCATCACCATCGCCTGCTCTTTGGCGAGCCGGTCAAGGTTCGGCGTGATGGCCTGCGAGTTGCCGCCAAAGCAACCGATCCAATCGTTCAGGTCATCGACGGCGATGAAGAGGACGTTGTAGGGCTTGGTGGGCTTTTCTGGGCTCGTTTGAGCGCCTGCAACGGATGCCATCAAGGCGCTAGCGAGAATGAGGTGTTTGAGATTCATAGTGATTGGCAGGCTAGCGAATGACGCGATTCAGAGAGTTTCCTCGTGAATCGAAATGCTCGAGCGTGAGCTGGTCGGCGGCAGCAGTGATTTGGAGGAAGCCACCTTGCGGGGTGACTGAGGTGTAAGGCTGTTTGATGAGAGCTTCGGGATCGGAGCCGTTCTTGGCTCCGGGAGCGACTCCCATGCGTGAGTTCTCATCGTTCAAGGCACCACAGGCGAACTCCTCGATGCCGGAGGGATGAATGCTGTGGTATTGCCAGTGGCGGTCGCCGCAGATGAGCTTGATGTTGCCGATCTTGTTTTCCTTCAACCAGGCAAAGAAGGCATCGGCTTCGTGACGGAAGCCCCTGACGTCGGCGTGGTTGTCGATCTTCTTTTTGTCGTCGGGGCCGACCATGGGCGTGGGCGAAATGATGATCTTCCACTTCGCATCGCTGGCCTTGAGTGTGGCTTTGAGCCATTCGCGCTGCTCGGTGCCCCAGAGGGACTTTTCGGGGCCATCGGCCATTTCATTGGGCGAGCGATAGTCGCGGCCTTCTGTGAGCCAGATTTGCAGGTTGTTGCCAACGCGATGGGTTCGGTAGCTGGGGCTTGGCACCGGCAACTGCTCGCGAAACATGTCGATACCCGTTTTGGGCAATGGCAGCTCGATGGTGGAGTTGTCGCCTTCGTTGTATCGGAAGTCGTGGTCGTCCTTTGACCAGTAAGTCGGCACGAGGCGGAAGAACTCGATCATGCGCGGAAAGCGAAACTGCTCATGCCAGCACTTGCGCAGTTGTGGCACCGTCTTGGCCACACGCAGCGGATGGTCATAGTAGACGATGTCGCCCGTGCCAATGAAGAAGTCAGGTCGCAGCTTCAGCATGGTTTCAAAGGAGGGGAAGCCGAGTCGCTTGTCTTCCGTCGTGGCTGTCTCAGGCCCGCTGGCCTTGCCTTTCTTGCCGAGCATGAACTTGTTGTAGTTCATGCAACTGCCCACGATGAACTTCACCGGCGTGTCGGTCTCACCGCTCGGCAAGGTCTTGAAGGAACACTCCGGACCTGGCTTGGCGCTTGCTTCCGAGCTGCCAAAGACCGGGCGAAAGTAGTAAGCCGTGTTCGGTTTAAGCGTGGTGAGTTCAGCGCGAAGAATGAAGTCACTGGCATCACTCGCAGTCTGAAACGCCGTGCGCTGAGCATCACTAAAATCTACCTTTGAGCTCCATTCGAAACAAGCCACCCCGTTGGCACCTGGAAGGTCACCGTTTGCATCGAGTTCCGTGGCGCTCGTCAGCCGCGTCTGCAAGCAGGCGGTGGACTGAGTGACTTCACCACACATGGTGCCTTGCCCGAGGTAGGGAGCTTGGGCATCTGCGGCGTGAAGGAGCTGACGTTGCCACACCAAGAGTGGGAGGGCTTTGAGGATGTCGCGGCGGGCTGTCTTCATAGGTTGGGGAGATCTCGATAGCAGATCAGCGGGTCAAAAAGGGCTCACTGCACACCACGGCCTCAATCAGTGAGCGCAGGCCGTATTGTTTCTTCGGCAAGTCGGCGACGATCTTCTCCACCGTGGCCTCATCAAGAGCACCGATGCGGCGACCGCAGGCATAGGTGAGGAGGCGGTCGGCGAGCATGTGGGCGAAGAGGTCTTTGCGTTGAACGAGGATCTTTTTCAATCCGGCCACGTCTTCAAATTTCTCGCCGCTGGGGAGTTCACCGCTGGAGTCGATCTTGGTCTTCTCGATGCGTGGACGCCAGTCGCCGATGGCGTCAAAGTTCTCCAAGGCGAAGCCGAGCGGATCAATCTTCTGATGGCAGCCGTAGCAGTTCGGCGATTCGCGATGCTTGCTAAGCAGCTCTCGCATGGATTTGGCTCCGCGCACATCTGGATCAATGGCGGGCACGTCATCGGGCGGCGGTGGTGGCGGTGTGCCGAGGATGTTTTCGAGCAGGAAAACGCCGCGAGTGACGGGTGACGTGTCGATGCCGTTGGCGGTGATCGTGAGCACGGAACCCATGCCGAGCAGGCCACCGCGCTTGTTGTTTTTAAAGCTGACTTTGCGGAACTCATGGGCGCGAGCAGGCTCGCCTAGATCGCCGAGTTCGTAGTGCATGGACAGCGCCTGATTGAGGAAGCTGTAGTCACTATCGAGGAAGTTCACGAGGCTGGCATCACGCTCGATCAGATCGCGCATGAACATCCGCGTCTCGGTCTTGAAGGCTTGTTCCAGGCCCTGTGAGTAGTATTCTTCGAACTCATTTCGATCTGGTGGCATGCCTCCGAGATTGCGCAGATTCAACCAGCTATCGAGAAAGCCGGAGACGAAGGCGTCGGAGCGTGGGCTTTGCAAAAGACGGCGAGCTTGAGCGATCAGCACCTCGGGTTTGATGAGTTCGTTTTGCTCCGCGAGCTTCATCAGCTCTGCATCTGGTTGAGTGGACCAGAGGAAGTAGGACAGACGTGAGGCGAGAGCGTGGCTCGTGAGCTTCTTCGAGTCCTTCATGGCCTCCTGAGAGAGGTAAAGGAAGGCCGGTGAGCAAAGAGCAGTCTTCAAGGCAGATTTGAAGCCTTCCAATGGTGTGCGTCCGCTTTGGATGCGTTTTTCTGCCACGGCGAGCAGACGGTCGATTTCGTCTTGTGAGGCTTTGCGGCGATACGCACGGTCGGCGAAGCTTTGCAGCACTTCGCGCATGTTTTCGGCAGCGAAGGGCTTCTTACCCAAAATGGCCTGCTGAGGTGCTGGCGGCCATCCTTCAATGAGTGGGCCGCGAATCTTCACTTCATCGATTCGGATGTGAGGGAACTTAGCGACATGCAGCGTGATTTTCTTTGCCGCGACGATGCCTATTTTGCCCTTCTTCTTGTCGTCTTCATCCATGAATTGCTCCCACAGGTCTTTGTGGTAGTTGGCGACTTTGAACCAGATGCTGCGGGCGTCTTCGGTGCCGTTTGGGAAGACGAATCGCGGTGTTTGTCCGGCATCGAGCCAGACCTTCATTGTGCGCCACTCGGGTTCGCCATCCCTGAGTGCGACCTCGGCCAGCATGGGCTGCAAGGTTTGCGGCAGGTCCAGTGGCCCGACTTTGGCGTCTCCAGGAACGATGCCGAGGCGGAACGGTTGGCGGGTGTCTCTGTCGAAGATCTCGGGATCATAAGGATGCTCGCGGTTCGCGGCTTTGACGAGCACCTGCACCTCGTAGAAGCCATCGACTGGCACGCCGTCTTCGAAGTCGTTGACGAAGGCATAACCGCCAGTGTGTTTGTCGGAGTCCATGCACTCGAGCACGAGCAGGTGTTTATTGTCGTATTCGTTGCGCTTCTTTTCGGACTTCGTTTTGGTTTTGAACTCGCCCTTGAAATGCCACACCTTCTCCCTCGGTGCCTCTTGTTGAGCGAAGACCTTTTCCACCACGGCATCAGCAGCATCGAGGTATTGATCGAGCAGGTAACCGGAGGTTTGCAGCACATCACCGAGGTTCTCCATGTGCTCTTCGGATTGATCGCGGGGGAACTTGGTGGTCGGATCAAAAGCGGCCATGTTCAGCGAAAAGAGATCGCCGATGGTGTGGATATACTCCGTGCGGTTGAGGCGGCGAAGAACCGTGCTGCCACCGGTGCTGGCGAGCGTTTCTCGGCCTTGCGAGAGCGCGAGGGTGGCCTGCTCAAGGAAGGCTTTGAGTTCGTCAAAGGAGGGCTGCTTGGCCTTCTTCGGCGGCATTTCACCGAGATTGATTTGATCGAGGATGTCTTTGAGGTCGATCAGCGTATCCACCTTGGCGACAGGCAAGGCGAGTTGGTCAAAACGGCGGTCGCCTTTTTGTTTCTCAGCGCCGTGGCAGTCGTTGCAGTAGGTGGCGAGGAACTCGGAGGGGCCGGCAAAAAGATGGGCGGTGAAGAGCAGTGAGAACAGCTGTCCCCATTGTTTGGCGGAGGGTCGTGATGGCAGCATGCTTGTGCGTGATTTTGAGAGACGTGTAATCCTTGGAATAGGTCGTATGAGTCGTATTCGACCTATAGGTCTTATAAGAGACCTGTGAGCGTGCCTGTGCTGGTGCCAAACTTATCCACCTCCGCTCCAAAACGCTGCAGCATCGACAGATACAGATTACACAAAGGCTGCTTGCCCAAGCCATTTGCTGGATAGGCCTTGTGCTCACCGTGTTTGAGGCCACCTCCAGCGAGGATGATGGGCAGGTTGGAGTTCTGGTGAGAGTTCGCATTGCCCATGCCACTGCCGAAGAGGACCATGGAATGATCCAACAGCGTGCTGCCACCGTCTTGGATGGACTTGAGCTTCTCCAAGAACCTCGCGAACTGCTCGACCTGATAGCGCTCCATTTTGATGAGGCCTTTAATGGCGTCCTCTCGCTGGCCGTGATGAGAGAGTCCGTGGTAGCCGCCGTTCAAACCGAAGGCAGCAGCCTCAAAATCACCGCCGATCTCCAGCGTGGCGATGCGTGTTGAATCTGTCTGCAAAGCGAGAGCGATCAGATCATACATCACGGGCAGATCGGAGACGAAATCCTTGTTGTTTGGCTCGTCGATCTTCGCCTCTGGCTTCGGCACATGCGCCCACTTTCGGCGCAGCTCGATTTGCTTTTCCACATCGCGGACCGAGGTGAAATACTCGTCGAGCTTTTCTTTGTCGCGCTGAACGAGCTGACGCTGGAGAGACTTCGCATCGCCCTGCACGGCGTCGAGGATGGAGCCTTTCATATCCAATCGATCCAACGAAGCGGCGATGTCGGCAGCGCCATCGGAGATGAAGAGTTTACGGAATAACTCACGTGGCGTGGAGATGGGTGGAACGCGCGTGCCGCTGCGAGTCCAAGACATGAGGCAGCCACCGTGGATGCCGCTTTCCGAGCCAAGCGCGAGCGTTGGGAAACGAGTGGCTCCGCCCAAAGTCTCGGCAGCTCGTTGATCGAGCGTGATATTGCCCTCCGGCATGCCTTTCGCATCGGCGGTGCGCACGCCACTGAGGAAGGAACTCATGGCAAAGTGCCCCCCCTTCACTCCATGATCGAGTCCTGAGTAAAGCGTGAAGTCTTTTTGATGCGGCTTCAGCGCCTGCACGGAATCCGGCAGTTCGTAATCCGCGCCTGTTTTTGTGGGAAAGAAAGCGGGCGGATAAAAACCGAGCAGATTGCCAATGCAGACCATGCGCATTGGTGGCGATGCCGCAGCGGCTTTGGCAGAAACACGGCCTGTGAGCGACTCCAGGAATGGCAGTGCCATGCTGATACCAGTGGAGCGGAGAAAGAAGCGGCGATTGAGTGAGGAGGTCATCGATTTGAATCAGGGAAGCAGGGTTTCCGAAGAGAGCAGTGAGACCTGCACCTCATCAAGGTAATGCACGGAAGCAGGCCGTGAGGGAAGCTCAGGCGGAACGGCACCGAAGATGAGCACCAAAGTCTTTGAGCCTGGGGGCAGGCGCAGGGTCATCGAGAAGCTTTGCCAACCGTGAGAACCAGGGGCGGTGTCAAAGCGCTGCGATTCGGACACGACGCCATCACTTTCCACTTTGGACCAAAAGTTCTTGGTTGCCTGTGCGGGCGCTTCATCGAGAGCGATGGCGCGAATCAGGTATCGCGAGCTGACATCGCCGTCCGTGGCGCAAAATGAAGCCGACACTTCCACTTCGGCATCGGCCGTCATGGCAGCAGCAGGAAGAGAACGCAGGTCGAGCACCTGATAGGCGCGGGAAGTGTGGTTCTTCACCTCCTTCTCACGCGGAATCGGCTCCAATCGTAGCATATACTGTCCGGCCAAAGGCGTCACGTTGCCGTCCGCAGGCACAACCTTGGCGTCATCCACGCCCCATTGCCCGGCTTGAGACGGCAGGCCATCGTTCAGAATCTGCTCCACAGCTTCCAAACCAGCATCAAAGACACTCAGCGGTATCTTCTTCACCGCCGCCCGCTGCGCCACAAACCCAAACACCATCGACGTGCAAAACATGCCAAACACAATCCCCGCCGCTGCTGCGGTGAGCGGACGCCAGGCGAGCCAACGATTCCGCTGACGCAGGGCCGAAGTTACCATCGGCATTGGCAGCACCTTCGCTACGGAACTCAGGGCTACATCGAGATTCATGTAGCGAACGTAGGCTTCACGGAAACCGGCGTCTTCGCGCAAGCTGACTTCAAGCTCAGCGAGTTCCTCGATAGAGGCCTGACCATCGCGACAGAGGCGGATAAGTTCAAAGCGTGGATCATTTGTATTCATGTCAATTCTTCGGTAGCGAGCACCCTCTGAGTGCAGTTCATGAGCGTGAGGCGGATGCGGTGCAGAGTTTTGTAGAGAGCCATCGCTGTGCGCCCTAATTGAGTCGCGAGTTGATCGATCTTGATGCCTGGTGCATATGCGGCCTGCACCAGATACCGCTGATCATCTGGAAGCTTTTGCAGGCAGGTATCGAGGGCGCGCCGCTCAGCTTCGAGTGAGTCTTCCTGCTCCAACACGGTCTTCGAGAGCAATTCAAAGACCTCTTCACCAAACATGTGTCGATCCCGGGCACGGTCTCTTCTAAATGTGAGCGCCTCCATGCGTGCCACACCAAAGGCCCAGCGACAAAAAGACTCACTGTCCATGTCAGCATCAAATTTCCGCCAGAGCACCACCGCCACTTCTTGCATCACCTCCCGCTCCTCATCATGGGTGAACAGCAAGGACCGCACAAAAACGCGCAAAGAATCCTCATGACTCATAAAGAGTCGAAGGAAATGGTCATGTTGCTGGCGATCTGATTCCGTCATTCAACAAGGATGCTCCATGAGTCGCCCGATCTTGCCGATTTATTTTCAGTCGAGTTGAAAAAACTAGAGCACTCCGTTTCAGTGCTGCGGATGCAGTTTTGCAAACACTCCTAACGATGGCCAGCACAAAGCCCAGCGTCGAAATAAACGCTCACCTCAACTGCGTCAGCAACTCCCGCATCCGCAGCTCAATGTTCAGCAAGCTCGTCTGCACATTGCCCAGCCACTGCTGATCAGTTCCAGGTGTGGCGTGCTGCATGAGTTTGTCTGTTGCATTCAGCGCTGCACTGAAGAGCGGCAGCGACTGTTCTAAATCGACGACGAGATAATGCCATCCAGATCGGTTCTGTTCAGAAAACTGGCGTAAGACATGGATCAAATGAGCCGCAAGATCAGCCACCGTGGAGAGCAATCTCACCACTGCTGGGCGGTTCCTCACCTCGCTGGTAAAGGTCAGAAGACGCTCGAACCGACGCAACTCCTGAGCCAAGGCTAGGGAGCGCTTCATGGGATTGGGCGACTCGTCCTTGAGACCTTCTTCTTTTTTAGACGGCTTTTTTTGCGGTTCTTCCAAGTTTAAAAAAGGATTGCCTGTGACCTCCGAAGGCTCAAAAGGATCGGCCATTCCAGGCGCATGCAGCGCTGTCGCACCATCTTCGGGCGAGCTGCGCTCGCTGAGCAAGAAATGCTTTCTACGGGCACGAGCTTGACGCAGTTGCATGGACTCTTCCTCGCTACTGAGCTGCCAGCTCGGCGCACTCACACGGAGATGCAGATGCCAGGACTGAATGAGAATACGTTGGCCTTGCTGGTTGAACCACTCAAAAAAAAGCAGGTTCTTAAGCCCCTCAGGATCAGCCATGAGCTGATTCGGCGAGCGCTTTCTGCGCGGCAACTTGGCCACACGATTGGAGGCCGTCATGACACCTGTAAATCCTGTCTGCGTTTGTGTCAGCCAGGCTACATCATCCAGATCACCATTGGGCAAGGGGTTATGAAAATCCACCCGGCAACCCGCGATATCACGCATGAAATTGCCCACCAACTCGATCCGCATCGGCTGGCTGACACCTGCCAAATGAAGCATGCCGGTCACCAGACCAGGCACCTCATTTGTGAGATAACCACCAAGTAGAGAGGATTCGAGACAAAGGATCATTGATTGTCATAGAATCTAGAATCAGATACCCCTTCGAGCAAGGCCGAAGGGGTCATTTAATTCATAAAGATGCAAGATATCTGTGAAGCTCCTGCATTGACACCCTCAGCTCAGCATGCGAGGAACGCGTCCGTTTATCCCTGATGAAGTATCTCACCATCATCCGTCACGCTAAATCGAGTTGGGACCAGCCCAGTCTTGCGGACCATGATCGTGCCCTGAACGAGCGAGGAAGGCGCGCGGCACCTGCCGTGGCCAGTTTTCTGCACAAAGCTTATTTAGGCGGTGGCGAAGCTCAGGCTCTGTTACCGAAACCAGATCGCCTCATCAGCAGCACAGCCTTGCGTGCGCTGGGTACTGCTCAGATCATGCGGGAAGTTCTCGGCATGCCAACCGAATCTCTTCTGCTGGAATCTAGGCTCTATTTAGCTGAACCAACTCAAATTTTAGAGGTTGTCCGCGGCTTCGATGAGACTTGGAAACATGCTTTTCTTTTCGCCCATAATCCGGGTCTGCACGAGTTTGCTGAGCGCATTCTTGCCCGCGAACACATCGCTAAAATGCCAACCTGCACGGCTGTCATCATGGCACTGCCGACTACATATTGGGGATTGGCCGACTGGAGTGAAGCCCAGCTTGTCGGGTACGTAACGCCAAAGTCACTGGAACGGCGCTTCCCAGAACTTTATGCAGGCATCTCCCGTGCGGACGGGGAGGATTGATGACGCTAAAACTTATCTCAAACGAGATAGAAAAGGGATCAGGCCTTCTGCAAAATGGTGAAAACAACCACACCAAGCAGAAGGAAAAAGACAGCGATGAGCATTCCGGCGATCATAAGGCGATGGGAGTAACCGAAAAAGAGTCTCACCGCTAGTAGAAATTTCTCGTTGCAAAAAGAAGGGAAGCAGGCACCTTCGCCACCCCTATGGCAAAAACTTGTTGGCTCGAGCGTCAGAAACGCAAAACTAAAACTGTTGAAAAATACGCGAAGCTCCGTGCTGAGCTGAAGGCAAAAGGCGATTATGTCGGCCTTTCCCTTCTGCCCCGTGACGCCAGCCCTACGCGTCTCACGAACCGCTGCCGCGTGTCCGGTCGCCGTCGCGCTTTCATGCGCCGCTTCGCGATGTCACGTCTCACGTTCCGTGAAATGGCTAGCGCCGGCCTTATCCCTGGAGTCACCAAGTCGAGCTGGTAATCCCTGCTCTCCTCGTCCGGGAAAAGTCTTCCCGGATTTGTTCCTTGGGGAGGCATGGACTCAACTGATCTATGCCCACGTACTCTTACATTGCTGAAAACCCAGAAGACGGTTGTCCGTCTTGTCGTCGTGGCTTTGACCTGAGACGACCTATGGATAGAGCGCCGCTAACGCATTGTCCGCTGTGTAAAAAGCCGGTCAAAAAGCTGCTCTCCAGCTTTAACATGCCCAAGCTTACCAAGCCCCTTTCAGTCTCCGACGCCAAAAAGGCGGGCTTTACCATCTTGGAGAAACGCTGTGATGGGAACTACGAGAAACTGTGATCGCGTAACCACGCCCATCTGATGACTTTTTCTCTCGCCAACGCCACCGCCGAACTCGTTCACGAGTGGAGTTTTACGCCGAATGAATTTTTCTGGCAGGCTGTCATAGTGCTTCTGATTGTTCTGCTGAACGCTTTTTTTGTCGCCGCAGAATTTGCCATCGTTAAGGTCCGTGACAGTCAACTCCAGGCAGCAATCGAAGATGGTGTCAAAGGCGCCAAGTTTGCCCAGCATGTCACGCGAAATCTCGACGCCTATCTTTCCGCCGGTCAGTTGGGCATCACACTCACCAGCATTGCCTTGGGTATTTTTGGCGAGCCGTTTGTGGCCGTCGTGGTTCAGCCGCTGATGTTTAAACTCGGTGTGGTGAATGAAACCACCATCCGCTGGACCTCCATCGGTATCGCCTATGCCGTGGTCACTTACCTGCATGTCGTGCTCGGCGAGCAAACACCCAAGGTCCTGGCCATCCGCAAGTCTCTTGCCACAGCGCTGTTCATTGCCCGTCCGTTGCATCTCTTCTACATCGTCTTGAGGCCGGCCATCTTCATCCTCAATACCAGTACCAATTTCTGCCTGCGCTTTCTTTTCAGAATCGAGCCCGTCTCTGAAAGTGAACTAGCACACTCAGAAGAAGAACTCCGCCATATTGTAGCAGAAAGTCAAAAGTCCAAAGAAGTGACCGAAACTGAGAAGGACATTCTTTTGAATGCCCTAGCCCTCAACGACCGCTGTGTGCGGGACGTGATGACGCCACGCAATCAGGTCGTGTCGCTGGATGCTGATGATTCCTTCGAAGCCAATCTGAAAGCTGCCATCGACGCCAAGCATACCCGATATCCACTCGTTGAAGGCCATTTAGATCACAGTCTGGGCATGATCCACATCAAGGATCTCATTGCCCTCGTCGGTAAGCCGAAGCCTGATTTACGGACCATCCGCCGCGACATCCCGATGGTGCCAGAAATGATGCCTATCGATAAACTGCTGCGCTTTTTCCTGGATAAGCACGCGCATCTAGCTCTAGCCGTGGATGAATACGGCGGTGCCGTCGGTGTGGTCACGCTCGACAATGTTTTGGAAGAAATCGTCGGCGTCATTCAGGACGAGTTCGATCATGAATCCAGTGAGTTCCGCCGCGTGAGCGATGACGAATTCAATGTCGAAGGCACACTTAATCTCTACGAACTCGTCGAGCACGCAGGTCTGGAGATCGAGAGTGATGAGGTCACCACCATCGGCGGTTACGTCACACATCTCCTGGGCCATCTGCCTAAAGTTGGTGAAAAAGTCACCGTCAAAGGTTATGAGATCACCACGACCAAGGCGGATCTGCGCCGCGTGCAGCAGCTGAACTTTCGCCGCATGACCAAGGCCGAAGCAGACGCCTCCACGGACACCGAGCCCTAAAAAAACGAAGGCCACTGATTTTAACTGACCAAATCAACGACCTCTGACGTTTTCCTTTACCAACGTGAATCCACCACCCACCAAATCCAACATGACCTGGCTTACCTTTGCCCTCCTCACCGTGCTCTCCTGGGGCGTTTATGGCGTTCTTCTTCACAAAGGCCGCGGTTTCATGCCCATGGGCACAGAGACCCCGCACGCAGGTCTTAAAGCTTTCCTTTTTGTCTGCATCGCCTACGCCTTGATCGGAGTTGTCTCAGCCCTAGTGCTAAAGGCTCGTGGCTCTAACCTAACTTTCAGTAACACAGGCATCTCCTGGAGCCTGATCGCCGGAACAGCAGGTGCCCTTGGTGCATTGACCCTTGTGCTTGCCCTTGGCGCTGCAGCTCCTATTTATAAAGGCGCCGCTGCTGCAGCCGTTATGCCCATTGTGTTTGCTGGTGCTCCAGTCATCAACACGATCACGGCCATGATCATCCATCCCCCAGAAGGTGGACTCAAGGCTCTTCCCCTGCCCTTCATTGCTGGCTGTCTGCTCGCTGTTGGTGGTGCCTTCCTCGTTGCCAAATACGCGCCATCCAATACCGGCGGTGCAGCCCCCGCAGCGCAGGGAACTGCTAAACACTAAGCGGGCTTAAGCTTGGATTATTTGGGGCAGTCCTTCAAACGGTTACCCCTGAGCGGCATCCTCCACACTGATGCAGGAGCAGATCAAATTACGGTCGCCATACACGTTGTCCACACGTGCGACTGGTGGCCAGTATTTAGAATCGCGAACCCAATTCAATGGATAAGCAGCGACTTCGCGGGTGTAAGCATGGGACCACTCGGACTTCGTCACAAAAGTGGCAGTGTGCGGGGCACGCTTGAGAGTGTTATCCGTGGCGTGGAAGGTTCCGCTTTCGACGCCTAGAATCTCCTGGTGGATACAGATCATGGCTTCACAAAAGCGATCCATTTCTGCTTGACTTTCACTTTCTGTGGGCTCGATCATGAGCGTACCAGCGACGGGCCAGCTCATGGTTGGGGCATGAAAACCAAAGTCCATGAGACGCTTGGCCACGTCCTCGACTGTGATGTGGTGGAAATGACGGAAATCGAGAATGCACTCGTGCGCGACGAAGCCCTTCTTGCCTTTGTAGAGGGTTGGGAAGCAGGGCTCAAGCTTTTTGGCGATGTAGTTAGCGCCGAGAATGGCTATTTTTGTAGCCTGAGTAAGCTGGGGGCCCATCATGGCCACATACATCCAGGAAATAGTGCAAATGCTGGCACTGCCCCAAGGCGCGGAACAGACGGCTCCCTCGGCCTTTCCTGCCCACGTAATATGACCGGGCAGATAGGGCTTCAAATGCGCGACGACGCCGATGGGACCGACACCTGGACCACCGCCGCCGTGGGGGATACAGAAGGTTTTATGCAGGTTCAAATGGCAGACGTCCGCACCGATTTGACCGGGTGATGTAAGCCCCACTTGGGCGTTCATGTTGGCACCATCCATATAAACCTGCCCCCCATGCTCATGCACGAGCTGGCAGATTTCACTGATGCTTTCCTCAAAGACACCATGCGTAGACGGATAGGTAACCATGAGGGCCGCGACTTTACCGACATGAGCCTCAAGCTTGGACTTTAGGTCGGCGACAGAGATATTGCCCTGATCATCGCAGGCCACGGCCACGACTTGAAAAGCACACATGACCGCACTGGCAGGATTGGTGCCGTGCGCGCTGGTTGGGATCAGACAGACATTCCGGTCACCTTCACCGCGAGCTTCATGAAAGCGTTTGATCGCTAGTAGCCCTGCATATTCGCCTTGGGAGCCTGCATTTGGCTGAAGGGAGACGGCGTCAAACCCGGTGCATTCTGCCAGCCATGTTTCCAGCTCAGCAAACATGGCGCGGTAACCTTCCGTCTGATCCGCTGGGGCAAAGGGGTGGATAGCATTCACTTCAGGCCAGCTCAGAGGCATCATCTCAGCAGCTGCGTTCAGCTTCATCGTGCAGGAACCTAACGGGATCATGCTGCGATTCAGGGCGATGTCTTTGGCCTCCAAACGATGCAGGTAGCGCATCATCTCAGTCTCGGAGTGATACCGATTAAAAACCGGATGCGTCAGAAAGGCGGATTCACGCTGATACGAGCCAGAGAAATGTGGCTCGACCTCTTCATCTAAATCAGGGACATAGCGGGCTTTTTTGATTCCGAGGGCAGCGGTCAAATTTAGCAATTCTTCATGGGTGATGCGTTCATCCAAAGCGATCCCGACATGCGTGTCATCGACACGGCGGAGATTAATCCCAAAGAGCAGTGCCGACCTAAGCACATCATCAGCATTATGAACCGTCACCGTGAGGGTATCAAAGAAGTCATCACTGGCCACATCCAACCCGGCCCAGATGACCTCCCGTGCTAGCCAAACGGCAGCCCCATGCACTCGCAGCGCCATTTTTTTCAGTCCTTCAGGGCCATGATAAACGGCATACATGCTGGCCATGACAGCAAGCAGCACCTGAGCCGTACAAATGTTGCTGGTGGCTTTCTCCCGGCGGATATGCTGCTCACGTGTCTGGAGGGACAGTCGGTAGGCGGGATTTCCCTCAGCATCTTTAGAGACGCCGATCAGGCGTCCAGGCATCCTCCTTTTGAGCGAATCTTTAACTGCCATGAAAGCAGCGTGGGGCCCACCAAAGCCAAATGGCACGCCAAAGCGCTGACTATTGCCCACACAAATGTCAGCACCAAACTCGCCCGGCGCTTTCAGTAAAGTCAGTGCCAGAAGATCCGCGGCAACGACGAGCAGCGCGCCAGCTGCGTGCACCTCCTTGGCCAGTTCTGAGTAGTCATGGATCACGCCCAGAGTATCGGGATACTGCACCAGAACCGCCGCATAACCATCTGCTCCCGCCTGCTTTTGCCAGCCCAGCGTATCGCCAACGACAACGGTGAGTCCCAGTGCCTGTAGCCGAGTTTTCACCACCGCAATGGTCTGCGGATGACATTGATGGGAAACAAACACTCGCCGTGCGCCACTAGCCTGTGCGGCAGCCAACGTTAGAGCTTCCGCACAAGCGCTACCTTCATCCAAAAGCGAAGCATTAGAAACATCCAGACCCGTGAGCTCACAGATCATGGTTTGGAAATTGATCAGAGCCTCAAGTCGTCCCTGACTGATCTCCGGCTGATACGGCGTGTAGGCCGTGTACCACCCTGGATTTTCCAGAATATTCCGCTGAATCACCGGTGGCGTAAAGGTGTCATGATACCCTAGACCGATGAAGGAGCGCAGCACCTTATTCCGATCCATCAGCTGCCGCAGCCTCTTCAGGGCCTGTTCCTCAGTCAACGGTTCAGGCAAACTCAGATCGCCACGCAGACGAATCTCTTCTGGCACCACCTGATCCGCCAACTCCTCCAGACTGGAAAGACCAAGCGACTTGAGCATGGCTGACGTTTCTGACACCGAAGGACCGATGTGACGAGGAGCAAAAGCAGGGGCAATAGGCATGGGGGAAACCCCATCAAAACGAGCCAAGCTCAGGGTGCAAGACAGAGGTCAAACTAACCCGCCCTTTAATGCTTAATGTCTGCGTAATTCTTCGATGGGTAGGACTTCCACTTCGACATCGTGGACCTGACCCGATGACCATTCGGCAGGCGTTTCGACAGGTTTTTGCAGAGGCTTGGACTCCGCTAAATTCAGGCCACGACGCACCGCATACCAGAGAGCTGCGGCGGCAGAAACAGATAGACCCACAACCGCCACCGCCACACCCACCATGATCACCAAGGAGATCACAGCGACAGCCAAGACAAGCAGCAGTCCCAGGACCAAGACTCTAGGCAATCCCTGCGTCTGAGGCAGACGAAACTCAAACATCCTCGTTTTCATAGCCAGAGCATGGCGTTTCCACGGTGATTCGCAATGGGTAGATCAGGTCAAAGTGCGGAAGTGCCGCCCGAGATAGATCTTCAGCGCCTGCATCTCCTTCTTCACGGCGTTATCAGGCAGACGACTGAGAGTTCTTTCGACACGCTCGGTGAGAGAATCCTCAGTTTGGGTATCACCCGCTTCTTCTAGCCGTGACTGGATTACGGCTACCTGGCGGCGCGCCTCGTCGATCTTGGATTGGGCCTCGGTTTCATCGATCTCTCCAGCTGCTAGCAACTTCAGCTGAAAACACTCAAATCGGCGGCAGCGGGTCGGTCGATACTGATAAATCGTGCAGGTGCAGTCGTTTAAAAAACGGCAGGGCTGCTTAAAATAAGGCTCTGTCTTCTTCCGATTGATCTGCATGCCCAGCTTTTCCAGATCGCGGATCGGGTCCTCTGGCTGGAGTTTCACAATCTCAAACAAAACCCCGCTGCAACAGAGCCCGCAGGCCGTGCAGAGTCGGGAAGCAGCGTCGGCATCCATGCTACATCAGGCCTGCTGACAGGCTTTGATCGTGTTGGCCATGAGCATGGCAATCGTCATCGGTCCCACACCACCAGGCACGGGTGTGATAGCACGGCATTTGGGTGCCACCTCATCGTAGGCCACATCACCGACCAGCTTATAACCTTTCTCCGTGCCAGGTGCCTCGACCCGATTAATGCCGACATCAATCACCACAGCTCCTTCTTTCACATGCTCATCCGTGATAAAATTAGGGCGTCCAATCGCCGCAATGATGATGTCCGCCTGCCGCGTAATCGCCGGCAGATCACGCGTGCGGGAATGGGCCACCGTCACCGTTGCGTCACCACCTGGGCCTTTGGCCATGAGTAAAAGTGCCATCGGCTTGCCCACGATCATGCTGCGGCCCACGACCACGGCATTGGCCCCTTTCGTCTCGATCCCAGCCTCGATCAAAAGACGCTGACACCCCAAAGGCGTGCATGGCACAAAACCCGTCGGATCTTCCAGCGCCAGCTTAGCCACATTCACCGGGTGAAAACCGTCCACATCCTTCGCGGGATCAATCGCCCGGACAATGGCCGCCTCATCAATATGCGGCGGCGGCGGGCTCTGCACCAGGATGCCATGAATCGCTGGATCTTGATTGAGAGCCTCCACATGCGCCAACAACTCCGCCTGTGTCGTTGTCACTGGCAGTTCCAGCTTCACCGAATGCAAACCCAGATCACGGCACTTTTTATCCTTTGACCGCACATAGGCCCGAGAAGCCGGATCATCTCCGACCAGGACCACCGCTAGCCCAGGTTTCTTACCCACCGCCGCTAGAGCAGCGATGTCACGACGACATTCTTCAAGGACTTTTTCAGCGACAACGGTTCCGGAAATGATCTGCATAGTGAGAATAAGGTTACAACTTCACCGATGGCACAAAAGCAGGACAAAGGGAAAGCCGAAATCAATAAGAGCGTGACTTCACGCCACCTGAAGCACGAGCCGTAGAGAATCCAAGCGTAAGCGGGAGCTACTGAGGGCTTCTTCGAGGGCGGTCATTTGAGACGTCATGCCTTCGATCTCTTCGGGGCGAACGTGGTCGTTGAGCTGGCGTAGGTCTTCCAGACGGTTGATCTCACTTTGCAGTTGCTGGCGCATCTCCTCAGTCGCGCTGGCGACGAGCTGCTGCATGGAAGCTTCCGCTAGCTTGCGCGAGGCGGACATCATGTCGGGGAAGAGCTTGCGCTTCACGGCAGGCTTTTCCAACAGCTTCACGGGGTTGCCTTTTTCAATCTTGGCTGCTGCAAAGGCGGCATCTTCACGGCGGTCTTTATTGGCGTGATCGACGACGATCCGCAAAGGTGCCGCAGTGAGAAAGCGATCCACATGGAGAGCTGCTGGAGCGATGCATTCGACGACAAAATGCGTCTCTAAAAGCAAGCCTTCACTGCCAGCTCCACGCCACATGCCAAAGCTGCTGTTACCACTCTCACTGCCCAACATGAGCTCCAGTGCACCGCGCACCATGGGATGATCGGCGGTGAGGAAGGCCATGTTTTCACGCGATAGCGCGCGGGTTCGGTCAAAGGTGGCTAACAAGCCCTCGTCTGGCAGTGCGGGGAATTTATCGGTGGTCAGATGGGCCGGCATGAGCACATAACTGCGATTCCCATGCTCCTCGACATGCAGGCCGAAGTGATCGACCAGCTTGATGAAGAACTCTTCAAAATCGACATCGGACTCTTGAGTGCGGATGGCCTGGATGACAGCTTCGGCACGTTCAGGTTTGCAGGAGTTCAGCTCCAGCAAGCGGTCATGACCGCGCTCAAGTTTTTCCGTGACTTGTTTGCGCAGTTCCTGTGTTTTTTTGAGGAACGCAGTGAGTTTTTTAGTCTCAAACTTCTCCAGTAACGGAGTCAATGAATCCTTCAAGCCTTCCGCAATCTCGGTGGCACCGTGCAGGTTTTTTTCGATCGCATTCAGGCCGTCATGATACCAGCGTGCCAGCACCTCCTCATCCGTGCCTTTCACATAGGGCACATGGATGTGAATGGTGGTGGTCTGGCCGATGCGGTCCAGCCGACCGATGCGCTGCTCCAATAGTTCTGGATCAGGCGGCAGATCAAAGAGCACGAGGTGATGCGCGAACTGGAAGTTCCGCCCTTCACTGCCGATCTCTGAACAAAGAAGAATACGCGCGCCTTCTTCATCGGCAAAGAATGCCGCTTGGCGATCCCGCTGCATGAGCGTTAAACCTTCATGGAAAAGAGTCGCTGTGACATTAACCTCACGCAGCAGGCGCTCGTGGACTTCTTCTGCCAACTTCCGAGTGCGGCAGATGAGCAGGACTTTTTCTTCGCCCAATTTCTTTAGCAGCGTGGCCAGCCATTTGACCTTGGTTTCCAATGGATCATCTCCAGCTTTCAGCGGTGCCAACAGAGCCTCACGCTCAGGGAATCCAGTCAATGCGGCACGCGTATTGCGGAACATGACACGCCCAGTGCCAAACTCATCAAGCAGGGCAATGACGAGCTTTTCACGAGCGCCTTCTGTTCCCGCTTTCATGGCAGCGAGGTGCTCCTGCACATGGGGTGACTTTTTGGCAAAGAGCTTCTGGTCAGCAGCTGTGAGGGTCTTGCCAGAAAGCACGCGATTCACGGCACTGGCCACTTCTTCATAGTGCTCTGACTCCGCCATGAATTGAGCCAGATCCGCATAGCGATTGGCATCCAGCAGGCGCAATCGCGCAAAGTGGCCTTCAGGCCCGAGCTGCTGCGGTGTGGCAGTGAGCAAGAGCAGTCCTGGGATTTTAGCCGTGAGTGTCTCGACAAGGGTATAGGCCGGACTAGCTGCGGCGGTGCTCCATTCCAGATGATGAGCCTCATCGACGACAAGCAGATCCCAGCCTGCTTCAAGAGCCTGCTTGGCACGTGAACTGGAATTGGCCAGAAAGCTGGTGCTGCAAATGACGAGCTGACTTTCCAGGAAAGGATTCACCCCCTCTTCCTCAGTCTCCAACACATCACAGCGGACCTCGTCATAAATGGAAAAGGTCAGATGAAAGCGGCGATACAGCTCCACAAACCACTGATGCACCAAGGCGTCTGGAACCAGCACGAGAACACGTTCAGCGCGGCCGGTGAGGTGCAGTCGATGCAGGATCAGACTGGCTTCGATAGTTTTACCAAGGCCCACTTCATCCGCCAACAGCACGCGGGGAACCAGTCGGCTGGCGACCTCGCTAGCAATGTACATTTGATGCGGCAACAGGTCCACACGACCGCCCATGAAGCCACGCACGGGCGACTGGCGGATCTCAGCACGGCGTTTCAGCGCCTCGACCCGCAAATCAAAGGTGCGCAGATCGTCGATCTGCACAGCCATGAGCCGATCTTCAGGCTTGCTGAAGCTGATCGTATCTGAAAGCTCTGCCTCACTGACCTCACGTCCGTCGCCCAGGTAAAAGAGGATGCCTTTGCGTTCTTCCACGCTTTCCACATCCAGGGTTTTGCCATCGTGCGTTTTGATCGAGTCACCGGCGATGAAATGCACTCGGCGCAAAGGCGCGGATTTGAGGGCGTATTGGCGGTGCTCCCCAGCTGCGGGGAAGAAAATTTCAAGTCGGCCAAATTCGGCCTTCATGACGACACCGAGTCCGAGTTCAGGCTCGCTATCGCTGACCCAGCGTTGTCCAGGGAGAGGTTGTTCCATTGTTGAGTATAAAAGGGGGCAGTGATGGTAGAAGCGACAGGGCGCTGTGCAAGCTCGTTTCCATGAGGAATCGTCTTGCCACGAAGCTCTGAATAAAACCTTATTTCTGCTACGTTACCTGCTTTCACCATGCGCTCCATTGCTCTTCTTTTTATCCTCTTGGCCCCTGCCCTGCACGCCCAAAAAGCTCCCTATGATGTGTTTCCGCCTGCGGAGCCTCCGTACTACCGAGTGCGCTATGAGGCCTCGACAAAACCGGGGGAGCTGATTTATCCGGTGAACTACACGCTCTGGGTGCCCAATGACGTGAAGACGCTGCGAGGAGTAATCGTGCATCAGCATGGATGCGGTGAGGGCTCCTGCAAATCTGGGCTGACGGGGGCGTATGATCTGCATTGGCAGGCGCTGGCGGCAAGGCACAGCTGCGCGCTGCTATCCCCATCGTATGAGCAGCCAGACAAAGCGGAATGCCAGATGTGGTGTGATCCGCGCAATGGCTCGGATGCAGCGTTTCAAAAATGCCTCGTCGATCTCGGTGCCAAGTGCGGTCATCCAGAACTATCGAAGGTGCCATGGGCGCTCTGGGGCCACAGCGGTGGCGGGCATTGGGCGGGTGGCATGACACTGCTGCATCCTGAGCGCGTCGCTGCGGTTTGGCTGCGCTCCGGTGTGCCTTTGCTCGAAGCCAATCCCGACCGCGCCACCATCAAGACGCATACCATTCCTGAAGCAGCTCTCGGCGTCCCCATGATGTGCAATCCAGGCACGAAGGAAGGCGTCACGGTCAAGGACGGCCGCTTTGCCGGTGTCTGGCCTGCGAACGAAGCCTTCTTCACAGCTGTGCGCGCTCAAGGCGGACTCATCGGCGTTGCCGTCGATCCTCTGACGGCTCACGAATGCGGCAATCAACGTTATCTTGCCCTCCCGTGGCTAGATGCCTGCCTCAATGCCCGACTCCCAAAAGAGATCGGATCTTCGCTCAGGCCGATGTCCTCCGATAACGTCTGGTTGGCCCCATTGCTCGGCAGTGAGGCCAAACCTGCGGCGAAGTTTTCTGGAGACAAGACGAAGGCTGTGTGGCTACCCAATGAAGCCATGGCCAAAGCTTGGATGCAGTACGTGAAAGATAGCGCGGTGACAGATAGCACGCCGCCACCTGCACCAGCGCACCTGGAAATCAAAGGCAACGAACTCACCTGGAAAGCCTTTGCGGATCTGGAAAGTGGCATCGCTCACTTCATCATCCTGCGTGACGGCCAACAGATCGCCACCGTGCCCGAGAAGCCAGCCAATCCCTTTGGCCGCCCGATCTTCCAGGGCCTGCAATACAGTGACACGCCAGCCTATCCGCTGGTGAAGATGACCTTCACTGACAAGAAGGCGGAAGCTGGCAAAAAGCACGAGTACCAAGTGATCGCGGTAAACACGGCTGGATTGCAGTCGAAGTAACCTTCGCCGCCACAGATGCCGCCGCTCAATGACGAATGCATCAAACCAATCCGTTCTTCGTAGCTAGACTGCGAAGGATGAAATGACGAAATAATGTCTAAAGCCGAATGTCTCAAGGTGCCTTGAATAACCACTCAGGCTGATAAGCGCGCCATTTTCGTCATTAGAAATTCGTCATTATTTCGTCATTGGGTGCTTCGTCATTCGTCATTTTCATCAGCGCTGCTCACTTCCCCAGCTCACTGAGATACTTCACAAGATGAGCGAGCTGCTGCTCGTTCATCGTAGCGGTCAGACCGTCAGGCATCAAGGTGCCGCCGGTTTGGATCTTTTGGGTATCGGCTTTTTTGATCGGCTTGATGACTCCAGTGAGGTCGCGGATGGAGAGCGTGTCGGCGGTGTCGGTCTGTTTGAAGCCAGTGATGACCGTGCCGTCCTTCATGGTAATGGTGGCTGCTTCAAAGCCTTCTTTGACATTCAGCGCAGGCCATACGACCTCGGTGACGATCATGTCGATGGGCAATCCACGAGCGATGGCGCTAAGATCAGGCCCGATCTTACTTTGCGCGGCTCCTGGGATGTGACAGGCGATGCAACCGGCGGCTTCGTAGATCTTCTTGCCCTCAGCAGCATTGCCAAAGGTGTTCGCGCCTTTGACGATGTTAGCGATGTATTCCTTGGTGTAGGCAGGCAGCGCTGAATTGATGCCAGCGAGCTTCATGAGCAGAGGCGAGAGTTTCGAGTCGTTCTTACCAATACCATTAAGAGCTTGAAGAGCGACCTTAGCCGCTGAGACAGAAAGCGCCTCAGGCTTCTGCAAAGCACGCATCAGTGCCGCATGACCTTCGCTGCGTGAAACGAGTGCGGCGAGCATCGGCGTGGCGTTTTCGGCGGCTTGAAGGCTTTTCAGCGTGTGAGCGACGACTTCATCTGGCTTGAGACTGATGAACGCATCAAGTGCCTGCGGCATGTTTTCCTCCAAAGCTAACTTGCGGATACGACCGGCAAATGAGCTGACCTTCCAGGCCCCCGCGAGCCGCAGACCTTGATTGCGAATTGCGGGTGCTTTTGAATCAAAGAGTGGCGTCAGCAGTTCCGCCGCATTGGCGGGTGCAGAGGTTCTCAGCGCGGCCAAAACAGCGGCATTTTTGCCACCGCGCTCAAAGATGAATGGCAAATCATCAACACTGGCGACAGCAGCGAGAGCCTTCAGCCAGGTCGTTTGGCGTTCGACATTGCCTTCATGCTTGGTCACCTGCTCACGCATGATGGTGGCCACTTGGCTGCTTGCGTTCGGTTTGTAAGCCACCGCAGCACCACTGAGGTTTTTCAGATCGTCTGGATTGTTTTCCACCCAGCTGTTTTGCAGTGCGAAAATGAGATGCTCATCTTTTTCAAACTCCAACTTTGACGACCAGAGCGGATTGAGCACATGCAGCGTCTTGATGAGTGCATGGAGATGATAGCCATTGAATTCCTTATCCAACGCACGTGCCGCAATCACAGCGGATCGTGCCTCTGAGATGTAACTTGCCGCGACGATGGCCTCCAGGCGCACGAGAGCATCGTCATCGGCAATCTGAGCCTCCAGCAGTGTCAAAGCATCCGGCAGATGGCCATCACGTGCCCAAGTGCTGAGGGTGCGTGTAGCATAGGCACGGATGCGAGCGTCTGCGTTGCGCAGCAGTGCTTTGAGTAAGTCGGGGCGTGGGGTTTCGTGAGCTTCGTAAAGTGAGAGAGCTTGGAGGCGTCGATATTCAGACGTTGGAGTGTAGCCTTTAGGCGATTCAGAGGCGGCTAAAGCCTGCACTCCAACCCATGCATCGAGAGCTTTAACGACTTCCTTGGTGTCTCGCTCGGTGAGCAAGCGCTTCGCCTGATACCATGACCAGCGTTCTTTGGAATCAAGCTGCTCCAGCTGTTCCTCCACGCTCGCCTTGGCCAGCATGGCTGGCTTGACCTTCTGACCCGTTTTCCATGTCACACGCCACACGCGACCATGCTGTTTGTCACGATCTGGGTGACGGTAACTCGCCTGATAATGGCCGATGATCGGGTTATACCAATCGGCGACATAAATGCCGCCATCCGGGCCCATGCGCACCTCGACAGGACGAAAGACGTTGTTCTTGGTCTCAATGATATTCGGCAAGTGAGTGGTGCTGAACAGACCGTTTTCGCACTTCAGTTCATGCCACTCCAACAGATTGGCGTAATAGCCACCGATGAGAATCCGACCCTGCATTTCCTTTGGAAACATGCTGCTGTGCAGGAACTCCTGGCCGACCTGTTTGATCGGTGCCAGGCAGAGATTAAGCGCCTGTGCATTCACCGCGAGATCAGAGCGCACCATGCCAGGCGTGGTGAACCAGCTGCCGATGTTCGCGCCGCTCTTGTGAAAGGCCTGACCGTATTCCGTGGTCGTAACACCCCAGCAGTTTGCGCCCGCTGAGGACCATTGGAAAAAGGGATCGAGATGCCCCGTGCGTGGTCGATAGCGCCACACACCCGCGCGATTCAGCGTCTCGACACCATACGGCGTCTCCACACGCGAGTAGATGTGATGCCCCTGTGTGAACCAAAGCTCGCCACCAAAGCCCCAATTGATGCAGTTGATCATCTGATGCGAGTCCGCCGTGCCAAAGCCGCCAAGCACGATGCGCTTCGTGTCTGCCTTATCGTCGCCATCCGTGTCCTTGAAATGCAGTAACTCGGTGCCCTGGGCCACATAGAGGCCTCCATCGCCCAGCTCGATACCCGCAGGCATGAAGAGTCCTTCCACGAATTTGTGAAACTTGTCGGCCTTGCCATCGCCATCGGTGTCTTCGCAGACGAGCACGTAGTCGTTGGCTTTTTCACCTGGTTTGATCTGTGGATAGCTCAACGCACACGCTACCCACAAGCGACCGCGTTCATCCCAACGCATCTGGATCGGCTTCACGATGCCGTCGGCCTCACTGGCGAAAAGATTCACCGCGAAACCATCCATGATCTGAAACGACGCCAACTCTTCTTCGGGTGATTGAGGCTTTGCCGTCGGCGGCTCGACGGGGATCGATGAACGGACACCAACGGGCGTCACCGCTTTGCCTTCGATGGCTGCCCAAATATTGCCCTCAGCCTGTTTCAGCAGCGGACGGAAGTCCTCCATCTCCTGAGGAAAGATGCGCTTTGACGCGTCTTTCCAATCCTTTGAGTAAGGCACGTTGGTGCGGTCGCCGGTCAGGAAGGCCCAATTCATGGGCCGCCAGTAGTCGAACCACAGACGTTCGAATTCGAGGACTTGGGTGCGGATAGATTCGTTGGTGACGGGAGTCAGGCCGAGGGCCTCAGTGATTGTGGAGGCCATATCTTTCTGGCCTTCATCGGTTAGTATCGGTCCTTTCGGAAGAATAGGACCTATGAAGGAGATGTTGAGCTTTGCAGCTAGGCCGCGAATAGCCTCCGAGTATTCATTCAGCGCCTTACCGCGCTCAAACGGCACCGGAGCCACTAGCACCACCCTGCGCCCTTCATCCGCAAACTCTGCGATTAACCTTTCATAAGCTTCGATGAACTGCGGCAGCTTCTCGACACCTTTCAGTGACTCCATTTGCCCAAATTGAGCGATCACTACCGTTGCGCCGACTTCACTGAGTTGCTGTTTCCAATCGCGCTGCTGACGCCAGCTATCAGTGCCGGTTTCAGCACTGATGCGCTTCTCGGCTTGGGCACGTTTGGGATCGAGGTTCTGATAGTTCCCGCCATCACGCCACTGCTCGAAGACTGTGTCACCTTCCCAGCCGAAATTGCGCACTTTGATCTTCAGCTCCGGCTTGGACGCGATGAGGCTGGTTTGCAGGTAGCCATTGAACCGCGTGCGTTCGATGTTCGAGCCACCCGTAAGCGCGATGACATCGTTCGGCTTGAGCTCAAAGGACTGCGCCTGAGAGAGGGCATTGAGGAAAAGGAGGAGAGTCGTGGAGACGAGTTTCATGGGCGATTTGTCAGTAGCATAGCCTTTCTAGGCTGTGCGTTCGGGTGGATGGACACAGGCTCGAAAGCCTAGGCTACTTCAGCTCCTCAATCATGAGGTCCTTATAGCGGACGATGGAAGTCGCGCCGCCGTGAATCTGAACAGCGATGATGCCACTCGTATCAATGCCAGCTTCAGTTTCGGTGTAATCCACGGTCTGTACGCCATTGAGCCAAATTTGAATGTGGGAGCCTTCAGCGCGGATGCGATACTCATTCCATTCGCCGAGTGGTTTCTGCGCTTTAGCCAGCACTTCAGGCGTCGGTTGAGCCATCATCTTCTTTCGGCGGCTCTCATCATACAAGGCACCATCATAGCCTTTACCGAGATCAGCTTGGAAGCCGGAGACCTCATGATGATTCGGGATGCGCCTCGTGCGGAACTGCACACCACCATTTACAAAACCCTCAGTGCCTTCGAGCTTCCACTTCAGCGTTAGCTCAAAGTTGGCGTATGGTTTTGTCGTAGCCAGAAAGTTATTTTTGTCCTGCTTCTTCTCCAACGAGCCCGCGACAAAGGCCCCATCCTCAATACGCCAAACGCTGCCAATATCACCCTCCCAACCTGCAAAAGTCTTTCCATCAAAAAGCGGCACGGTTTCAGCCAAGGCAGAGATGGTGAGGGCAAGGAAGAGTGTCGTGAAGGCGGTTCTCATAATCAAGTCAATGAAGGCAGAGTAAACGCAGCTCTCATTGCCTTTTCTTGCGCAGTTCAGGGGTTTTAGATCCATCCTTTTTCTTGCCGCATGGGCCGCCAGTAGTGGGATCGAGCGTTTGCGGATCACCCACTTCCCCGGCAGGACGACGTGATTTGGGCTGTTTGCCAATACCAGATTCATTCGCCGTGGCGAGGGCCTGTAGCTCGGCGACGATGTCGGGATGCTGGGCTGCGAGATTGGTCTGCTCGCTGATTTCCGCATTAAGATTGTAGAGTTCGCCAAGGACTCGATCACTCTCAAATCAGGTCAGACTAAAAAAAATTTTCGATCCATCGAATCCTGGTCAAGCAACCCTGAGGAAGCACTCACAACTGCTTTTATGAACAGCCTTTCTGTTAGATCGACAATTTTTTCTAGAAAAGTCATGGCAATGAGAGAGATTTTCTGATATTTAAGATTGATTGATATTTAAGTTGGGTGAGCCCAACCTGGTAATTTATCCTTTTTATGTCCGCTACACCGCCAAACTCCATCAAATCCAAGGCTTCCCCGAGGAAGGCGAAGAAGGTGGGCGGGGTGACGCTGGAGGTGGATCTGAAAGTAGAGTCGCCAAAGATCCGCAAGATGGAGAAGGTGGAACTTAAGCGACGTGGTTTTAAATGGGGCGCGGCTCTAATCATTCTGATTTGTCTGGCGGTTCTGCTAAAAATCACGGTGCGGGAATCCTTCCTGAACAATCCACAGTTCAGTCTGAAACAGGTAATCGTGAAGACAGAGGGATCTCTGACAGCTCAGAAAATCGTGCGCACGAGTGCCCTCACCACAGGAACGAATCTGCTGACGGTGAACATGCACGAACTGCAGCGCAGACTGATGCAATTACCTCAGGTAAAGGCCGTGAAGATCAAGCGCGACTATGAAGGCCGTCTGACTCTCGAGGTGGATCAGCGTCAACCAGTGGCCTGGCTGGAGTGCGCTAAATTGGGCTTGCTAGCAGGTCGTCCAGATGTCGGCTGCTTCATCGATACAGAAGGTGTGACCTTTCCCTGTGAAGTGGTCACGCCTGCCTATCTGGCATTACCTGTGATCAAATATGAGACGATGGCCCAAAACATCCCTGGTGTGGCAGTGACTGATCTACCCATTAAATCGGCGCTGAGTCTGCTTAAAGAACTTCAAGATCGCTTTGAGCAAGGCGCGGAAGAGCTGCGCAGCATCGACATCCAGAAGGCCTATGCCATGACAGCCTTCTTTGCGGATCAGGCACAAATCATCTTCGGCGTTCATGATCTGGGTGAACAGTTGACGCGGCTGGATCGTATCCGGCTGGAGGCTAGACACCGTAATTGGCGGATCGCGACACTCAATCTTTTGGTCAAACAGAATGTACCGGTCACTTTCCGGGACGCGCCTGATTTAAAGGATCTCTTGGACGATCCGATCACGGCGGCTGTTAACTCCCCGACGAAAAACAAAACGACAACTCGCTAAAGAGCCATGGCAAAGAGCACCATCTACGCAGGACTAGAAATCGGTACGAGCAAAATTTGCGTCGTCATCGGTGAGGCAAAGCGTGACGGCACGATCAAAATTCTCGGTGTCGGCACCGCCCCATCTCGCGGCGTGCGGAAAGGTGAGATCATTGACTTTGCCAAAGTGCAGACCTGCTTGAATGACGCCCTCGTGAGAGCTGAGGAGCCTAGTGATGTGATGATCCGCACCGTTTTTCTCGGCGTCAGTGGCGGTCATATCGAAAGCATGAACAGTCGCGGAGCCTGGCGTCTGCCGGAGGATCAGAGTGAGATCACAGAAGATGATGTGGAAGAGTCCAAAGAGATCGCCCGCAATGTACCAATCTCCCAGGACAATGTTTTCCTACACAGCGTGACGCGGCAATACATCGTCGATGGTCAGGAAGGTGTGCGCCATCCGATCGGACGTGAAGGTCGCATCTTAGAGGCTGATTACCACATCATCCATGGTCTGCGCGGTCGGATTCAAAATGCGGTCAAGTGTGTGAGAGAGATTCCTTTGGAAGTTGAGGACGTTGTCTTTACAGCAATCGCTGCCGCTCAGGTGGTGCTGAACCGTGATGCCAAAGCACAGGGTAGTCTGATGATCGACATCGGCGGCGGCACGGCAGACTACGTACTTTATGAAGATGGCATGATCGCTGCCTCTGGCTGTGTGCCTTTGGGCGGCGACCACATCACGCAAGACATCGCCATGGCTCTACAGATCCCACATCACCGAGCTGAAGACGTGAAAGTCACTGAGGGCAGCTGCCTCTTTGATGACATCCCACCTGATGAGATGCTGCGGATCGAAGATGACAATGGTTTTGTGTTAGGCGAGATCGAGCGCGCCTTTTTAAATGAAGTGATTTATCTGCGCACACGGGAAATTTTGGAGCAGGTGAAAGACCGCTGCCAGGATCACATTAGCCGTTTAGCCGCAGGTGTTTACCTAACAGGCGGCACAAGCCTGATGAAAGGTATTGGCGTAGTGGCCCAAGACGTGTTTGAAAGGAAAGTAACACGCGCAGGCTCAGCTCCCGTGAGTGGTGTCACAGCCACTTTCGAGAACCCGCAGTTCTCCGCGCCGATTGGCCTCATCCGTTATGCTCAGATTCTCGACCAGGAAAAGCCCTTTATGTCACCGCTCAAGCGTCTTGGGCGAAAGATGGCCGACCTCCTCTCCGTCATTGTTCTTTGATTTTTCTAATTAGTTAGCGCAACCCAACTACCCGCATCCCTATGGTCGAATACCATCGCAACCCACTGACTGAGCTAACTAGTTCGTCGCAGTTAAAAACTTGCATCGTCGGCATCGGCGGTGCTGGTGGCAGCGTGCTTGATCGCATCACCATGGATCGCACGGTCGACGCGACTCTCGTGAGCATGCATACAGACATCCGCGTGCTGAGTCACTCCATGTCTCCAGTGAAGATTCAACTTGGAGTCGAGCTCATGCGCGGCGTCGGTGCTGGTGGCGATCCTGAATTAGGTCGCGAAGCAGCCATGTATTCCCGTGAGCAAATTCGCACAGCGATTGAAGGTCACGACATTATTTTCATCTGCGTGGGTCTCGGTGGTGGCACAGGCTCTGGTGCAGCACCTGTCGTCGCAGAGATTGCCAAAAGCACCGGCGCTCTTGTTTTCCTGACGGCCACCATGCCATTCAGCTTTGAGGGGAAACGCCGCCTGTCTCAGGCTGAAGACGCCTTAAAACAGTTACAGAACCGCACAGACGCTCTGATCTTGTTTGAGAACAATCGCATGGGAGAGCTCACCCTGCCCAAGGACGGTATTCAAAAAGCCTTTGTTCAGGCTGACCAACTCATCGCCCAGAGCCTGCGCGCTGTGTCCACCATTGTCACCACACCTGGCCTTGTGAAGCTGGGACTTGATGATCTGACTTCAGCACTCAGCACTTCCAATGGTCGCTGTCTCTTTGGCTTCGGTGAAGCTCGGGGTCAAAACCGCGGCAGTGAGGCCCTCAAACGCGCCCTCAAATCTCCGCTTATCGATCAAGGCCGCCTTTTACATCAGACGAAGACTTTGCTCGTCCACATCGCTGGCGGTGACTCGCTCACGCTTATTGAAGTGGACTCGATCATGAAGCAGCTGGGTAAAAATGTGCCGGATCAAACCCACATCCTCTTCGGCGTCGCCGTCGATCAAAAGCTGGGAGATTCCATTTCGGTAACTCTGATCAGTTCACTGGGTCTTACCCAGTTGAATACCATCGCAGCCGCAGCGCCACCGTCAGAAATGCTACCTCTGAAAGAGCGCACCATGCCATCGATGCTCTCCACCGTTGCAGCCAAGCCCGCACCTCAGCCCAAGCCAGCACCTGCGCCAGAGCCGATGGAGATGCTTTTTGGCAATGAAGAATTAAGCCAACCAGAGCCGCAAGTTGCTGAGGCTGAACAGCCCGACATTTTTGAAGAGGAAGCATTCACTCCTGAGCCCGAACCAGTCGTGATTGAGGATGAAGTTCAAATTGAAGAACCACTCTTCGAGGAAGCAACTCCAGAAGAAGAGGAAGAGCCAGTAGCCTATGTGGCCCCCGAGCCAGAACCGGAGCCTGAGCCCGTGAAGCCTATTGTGCGTCCACGCATCGAAGATTTTATTCAGACCACCACGACTCGTAGCAATACGAACTTGGCCAGTGTCGTTGCACGCGCTCCGGCCCCGCAACCAACACCTGTTGCTGAAGAAGAAGCTCCCTATGCGCCACCGCTGAATTCAGTCGCTGGCAAGAAACTGGCTGTGTCTGCCCAGGAGGAACAAATCGCCTTCCGCTTTGGCGGCGACGAAGATCGCGGGCGCTTCAAGAACACTGAGCCTGCTCTAGCAGGCGGAGAAGACCTTGACGTGCCGACTTGGATGCGCCTGAGGCGAAAGGTGAAGAAGTAATCTTCAAACACCCATTCTAAAATGAAGGGCCGCCCATTTGGGCGGCCCTTTTGATTTGAATGGGAATGAACGGATTGCTATCAGCTCCGCACTTTGTTGTTACTGAACGTTTCCAAGGCTGGCATCACCCTCAATGAGCTTCAGAGCCCATTTGATACCACCAAGAATGTGCTCCTGATAAATATTGGCGATCTCGGGGGTATTTTTGCGGTCTTTGGTATCTGCTTTCCAGGTCGGGTCCCAGACGTCTTCACGATGACCGAGCGAGGTGTAAAAGACACGGCCTTTACCAAACTCCTTGCACCAGGAAACTGGGAAGTAGCCAGGAGTCTTGTCGTTAGGATGTGCATCCAGCCCCATCAGACCGTGCACCTTGGCTTTTTCAAAGGTCTTGATGATGTAGATCTCATCAAAGACGCGGAAGCCCGTCGGAATAGGCTTTGTGGCAGGATGCGCTGGATCATGAAGGATTGGCTGAATCTCGACCTGCGCTTTATGGGTCTCAAATTCACCGCCGAGCATGTCCACATAACCCCGGAACGGGTGGTAGGTGTCAGAGCCAGAATGCATGGCCACAAAGGCTTTGCCGCCTTTGATCAATTCAACGAAGCCATCGCGATCAGGGAAAAGCAAATCCCCTGTGGTGTTGGCAAAGACAAAGCCATCATAGTCCTTGATCTTGTCCATGGCCATCTTGTCGGCCATGTAGGCTTTGATTTTGTCATTCCAGACTTTATTCGCGGCATTGTAGTCCGCTAAGGCAGTGCTGTAAGCCTCTTGTTTAGCCTTAAACATGTCGTCTGTGTCTTTCGGCTGCTTGACGGGTGGCTTGCCTGGGTTCTTGGGTTGACCTTCGGGCTGATGAACGAAATCGACCGTCCAGGCTCCGGACTTCTGACCCAGCTCGGCCAGCACTTTTTCGGCGGTCTCAATGGAGGAATGGCGGAATCCCGTCGTGACGGTAACGACGAGTAGTTTTTTGGGAGCATCCGCAGCCTGCATCGAAGCAGTGAGGGACAACAGCAGGGCGCT
>JAIXOU010000040.1 GCA_027486585.1 Verrucomicrobiaceae bacterium | reverse complement strand
GTTAGGGGGAGGCGTGGTCCAAGTTTACAGGAAAACAGAAAGGCAGGATTTACAGGTCAGAACCCATTCCTGTGAATCCTGTTTTCTTGTGAATCCTGTGACTAAAAACGCTCGACAGGAAATGAGCGCGTCCCTACCAGAAACGGGGCCGGACTACCAGCGAAGAACCAAGAACCAAGAACCAAGAACCTACGATGCATTTCGGCTGAAGCCGAAGCCACTTAGGGGCGCGGCGCTATTAGGCCGCCCCTTCAGGGCTCGGATGTCTTTGCTTGGCAAACCCAGGGCGCTGCCCTGGGCTGCGATAGACCGTCCCGTTGGGACTCCAAGCCCCAGACGGCAGAACCAAGAACAACCCATCCATGAACTTGGGTGAACTTTTCGTGCTGTCGCTTGCAAACAAGATGCGCCCCGCTACGATCTCTTTGCGAAAGCGTCTCAATTGCACTCAGCCATGCATTTTCCCTCCACACTCGCTCAGTTGCCTGTCGGCAGCGCGGCCTTCATTCACAGCCTACCCACCGGCAGGGCTGGTCTAACGAGGCTGCGGGAACTTGGGCTGACGCCAGGGGCGCGGGTAGAGGTCGTCCGCCGTGCTCCCCTAGGCGAGCCAATCGAAATCATGGTCCGTGGCTCCCATCTGGCCATGCGTAATCACGAGGCAGCCCACATTCTCATCACCCAGGCATGAGCACCACGGAAAGTCTGCTGCTGGCCATCGTGGGGAACCCGAATTCTGGCAAAACCACCCTCTTTAACCTGCTGACGGGGCTGCGCCAAAAGGTGGCCAATTACCCAGGGGTCACCGTCGAAAAAAAGATCGGTGAATGCTGGACTCAGCATGGCAAAAAGCTGCGCGTCATCGATCTGCCAGGTGCCTACAGTCTGAATGCGCGCAGTCCTGATGAGGCTGTCCTGCGGGATGTCTTACTGGGCCGCCGTGGTGATACGCCAAAGCCGGATCGCGTCGTCATCGTCGTGGATGCGGCCAATCTGGAGCGCAATCTTTACCTCGCCAGCCAGGTGCTGGAGCTTGGCTTGCCGACCGTCATCGCCCTGAACATGGTCGATATTGCCGAGGAAAAACAATGGCGCATTGACGTGCCCAAACTAGCCGCTGAACTCGGCGTGCCCGTCATACCGATCCAGGCGACGACAGGGAAAGGCATCGTAGAACTCAAAGCGGCGATGTGCCAGGAAGGCCTGCCAAAACCGCACTGGCACTCGGCGCCGTTGCCGGATCAAATCCGGGCCTCTCTGCATAGCATCCGCGCCGAATTGCTGCTCAGCGGTGCCGTTCATGAGAAAACCTCCCTTTTAGAGCCGCTCTACCTGCTCTCTGACCACGATCCGCTCCGGGCTGGCATTCAGGATGCGCACCTGGGTCAGATCCACCGCGGCCGTCAGGCTCTGGAAGCTGCCAATCCGGGCTGGGAAGATCAGCTGGTCAATGACCGCTACACCGCTATCGAAAAGCTGTGTCAGAAAGTGCTCGTGCGCCCAGATCAGGAGGTGCCCACCTTGACCCAGAAGCTGGACCGCTGGCTGCTGCATCCATGGTTAGGCGGACTGACGGTCTTAGCGATTCTCGTTTTCCTTTTTTATCTCATCTTCAAAGTCGCTGAAGGCCCCATGGGCTGGATCGAGGCCGCTTTTGCCGCGCTTGGCTCCTGGGTAACAGGCATCATGCCACCTGGCGATCTGCGCGATCTCATCGTCGATGGCGCGATCAATGGTGTCTCGGGCGTGGTGATTTTCCTGCCACAGATTTTGATCCTCTTCTTCTTCATCGGCATCATGGAAGATACTGGCTACATGGCCCGTCTGGCCTTCATCATGGATCGCATCATGAGCATCGTCGGGCTGAATGGGAAAGCCTTCCTGCCGTTCCTCAGCTCCTACGCCTGCGCCGTGCCTGGAGTCATGGCCACACGCACCATCGACAGCCCGAAAGATCGCCTGATCACCATCCTCGTGGCCCCACTGGCCAGCTGCTCGGCGCGACTGCCCGTGTATCTGCTGCTCATCAGCGCCTTCATGCCAGATAGCGTCTCTCTTTGGATGAAAGCCAGCCTGATGGTCAGCCTGTATGCCCTGGGCACACTTGGCGCTTTCTTCTTTGCCTGGCTCTTCAATAAAGGCGTCATGCGCGGCAGCAATGCGCCGATGATTCTGGAAATGCCGAGTTACAAGATGCCTTCGCTCAAAGGCATCTTCCTCCTCGTCTGGCAGCGGGCAAAGGCCTTCCTCGTGCGTGCTGGCACGGTCATTTTTGGTATTTCCATTCTCATCTGGGCCGCCTCCACCTATCCTAAATCGGACTCGCCGGATGCCTCGGTGCGCTTGGAGCAGAGTGTTGCAGGCAGGGCAGGGCATCTCATTGAACCTCTGATCAAGCCGCTGGGCTACGACTGGAAAATCGGCATCGGCCTCATTGGCAGCTTTGCCGCGCGTGAAGTTTTTGTGAACACCATGGCCGTCGTCTATGCCGTCGAGTCCGAGGATGAAGACGACATGACGCCTCTGCGTGACCATCTCCGAGCTGAAACACGCGCTGATGGGAAGCCCGTCTATTCGCCGCTCGTCTGCATCAGTCTGCTGGTCTTTTACGTCTTCGCCATGCAGTGCGTCAGCACCATGGCCATCGTCAAACGCGAGACCAATTCCTGGGGTTGGATGTGGTTCCAACTCTTCTTCATGACTGGCACCGCCTACCTTCTGGCGCTAGGCATTTACCAAATCGGCACGGCTCTCGGCTATTAAATGGCGAGATGAATTGGGACTTTGATAGCCTTTGAAGAGTCCCTTTTTTTATTCTGATAAACCTAGTTTCGGCAGCAATCGTAGCTTCTTCTCATCCACCACATGTCTCCTGATCTTCAATCCTTTGCTGCTATCGCAGTCGTTGTCGCCACTGCCGGTGTTTTCCTTTATCGGGCAATTCGAGTTAAAAAAACGGGCTGCGGTGGCGGCTGTGGCTGTCCTCAGAAGCCCAAAAATGACAAGATTGTAAAACCTCTCGGAGGCCTTTAAAATCAGGGGTTCGTTGAGCTTGTGAAAAATTTCACAAATAACTCTTGCCTCTCTTCGTCATCCGGCTAAAAACAAGTCTGCCAATTTTGGCTCGCCTTTTGCTATGGAGATACTTTCTGCCCTTTCCCAAACCTCGCCTGTGCTCGCTAACGTGAGCTCGAAGGCGTCCGAGTTGTTTCATGGGAGCAGTGTTCTTGAATTCTTGACGAACTCAGTCCTAGTGGCGCTCTGTGTTCTGGGAATCGTTCTGTGGTTTTCCCGCAAGGCGACCAAGAACATGACGCTGATCCCTCACAAGGCTCAAAATTTCTTCGAGTTCATCATTGAGTTTCTCTATGACCGCGTGGTTGGCATTGTGGGTGAGAAACAAGCCAAGCTGGCTTTTCCACTGCTCGGAACTCTCTTCATCTACATTCTCGTCTCTAACTGGTTTGGTCTTATTCCCGGAGTGGGCACCATTGGTGTGGGTGATGCTGTGGGTCCCTTCATGGTGGGTGAGGTGCACGAGCCGTTGCTGCGTCCACCGACAGCTGACTTGAACGCCACGCTTGCCCTTTCGATTTCAGCATTCCTGGTCTGGTTTTACCTCACCATTAAGGAGTTGGGATTCATGGGTTTCCTTTCCCATACGTTTGGTGCCAAGGGTGGACTTAAAGGCATCATGGGTATCGTTGTGGCGATCGTGTTCCTATTCGTCGGAGTCATTGAAGTGGTCTCCATGATTCTCCGCCCGATGACACTCTCTGTTCGTCTTTACGGAAATATCTTTGCTGGTGAGAGTGTGCTTCATACGCTGGGTGGTCTTTTAGACAAGGCCGGTTTCCCATGGAGCTTCATTGGTGGTGTTCTGTTTCCTTTCCCGTTCTATTTCATGGAGTTGCTCGTCGGTCTGCTGCAGGCCATCGTCTTCACGCTTCTTTGCTCCGTTTACATCCAGCTCTCCACCACGCATGACGAACATCATGAGGAGGAAGGGCACCACTAAAACCCTTTGCTCGCAAGACCATGCGCAACGTGTGGGTGTGAGTGACACAACAAACTAAAACTACATTAATATGATCTCTGAACTCATGATCCTTGGTGAAGCTGCTGAAGCAGTCGGCGGTATCTCTGGTAACATCACTCAAGCTGTTGGTGGCGCTGGCGCTGCGATTGGCGTGGGCCTCATCGGTTCCAAGGCTGTTGAAGCCGTTGGCCGTAACCCAGGCGCTTTCGGTAACATCCTGACTCTTGGCATTATCGCCATGGCCCTCGCTGAAGGTCTTGGTATTCTTGCTTTCTTCGTCAGCAAGTAATTTCAAATTGGGTGGCGGGTTGCAATCAACCCGCTGCCTTATTCGTTTCTTTTCTCTTTCCTTTCGTTTTTTCACTCTCTCGTCCACTCCTCAGTCATGGAACTATTCTCGCCTATCTCTGGAACCATCATGCCAATGCTCGCCGCTGGTAAAGTGGACGAAATGACCCAGAAATTTGGTCTGTCCTTTCCCAAGTTCTTGGCGCAGGTCCTTATTTTCGTCGCTGTTTATGCGATCCTGAAGAAGTTCGCCTTCGGCCCAATCTTGGCCATGCTTGAACAGCGCCGCCAGCGCATCGCTGATGGTGAAGCTAAACTGGATAAAATCGCTAAAGATCTTGCTGATGCGGAACTCAACGCAAAAGCCGTCTTGGATAAAGCCAATGAAGATGCGACTCGCCTAATCAAAGAAGCTGGTGATAGCGCCAAGACTTTGACCGAGAAGCGCCAGCAGGAAGCCATCCATGAAGCTAGTCAGATTCTGGCCAAGGCCCGTGAAGCATCCACCCTGGAGCACGAGCAGCTTATGTCTCAACTGAAGCGTGAGTTTGGTCGCATGGTGACTGAGGCTACCAGTCGTGTTACCGGTAAAGTCCTCAATTCCGACGACCAAAGCCGCATCAATCAGGAAACGAGCGCCCAAGTTTCCCTGTAATTCATTTTCTTTTTTGCCCTAACCGACCATGAAAATCAGCAAGGAAGCCCGCCGCACCTCCCGCCAGCTTTTCCGTATCTGCATTGCAGAAGGAAAGCTCGATGAGAGTCGCGTGCGGACCGTGGTCAATGGCGTCGCCAGCAGCAAGCCACACGGTTATTTGGGAATCTTGGATTCTTTTTCTCGTCTGGTTGCCAATGAGATCAACAAGCAGCTTGCTGTGGTCGAAAGCGCTACCCAGCTGACTCCTGCAATCGCCTCGGATCTCCAGTCCAGCCTATCCAAAAAATACGGTCGCCCGCTGACTCTGGAATTCAAAATTGTGCCAGAGCTGCTCGGTGGTATCCGAGTGAAGGTCGGCAGCGATGTCTGGGACGGTTCCGTCAAAGCACGCCTTGAAGCCCTCAAGAACTCTCTTTCTTAATTTATCTGTCCTTCGCCCTTTAGTCCCAAGTTTTTCAAACGCCCGAATCTATGAGTAACATCCTCCAGGAAATCGAATCCCAAATCGCCGGCCTCAAGACAGCCGTCACGAAGTCCAACGTGGGCATCGTCCGTGAAATCGGCGATGGTGCCGCTAAGATCGAAGGTCTGAGCGATGTCATGCTCAACGAAATGATCGAGTTTCCAGGCGGTGTTTACGGCCTTGCTCTCAATCTTGAAGAAACTGAAGTTGGTTGCGTTCTCCTCGGTTCTGGCACTGGCATCAAGGCTGGTGACGAAGTCCGCACCACAGGCCGCCTCCTCTCCGTTCCTGTCGGCAAGAGCCTTCTTGGTCGTGTCGTGAATGCACTCGGTCAACCGATCGACGGCAAGGGCGACATCAAAGGTGAAGCCCAATATCCTGTCGAAAAACTGGCTCCTGGCATCATTGCCCGTAAGTCCGTTTCTGTTCCAGTGCAGACGGGTATCATGAGCATCGACGCCATGATCCCAATCGGTCGTGGTCAGCGCGAGTTGATCATCGGTGACCGTTCTACGGGTAAAACCACCATCGCAGTGGACACCATCATTTCCCAAGCTCAGCAGAACAAAGCTGCTGAACAGGGTAAGCTCGCTGGTCACAAGCCTCTCTATTGCATCTACGTCGCTATCGGCCAGAAGCAGTCAAATATTGCTCGCGTGGTCAAGACCCTGGAAGACGCAGGTGCCATGGAATACACCACCATCGTCAGCGCCTCGGCTTCTGACTCTGCGGTGAATCAATACCTCGCCCCATATTCCGGTTGCGCTATCGGCGAATGGTTCATGGACCAAGGCCAAGACGCCCTGATTGTCTTTGATGACCTTTCCAAGCAAGCTGTTGCTTACCGCCAAGTTTCCCTCATCCTGAAGCGCCCTTCCGGTCGTGAAGCTTATCCAGGTGACGTTTTCTATCTCCACAGCCGTCTCCTTGAGCGCGCCTGCCGCGTGGGTGAAAACTACGGTGGTGGTTCCATGACCGCTCTGCCGATCATTGAAACTCAAGCTGGTGACGTATCCGCTTACATTCCGACGAACGTGATCTCCATCACGGACGGTCAGATCTTCCTTGAAACCGATCTGTTCTATCAAGGTATCCGCCCAGCTATCTCCGTGGGTCTCTCCGTTTCCCGTGTGGGTTCTGCCGCTCAGACCAAGGCCATCAAAAAGGTCTCCGGTACCACAAAACTCGACCTTGCTCAGTTCCGTGAACTTGCTGCCTTCGCGCAGTTCGGTTCTGACCTCGACGCCGGCACAAAAGCCAAGCTTGATCGTGGTGCTCGCATTGTTGAGCTCTTCAAACAGCAGCAGTATCAGCCTAAGAGCCTCGCCATCATGGTGCTCTCCCTCTATGCTATGCAGAAAGGTTACTTCGACGATGTTGCCGTGGACCGCATCAAAGAATGCCAAGGCAAGCTGGAAGACTACCTCACCACTCGTAAGGCAGCCATGCTGGACAAACTAGCTAATGAGAAGACTCTCGACAATGTCGAAGAAGACATGAAGGCAGCTCTCGCTGATTTCAAAGCAAGCTGGAAGTAATTTCGATCTGAGATCTAAAAACTTAATTTTCTAGTCATGCCAAGCACCCGCGACATCAGACGCCGAATTAAATCGGTCAAAAGCACGGCCCAAATCACCAAGGCCATGCAGCTCGTCGCGGCTGCAAAGATGAAGAAGGCGCAGGATCAGGCCGCGAATGGTCGCCCTTACGCTGAGTTGCTCAATAAGGTGCTCGTTAGTCTCAAGGACAATGCCGAAGAAGGCGTGCATCCATACTTCTCAGCAGGAAAGGGCGATAAAACCCTGGTTCTCCTCATCGCATCTGACAAAGGTCTTTGTGGCGCATTGAATACCAATCTGCTCAAGAAACTCGTCACCACCCAGCTCGAAGGCGAAGTGGATTACGTGACCATCGGCAAAAAGGCTGTTCAAGGTGTGACTCGTCTTCGTCGCAATCTGCTGGCTGATTTCCCGATTAAAGACCCAGCTAAATTTGATCAGGTCCGAGTAGTCGGGAAGTATTTGCAGGATCAATTCCGCGCCGGTGAATACAAGAAGGTGCTCGTCGTCTTCAACAACTTCATCAACACTGTGACGGTCGTCCCGACGGTTGAGCAACTGCTGCCCGTCAATCCAGTGACACTGGGCGGTAAACGTAATTTTGGCAACACGGTCGATACTCCAGTGACTGGAGTGGCAGCTGAGTACACCTTTGAGCCAGATGCAGCGACGGTCTTTGAGTCCGTGTTGCCCCAGTATGTTAACGATACCGTTTTCCAAATGGTGCTTGAGTCCCGTGCTTCTGAGCATAGCAGCCGAATGGTGGCCATGAAGAATGCTACGGATAACGCCAAGCAGATGGTTAAAGATCTCAGCCTCGAATACAACAAACTGCGTCAGGCTGCGATCACCAACGAACTCCTCGAAATCACCACCGCCAAGATGGCTCTGGAGTAATTCCCCATTTCAATTTTTTAATTTCAAATCATCTCTATGAGCAACATCGGCAAAATCGTTCAAGTCATCGGTCCCGTGGTGGACGTGGATTTCTCTGCATCAGGCAAGCTGCCTGAGATCTACAACGCCCTCGAAATCCACTACGAAGTCGGTGGCAAAAAAGCACGCCTGATCTGCGAAGTTCAGAGCCATCTTGGTGACGGTTGGGTCCGCTCTGTGGCCATGATCTCCACAGAAGGTCTGAAGCGCGGTATTGACGTAATCGATACCGGTGCTCCGATCTCCGTCCCAGTCGGTGAAGCTGTCCTTGGTCGTATTTTCAACGTCACGGGTGACGCTTGTGATGACCAACCCGATCCAGTCGTTGAGAAGCGCTATTCCATTCATCGCCCAGCTCCTTCATTGGTTGATCAAAATCCATCGGCTCAGATCCTTGAAACCGGTATTAAGGTGATCGACCTGATTTGTCCTTTCACCAAGGGTGGTAAAGTCGGTGCTTTCGGTGGTGCTGGCGTGGGTAAGACTGTCGTCATCATGGAGCTCATCAACAACATCGCCAAAGTCCACGGTGGTTTCTCTGTCTTTTCTGGTGTGGGTGAACGTACTCGTGAAGGAAATGACCTTTACTGGGAAATGATCGAGTCTGGCGTTATCGCCACTGAGAAGGACGAAAAAGGTCATGTGAAGACCGACGACAAAGGTCGTCCAGTGCTTGCCGCAGGTTCCAAAGTGGCCCTTGTGTATGGCCAGATGAATGAGCCCCCAGGAGCTCGTCTGCGCGTCGCTCTTTCCGCCCTTTCCATGGCTGAATATTTCCGTGATGAGAAGAACCAAGACGTTCTCTTCTTCGTGGATAACGTGTTCCGTTTCTCCCAAGCTGGTTCAGAAGTTTCCGCTCTCCTCGGTCGTACACCGTCCGCTGTGGGTTACCAGCCAACGCTGGCCGCAGAAATGGGCCAGATGCAGGAGCGAATCACCTCCACGAAGAGCGGTTCCATCACTTCCTTCCAGGCCGTTTACGTTCCTGCGGATGACTTGACTGACCCAGCTCCAGCCAACACCTTCGCCCATCTTGACTCCACCGTCGTGCTTGAGCGTTCCTTGGCAGAGCTTGGGATCTATCCAGCTGTGGATCCTCTTTCTTCTGTGTCCAAAGCCTTGGCTCCAGACATCGTTGGTGAAGAGCATTACCGCGTTGCTCGTGGTGTGCAGCGCGTGCTTCAGCGCTACAAGGATCTTCAGGACATCATCGCCATCTTGGGTATGGACGAACTTTCTGACGAAGATAAGCTCACTGTGTTCCGCGCTCGTAAACTTCAGCGTTTCCTCAGCCAGCCTTTCCACGTCGCTGAAATCTTCACCGGCACCAAGGGCGAATACGTTTCCGTTAAGGACACCGTCCGTGGCTTCGCTGAAATTCTCGATGGTAAACACGATGATGTGCCAGAAGCTAACTTCTACATGAAGGGTGGCATCGACTCCGTTAAGAAGTCCTAAAGCCTCCTTCTTGGTTCTTGGTTTTTCGTTCCTTGTTCTTGGTTAGCTCCTCGAACTCTAGAAACCCAAACCAAGAACTACGAACCAAGAACCACGAACATTTTCCATGCCCTTAAAACTCGAAATCGTCACTCCCGAAGCCCGCATCTTTTCAGATGATGTCGATACCGTCGTGCTTCCAGGTTTCGAAGGTGAAATGGGCATCTTGCCCACGCATGCTCCTTTGGTGACAATCTTGAAGCCGGGTGAATTGCGTTACACCAAAGCTGGTAAGACGACAGAGATGGCCGTTGGTGAAGGTCTGGTCGAAATCACTGGCACGACAACGCGCGTGCTGACTGACATGGCCATCCACGCAGACGCCATCGATGAAAAAGTGGTGGAAGAAGCCATTGCTCGTGCTCACAAGTCCCTTGAGTCTCTCAAGCCGGGCGAACAGCAGGAAGAGATCGCAGCTGTCATGGCCATGATCCAGCGCAGCACCGCTCAGCTTCATCTGAAGCGTAAGCGCCATACGGTCTAATTGACCTGTTCCGAGTTCCTTTAAATTTGATGCCCAGCTTTACGGCTGGGCATCGTGCTTTTTAACTTGCTCGACACCATCGGCCAGATTTCTGAAGCCCGAGATCAGGGTGAACGCGCCTGCCACCACCGTGGGTAGGATAAGATACGGCAGATCCACCATGAGCCAAAGAATGGCGGTGAATTGCGCGACGGTTGAGACCTTACCTGTCCAGTGGGCCTTGATGTCGCATTTACCCACAAGATGATCGATCAAGAAGGCGGCACCGATGCTGGCTAAGTCTTTAAAGATCACCAGGGTCGGAAACCAAAGCGGGAAGTGCTGACGCCAGCCTGTGAAACTTAAGGTGATGATCGCGGACAGCAGCATGAGCTTATCAGCCAAAGGATCAAGAATGGCGCCCAGCTTACTGGCTTGATTGAAATTCCGAGCAATGTAGCCGTCGAGCGCATCGCTAAAGGCGGCGAGTGAAAAAATGCCGATCGTCCACAAACGCAGCGTCTCATTGGGCATCCCCGCCGTCACGCTTTGACCATAATAAACAGCCAGCCCAATGAAAAGTGGGATAAGCAGGATACGGAAGATCGTGATCTGAGTGGCAAAGGTCACAAGCACTTCATACGCTAGATTTTCAAAACGAGAAGTCTGAAGATGAGGGGTGGATTGATTTAAAAGCCCCTGCCACCTCTTTCATCAATGACGAGGCTAACGTTGCATCGCATGGATCTGAATGCTTTGATGTTTCAATGTCGTTGAGTTCTCGCTGTTTTCTTATCTTCTTTCTTTGGCCCCTGATGTCTTTTGCGGCCTCAAAGACGAAAAAGCGTGCGGTTAGCGCAGTTGGAAAGCCTAATGTTCTATTCATCGTCGCCGATGATCTGCGGGATTATGTCGGCTGGATGGGAGGCCATCCACAAGCGCGGACGCCAAACATGGATTTTTTAGCCAAGTTGGGCATGAGGTTCACCAACGCCCATTGCAACTATGCTTTATGCAATCCGTCGCGCACTTCCATGATGACTGGCTTGATGCCGGCTTCTAGTGGCGTCTTTGGCAATGAGCAGGACTGGCGGCGCAGTGTTCAGATCATGGGGAAACCCACCCTGCCTGAGCATTTCAAAGCCATGGGTTACGCCACAGCTGCGGCAGGAAAGATCTTTCACGCCAACCACGGTGGTCCTGAAGGGCGCTTAACAGGCTGGCATGGAGGCCGACGTGGCTTTGAGCAGGATGCCGCCTGGGATGCACGCTTTCCTATGCCAGGTGTGCAGATTCCAGATCTACCTGTGCACACAGGGCAGAATTTCAACGGCCTGAACATCTGGCATTGGGACTGGGGAAAGATCGAGACCCCAGATGCGCTGACAGATGACGGTCAAGTCACCGCTTGGGCCACGGATTTCCTCAGCAAAAAAAGTCCGAAACCTTTCTTTCTCGCCGTTGGCTTGTATCGCCCGCACTCACCCTGGTATGTGCCGCAGAAGTATTTTGATCTCTTTCCACTGTCCAGCATTCAGTTGCCGGTGGTAAAAGAGGATGATCTCTCTGATGTGCCTGAATCTGCCCGCAATCATGCAAAGCCTGGTGGTCTCCACGATGTAATCCTCAAGAGTGGCAAATGGAAAGAGGCTGTTCAGGCCTATTTGGCCAGTGTGGCCTTTTGTGACGCCATGCTGGGGCAGGTCATGCGTGCTCTAGATGCGGGTCCGAATGCCAAGAACACCATCGTCGTTTTCACTTCGGATCACGGCTGGTATCTGGGGGAAAAGCAGATGTGGCACAAAGGTAAACTTTGGGAGGAAACGACGCGTGTGCCTCTGACCATTTATGCGCCCGGCATCACCCAAGAAGACACCGTCAGTGATCAACCCGTATCCCTCGTGGATCTTTATCCCACTCTCTGCGACCTCACTCAAGTAACGAGTCCTACGCATCTGGATGGATTGAGCCTTGAGCCACTGCTGCGTGATCCTGCGGTTCACCGTGAGCGACCCGCCATCACCACCATGGGCGATGGTGATCAGGTCAGTTATGCAGCCAGAACGGATCAATGGCGCTACATTCGGTATGCGGATGGAGGTGAGGAGCTTTACAATCATCAAACCGATCCTCATGAATGGACCAATCTAGCTGCCTTACCCGAGCACGCTGTTTTGAAGCAAGAATTGGCCGCTTTTTTCCCAAAAGAATTTCAGCGTGCGGCCCGCCTGGTGACAGAGGTCGCGGCGGCTCCGAGCCCTGATGGTGGCGTGCATTTGAGCCTGCAAGTAGGCGATGAATTGGAAGCGATCGAGGCACCGCCGCTCAAGGGGTGTGGTTTTTTTATTGAAACAGCCTTTGAGTATCATCCAGAGGTCGATCAAGACAGTACCTTGGTTTCACAGGGGGATGTTAAACTCGGCTATGTCCTCCATCTCGTAGCAGGAAAGCCTGTTTTGACGATTTTTCATCAAGGCAAGGGCACCTCCATCACTGGCGATGGGTTGCAGCCTGGGCGCTGCCAAGTGCGGGCTGGCATGGATACCTATGGACTCATGTCTTTGGCCGTTCCTGGCCGCAGTGAAGTGCTCGGCATGGCACCCTTTGCCTCGGGGTTTAGCGCGGATTCTGAGGGCGTTTTAGTGGCAGGTCAGAGTTTTGGCATTCTCAGCGCCAAGGACTATCCCAACAGCACACCTTTTGATGGCCTCGTTCATCACTTGCGCATCACCCTCCTGCCGCCGAAAGAACAGGTGACAAAACCCTCAACAAATTGACTCCATGCGTTGCCGCATCATTAAAGAATTCCGTTTCGAAGCCGCCCAAACGCTTCCCAATCTGCCCTCTGATCACAAGTGCACGAAGATGCATGGTCATAGTTTCAAAGTCGAGATCACCATCGATGGCGAAGTCAATCCGACCATCGGTTGGGTTTATGACCACGCTGAGATCAGCAAGGCCATGAAGCCGCTTTTAGAGCTCATGGATCACGGTTACCTCAATGAGATCGAAGGCTTGGAGAACCCAACCATCGAAAACATGGCCGCGTGGCTTTGGCTAAAGTTGGCTCCGCAACTCCCTGGTCTAGCCGAAATCACCATCCACGAGACTCCCAGCGCTCGCTGCGTCTTCCGCGGTGAGTTTTGATTTTTCGTGTCTCAGGGGGCCTGGCGATTCCAATTTTCGATGAAAATCCAACTCGCCATGGGACTCAGGCGGGGCGATGCAGGGCCGTGAAAAAACACCTCATCTTACCAAGTCTGCTCCTGATTCTGCTCACTGCCTGCACGCAAGAGAGTCAAAATCAGTGGGGCCGTTCTATTCAAAACTGGACAGGAGTGAATGGCATTCTGGAAATCTATGCGGGTGAGAAACTCGTTAAACGCTTCATCCAGGTCGATAAACTTACCACCGCCTCTGCCACTGAAGGTGGTGTGCCACGCCCGTATCGCTTTGGCTATGGTATTCTGGATGAGAATCTTGATGGCCTGAAATCCGCGGATGAAAAACGCGTCTATTTTGAATTCAGTGACTATTCCACCAGCTACATCTTCCACGAAAGCCCACGCTAGGTTTTGCGATACAGTTTACTGAAGAGTCACGTTGAGATGGAATGACCTATCTCAATCTATTCGCTCTTCTCGCTATTCCATCACTGTCGTTCGCTTTGGATACGACAAAGTTGGAAGTCATTCCTTCGGCCATGCAGCAGGCCGTGGACGCAAAACAGGCCGCGGGGGTAGTGACCTTGGTGATGCAGAAAGGCAAGGTGATCCATCATTCCGCAGTGGGTATGGCAGACATAGGGAAGGGGATCAAGATGGAAAAGGATACCCTATTTTGGATCGCATCAATGACGAAGTCTGTGAATGCTTCCGCGATCATGATTTTGGTCGATGAGGGGAAGCTTTCGCTGGATGAGCCAGCTTCCAGATGGTTGCCTGAATTGGCAGCGGTAAAGCTTGCTGATGGTCGTGTGCCGATAAAACCGATCACACTTCGAATGCTCTTGAGTCATACGGCGGGCATCGCTTTTCCGCCGCGCAAGCCATCAGATGGGGCGATCTCACTGAAGACTTATGTGGCGACTTTGATCAAGACTCCGTTGGCCTTTCAGCCTGGCAGTGCCTACGAATACGGCTTTGGCCCCACTGTGGCAGGTCGTATTCTAGAAATCGTCTCAGGCATGAAATATGAGGCGTTTCTTCAAAAGCGTTTGTTCGGGCCCTTGGGGATGAAGGATACGCAGTTTAATCCTGATGAGGCTCATCGCACCCGGATAGCTCAAACCTATAAGATGGACGAGGAGACGCATGAATTGGTCATTGGCTACAATCCTTTTATCACGAGTGATGTGCGTGTCACTCATATGGTTGAGCCTTCCGGTGGTCTATTTTCGACGGCAGCCGACATGGGGCGTTTTTATGCCATGATCGCTGCAGGTGGGGAATGGGAGGGGATGCGCATCTTATCAGAAAAGGCTGTGCAGGACATGACCGAATCTGTTTCTGCTGGCGGTAAGTCGGTCAATTATGCCTGTGGTTGGCAGGTGAATACAGAGACCCAGCGCACCTGTTCAGCCATGCCCGTAGGGAGTTATGGTCATGGCGGCGCCTTCGCGACGAATGGCTGGATTGATCCTGTTCACCAGCTTGTGACGGTTTTCCTGGTGCAGAATGTCTTGGTTCCAGAAAGTGGTAAGCCGAAGGATGTTTTTCAAAAAGCAGTTATGGATGCAGCAGGTATCGTGGTGCCTGCTTTAAAGAAGGCCCGGCCTTGAGGTGGAAATGGGGCGGTGAATTCTTGTTCACAAACAGGTAGATTATTCACAGATAAATGAGCGGGTGAAATCCCACATCTTGTTTTAGATGTATTAATTATCCCCAAGATATGGAGAAATGAAGCTTCTCTCTTGCTCTGGTGTTGCTGGGTGGCGTTCATGTCTGCGGTCCTAACTTTATCCCGCTCTTATGTTCCTCAAAAGTCTCACCCTTCACGGCTTCAAGTCCTTTGCAGACAAGACTCACTTTGAATTTCACAAAGGTGTCACGGGAATCGTCGGTCCGAATGGCTGCGGTAAGTCCAATGTGGTCGATGCGATCCGCTGGGTGCTCGGTGAGACATCGGCTAAAGCCTTGCGTGGTGAAGAAATGGCGGACGTTATTTTTAATGGCACAGATAAGCGTAAGCCGGTGGGGTTGGCGGAGGTGATCCTGACGATGGCGGATTGTGAGAAGGCTCTTGGTGTGGATTACAATGAAGTGGCCATTTGTCGCCGTGTCTTTCGTGATGGTCGCAGTGAATATCGCCTCAATGGGACGGTCTGCCGATTGAAAGACATCAACGATCTGTTTTCCGGCACGGGTATTGGGCGGCAGGCCTACTCGATCATGGCGCAGGGTCAGATTGACATGCTTTTGAGCTCGAAGCCAGAAGATCGCCGCATGGTCTTCGAAGAAGCCGCTGGCATCACCAAATTCAAAGGTCAGAAAAAAGAGGCCCTTCGTAAGCTCGAATACACCGGGGCCAATCTGCTGCGTGTCGCCGACGTGATCGCTGAAGTGAAGCGGCAGATGGGCACGCTGCAACGTCAGGCCGCTAAAGCGCGTCGTTACCAGACATTGCTGGATGATGTGCGCATGCTGGATACGCATCTGGCTCACAAGCAGTATTCAGAGTTTAGCGCTGAAAAAGCGGAGTCAGAAAATCATGTGCGCATGATGACTGAGCAACTGGAGCAGCTGCAACAGCGTTTGCAGACCAGTGAACAGGAGGCCCTTGAGACGCGTGAAGCTTATCATAGCATCGAATCTCAGATCAATCAGCTGCGGCAGCAATCAGAGGCATTGCGCAGTCAGGTGCAGAGTGCCGAAGGTCGTATTGGTTTTAACAACGAGCGTGTTGAGGAACTTAGCGGCCGCATCCGCCAGAACGAAGAACAGATTGAGCAGGGACAGCATCAGCTCGACGAGCAGCGCCGTGAGATGCTCATGGCCGATGAGCAGGCAATAACGATCCGGGGAACTCTGGAGGTGCGTCAACTAGCGCTCAATGAGCACGCCGCCATTCATCAGTCCATCACGCCGGACCGCACGCGACTGGATACGGATCGCAGAACGGTGCGTGAGAGTATCCGTCAGTTCGAAGGTCAGATTGCCTCTGCCGATGCGCGTGCGCAAAGCTTGAACAATCAGATCAGCAATGATCGCCAGCGCCATGAGACCTTGACTCATGATCGTCAAGTTTCAGCTCAGGCAAAGGAAGCAAGTCAGATTGAATTCGATCACTTGCAGAGTGAGATTCAGGACCTGGAATCCAGTCGCAATGAACTGGAAGAACGGGCTAAAAATTGTGGCCGTGATATCATTGAAAAGCGCCGCCAACGGGATGCCTTGAATGAGTCACTCAATGATCTGCAACGGCAAGTGACGCAGCGCCGCTCACGCATCGAGATCATTCAGCAGCTTCTGCAAAAAGGTGAAGGACTTGCTGAAGGCACCCAGCAGGTATTGAAGGGCTTGGATAGCCCAGAAATCTACTCGGTTGGAGTGCGTGGTATTTTGGCTGCATCCATTGAGGTAGAGCCGCAGTTCATTGCAGCCATCGAGTCGGCGCTTCGGGATCACCTGCAAGCGGTGCTTTTGACGGACAGTGAATTGGCTTCTCAAATCCTGGACCGCTTGTCCGGTCAGAAATTAGGCAAGGCAGCCCTGTTGCCGCAGGACTTCGCCACCATGCGCGCTGTGCCGGATCGCCAGTTAGTGCCCGAAGGCGGCATCGCCTGGGCTGTCGATAAAGTGCGTGCTAAGCCAGGCGTGCAGGAGTTGACGGATCGCCTTTTAAATAACGTACTGATCGTCGCTGACCTCCATACAGCGCTACGCCTGAAACGCCAACTGCGTGACATCGCCATTGCTACTTTGGCGGGTGAATTCATCGCCGCAGATGGCGTGATTCACGGTGGTGCGACGAAAGAGGAAGCTGCCTCCATGCTCAGGCGCGAAGCAGAGCTGAAGAATCTGCGCGTCGAGCTTGAAGGTTATGAGATGCAGCTTTTGGAAAAAGAGGACGCTGCTGAACAACTCCGCCTAGATGTAGAGCAAATGCAGCAAGAGGAAGTCACGCTGCGCGAGCAAAGTCAGCGTGCTCGTGAAGGTTTCTCCACCTTGACCGGCAAGCTCTCTGTCGTGCAGCGTGCTCTGCAACAGGCTGTCACCAAACTGGAAAGTGTGGAGTGGGATCAGAATCAGATCGCGAGTCGAGTAGAAGCTGCTGAAGCTCAGATCGCCTGGCAAAAAGAAGAGTCCGCTACAGCTCTGGAGCAGCTCGAAGGTGCCCGTATTCATGAAGCTGAACTTGAGCAGGAGATGGAGACCTTCCTCCGTCGTGAGTTGGAGTCCAGCGAGCGTTTGAATGAACTGCGCACCGCCTTGGCTTTGGAACAAAGTGCGCTGCAATCGCTCGAGCGCCAAAAGGCGCCAATGGCCACTCGCTTGCACGAATTGCAGGCGGCCATCCAGCGCTTTGAACAAGAGATCAATGCCTCGCGGTCCCGTATCGAACAGAGCCAGGCCGAAAATGCGCGCTTTGAAGAACAGGTGGAATCTCAGCGTGCGGCCATTGGCGCGATCGAAGAGCATCTTCAGGGGCGCACCGAGGAGCGTGCAGGTGCTTTTGAGCGCGTGAGTGCTTTGGAAACGCAGCTCATTCAGCTCCGCCAACAAACAAGCGGGCTTAGTGAAAGTCGCAATCGCATTGAAGTGCAACTAACTCGTGTGGATCTTCGTTTGGAAAATCTGATCTCGCAGGTGCAGGATCGCTACAGCTTCCACATCAGCGCCTTTGAGCCTGATTACCACGCGCTCATGCTGAGCATCGAGGAGCAGAAGAAGGGCCGTGGTCGTGGCGAGAAGAAAAAGGCATCACTTGCTGGTAGTGATTTCTCATCAGACGACCAGGAGTCTGTGGCTGTCGAGTCTTCTGAAGGCTCGTCTGAAGTCGAGGCTGAGGAAGAACCGGAAGTCGTCGAAGCTTCCGAAGAAGAGGTCGTGGATTTGGATGAAATCGTCATCCCTGGTGAAGAAGGGCAGCCCGACTGGGACTACGTGAACGCCGTTGTCGGAGATCTGCGACAGAAGCTTGAAGGCATTGGTCCTGTGAACATGGATGCCATCCAGGAGTTTGAAGAACTCGAAGAACGTCACAATTTCCTCGATACGCAGCACAACGATCTGGTTCGCTCGAAAGAAGAGCTGCTGGAAGTCATCGCTAAGATCAATGAAACGACGAAGACCATGTTCGTGGAGACCTTTGATCTGGTGCGGAATTTCTTCCATAACAACTTCCGTGAGTTGTTTGGCCCGACCGCAAAGGCTGATTTGATGCTGACGGACGACACGGATCCATTGGATTCAGGCATTGAAATCATCGCCAAACCACCAGGTAAGAAGCTGCAAACGATCAGCCTGCTATCAGGTGGTGAGCGCAGCATGACCGCCGTGGCCCTGCTATTCTCCATCTATCAGGTGAAGCCCAGCCCATTCTGCGTGCTGGACGAGTTAGACGCGCCACTGGATGAGTCGAACATCTCCCGCTTCCTGAAGATGCTGGACAATTTCATCGACAACTCCCAGTTCATCATCGTCACCCATAACAAACGCACCATGAGTCGTGCCGATGTGATTTATGGCGTCTCCATGCAGGAGTTTGGCATCAGCAAGCCTGTCGGCGTGCGCATGTCTGCCGAAGAGAAAAAGCCCAGCAAGATGGAAGAACTGCGCCTTGAAGCCGAAGTCGCCGCTGAAGTCGAGCACCACGAGACACCTGAAGCTGAAGTGGCTGAAGAAGCGGAGTTGGCCGTGAGTGAGTCGGTTTAGACTCACGATCTAATTGGAGGGAGTAAAGCCGCAGCAGAAAGGCTGCGGTATTTGTGATTTGTGGTGTTGGAGATCATCGAGAAAAGTAAACGTCTATGTCTATCAAAAGAGGGTGCTGAGGATCTTGATAAAGTGGTGCTTAAAATGAAACAAAAATTACAGCCATCGCATGGCCTGCCGAAGTGAGATGCCACGGATCAATGAACCCACAAGCCAACCCATGGCGTTGGCTGAGCAAACCCTCACACCCATAAAATCAAGAGAAAGTGACTCCAGCGTAGTGCTTTCAGCCGGTCCACTGGCAGCACCAACGGAGGTGAGAGAAACCGATTTCCAACCTATTTTTGCCTGTCCATGTTTCTGCCTTCACGACTTGAAGAATAAGGCAAAAAGATGTGCGGGCAAAAACATTGAGGCTTCTTCTCTTCCATCCATGAGGGCACGTCTGATGGCGAATTCTTCTGGTAGGGCCGTGGCCAAAGTGGAACAGGTTTGTAACCTGTTTTCTAAAACCCAACAGGTTGCAACCTGTTCCACTTTGGGGCGGTATTTCTGGGATGGAATTTTTTCCCAGATAAACCAGTCTCTGAGTCACGTTTCCATTATCCAACTTATGCTTCGCTCCTTCCTCTTCGCCACCCTTTCCATCACCTCTTTAGTCCATGCTGAATCTGCCTTTACGGGGCGTTGGGCCTTAGCTCTTCCTGGCGGTGGTGCGGGCTGGCTTGGGGTCGATGAAAAAGACGGTGCTTTCAGTTCCAGTGCCCTTTGGGGTGGCGGCAGCGTCACGCCTACGGCTAGCACAAAGGTAGAGGGTGACACGCTTACTTTCACTCGCCAGCAGAAGAACAAAGAAGGCAAAGTGAGCGTGGAGACCATCACGGCAAAAATCGCCGGCGATGCGATGACGCTCACTTCCATCAAGCGGAATGCAGAAGGTAAAGAAATGGGGAAACCAGCTGAGTTTACCGGTAAACGCATCCCGCCTGTCCCTGCGACGCCAGATCTGAGCAAAGTGAAGTTGGGTGCCCCGATCAACCTTTTGAATGGCAAAGATCTCACAGGTTGGAAGCTCATGAATGACAAGGCCGACAATGGTTGGAGTGTCCAGGATGGGGCTCTTATCAATCGTGTCGTGAAGGATAAAGACAAACACTTCGGCAACCTGCGTACGGAAGCTGAATTTGAAGATTTTAATCTCAAGACAGAAGTCCGCACTTCCGAAGGTAGCAACAGTGGCATTTACTTGCGTGGCATTTATGAAATCCAAATCATGGAAAGCTTCGGTAAGCCACTGGACTCCCACAACATGGGGGCTCTTTACAGCCGCATCACTCCGAGCGTCAATGCTGAGAAGCCCATTGGCGAATGGCAGACCCTCGACATCACGCTTGTCGATCGTCATGTGACTGTGATTCTCAATGGCAAGACCATCATCGACAATCAACCCGCTCTGGGTTGCACTGGCGGTGCCATGACCAGCGACGAATTCAAGCCCGGCCCGATCTATCTCCAGGGTGATCACACCAATGTTGATTATCGCAACATGGTGCTTCGTCCTGTGGTGCGCTGATTGGTTTGAGCTTTCATTTCAGCGTTCTGTTACTGAACGGGTTCTTTCGATCCGACGAACTTCCAAAGTGAAGCCTTGATAGTTATCGAAGGGCTTCACTTGGGCTGTGACTTGCACAACTGGGTAACGGACGGTGTTGATGCCGTAGCTGCGATAGGCGGCCGCGAAGATCTCGCATTCGACGATGCCGGTGTAGTCACAGATGGAGATGAATTTCATGGGTTGGCCGTTTTGCTGCATGTGATGACGGCTGACGATGATCAGGCCACAAACGGTGACGGTTTGATTCGGATACCGGTGCAGATCAGCAATGGGGCAGTAGGTGCGCCAATCAATCTGTGGATGCAGATCCAGCGGATGGCCGCTGACGGTGTAGCCGAGCAGTTCGGTTTCATCTTGGAGCTTTTGCAGGTCAGTGGGTTCTTGGCGAAACTGGGCGCGGATGGTTTTTTCGACGTTGTCGCGGAAGAGCCAGTCGTCGCCGTGGCCGACGTCGCGGGCGCTGTGCAGGCAGTGCCAGAATTGCTCGGTGCGCGTGTCGCCAAGGCTATCAAAGGCTCCGCAGCGGATGAGGTTGAGCGCTTCATGGGCCTCGGGTCGCACTTGGGAGATGAAGTCGCGGATGCTGGTGAATGGCGCGTGGTTTTGTCGCCAGCGGGCGAGGGTGGTTTCACTAAGATCTTTGATGCAGCGCAGGGGCACGCGGATAGATCCGTTTTCGACCGTGAAGGCAGCGGTGAAAGCATTCACATCAGGCGAAAGGAAGCCGATACCGAGGCGGCGGCATTCGAGCGTGTAGACCAGTGCGGAGTAGAAGCCTTTGCCGTTGCTGAGCACCGCGGCCATGAACTCGGCAGGGTGATAATGCTTGGCGTAAGCTCCCTGATAGGCCTCTACGGCATAGGCGGTGCTGTGGGCGCGACAGAACGCGTAACCCTGAAATCCGGCGACGAGATGCCACACTTTTTCGATGATCGTTTCGTCATGCAAACGAGCTCGGGCGGCAGCGATGAACTCGAGTCGGATCTCGGCGACTTTTTTCATGTCTTGCTTCACCAACGCACGGCGCAGCACATCAGCGCGACCGGGCGCGAGTCCGGCAAAGGCCTCGCAAATCTGTAGAATATGCTCTTCATACGCCACGACACCAAAGGTGCTGCGCAGAACTCCAGCGAGGCTTTCGTGGGTGTACTCGACCTTTTCCAGTCCTTGGGCTCTACGGGCGAATTGGGCCTTTTTGAGGCCGTTGGCGGCTCCGGGGCGGATGACGGAGACGATAGCGACGAGCCGGTCAATGTCGCGCACATCGGCCATGCAGGCTAGGCTGGTCATGGCGGGGCTTTCAATATGGTGAACGCCGCGGGCATTGCCGGTGGCGATCATGTTCCAGACGCCAGGGTCGCTCCAGGGCTCGATGTGGCCCTCACGCGGTGGATTCTCCGTGCCGCCGAGCTGGCCGACTTCGAGGGAATTTAAGTTTAGAATATTTCCCGCAGATTCAGAAAACCCGCAGATTTTTTCAGAGCCAATCTGTGGGTCCTCTGAATCTGTGGGAAAACTTTTCTGGCTCAAAGCAATTTGCGTGTCCCGCAGCACAGCGAGGCCGCCCTGGGCGAGGATGTCGAGCTTGATGAGGCCGACGGCTTCGACGGCATCCATGTTGAAGTGGGTGGTGGGCCAGCCTTTGCCGCTGATGAAGGTGGGTGTGAGGCTGCGGATGGGATCGCGCGAGAGCACGACGCCGCAGGGGTGCATCTTGGCGTAGCGGGGGAAGTCGTCGAGCATGCCAGCCATGAGTAACGCGGTGCGCAGCGGCTCCTCCTGCCAGGCGCTGTGGTCGCATTCGCGCGACAGGGCCACGGCGTCGGCTGCGTGGCGTGCATCGGTCCACGGCATGTGCTCAGTGAGACGGCGGATCTCGTTTTCGGCGACGCCGAGGACTTTGGCGACATCGCCGAATGCACTGCGTGCCTGGAAGGTATTGAAGCCACCGACGATGGCGGCGTGATCGGGGCCGTAGCGGTCGAGCAGGAGCCTCACGACGTCGTCTTTACGGTCATGCGCAAAGTCGATGTCGATGTCGGGCAGCTTTTGCAGTGCCATGCGGTCGCGATTGAGGAAGCGTTTGAAATAGAGTTCAAAGCGGATGGGGCAGACGTTGCTGATGCCAAGGGCATAGCAGACGAGCGAGTCGGCGGCGCTGCCACGCGTGATCCAGCCGATGCCGAGCGCGGCGCACTCCTGCAGCAGATGCCAGACGGTGAGGAAATACTCTTCGTAACCAACTTCAGCGATGATGCTGAGTTCCTCCCGCAACTGTGGTTCGTGCTGTTTGGCTTTGGCTCCGTAGCGATTTCGCAGTCCAGCATGAGCGAGCTGGTAAAGCATAGCGGCAGGCGTGCTGCCATCGGTGGGCGTGTAGCGTGGAAAGCGCAGCGTTTTGAAGTCGAAGGCGAACTCGCAGCTTTCGATGAGTTTAGAAATATTTCCCACAGATTCAGAGAACCCACAGATTGGTTCTGAAAAAATCTGCGGGTTTTCTGAATCTGCGGGAAGAACTCTTCGGAATGAAAAGTCACCGCGTCGCTTCTGTACATGTGGTTCATGTAGCAGCGTGAGGGTTTTCATGCTTTGCAGGATGTCGAAGAAGACTTTGTCCTGCGGTTTGTGGTAACGGATTTCGGGCTGTGATGAGGCTGGTGCAAGGAGGAGGCCGCTTTGATGCTCATGGAGCATCCGTGCTGTGATTTTCGGCGAGGAAAGCAGGTGGCAGAGGTTGGCGTAGCCGGTTTGATTCTGGACGTAGGCCAGCAGTGGTTTTTGATCACAGCACAGCTCGGCGCCGATGATGGGCTTGATGCCTGCGGCGGAGGCCGCTTGGAAAAAGGGCACTGCGGCGTGCAGGTTCGGGTCCATGAGCGCTAGGGCTGGCATGTCATGCTCCACAGCGGCCTCGATGATGTTGGCGATGGTCAGCGTGGAGTCGAGAAAGCTGTAGCAGCTCTTCACATTGAGTGCAGGCGTAGCTTTGGAGACGCTTCGACGCGTGATGATCCGCGATTCGCTAGGCCGCTCACGCAGCACGCGGTTGGTCACGCTTGCTGTTGGTTCGGTGACGAGTTTTGGCTTGGGCAGCGTTTGGCGTGGCGCGTTTTTTTGCTGGGAAAGCCAGAGATCATGGCCGCGCATGATGCTGCGCTGCGAGCTGCGTAGGTCGTCGATGACGAGAGACAGCGTGTGCAGGCGCTCGCGTTTCATGTCGGACTGTTCCAGCGGCAGCACGCTGCTAAAGCCGGTCTCGTAGATCTTGGTGAAGCGCAGGCCGATGAGGCGGATGCTCACACGGCGCTCCCAGGCGCGGGTGAGCATGGCCTGTAACAGTGGATACAGATCGTGCTCAAGATCTGTCGGCTCATCGAGACTGCTGGTGCGCGTGACTTCATCCATGTCGTTGTAACGCAGACGCAGGGTGATGGTGCGGATGCTTTTCCCATCTTCACGCACGCGGCGCATGAGTGTGTCTGCCATGGCTCGGAGTCGGGCGATGATGAAGACGGTGTCGGTGGTATCTTGATGGAAGGTTTCCTGCTCGCCATAACTCTTCGCCGCAGGTGCATCACAAATGACCGGCCGCAGATCGTGACCGAGCGCGTATTCGTGCAGCGTGGGCGCGCTGCTGCCGACCAGCAGCGAAAGCTCATCCACCGGTGTGCGGGCGATGTGCTCGACCTGTCGCAAGCCAGCGGTGTTTAGTCTGGCCGCCAGCTGCGGGCCGACGAGCGGCAGCCATTTGTTTTCCAAAGGCCACAAAAAGCCCTGCTCGTGCCCTGGAGCCACTTCGATAAAGCAGTGGGGTTTACGCAGCTTGCTGGCGATTTGTGAGATGAGCTTGTTGGCGCCGACGCCAACCGAAACGGAGAGCTTCAGGCTCTGCGAGATGGCCTTTTGCATCTTCGCCGCAGCATCACAGGCCTTGGTTTGCCGTGCGCCGTGGAGATCGAGGTAGCATTCGTCAATGGAGGCCAGTTCGACGATGGGCGTGAAGTCATAGGCATACGAAAACATGAGGTGCGAGAAGCGCTCGTATTTATCGAAGTCGCACGGCAACACGATCAGGCTGGGGCAAAGCTTGCGCGCTCGGGCGGTTGGCATGGGCGTGTAGATGCCCATTTTTCGTGCCTCATAGCTAGCAGAGGCGATGATGCCACGCCGCTCACCACCGACGGCGATGGGACGACCGCGCAGCTTGGGGTCAGCCGCTTGCTCGACGGAGGCAAAGAATGCATCCGCATCGAAGTGCAGAATCATGATGCATCACCTTTCTGAAAGCCGCAGTAGGGCGATGAGCACGCCCTGGATGACCAGTTCGCGAGCTGGGATGAGGTCTGGATACTTCGGGTTCGAGGCGCGTAGGTAGGGGGCGCCGTTTTGTAAAACAAAGCGCTTCAGTGTCGTCTCGCCATCGATCAGCGCAGCTACGATGTCGCCATGCTTCGCCTCGCGGAACTCCATGATGACAATATCGCCCTCAAGAATCGCCGCGTTGCGCATGGAATCGCCACGGACCTTCAGCGCAAAGGTGCGGGCATTTTTCGGCAGACGCAGGGTGGTGGGATCAATGTCGATGCAGCCATCCATCCGGCTTTCTCCTGCCTCGGGCTTTCCTGCGATGATGCTGCCGAGCAGCGGAATCTGATGTCGCAGCCAGGACCGTGTCTGAGAGAGCCAGAGGAGTTGCAGCAGGTGTTTTTGGCGGTGTGAGAGCATGCCTGACTGAATACTGTTCAATCGAACAAATTCAAGTGCGGCATGTCATCTATTTCACTTTTCACGGGTGCATCACCGTCTTGCGGCACGGGAGGGGCGATGGGGTGGAGGACTTCTTCGGTTTTGTTTCGGGATTGATTGGCGGCTGTGGAGACGCGGTAGGCCTCTAGGTGCTGGCTTTCGTAGGGATGAAAGAGCGCGCGGAGGTGGTCTGCGTTCAGGCTTGGTTGTAGCCATGTGAGGGCGGCTTCACCTTCGAGAATAAGTGGGCTACGGTCATGAAATTTGGCCATGTAGCGCCCAGGTGCTGTGGTGACGACGCTCATGGAGGTAAACATAGGTCCTTTAGCTTCGTCTGCTGGATCTAGGCTCTGCCATTCATCCCAAATCCCAGCGAGTAGGACGGGTCCGTGATCGGAACGATGGATGAAGTAAGGCCTTTGACTGTCTGGCCACTCATGCCAGCCACTGACCGGAATGAGGCAACGGCGTTTGAGGATTGGGCCGCGAAAGGAGGCCAAATCAAAGATGGACTCGCACCGCGCATTGAAAGTATGGACGAATTTTTTTGCCACGTCTGCTTTGTTACCCTTAGCCCAATTTGGCACTAGGCCAAAGCGCATCCGTACTAAGCCGAGTTCGTTGCCTTGTAGTGTCAGTGCGTCTGCGTAATCGGTGGGGCAGATGTTATTGAGGATGGTTGATTCTGCCTTTTGATCTTCCTTGGCTTTGGGTTTTCGTCTTTCAATGCGCAGGGCCTTTCCAGCAATGGAGAGAGCTGGAATTTTGGCGAATTGGTTCAGGCGACCGCACATGAGTCCTAGAAAACGGATGATTCATCCATGTGGCTAGAAATATCTCTCAAAATGCAGACTGAAACGACTTTTTCCGTGCGTTCTGTAGGCCCTTGATTATCATCGGCCCGCTTTTCCAGAATAAACCAAAGCATTTTATCTTATCATGAGTACATCCCCCAAATTACACAATGCCATGTGGCCAGGTCTCGTCGGTAAAGGCGACGGCGAAGGTCAAGAGCCTGCCATTAGCCTGGAGCGTATGCTCGATCTGACTGCAGCCGCCAGTGTTGGTGGTCAGAAGTTCGAGGGTATCGACTACTTTTTGTTCCTGCCTCACACGAATCCTGAGGCTAGTGAAAGCGAACTGATGGGCATCGCCGACCTGATTGCGAGCAAAGGTTTCTCTGTGGGTTCCTTAGTGGCTCCGGTTTGGCCGGGCACGGTGGGTGATTCGGCGATGGGTGACGATGTTGCCCAGGCTAAGTTTCTCGATGCCGTGAAGATGGCCTGCCGAATTGCAGGTGTCTTCAACAAGCATGGTGTGCGTAAATATGGTGCGATCCGTGTGGACTCAGCTGAGTTCGGCATTGCCAAATGGCGTGAAAACCCAAAGGCGAACACGGCGCGTATCGTGGACACCTTCAAGAAGGCGGCAAAGATTGCAGCGGACCATGGCGAGCGTCTTGCTGCTGAAGGTGAGATCTGCTGGGCGGGCATGCATTCCTGGAAAGACATGTTGGACGTGCTGGAAGGTGTCGGTATGCCAGAGTCTTTTGGTTTCCAAGCTGACTTGGCCCATACCTATCTTTACACTCTAGGCTACAATGCTCCTGAGCATGCGCTGCTTCAGGAAGGTTATAGCGAGGCTGAATTCTGGGCAGCTTATGAGAAGATGACGGATGCGCTGCGTCCTTGGACCATCGACTTCCATGTAGCTCAAAACGACGGCACTGTTCATGGTGCTGGCGCGCATGATAAGACCGGTAAGCACTGCCGTGCGGATGATGTGAATGGTAAGCTGGACATCACCAAAGCCTCTGGCTACTGGCTGAAAGACGCGGCTTCCCGTGGCATTCAGCACATCTGCTGGGATGGTTGCATGTTCCCGAACGCTGTACTGGAAACACCTGATACCTGGAACCACATTTTGGAAGCCATGATCAAGGTGCGTACCGCTCACGGTTGGTAAGTCGTGAGGCGATACTGAATCGCTGAATTCTGAGAAACCCTGCTGGAAAATTAACCAGCAGGGTTTTTCTTTGTCATCGGTGATTGATTTGAGGTCTGAGATGGACACATTCGCCGCCCTTTGCCATCCGTATCTCTCTCTGATGACTGATCTGTCTTTTCACCTCGCTATCCAACAGTCTGTGGACAATGATCCACGCTACCATCCTCATGCTTATGAGTTTGTCCGTGATGCGCTGAATGTGGCCGCCAAGTTGTTCTGCGACGGCAAGGAAGATCGGCATGTCACCGGTCAGCAGGTGCTGGAAGGTGTGCGCTCCCATGCACTGGCTGAGTATGGCCCGATGTCCTTCACCATTCTCACTGAATGGGGACTGAACTGTGGAGAAGATATTGGCAATATCGTGTATAACCTGATCGGTGTCGGTTACTTCGGTAAAAATGACGGCGACAGCATTGAAGACTTTGCCGGTGGCTTTGAATTTGAGCAGGCTTTGACAGAGCCGTTTAAGCCCGTCTCACAGCGACTGAAGGTCTAAAGACGTCCAAGGCTTTTGCGGATCTGAGGATAGGATGAGTTTTTCAAACGTCCTCATGCGGAGAAGGGAAGCGCTAAAAGCAAAGAGGCAGACCGTGGGTCTGCCTCTTCTAAGTATGTGATGGGTGCTACACCGTGTCTCAGACAACAAGGGTCTGGTCACGCGATGGGCCGATGCCGAGAAGGCTGATACGGGCTCCGGTGAGTTCTTCGACGCGCTTGAGGTAGGCTTTGGCTAGATCGGGAAGATCGGCAAAGTTTTTCATTTGGCTGAGGTCTTGTTTCCAACCTTTGTGGGATTCGTAGATGGGCTCGCAGGCTTCCGTGTCGGCGACGGTGCTTGGCGGATAGTGGATGACCTGACCGCGGAGTTTGTAAGCGGTGCAGATCTTGATTTCATCCAGACCATCCAGGCCGTCGAGATTCGTGATGGCGAGTTCGTCAGCACCATTGATCATGACTGCATAGCGTACCAGCACGGCATCTAGCCAGCCACAGCGGCGGGCACGACCGGTGGTGGCACCGAATTCACGACCCATGTTATGAAGCATATCACCGATGTCTTCATTTTCGGTGATGAAGGGGCCGCTGCCGACACGAGTGGTGTAGGCTTTGCAGACGGCGACGACTTTATCAATCATGCGTGGGGCAACGCCAGAGCCGGTGCAGGCACCGCCTGAGGTGGTGCTGGAGCTGGTGACAAAGGGATAGGTTCCGTGGTCGATGTCCAGGTAAGTGCCTTGGGCTCCTTCAAAGAGCAGGCTTTTGCCGGCCTTGATGGCCTCATGGCAGACGACGGCGGTATTGGTGATGTGCGGTGCCAGGATAGCAGCAGCTTCCAGTACTTGGGCGATGGTTTCTTCGACTGGCACTACTTCCACGCCAGCAGCGAGGAGCGTCTCATTGTGCATGAGGATGCGGTCACGCAGTTCGTGAGCTAAGATTTCCGGCTGGGTGAGCAGGATGGTGCGTAGGCCACTGCGATTGACCTTATCAGCATAAGCTGGTCCGATACCGCGACCAGTTGTGCCGATCTTTTTGTCGCCAAGCTTGGCCTCGCGGGCGCGGTCGAGGCTTTTGTGGTAAGGCATGACTAAATGCGCGCAATCACTGATCCGCAGGTTTTCAGGGGTGATCTTAACCCCCTGTCCGCGAAGTTTGGCCATTTCTTCCAGTAGGCCGAAGGGATCCAAGACGACGCCGTTGCCGATCACGCAGAGTTTGTCTTCCCAGAGGATGCCGCTGGGGATCAGGTGAAGGACGTATTTCTGACCGTTATTGATGACGGTATGACCGGCATTGCTGCCACCAGCGGCACGTACGACGAGGTCTGCTTTTTCTGTGATGAAATCGATGATTTTACCTTTTCCTTCATCGCCCCATTGGGCACCGACAACTATGGTATTGGACATTTCTGAGTTTTTCGCGCGGCGCATTGCCGCTGGTTGAGTTGAGACAAATAAAAGTGATCGTCAGCTTATTCTGCTGACTTGCAGATCACGGGTGATTCTGTGACTGAGATTAGGCGGACAGATTCATGAAGGTGTAGATGGCATAGCCGCAAGCACCGAGACCGATCAATCCTAGGACATAAAGCGGGCCGTAACCATGGCTCGGTGGTTTGGTTGCTGCACCAAAGCCTGTGCGGCTGCCTTTATCAATCGGGGTAGCTGCATAGCCTGAGCTGGAGACTGTGTGGCTAGGGGCTGCATGATAAGCTGGGGCTTCTTCTTCCTCTTCGGCGTAATCACCGACGAAGACGCACTCGACGTGGCCGAGGGTAAAGGTGCCTCCGTGAGTAAGCTCAAAGGTTTCCACACGCTCGCCACCAATCTTGGTGCCATTCGTGGAGCCAAGGTCGGTGAGGACCCAGGCATTGTTGTCGATGTAAACTTCGCCATGATGGCTGGAGACAGAGTCGTGAGCAATAATAAGAGCGTTGTCGTCGGCGCGGCCGAGGGACATACGCTCTGCGGTGAGTTCGACTTCGCCAGAGAGACCTTCAGGGGTGGTGAATTGGATTTTTGCCATAGCGTAGATGGATTTAGCAGGGACGGTGAGACGTGGCAAGACAGAATCCGCGTCGGCTTACAGTCCGTTGCGGGTGAGGGTGCCGTCCACCAGTCGCATGGACCCAGCGGAATTGGCGTTTTGCAGGGCCGTCGGCAGGCAGTCGTCGGGGAAACCCTGATAGCAAACAGGGCGGACAAAGCGATAAATACTGCCGGTGCCAATGCTGGTGAAAAAGCTGTGGCTGGCAGCAGGGTAGGGACCACCGTGATGCATGGAGGGGCAGGGCTCGATGCCGGTGCCGAATCCGTTGAAAATGATGCGTCCAACCTTCCTTTCGAGCACTCGAATGAGGGCTGCATACTGCCTGAGATCGTCGGCTGTGCCATGAACAGCGGCGGTAAGCTGCCCTTCGAGACTGCGGGCAAAACGGAGCATATCCTCCAGAGTGGCGCACTCGGTGATGATCGAGCAAGGACCAAAGACTTCTCGGCGCAGTTCTTCATTTTCCTCTAGCACGTCGAGAGTGGTGCTGAAGATGCGGCAGGCGGCCTGAGTGGCGTCGCTATTGGCCTCAACGGTTGATTGCCCAGCCAGTTTTAAGCCTGAGATGGTGCTCCAGACAGCGGTGCCAGCCTCGTAAGTTTCGCAAATGCCGCGATGCAGCATGGTCTGTGGGGCCACTTTTTCAGCTTGTTGTCCAGCCGCCGTGACAAACTCGCCCAATTCTGCGCCTTTGAGGCCCAGCACCATGGCTGGATTCGTGCAGAATTGACCGACACCCATGGTGACAGAGCCAACATAGGCTTCGGCCAGTTTAGCAGCGCGTTCTTTAAGGGCGCCGGGAAGAATAAAGACGGGATTAATGCTGCCCATTTCACCATAGAACGGAATCGGATGCGGACGCGCAGCAGCCACGTCCATCAGTGCGCGACCACCTTTCAGAGAGCCGGTGAACGCGACGGCTTCGGTAAGTGGGTGTTTGACCAGTTCGATGCCGATTTCATAACCACGGCCATGGATCATCGAGAAGCAGGCATCAGGCAGGCCGGCCTTACGCAGGGCGTTGAAGACGGCGCGCGAGAGCATTTCACAGGTGCCGGGATGGGCAGGATGGGCTTTTACCACCACTGGGCAACCTGCGGCCAGAGCACAAACGGTGTCTGTGCCAACCACGCCGATGGCAAAGGGAAAATTACTAGCGCCAAAGACCACGACCGGACCGATGGGCTGGAGAATGCGACGTACGTCAGGCTTTGGCGCTGGGACGCGTTCTGGCAGCGGTGTGTCGATGCTCATTTGTGCCCATGAGCCTTCACGAAGTAAGGCGGCAAACATCTTGCATTGTCCGATAGCTCTGCCGCGTTCGCCCGTGAGACGGGCCATGGGGAGTGCGGTTTCCTGATGGGCACGCTCAAGAAGTGCGTCACCTAGAGCCATGATTTCATCGGCTAAATGATCCAGTAAGGCAGCGCGGGTCTCGGCTGGGGCTGTGCGTAGGGCGTCAAAGGCGCTGTCAGCGGCCTGGAGTGCCTCGTCGGCTAATTCGGCGGTGCCTTCTCCAAAAGTGGTCTCCAGTTTCAGATTGGTCGCTGGGTTTAAAGCCTGAAATGGGCTTTGATTGGCGGAAACTTCGCGGCCGGCGATGAGATGATGTCCTGTGAGCATGAGTGGAGGTGTTGGAAATTGAGCCACGAGTGTTAGCGGTGGAATTCATCTTCGTCCACCTCCTCTTGTGCCTCAGATTAGAACTTCCTCTCGTTACTCCCAAACGCGGATAGAGAGTGGGACCACTCCAGGGTTGAGCATTTGCAGATGGTAGGCGGCAAACTTGGAGACGTCGATCATGCGGGTGGCATGGCCGCAGCGGTCGTTGATACGGAGATCCACATGGCGACCGTTGTAGAGATTGGTCACTCTGACGATGGTTCCAAATGGAAGTGTGGCATGGGCAGCTGTGGCAGCGTTCATGTCAAAGACCTCTCCTGAGGCTGTATAATAACCGTGCCGTTCTTCTCCATAATAGGCACCCCAACCATCTTGCTGCCAATTGGAAAGCCGTGGGGGTTGTCTGTTAGGAGCTGCATACTCGGCTTGGTAGCTAGCTTGTGCGGGATAACTGGCTGCCGTCTTGTAGCTAGCCTGTGTATTATAGCCGCCTTGGGCGGTGTAACTTACCGGAGCCGTGTAGTTGATCGGTTTGTAGTATTCCTGAGAGACGGTGTAGGGGTCTTTGGAGATCCGCCCTCTTGCGGCTGCCGGGGCACTTTGCGCGGCATACTGAGATGGAGATGAATATTGTCTTTCAGGATAGGGGCTCGGAGTGAGCAGGCCTGATAGGATAGGCTTTCTAGCGCCTCCTGTCATCGAAGGACCGCTCGTGGCAGCGCCTGCTTTTGACGCCGCCATTTGTGCCAAAGTTAAAGGTACACACTGAGTCAGGCCGAGGCAAAAGGCTACACAGATGGGTAAACTTAATTTGGCATTCATGGCGGAGTCTTCGAGGATGATTTACTTGTGATTTACTTGGTCTGACGGCGTCTGCGCAGACAGAGTCCGCTAGCGATGCCGAGCAGTAGGATGCCGCTTGGTTCAGGCACAGGTGCTGTATGAGTCTGGATAACAAAGTTTGCCGGTGTGCTCGAGTAATTGCCGAGGCCTTGCATGTTGTTGAGTCCGCCAAACACGTCGAAGGTGGCGTCTTCGAGTCGCCAATCGAGAGTGTTCGAAACGTGGCCCGATGGGGATGGGAAGCGCCAGTCGTCTGAAGGTGTGCCGTCATCCTTGTTCGTCACCAGCGCCCATTCAAAGCCTGTGGTGAAGCTTGGAGAAGGATTGCTGTTTCCAAAGCTGTCGTTATAGACCCAGACGTAAGCCTGCTCTCCGACCGCAAAGGTGTTGCTTTGCGGAAGAGCGGCGGTGTCCGTGGTGAAGTCGGTTTCTAAGACAGCCTCTGCGGCAATCGTTCCAGTGCTGGAATCAAAGCCATTGGAGAGAGGTGCTGAGGCCCGATCAAAGGGCTTCCAGTAATCTTTCCATTGGTTTAAGTTAGCCAGAGTGGGGATGAAGGTGCTGCCAAAGGAACCAAGCTCCATGACGTAGTTGTCATTGAGATGGTTGCCAGCCGAGTCATAGAGGTAGCCGCTGCCACTGACGGAGAAGTAGGTTCCCCAGCTGATGGTGGTGGCTTTCACGCTGCTGGTGAACGCCAGTGTGAGGGCGGCCAAGGTAACTAGCCGAGTAAGCTTGAGGGTGGGTTTCATGGGCGTGTTTGTCTATTGTTGATATTGTAGTTATTGGTATTATTGATTTCCATTGGACCAAAGGCCTAGAGCACCTTGAAATCTGCGGGCAAATTTACTTTGGACTGGCTCCAGATGTTGAGTGCTGATTTACGGGTTCCACGGCTGCGGGATGATGTAATCAGGCTTGCCACGCACACTCATGAAGACGGTGCCTCGGAGGATGCGGAAGAGTTTGTTATTTCCCTGATTGGTGAAGTTGGTGCTGCCATTAGAGAGCCATTGGCTAATGCCTCCGAAGTTATAGAGGAAGTTGGTGTCGTAGCCTTCAGCATGCGGAACCGTATCTCCCTTCCAGAACTGGAAGCGGTCTGCAGCAGAGGCACTCCGAGCACCTGTGAAACCGTTGGCGGCGGTCATGAGACGCTCGTTCGGGCTTTGCTCGATAGGCCAGCCGCCACCGATGTAATTGCTGCCAACTTTTAGCGGTAAGGCGAAGTCGTTGGCACGGACGATGCCGGTGAAGATCATCTCCACGGGGTTATTTCTCGGATGGACAAAGAAGGCTCCAGCTTCGGCAGGGCCGAGCACTCGGGTGCCTGCATCAGCCAGTGTCGCATCTCCTTCTAAGACCCAACGCAGCTGACCTGAGACGGTGCTGAGGAAGACGACATCATAGTCATTCCGTGTCGGATTGAAGAACATCAGGCGGTCTCCGCTGTGGGAGTCTGCTCCGCTGACGAAGTAGGTCTTGGGGAAGAGACTGTTGAGCGTCCAATGATTGCGGATGACGAGTCGATCTCCCACGAGGCTGCCTGGCAGGCTGGTGAGAGTGTTGCGGGCATGGCCAGCATCGATAGCGATCATTGAGGCGGACGTTGTTGCCTCATGGACTTCGAAACGATGGCCTTCGTTGTCACCGCTAGTGATTTCGATGAAGGATGGAAGGTTTGTATCGATCACCGTATTGAGGCTAACCGTGCCTGCTGCGGTGGTGACATTGATCATGTTGCCACTGACGCTGTCGATGACACCACTGAAGACTTCCTTCTGGAGGTAAGGCATGGCAAAGGTCTCGCACTGCACAGGGAAGGCGCGGCGGGTCCAGCCAAAGACTTCCGTCACGGCACTGCCGGTGATGCCACCATTGAGGGTGACTTTCAGGCGGACGAAGCCATGATCAGCACCAGCAAATAAGGCCTCATCTTCCAGGCGGCTGTAGTACACTTTTTCAGTGCCGTCGCCATTGTCAGTGATCGTTGGAGTCAGAGTTGATGTGGTCCAGCCTTGCGGCGACTGGCTGAGTTCACGTAGCACTTCGAGTCTGTAAGTGACATCCTGCTGACCGCCACCGCTGCGGCGATTGTAGAAGACTTCCACGCGGCCTTCCTCGGCTTTGGCTCCGGTGTTCAACCTTGTGCAAAGAGCGACCTTCTCCTGCACACCCGAGTCTGGCTTCAGGCAGAGGGCGTATTCGAGAACGTTGTTGTAGGTGTCGGCGTCTGGGTTTTGACCAGGCTGGTTCTGGCCGTTGAGCGTGTTGACTGCTTGCCAGAAGGCATAGTTGTTGGGTTTGCTGTCGAGGAAGCCGAAGTCGATGGTGAGATCGGTGTTGGCGTCAGCCTCGTTGTCGTAGTCAGCTTTCTTGCCTGTCTCAGAGCCAGTGTCGATTGGCTCAGTTCCAGGTGTGAGAGTGAAGACGACGGAGCGAATGCCTGATGTCGCTGGGTTAGCGGAGTCGATACCGTTTTCATCAATCAAATCATCAACACCATTGTCGGTTCCTGCTCCTGGGAGTGAGCTCAGGCCTACTAGCGCTGCCCCTGAGGCGAATTGAGTGGCTGGAATGTGGATGAAGTAAGCACCTGGCTTGAGCTTGAGGAACTCATAGCAACCGCCGCCGCTAGTCGTGGTGATGGCGACTGGTGCCGTTTGGCCGATGCTGTCTCCCTGACGATAGAGATGCAGAATGACGCCATCTTTACCTTCACCGTTATCGGGCAGGTTGTTACCATTGAGGTCGATGAAGACAAGGTTCCCCACACCGACCGTCGGCACGAAGCCAAAGCCGATGGTCTTATCCACTTCACCATAGTTGAGGGTGATGAGAGGACTACGCACGGGGTTGCCTGCACCGTTTTGACTTCCGTTGTCATCACCAGCCTGGTTGTTGTCTGCTAGATCGGTGTTTGATGAAGACACAGGCGCAGTTGTTGGCGGTGTGTTAATCCTGACGCGATAAAGAGCAGAGGCCAGATTGGTGAATTCGTAGCTGCCGTCTTCGAGCGTTTTGGTGGATGCGACAAGGGTGCCGTTGAGCAGGTAAAGCTCGACCGTGATGTCCTCGATGCCTGTTTCGTTGCTGTCTTGCAGGCCGTTGTCATTGCTGTCATTCCACACCGTTCCGCCGAGACTGGAAGGACGGAAGATACCCGCATCCCAGGAGCCATCGGTTTCGGTAGCGTCAATGGTAGTCTTATGAGTGCGGCCCGTTTTGAGGTCAGCATCGCTGTCGATGTTGTCATTGTTGCCTTGGTCAGACTTGGTGAAGATGAAGCCATCAGGGATGCTGAACTCGACACAATAATCACCTGGAGTGATTCCCGTGAAGGTGTAGAAGCCGACGCTGTTCGTGATGGCGGTGCGTCCGGTAGGCGTGCCTGATCCATTGAGGAGATGGACGGTAATGCCGCCAACACCTTGTTCATTGGTGTCTTGGATGCCGTTGTTGTTACGGTCATCCCAGACGCGGTCGCCGATAGAAGATCCTGCGAGCACGGTGATGAGTTGGATGTCAGCGCTATCGTGATCACCGAGAGCGTTGTTGAGTTCGTCATCGACGATGGTGCCTTCGTTGGCTGGGTTCGTGTCATAGGGACTGTCGGCATCACCGGTTAGGGCGTTGACGGCAAGGTTTGTGGTGGCGTTACGGGCCGAGAAGATCTCAGCGAAGTTCCGCAAGTCACCGACCGTGCTGCCCGCGCGGAGAGAGATGTTGACGATGACACTGGAGCCTGGAGCAATCGGACCAGGGACGCTGCGCAGCGCGAGGCTGCCTGGCATCGTGACCCAGGAGCTATCAGCCAGGCTGAAGCCAGCAGGAAGAACATCGACAATGCCGACTTGGCCAGCAGGGATGGTGCCTTGATTGAAGACTTCAATGGAGAAGGTGACGAGATCCCCTGGGCGGATGCTAGCAGTCTGGCTAGGTGCCAAACGCTTCTGCAAGGCAAGGTCAAATCGGTCGCTTTGACCGACGGTGATGCTTTCGCAGTCATGGTCGTCTTGATCGAAGTTCTCGTTGTTGATCGCATCGTTGGTTGTGCGACCATCGTTGTTTGGGATGTTGTCAAAGGTGCTGTCGGAGTCGAGGGCGGCATTGCCTTTCAGATCCTTGGCAGAGCAGATCTCAGCGCAGTTGTTGATCGTGCTGCCGGGAATGGCGGTGTCGGCCACTTTAAAGCAGATCTCAATCGCTTGGCTGGCACCTGGGGCTAGTGGTCCAGGGATGACGCAGAGGACAGTGCTGCCGCCTGCGCTAGTCCATTCGGTAGCGGAGCTTGGATCAAGAACGAGTCCGGCTGGGACATAGTCACAGATGACGATGTCTTTGATCGACTGACCGCATTGATTAAAGACTTCAATCGTGTAGCAGACTTTCTGGCCCGGCGCTGGCATGATGTTTTGGCCAGACTTGAGAGTCTTGCGCAGAGCTAGATCGATCTGCTCTGGTTCCAGGATGGTGATTGGCTCGCAATCCATGTCGTCTTGATCGAAGCCTTCATTGTTGATGGCGTCGTTGGTGACTTGGCCATCATTGCCAAAGATCGCGTCAGGAGTGCTGTCAGCATCGGTCGTGATGACGGTGCCATTTGGGCCTGCGGCTTTGAAGGCGCTGATCTCGGCGTAGTTATTGACGACGCTGCCAGGTGTTGCATTGGCAGAGACGTTAAGCGTCACATCAATCGTGCTGCTAGCACCTGGAGCCAGTGGCCCAGAGATGATGCAGGAGACGATGCTGGCTGATTCGGTGGCCCAGAAGACGTTGTCAGCTGGGACAAAGGTCATGCCCGCTGGGATGTAATCAGAGATTTTGATATCGCTGGCTGATAGGACGCCTTGGTTGAAGACCTCCATGCGGTAAGTGACTTTATCACCGGCTCGGACAGAGGCAGGCTGCCCTGGCTTCAGCGACTTGCGCAGAGCCAGGTCAGCCCGTCCGGCTGCGTTCACGGTTACCTTAGCCAGATCGCTATCGTCTTCATCGAAGTTGCCATTGTTCAGCTCATCGTCTTTCATGAAGCCATCATTGTTACGAATGGCATCGGGGACGCTGTCGATGTCGGTTAGTGTCAGACCGTTGATGTCTTTAGCGCTGCTGATTTCAGCCACGTTGATAAGATCGCCAACTATGGCTGTGCTGGCCACTTTGAAGCTGATTGGCAACTGCACGCTGGTTCCTGGAGCAAGGGAGAAGCTGGCTCCGAGCCCACCTGTGGCGGTGCCGTTGTTGTTATTCACCCAGTTAGTGTCGGCCAGTGTTAGGCCAGCGGGGATGTAGTCCGTGACTTGAATGAACTTAGCGGTAACGGTGCCTTGATTGAAGGCTTCGATGACGAAGTTGACGGTGTCGCCGAGATTGACGTTGGCGCTTTGGCCGAGGGCCAAACTCTTGCGCAGAGCTAGATCGAAGGTGCCTGGAGGGGCGACGGAGATCGAAGCAAAGTCGGCGTCATCCTGGTCAGCGTTCTCGCCATTGATCATGTCATCGGTTGCTGGGCCATCATTGGATGGATTGTTATCCATCGTGCTGTCGCGATCTGTGACAGAGAGGCCTTTGTCATCCGTAGCAGCGCTGATTTCAGCGCGGTTCAGGATGGCCGAGTTCAGCGGCGCTGTGCTGGTGAGGCGCACGCTGAGCTTCAAGATCACGCTGTCACCCGGATCAAGGATTTGTGGGATGGTGGTGCCGATTTGACCTGGCAGGGTGTTGACCCAGTTTGGATCTTCTAGGGTGAAGAAGCTAGGCAGGTAGTCGGTGATGACGATGTTTCTTGCTGGGACAGCACCTTGATTGAACACTTCAAAGCTGAAGGTCACGAGGCTTTCACGCGCTGGCGTTGCGGTCTGGCCTTGGCCGAGTTGCTTGCGCAGGGCTAGGTCAAAGGCTTTTGGCGCATTGATGCTGACGCTGGCTAGGTCGTGGTCATCTTGATCGCTTTGCTCATTGTTGAGGGCGTTATCGACGAGCGGTCCGTCATTGCTATTGTCAGCATCAGGGGTGCTGTCGATGTCGGTGCGGGCGACGCCATTGATGTCCTTGAAGTCATTGATTTCAGCGTAGTTGATGAGTGACTTCGGTCCGACTTGAGTGGCGGCGACGCGTAGGGTGATTGGGATTTGAGCGCTGGCTCCAGCAGCTAGCGGATTGGTCAGTGTGATCGTGGCTTTATCGGCCCCGCTGGTTGCCCATTGACCGTCGGCAAGCGTCATGCCCGCTGGGATGTAGTCGATGAGCTTGATGCTCTTGGCTGCGTCTGCGCCTTGATTGAAGACTTCCAACATGAAGGTCACGTCGTCACCGGGATTGACGCTGGCGTTTTGGCCAGGGGCCAAGGTTTTGCGCAGGGCGAGATCCCAGGTGCCAGGAGGAATGACAGTGATGATAGCACCATCGTGATCGTCTTGATCGGAGTTCTCGTTGTTGATCTCGTTGTCGAAGGGCAGGCCGTCATTGTTGGCGATCTTGTCTGGCTTGCTGTCCACATCGGCGATGATGTGGTCTTCTGGATCCAGCGATTCGAAGATTTCAGCCCAGTTCTGGATGTCGCCAGCGACCTGGGTCGAGATGACCGTGAAGGTGATGGTGGTCATGCTGCTGTCACCAGGGTTGATCTCGTTGTAGAGGAGGCCTTCAGCGTTGCTGCCGACCATGGCCCAGTTGGGTGAAGCTGCGGTGTCTAGCACGAGTCCGGCTGGCACGTAGTCCACGATCTTGGTGTTATGGACGGTGATGTCACCTTGGTTGAAGACTTCTATGGTGAAGGTGACTTTATCACCTGGCTTCACGGGATTGCGTTGACCAGGAGCCACAAGCTTGCGTAGGGCAAGGTCATACTTCGGATAATAGAAGCCGAAATCGACAGTGAGATTGGTGTTGGTATCCAGATCAGTGTCGTTGGCTGGCTCGCTGCTGTTGAGCAAGGTCACTGGCAGGGACTGAACATAGGCGTATCCGAGGAGTTCGAATCCATTGCTATCTTTGTTGTTATCATTGTCAGGATCAGCGCCGCCAATGGTTGGCTTCAGACCAGCGGGTGGCGTGACGCGGACGATGTAGTCGCCAGGGTGCAGATTTGGGAATTTGTAGGCTCCATTGAAGCCTGTGGTTTGGGCAGCGACGAGCAGGCCGTCGATGTCTTTGGCCGGCACTCCGGTAGAATGCAGGAGCTCGACTTTGGCTCCTTGGATGCCAGGTTCACCGCCGTCTTGAAGGCCATCATGGTCTTCATCAAGCCAGACGAAGTCACCAAGGCACATGGGTTGAGCAATGTAGCCTGCGTCCCAGGTCATGTCGTTTTCACCGGCCACGAGCGTGGTCTTGATGGTGAGGCCGGTGAGTTTGTTGACGTCGCTATCTTTAGCGTCGTCGGTGCCTTGATCGATCTTGGTGATTTCACACCCATCCATCAGCGTGATGGGGAATTTAAGTGAGTAGTCACCGGGATCGAGGTCGGCGAAGATGAAGTAGCCGAGGCCGTCGGTGAGGTCGGTGCCGATGCTGACGCCATTGGCATTCAGCAGCTCGACGCGGATGTTTGCGATGCCGGGTTCACCAGCGTCTTGGATACTGTTGCGGTTTTTGTCTTTCCAGACGAGGTCGCCGATGCTGGCCTTCGGTGAGTAGTAGCCGATGTCCAAGGTCGGATCGTTTTCACCTGCGATGAGCGTGGTGATAGCCGTTTTGCCAGTGACTGGATCAGCGTCGTTGTCTTTGGCGTCATTGGTGCCTTGATCGAGTTTGGCGATCCAGCAGCCGTCGAGCGTGGTGGTGGCGACTTGGACGTAGTAGTCACCAGGGAGTAGATCGCCGAAGAAGTAGTAGCCTTCACCATCGGTCACATCGTTGCCCACGGCCACGTTAGCCGCGTTAAAGAGTGTGACGGTGATGCTGGCGATGCCAGGCTCACCGGATTGTTGGATGCCATCACGATTGAGATCTTTCCAGACGAAATCACCGAGGCTAGCAAAGGGCGAGCTGTAGCCTGCATCCCATGTCGGATCGTTTTCTCCGGCCACGAGTGTGGTGACGGCGGTGCGACCAGTGGTGGCACTTGGATCACTGTCCTTAGCGTCATCCGTGCCTTGATTGGCGCTGGTCAATAGACAGCCGGGGACGATTTCTAACGGGAAGCCAACACTGTAGTCGCCGGCTTGGAGATCGGTGAAGTAGTAGTAACCTTCGCCGTCGGTGACATCCGTGCCGATTGCGACATTCGAGGCATTGAAGAGCGTGACAGTGATATTGGCGATGCCGGGCTCGCTAGCGTCTTGGATGCCATCACGGTCGAGATCTTTGAAGATGCGATCTCCGAGGCTGGCGAAGTGCGAGTAATAACCCGCGTCGATGTCTGGATTGATCTGACCTGTGACGAGTGTCACTGGCGCAGTTTTACCCGTGGTGATGCTGGCATCACTGTCAGTGGCTTCTGTGGCCGCGTCAGCTGGGCTGAGCACGCAACCGGTGCCGATGAGTGTGGGGAAACCGACGTTGTAAGTGCCAGGGAGTAACTCCGTGAACCAGTAGTAACCTTCACCGTCTGTGACATCCGAGCCGATGGCGACATTGGCGCTATTGTAAAGGGTGACTGGGATGCCGACGATGCCGGGCTCGCCTGCGTCTTGGATGCCATTGCGATTGAGATCCTTCCACACGCGATTGCCGAGAGCGGCTTTCGGTGAGTAGTAGCCTGCGTCCCAGGTGAGGTCGTTTTCACCAGCAGTGAGTGTGGTGACGACGGTGATGCCATTTGTCGGTGAGGCATCGTTGTCGGTGGCATCATTGCCACCTGCATCGAGTGGGCTGAGGATGCAGCCATCAACGAGTGTGGTCAGGAACTTCACTTTGTAGTCACCAGGATTGAGATCAGCAAAAAGATAGAAGCCTGTGCCGTCAGTAGTGGTTGTGCCGATTTCGACATTGGTGCTGCCGTTGAGCAGTTTAACGGTCACTCCGGCGATGCCGGGTTCACCCGCGTCTTGTGTGCCGTCGCGGTCGAGGTCTTTCCAGACGAAGTTTCCGAGAGAGGCCTTTGGATTGTAGTAGCCTGCGTCGATGGTCGGGATGTGCTGACCAGCGAGGAGAATGATGTCTGCCGTGATGCCGCTTGTGACGCTAGCATCGCTATCAGTCGTGTCTGATCCAGTGTCTGCGGTTGTGAGCAGGCAGCCGCCGTTGTTCAGTGAGACTGGGAACTTCACTTTGTAAGTGCCGGGCTGCAAATCACTGAAGTGATACCAACCTGTGGCGTTCGTGGTGGTGGTGCCGATATCGACGCCGGTGCTGCTAATGAGCGTGACGGTGACGTTTTCGATGCCTGGTTCGCCGTTTTGTTGGATACCATCACGATTGAGATCTTTCCAAACATAGTCACCGAGGGAGGCTAGTGGTGAATAGTAACCCACATCCCAAGTTGGATCGTTTTGACCTGCGATGAGTGTCACCGAGGCTGTTTTACCCGATATTGCATTAGCATCGCTGTCGTTGGTTTCACTTCCCTGATCGGCAATGGTGAGGATGCAGTTCGGGCCGAGATTGACCGGGAAACCGACACTGTAAGTGCCTGGATTGAGGTCGGTGAAATGATACCAACCGGTAGCGTTCGTGGTGGTCGTGCCGATGGCGGTGCCCAGGGCATTGTAAAGAGTAACAGTGACGCCTTCGATACCGGGTTCTCCAGGTTCCTGCACGCCGTTGCGATTTAGGTCCTTCCAGACGTAGTCACCCAGAGAGGCCTTTGGCAAATAGTAACCGGCGTCGATAGAGATATTGCGTTCGGTAGGTCCGAGCACGATGACCGCAGTCTTACCCGTGCTGGGGTTCATGTCGCTGTCTTTGGCGTCGCTACCCACTTGGTCCCGAATGGTGGGTAAGCAGCCATCGACGAGCGTGGTGGGGAACTCGACGATGTAGGAGCCGGGCTTCAAGTTGGTGAACTCGTAGAAGCCCACGCCATCCGTGACAGTCGTGCCGATGACGGTTCCAACGCCATCCAAGAGATTGACCGTGATGCCCTTGATGCCGGGTTCACCGACATCCTGCACGCCGTCTTTATCGAGGTCCTTCCAGACGTAGTCACCGAGTGAAGCCGATGGGTCGTAGTAACCTGCATCAATGGTGCTGTTTGTTTCGCCACCGAGCAGAGTGACGTCGGCGGTGATGCCCGTGGTGCCGCTTGGATTGCTGTCGATGTTTGCGCTGCCTTGATTTTGGGCAGTGAGCACACAGTCAGGAGCGACAATCAGCGGGAACTTCACTTTGTAACTGCCAGCTTGCAGATTGCTGAACCAGTAGCGGCCCGTCGCATCCGTGATGGTGGTGCCGATCTCGATGCCTGCTGAGTTGAGCAGGACGACTTCGATATTGGCGATTCCAGGTTCACCAGCTTGCTGAGTGCCATCCAGGTTGCGATCTTTCCAGACGTAGTCTCCGAGAGCGGCGAGGTTTGAAACATAGCCTGCATCCCAAGTCGGATCATTTTCACCTGCGATGAGGCTGGTCGGAACGGTATTGCCGCTGATAGCGTTGGCGTCGCTATCCGTGAGATCGCTGCCGTTGTCCGCAGTCGTGAGGAGGCAGATGCCGTTGACGTTGGTAGGGAACTGCACGCTGTAGGTGCCGGGCCTGAGATCTTGGAAATAGTAGTAACCTGTGGCGTCGGTGACTTGAAGGCCGACGACAGTGCCGATGCTATTCAAGAGCTGAACATTGACGCCGCCGATGCCCGGCTCGCCTGAATCCTGCTGGCCATCGCGATCTAGGTCCTTCCAGACGTAGTCACCAAGAGAGGCCTTGTTGATGATATAACCTGCATCCACGTTGGTGATGCGGTCACCCGCATTGACGAGGATTGGGATCGTCCTGCCTGTGGTTTGGCTGGCATCGTTGTCCTTAGCATCATCCGTGCCCTGATCCACAGGGGTCAAAACGCAGCCATCAGCCAGAACTGGAGCAAAGCCGACGGTGTAGGTGCCGGGTGCGAGATCGGTGAAGTTGTAGTAACCGACGGCGTCTGTCGTCTTGGTGCCGACGGCAACATTGGCGCTGTTATACAAAGTGACGGTTACACCCGCGATGCCTGGCTCACCTGGATCTTGCTTGCCATCGTAGTTGAGATCTTTCCAGACATAATCGCCCAGCTCAGCCTTTGGATTGTAGTAGCCAGCATCAATGGTGGGATTGTTTTCACCTGCGGCGAGTGTGACGGCTGCTGTGATGCCTGTCGATGCGCTGGCGTCGCTATCGGCTGCATTATTGGTTCCTTGATCCTGCGGAGAGAGCAGGCAGCCATCGACACGGCGAGGGAAGACGACTCTGTATGATCCTGGGTTCAGCTCGCTAAAGCTGTAGTAGCCAGTGGCGTCTGTGGTGGTGGTGCCGACAGCCGAGCCGCCTGCATTCAGAAGTGCGACAGTGACATTGGCGATGCCCGGCTCACCGACATCTTGGATGCCATCACGATTGGTGTCTTTCCAGACGAAGTCACCGAGGGAGGCCTTGGTGGTGATGTATCCAGCATCCCAAGTGAGATCATTTTCACCTGCGACGAGTGTTGTCTTAACCGTAAGTCCGGTAAGCGGATCAACGTCGTTGTCTTTCGTTTCATCACCCGTGTTGGCGATAGTCAAAGCACAGCCATTGCCGACTGTGAGCGGGAGCTTCAGTTGGTAGTCGCCGGGTTGGAGGCTGTCGAAGAGATAGAAGCCAGTGCCATCGGTGGACGTGGTGCCGATCACCGTGCCAGTGGCATTGAGAAGTTGGACGGTGATGTTAGCGATGCCTGGCTCGCCAGAATCTTGGATGCCATTGCGGTCGAGATCTTTCCAGACGAAGTCGCCGAGGGAAGCAAGGACGCTGATGTAACCTGCGTCGATGGTTGGGTTGTTTTCCCCAGCTGCGAGCGTGACCGTTTGAGTAATACCTGTGGTGATGTTGGCGTCACTGTCGCCGATGTCATCCGTGCCGCTATTGGGCGCAGTGAGTAGGCAACCATTAACGCTGGTGGGGAAGTGTACCGCATAGCTACCGGGCTGGAGGTTTTGGAAATAGTAGTAGCCAGTGCCGTCGGTTGTGGTGGTGGAAAGTAGGGCTCCAGTGCCATTGAGTAATTCGACGGTGACACCTGCAATGCCAGGCTCGGCACCATCCTGCACACCGTTACGGTTGACGTCTTTCCAGACGTAGTTACCGAGGCTAGCTTTTGTGCTGATGTAGCCTGCATCGAAGTCTGGGAAATATTGCCCAGCGATGAGCGTGACCGTCGCGGTCTTACCTGTCGTCTTGCTTGGATCACTGTCCTTGGTGTCGTCGCCACCGAGATCAGGATTGGTAACGGTGCAACCATCTGAGAGAGTGACCGGGAAGCTGACACTGTAAGTTCCAGGAATCAGATCTTCGAAAAGATAATAGCCATCACCCGTCGTCACTGTGGTGCCGATGGCCCCGCCTGCGCTATTCAGAAGCGTGACCGTGATGCTGGCGATGCCTGGTTCAGCGGCATCTTGTTTGCCGTCGCGATTGAGATCTTTCCAAACATAATTACCGAGTGAGGCTCGGCTGCTGATGTAGCCGAAGTCAATGCTAGGATCGTTCTGACCTGCAACGAGCACGATGGGGCCAGATTTGCCCGTGGTCGGATCACCATCGCTATCCTTGGTGTCGTCGGTGCCTTTATCTTTGTCACCGAGCAGACAGAACGCCACGGGTGAGACAGGCACGCCGACACTGTACGTGCCGGGATTGAGATCCCAGAAGGAATAATAACCGATGGCATTCGTGATGGTGGTGCCGATAGCGGTGCCTGTGCTGTTGTAGAGAGTGACCGTAACGTTCTCCAGCCCAGGCTCACCCGCGTCTTGGATGCCATCGCGATTCAGGTCTTTCCAGACGAAGTCACCGAGAGAGGCCTTCGGCGAGATGAAGCCAGCGTCCAGTGTGGTGTTGTTGTCACCAGGAGCTAGCACGACAGGCGTGGTCTTGCCAGTGATCGGGTCGATGTCGCTGTCTGTGGTGTCATCGCCCGCGTCTTTGGTGGTAGGGATGCAAAGGACTGCGCTCGGTGCTGGCAAAGCAGTGGGGAAACCGACGCTGTAAGTGCCGGGGACGAGATTGGTGAAAGCATAGAAGCCTGTGGCGCTTGTGGTCGTGATGCCGACCGCGACGTTGCTGCTGTCATAGAGAGTGACGGTGACATTCTCGATTCCGGGTTCCCCAACTTCCTGCACACCATTGCGGTTAAGATCCTTCCAGACATAGTTGCCAAGGGAAGCCTTACATGGTGCGATGTTGATTGTGAGGTTCAGCACCCCAGGGCAGAGATTAGCATCCACCGCTGTGATTGTGACAGGGCCACCGGTGGTGGCGGTCGTGGTGCCGCTAAGCAGGCCGCTCGTACTGAGCGTCAGACCCGCTGGCAGTGTACCAGAGGTGAGACTCCAAGTGTAGGGAGCCTGTCCACCGCTGACGCTGAGCTGCTTCGAGATCGGCGTGCTGCAATCAATCGTCGTCGTGATGTCTTGAGGCGGGAAGATCGGACAGGCACTGACGGCTAGAGTCGTGGTGCCAGTACAGTTCGTGCCAGCGCTGGTGAAAGTGGCGGTGATCGTCGCCGTGCCAGCAGCTGTCGGAGTGCCCGTGATAGCTCCTGTGGTTGAATTGATCGCCAAGCCTGCGGGCAGGCTTGTAGCGCTCCAAGTGTATGCAGCTCCCGCGCCTGCACCGATGGCTGTTGGTGTTTGGTTGTAAGCTGATCCGACCTGCCCAGCAGGTAGTGCAGACGGAGTCACGGTAATGATCGGACAGTTAAAGGTATTGATGACTAGCATCGTCGTGCCTTTGCAACCATTGGCATCCGTGGCCGTGATCGTTGCATTTCCAGTGGCTGTGGGTGAACCTGTGATGGCTCCAGTGGCTGAATTGATGCTCAAACCCGCTGGCAAGCCGGTGGCTGTCCAGATGTAAGGTGCCGCACCCCCGGATGCGACTGGCGTTTGGTTGTAGCCTGCACCTACGCTGCCAGAGGGAAGGGGAGTCGGTGTGACGGTGATGGTTGGGCAGCTTGGTGTACTGCACGGTGGCACAGCGGTGGTGTTCTTCGTGAATGTGCAGGCTGTGTCGGCACTAAAGGTAGCCACGAGAGCATTGGCCGTGTTGTTGGCCTTCAGTTTGACGCCAGTGAAGGTGTAGCTGGTCGTGCTGCCGAGACTGCCGACGGCTACGGTTGTGACGGTATTGCTTGAGTGCAATGCTGCACCACTGAGGACCAGATTGCCTGTGGATGGAGCATTGGAGTAGGTGACGGTGACATTGCTAGTGAAGTAGTCGTCAGTTGTGACTGCGGGTGTGCCATTGTCATTGCAAGTCGATGTGCCTCCGGTCATGGTGATGTCGGTGATGGCGCAGAGCGCCAGTGGTGGTGCGACGATTTCGATATCGCCGATGCCGTTGGCCTTACCGTTGATGAAAGCGTTGCTAGAAGGATCAAAGTAGAGCTGATAATCCCTGACTTGCGAGCCATTGACCGTGCTAAAGGCCGACCAACCGCCAGCGTCAAGATCGATGGGATCCATGATCGAAATAATGACCTGCTTGGAGTCGCGAATCATGGCCACGCCTCCGAACGAGGTTTCTGAATGTAGGACCCAGCCTGCGTCTATGGATGCGGCCCAGTAAAACTCACCGTTGCCAGGTCCCTGGGGTGCTGAGGTGCCGCCGTTACCATTTCGAGTGGTGCCAGTTCCCGAACTTGTGTAGGGACCGGCGACACCGGCATTCTCCAAGCGCAGTGTGCCGTTGTCATTCCATGTGCGGAGCAAATCGCCGCCAGACATGCCCGTGACGCCGCCAGGATTGTTTCCATCGGGGGCGTCATTCCGGTGACCTAGCTGATGCCCAGCTCGGTCCATGATAGCAATATGCAGAGCACCTTCCGTATCCATGGCCATATCAGAGAGTATGGGTTGTGGGTGTAAGCCTGTGCCACTCCACTGGGCATAGTTGTCCTGCCATACATTGTAGTCACCGATTCCTGGGCTAAAGCTGACGGTATTGCCCTGAGGATAGTTCAGCGGAAAATCGAGCACGGAGGAACTGGCCCAGACTTCAGTCGTGAGGTCCAACTGATGAATGACCGCTTTCATGGTGGTCAGATCCTGAGCGGCACGTGTGGCTGGATTCTCCTTGGTGTAGATCGTCCCAGCATAGAGCTTGCCCCCAGCAATCTCTAGGCCCCAGGGACGCATGGTCGTGCCGGAAGCGCCTGATCCGCTAGGGATGTCATAGCTGCTAACAAGAGCCTTGTTCGAGATCCTGATCTTATGTATCTTTTTGAGGAAAAGATTCACCACGAAAAAGTGCTGGTGTGTCTCGTCCATGTCGAGGTCGCCCAGGCCGATTTTTCCTATGTAAGGAAATACTCCCGCATCGAGACTGTTTAAGGTTTTGTCCAAAGGCAGACCTCGTGCAGCATTGCTGGTGCTACCGTTGGCTAGGTTTAAGCCTGCAACTTGGGTTTGACCAACGTCGATCCCGAGATCAGCCACTAGGTCCACGAACTTGGTGGTGGTCATGGGGGTGGTCGTGGCATTTCCTGTGTTAAGGTCACTCACGTAGATGGCTCCGAGTCCATTGGGCCCCAGCGCTACATGGCGCTTCAACACCGTGGCTGAATAGATCATGCCTGTTGGTTTGTCAGCCGCTATGCCCCACACGCCTCCGATTTGGTCGGCGTTTGCAAACCGATGCGGAGCCGTGCCAGAGCCGTCGTGCGCCTTGCCAGAAGCCGAGTAGGCTGCTACTACGAGCACGTGCTCATTAGCTACGTTGTTCCCAGATGCGAGAGGATCACCCGTGACATAACAAGGAGTTGCCACATAAGGGTCTGCGTCCGATGTGTTGTTTTGTGGCAGCACAATAGTTGGCGATTGCGCCTGAACTAATTGACTCAGGAAACCCAAGCTCATCAGCATGAGCCTTGGAAATCGAAGTGTTCGAGGTGACCAAAGTTTAGCCAGGGAATGGAGCGAATTTTTCATAATCAATGAAGACTGTTTTGTGTTTTGAGAAAGGGATGGCATCGGGCTAGGGAACCAAAATCGTGATCTGCGGGCAGCAGGCAGTGCCCGTGACCGCGAACGTGGCGGTGCCGGTGCAGTTGCTGCCAGCGCTGGTATAGGTGGCGGTGATCGTGGCCGTGCCTGATGCTGTGGGCGTGCCCGTGATGGCTCCAGTGGTGGCGTTAATGCTTAGCCCTACAGGTAAGCTTGAGGCTGACCAGGTGTAGGTGCTGCCAGATGGCGCACCACTGGCCGTCGGCGTCTGATTATAAACTGTGCCCGTTTGTCCTGCTGGCAGAACTGATGGCGTGACCGTGATGATTGGGCAGGCGAAGGCATTGATGACGAGCGTTGTCGTGCCCGTGCAGCCGTTGGCGTCAGTCGCTGTGATGGTCGCATTGCCTGCGGCAGTTGGATTGCCGGTGACGGCTCCAGTACTAGCGTTGATGGTTAGGCCTGCGGGCAGGCTGGTGGCCGTCCAGGTGTAAGGAGCCGCTCCGCCGCTGGCGCTGGGGCTGCCAGTGTAGCCTGTGCCGACAGTGCCGCTGCTCAACGGCGCAGGAGTCACAGTGATGGTGGGGCATGCAGCGGTGCTAACCGTTAAGCTCAACGATTTGGTGCCTGTGCATGTTAATCCGCCTGTGCTGTCGGTGGCGGTGAAGAGATAAGTTGTTGCAGGAGCAGCGGCAGAAGGCGTGCCGCTCAAAACTCCCGCAGAAGTGAGTGTGAGCCCTGCGGGCAAAGCGGGGGCCACGACCCATGAGTATGGGCTAACACCACCGCTGGCCGTGAAAGTAACTGACGTGTAGGCAACGCCAACCGTGCCATTAGCGAGTGAGGCAGGAGCTGTGATAGTGATCGTCGGACAGCCAGGCACCGAGCAGGGCGGAACTGCTGTGGTGTTCTTCGTGAAGGTGCATGCGGCATCAGCACTGAAGGTCGCCACGAGCGGGTTGGCGGTACTGTTGGCCTTGAGTTTGACTCCAGTGAAGGTGTGGCTGGTCGCGCTTCCGAGACTGCCGACGGCTACGGTTGTGACGGTGTTGGCAGAATGCAGCGCTGCACCGCTGAGGACGAGATTGCCAGTTGTTGGCGCATTAGCGAAAGTCACCGTGACGTCGCTGGTGAAGTAATCGTCCGTGGTCACGGCTGGAGTGCCGTTGTCGTTGCAGGTAGCTGTGCCGCCAGTGAAAGCGAGGTCCGTGATGGTGCAGGTCACTACCGAGCTATAACCGATGTCAAAGGTGTGATTGTTGGCTCCGGCGACAGAGATTTCTGCGGCAAGAACAAGCACGTCGCCAGTGGTTGGAGCGTCCGAGTCAACGCTATCCTTGCCGCCTTGGTTGACCTGAGTCAGGCTCAGTCCACTCACCGTTGTTGGAACTCTGACGACATAGTTGGTATTAGGCTGAAGTGCAGTGATCCCATAAATGAACGCTGGGGTGGAGGTTCCTGTGGCGCTGGAGAAAATGTAGTTGCCGTTCGTGTCAGTGGTAGCAGTCGCGAGAACTGCACTGCCGCTGCGTAACTCCACGGTAACGCCGCTAAGGCCAGCTTCGCCCGCATCCTGAACACCATCTCCATCGCTGTCTGCCCAAACGCGATTGCCGATCTCGACAGGAGCTTCGGGGCTCGAGATTTCTAAATCGCCAAGACCATTGGCTTTTGCAAAGACACCGTCAGCGCTGTTACGATTGTAGAGTTCATAGCTGGAGCCTGCTACGTAACTTCCGTTGGTGGTCGAAAGCTTGATCGTGCCTGCATCCCCAGAGTTTGTGGTCGATGCATAGGCAGGCAAAAATGCCTCACCTTGTCCTTTCAAAATAGCTATAGCTCCCAAGACCGTTTCTGCGTGAGGGTCATTGACGTTGGAGTTGTCATTGAAAAATTCTTTTCCACCGGGTCCTGCATTGGTATTTGCTGAACCTGTGAGAAGCAGCCCATTGCCGGAAGTAACTGTTCCATTGTTCTCTAAGGTGAATGTTCCGGTGCTACAGTTTACTCCTGCAACTAGCACATCACCCGAGGTGGAAACAGTGATGCTAGTTGTGCTGCTTTTGAGGAACTTACGGTTCTTTTCACCCCACTGGTGCCCAGCCCTGTCCATGATTCCCATTAGCATGTCGCCATTGTCCGTGAACTCAATGTCTGATAGGATTGGTGCTGGGTAGGTTGTTAGATTTCCGATGCTATTGCTGTTGTTGGTCCACGGATTGTAGTCGCCAACTTTGTTGTAGTTGAGCGGCAGAGTGATGACCGCGCTCGAATTGAATGTGGCTGCTGCTGTTGGGTTATTCAGTAGATAAACGGAGGCGGTCAAATTTGCCACTGTTCCAGCGTTCTCGGCTGAACAAACGATCCCGACATACAATTTGTCTCTGAAGAACTTCAAACCCCATGGGCGGTATTCTCCATTGATGCAGGTGATGGCTGGGAAGTCATAACTCGTCACATTGATCACGGACGTCGGATTAGCAGCGTCGTTTAACTCTAACCGAAACAGCTTTCGGGAGTAGAGATTCATGACGAACAAAAATTTACCATCATCGCTAATGTCGATGTCTCCCAGGCCCACTTTGCCGACCTGATCGAAAGCAGCAGGGTCGTAGCTGGGAATGATGGGGTCTGTGACTAGTCCGCGCTGTGTATTCGTGCCGATGACACCCAGACCAGCTGGCTTTCCCGTCAATGGGTCATTGGCTCCCAGATAGGTAATCGTTGCATTGTCAGCCGCGATGGAAAAGCTGGTTCCGTCTCCGTAAGCGGGTGCAGACGCCGCTGCCCTCGTCCGGTGTCCGTTGGCATCCATGTCATAGAAGGAATTGACGGTGAAGGAAGTGGCCGTCGGTGTGAGCAGGTAGATCCCGCCGCTCCCTAATGTCCCCAGCCCAACGTGCCGCTTTAGCAGGGCGCTGGTGAATACCTTTCCAGCTTGTTTGCTGTAGGCGACACCCCAGGTGGGTCCAATGATGCTGCCTCCAATCATCTGAGGAGGTTTCACCGTCGTGCCTGAATTGGTATAAGGATAGCCGACAAACCAAGCCTCTGCTCCCGAGGCGCTGCCACTGGGCAAAGGATCGCCACTGACGTAGCATGGAATAAAGGCCGAGACGCCAGACGTGCCTTGGTTGTAGTCGCTCGGATTGTGAACCGCAAAGTTCACGTTCGCCGCAGTGCCACTGGCAACGAACTGAACGGAGGTGCCGTTGCTTGATCCACCACCTGAGGAGAAATCGATGCCGGAGGTCGCACAGATCCCGGTAGCAGAAAGGGTGAACTCCACACGATAAGGCGCTGCGCCCGTTGCCGTGATCGAATAACTTCCATTCGCTGCCGATGTCGCCGTGCCTTGAGAGACGCCAGCTGAGTCAAATGCCGTGACGACCACACCCGCAACACCCGGCTCCGTAGGATTCGATGTCTGCTGAGTTCCATTGCCATTGAAGTCACGAAAGACCGTGCCAGTGATGGCGGCATGAGCGGAACTGCCGAGTAACAAAAGAGCCAGCAGAGTGAAACTGCGGTACGATGAAGAGACTTTCGTGAAACTACGAGAGACGGTTAGAGTGGATGCTTGGGCTTTCATAGTCATAGTGGATTGCAGGAGGAAAAGCGTGGTTTGAGCAGATAAGAATCCTGAGGAATCAAGGCATGGAAGGTGATCTGCTGAAATGTCTGTGGATGTGGTTTAGGGCAGCGAAACAGTCCCTTGAAGAACACACTGAAAGGCTGTTCCGACCCATATTCAGAGCGGCTTGCGAGCTTGAAACGGCTGGGCTGAACCTCACAATGACATCAACAATGTCTGCGCCAGCTGACAGTGTTTTCAGGACCACGATAAAAGAGCATTGGCGGAGATGAGGCTGCATTGATGAATAGAAGGTATTAATCATATTGTAGTTATGACTGTTATGATTCGCTATTGGACCAAAGGCCTAAATGACAATGAAAATGACAGCCTCTCCTAAAGCATCTGGGGTTGGAAGCCGAAGTCGCGAAGGCATTTCATTGATGTCACAACACCTGATTTTCCAAGGTGTGGGCAATCGACAAAAGGGGGGGCTCAGGAAATGTATTGCTGAGCCGGAAAGTGGAACAGGTTTGCAACCTGTTCGGTCCGAGTTCTGAGATGATGAAGCACTAACAAACTTGTTTTGTCGGTGCCGAAAAAAATAGCTTGGCTCTACGGAGCCAAGCTACTTTCTATTTTCACGTTAAACTTGCCATCAATGCTGAGACAGTACCTTGATAGTTTTAGCATGAACAAGGCGCACGAACGGGCCATTGAGAGAGGCCGCTGTGGCTAAGGCTAAGACGATGACAATCAGGATGCGAGCTATGTCAATACGACGCGCTTTGGGTGCAGGTGGACGGTAGGTTTTCATAGAGCTTGGTTTTGGCTGATGGCTTGAAATGCTGGTTTAGGTGTCTCGAGGATCTCACTGGCTCCACTGAGGCTCATGAGAGTCATGGCAGCGAGAGCCAGATGAGACGCGCGCATGGCGCGGTGATGATTGTCAGCAGGCATGCGGCGCTGTGAGGCGACGTCACGCGGCTGGCGACGCGTGAGGCGTGAGAGCAGATGAGAGGGTAGTTCGTCGTGATTCATAAGTAGGCTGTAGTGGGGTTTATGAGGCGAAGATAATCTCGCTAAACTGATTATGGATTTCTATTGGACGAAGGTCCTAATCTGCAAAATGGAGAAGCCATCTAAGGCGGACGCTGGAAAGTCTTTTTCTCAGGCGGAGGTGTGATGAATGTTATCGAGCTTTTGCAAAGACACGCTGCCAATCAATCGACAACGAGTTTTCGACCACGAAAAAATCCAGCGCTTTCGCCGTGAGCTGCACGAATCAATGAATGTTAGGCGATGAAGACTCAGCTTGAAATCAATGATGAAGCTTAACGCGATTAAGCGAACTGCTTAGATTGATAGAGTGGCTACAGTCAGCCCCATGAATTGAAGCTGAATCACATTTGATGTGATGAGGCGAGTTGACGCAGCACCTTGTCTTTGTTAACCAAAAGGAATGCTTCAGAGAAAAGAACAATTTACCCGGCGAAAGCTTGATGAAGTTTCGATCAATCGGTGCACTGCTGGATTATCAATGGTGTTTTGCGGTTTGCTGTCATGCGTTCTTTTGGCTCCTCAATTGGCCGAGTGTGCAGAAGACAACTCTAACGTTGTAACGAATATTGTCGATTATAGGGGGCTGTTTACGGCAAGCCTGTTTAGCGTGATGAATGGAGGTTTATTCATTGCTTCGCTCATTTCGTTAGGTGGTCTAATCGTCGTGAATCGACGTAGAAGGAAGATGAAAAAGCGCTTGGCTGCCATTGAGAACGATCTGGCTAAGCAAGTGGTCGAAGTTTCAAGAACTGAGACAACAGGTCGTATGTCTGCTTCATTGGCTCATGACTTGAAGCAACCGATTGCAGCTATTTTACTGAACGCTCAGGGGGCTTTACGGTTCATGAAGCGCGCTGAGTTAAGCCAGTCTGATTTAGAGGAAAGTTTAAATGATATTGTTTCTGATGTTAGCCGTTTGGACAAGATTGTCGTTGGGTTAAGCGGCTTAGTTCTGCCTCAAAAGTCAAACAGAGAGACTTTGGATCTGAATCATGAAGTCAGGGATGTTTTAGATTTATTGGCTGGAGAAATCCTGAAAAACGGGATGAGGCTAGTCACCCAACTAACGGATGAAGCTCAGCCCATTGCCTGGAAGCGTGGTGAACTCAGGCATGTCATTATAACTTTGGTGCTGAATGCCTTGGATAAGATGATCGACTGCAGCAAAGATAGGCGTGTGATAACCATCAAGACCGAAATGAATCAGGGCAGTATTCAACTCTCTGTTCAAGATTTCGGAGATGCGACTGCACTAGACGTCCTGCCTAATCTAAAAAGATTCTCTCAAGCAGTGGTAGTTCCCGGTGGCCAAGATAATGACATGGGTGCTCTATCCTATTGTGCGTACGTGGTAGAAAGTCACCATGGAACGATTGAAGCTCTTTCACCGACGGGTATTGGCTGCCTTATTCGTATCACTCTCCCCATAATCTCTGCTCCACTATGATAAGCGACTCTTCTCCTACTGTTTATGTTGTCGACGATGATACTTCGATCTTGCGTGCCATTGCACGTCTTCTGTCAGGGGCGGGCTATCGCGTAGAGACTTATAGTTCTCCACGTGATTTTATACAGAGCTCCATGGGTGGGGGTGTCGGTTGTGTGGTATTAGACATGCATATGCCTGAATTTAATGGTCTAGAAGTGCAGCATCAATTGGCGAGTAAAGGGGGAGCTCTGTCGGTCATTTTTCTCACGGCGCACGGCCAAATTGATCAATGTGTGGATGCGTTAAAGTCGGGAGCTGTTGATTTTCTAACCAAACCCGTCACGGACAATAGCCTCTTATCTGCTGTGGCCATTGCTCTTCAAAAAAGTGAGGCTCGCTATAAAAAGCAGAGAGAAATCAACTCTCTAAAGGATAGATTAGCCAGTCTGTCACCACGTGAGCACCAAGTATTCTGTCTGGTTGTTACAGGACTTCTCAATAAGCAGATAGCAGCCGAGTTGGGCACGAGCGAAAAGACAATCAAGGTTCATCGCGCTCGCGTAACTGAGAAAATGTGTGCAGGATCGTTGGCGGAGCTTGTTGTTATGGCTGGACGTTTGGGAGTTAATCGAAAATAATCAACAATAGGACCAAGGTCCAATAGATCGACATAGTGATCACGTTTATTCTCAGATGAAGCCATCAATCAGATTTTAATTGCTAACTGCCCCTCCTTTATGTCGACCAAAAATCAATCTCCTCTTATTGCAGTGGTAGATGATGATATGAATGTTGGCAGATCTTTAGCGAAGTTGCTTTTGGTGTTAGGTTTCAGAACACATCTGTATCTGACTGGAGCTGATTTCTTGTTTTCCTTGGGTGGTCAGGTGCCCGATTGTTTGCTCGTAGATGCAGGAATGCCGAATACAGATGGGCATCAGGTCATTGAATATGTCAGGGGTATGGGACTCAAGATTCCTATAATCTTAGCGACGGGCAATCACGACGAAGATGTTTGGGATCGGGCACTTACCCTAGGTGCTCACAGTATCATGCTAAAGCCCTATTGTGTTGATGACTTGTGCATTAAAATCAATCAAGTTTTGGGCTGTCCAGGCTTTGTTCCAAGCCGCTGCCCCTGGCCTTGCCCTGCAATCGGCAAGGGGGTCTGGAACTGCGCATTTGCGGGTTTCCCAGATGAGTCACGTGCATTCCTGAACTCAAATCAAGGTCCATACTCGCCTGAGTTATTGACAGCCTTAGCGCGCGTTAATTCCGATGAAGAATCTACATCAACCAAGGGATTGCCCTCGGTTTTTTCCAGTGCATCAGTGTTTGCTGTAAATCAGCCCGCCTAGCCAAACCTTTCCATGAAAGGCGTCAGTTGACATCGCGCAAGCCCATAGTGGCTCGATGTGTGAAATATTGAAAGATGAAGGAGTATCGATCGATGCCCGAAAGTTTTCAAAATACAACGCTACCCATGGGTGTAGGTAGCTAGTCGCACTAGAGTTTCATGAACAGCTCTGGTTAGCTTTGGCAGGCTTTGAATTTATAGTAGTTTCGGGGGCGAACTGTGTGGATTTTATCCGTTTGGCAAGAGGCGCTCCCAGAGTGCGTCATTCATGAGGACATTGGTGATAAACTCCCGTCCACTTTCTGGGCCACTCACAGGGGTTGCTTGATGAACAGGAAGAGTTAACTCAATAACCTGTCCGGCGGTGCTGTGTTGAGTGCTTATTTTTCCACCGAGATGATAAGCTAAGAAATAAGCCCCCATTAGGGCTAGCGCGCTAGGCTCAGATGGTTCTGTCGTCATCATGAAAGGATCAAAGACCTTACCTAACAGTTCAGTGGAGAAGCCGGTGCCTGTGGCCGTGAAGGTCAATTTCAGGCCTTCATCTTTAGACTGTGCTGCAACGGATACGGTGCCGCCAGAAGAAGTTAGAGCCAATTCTGCTTGTAAGAAAAGGCTCATCATTTGATTAAATATATCAGCATTGCTGTGAATGCTCGGCAATGGGCCTGCTGTATCAAATCTCAGAGTTACATTCTGTTCTACAAATTGTGGCTTGTTAGAATCAATAGCGCTTTGGAGGGCCGGACCAGTAGGCAACTCTTTTATTTCATATTGTGAAAGGGTAAGGCTTCCAATAAGCTTGGCAATATTTCCTGATTGCTCGACCACTTGTCCATGGAAGTCCCGCCAGAAGCTTGGGTTGCTAAGTTTAGTGAAATCTAAATTTTGTTGCTGTAGCCGCCCTGGAGTGATGTTGAGGAATGCGGCCAGCGCTGGTAAGGCATTGTTGAGTGAGTGGCTCATACCTGCAGAAACCACACCAAGCGACATGATGCGGTCAGTGATCAACAAGTTCTGCAATGCGGAGAGTTTTTCTTGAAGCAAATCGTCACGCTCTTGCTGAAGAATAAAAAAGTCCATTGCGCGGTGCAGTGTGGTGCGCACATCTTCGACCTGAATCGGTTTGGATAAGTAACGGAAAATACTCCCTAGGTTGACCGCATCTACAGTAACGCTGAAATCAGCGTAGGCCGTAATGAGTATGCGAACCATGCGAGGGCGCAAGATGCGGGCACGCTCTAGAAGTTGAACGCCTTTTTCACCAGGCATCCTTTGGTCAGAAATAAGAATAGCAATCTCATCACCATGTTCTTCTAAAATTTTAAGTCCGTCTGCTGCATTGGAGGCCGTGTAAAATCGGAATTCACTGGCATAACTTTTTTCAAAGTATTTTAAGGCCATTTCTTCATCATCTACATAAAGGATGGCATACTTTTTGGAGTCGTATTGGTTTTGCATGTGGGTGTGTCCTTCTAGGAGTAGGCTAGGGTTGAAGCTGTGCAATTGGCTGAGGGAAATTCAAGGGTGAACTCAGTGAATATGCCAAGTTCACTTTCAAATAAAATCTGTCCGTTATGTTCTATGATGATTCGATTGCTGATCGAAAGTCCGAGGCCCATGCCTTGGCCTACATCTTTGGTGGTAAAGAAAGGGTCAAAGATTTTTTGCGCTACTTCTTCTGGGATACCCGGTCCATTGTCACGAACGATTAATTGGACTTTATCTCCTTTTGATTGGGCTGAGATCACAATGCTTGGCGTTTCGCCTTCTGGATATTTTTTGCTTTGAACAGCATCGATAGCATTCTGAACAAGGTTGATAAAGACCTGCATGATTTGATTGCTATCACCCTTTGCTTCAAGGGACTCAGGAACACTCTCTGTATGCTGGATGCCGTCTTTCCAGACATGAGAAAAAAATCTCAAGCCTGTGGTGACAAGGGTTTTGAAGTTAAAGGTTTGTGAGAGCTCATTTGTATTGCGAGTAAAGCCGCGCAGATCTGAGATGATGCGGACGACTCGATTAACTCCGTCATTGACGTCTTTGAGTGTGTCGTTAAAATCCGCCTGCTCGCTTTCAGGCAGTGATTTGGCTGACAAACGCATCAATTGCAGGCCCTGGCTGACATAGTTTAGAGGATTGTTAATCTCATGGATCAAGCCTGCACTTAGCCTCCCAAGTGAAGAAAGTTTTTCGTTTTGAACAAGCATGGACTCAGTATCTTTCAACTGTTCCAAGGTGGACTCTAGATGCTGCTTTTGCACAAAGAGTTCCTGCTGATAAAGACGATTGTCGATGAGGTTCTTCAGCCTCACCATCACCTCGGTTAGAGTAAAGGGTTTTAACAAAAAATCGCTCGCACCAGCCGTTAAGCAATCGAGCTTTGTTTTTTCATCAGCCCTAGCCGTCAATAGAACAATTGGAATGTTTTTGGTGGAAGTTTTTTGACGTAGTTCTCGACAGACTTGTAACCCATCTTTTTCAGGCATCATCATGTCAGAAAGAATGATATCTGGCAAAAATTGGGCCGCTTTTTCAACGGCCTGATGGCCGTCGACAGCTTCAATGACTTCGAAAGACGTGCTTAACTGTCCCTTTAAAAAACGCAGCATGTCTGGTTCGTCATCAGCGATGAGCAGCATCGGCTTTTTGTGTCGGCTGGCGCTTGTTTCTACTGGGCGTAAAGCTGCCTGAAGAGAAGCTAGGGCAGGGGATAATTCGGCTCTCTTATAAAGATCTGCGATCCAATCTTTTTCTTTTGCGGCTTCATTGTCATCTGGCTCCCCGATGGCATCTAGAGTGGAATCTTTGATTTGGGGTTCTTTTTTCAAAGGCAAGAGCACTGTCATGGTGGTTCCCGCATTCACTTCACTCTTGGCTGAGACTCGGCCGCCTTGAACTTCAGCCAATTCTTTGACAAGAGCTAGGCCAATGCCCATGCCTTGAAACTTACGCTGAGATGAAGTGTCAGCCTGCCAGAAGCGGTTAAAGATGTTGGGTAGTTGCTCATCTGGAATGCCCATGCCAGTGTCGCTGACTTCAATGGTTAGCCATTCGCCCTGTTGGTAGGCTTTAATTTCCACGCGTCCACTGGCTGCCGTAAACTTTAAGGCATTGAATATCAAATTAAGGCAAATACGCTCGAGCTTTTCAGAGTCTGTGATGATTCTTCCAAGCGTTGGCTCAACGATGCTTTGAAGTTTGATGAATTTTCCTGTGGCTACAGATGAAACCGAAGTTGCTAGCCCGTGGATGAACTCTTCTATCGAAATTGAGTCCTCGTTGACTTTGCTGCCTCCTGCTTCTAGGCGAACTAAATCGAGCAAATTATTGATTAGCTTGAGAAGCCGCATGGAATTACCATGCATGGTGGTGAGCAGTTCTTGTTTGTCGGTTGAAGCTAAGTTGTCTGAATCTTTTAATAAAGCTTCGATCGGTGCAATCAGCAGGGTTAATGGGGTTCGTAATTCGTGGCTGACGTTAGCGAAGAAGCGACTCTTAGCCTCATCAAGTTCTCGCAACTTGTGATTTGATTCTTCCAGTTCAGCTCGATTTTGGTCCAAACTGTATCTTAATTGGAACTCGGATCTGCGCAGGTTGTCGTAAAGGTAAGCTCCTGCTACGATGAAAACCCCAGTAACTGTCAGAAAGTAAAGGTTATTGTAGTAAAGACCTGTGTTTGTAATCGGACCATGCAATATCGTGGCAATCAAGTACGCCAACAGCGTTAAGACGAAGATGATGAGGCTATCACTCAGACTCCAGCGCAAAAGAATCGCCGAGCCTAGATTCACTAAATTCAAACCTGCATAATAAGTAGACGTGGCACCATCGATGGCATAAATCATCCAGGAGATGCAGAGCAGTGGTAAAAAGGCCACTAGATGCCCAAGTATTCGATAATATTTTGTTCTTGGCCTGTAGTTCAAACATGCCCAGAGGATAGCAAGCATGAGTGAGCAAAGCAGCCTATAGGGAAGAAACTTGGCCATGGTCTCTTGACCATAGACACACCAGTCCAGCACTAGTCCAGCAGGCATAAAGAATCCTGCGACAATGCAGCAAATCTTTGCATTCTGGACACGGATAGGGCGTTCGTTTTCTTTGAACGAACATTCTAACACGTCACCAGCATCTGTACTCATTTTACGCATGTTCAGGCTTGCGAACTTCAAGGAAGATATTCACACCAGTCACATCTGCTGAGACCTTACAATCAGAGGGAGAAGCCTTGTCGGGGGCTAGTTTTAGAAAGCCTTCTTGATTGCGATAGACTAGATGCCAATCGACGACGTGTTCCATCCAATTCCTGGATGGATTGGAGCTATCAACGTTTGTAGCAACGAGCAGTCCTCCAGGTGCTAAGAGGTCATAGAATATTTCCAAAAGACGGCGGCAGATGCGGTCTGAAAGATAGTCAAACAGGCCGGCGCAATAAACGTAGTCGTAACCGCCAACTTCAAACCCAGCTCCTGCTCTGGAAGATTCTTTGAGTATTTGGTGTACAGATCTCTTCTGGAATTTGATGCCCGTTCGGCGTCGGTGTCTTGTGCGGATACCTTCTAAATCACGGGTAGTGTTGGTGATGGTCTCATCATTAAAATCAAGCAGCAAGATGTCTGCGCTGTCACAGAGGTCATCTTGAGATAGGAAATGCTGCACTTCACGTGCGGGGCCGCATCCGAGATTAAAAATACGGGCTACGCCTCCTTTGGAAGCCACTCGACTTGTTTCATCATGCAGCCGGTCCACTAGATAAACAATGCGGTTTCTGTGAGCCACGACTGGCGCAGTGTCAAGAAACAGGCGGTTGAGTAACTTTGCAAACATGGTGCTACCTTCATAAGGATCACGCATCATCATGCTGACCATTTCATAGTCACCAGCGTAACCCAACGGCTTTTGATAGGTGCGGTAAAAAAATGGGGAACATAACACGAGTGGATGTAGCTGCCTTTTCGCATAGCTGCGATGAACTGGAATCTGGTCCTGGGGAATGTCGCCAGAAGTGTCTTCGAAGCGGGCTAGAAGGGGGGCCACTGCTGGAATGATTGGACCTTCCAATTGCTGGATGGTTTCCTTTTCAGCCTGTATACGATCCCCTGAAGGCATCGAGCGCACGCCCAATTCTACCTGTTCCATCCAGCGCCGTAGATCTGACAGCAACGTATGCATGTCTGCAACGATCAGTTTGAAGTCGGGTAAAACTCGATAGTTTTTCTCTGTTTCCTTCAAGAACTCGCCAAAGTCAGATAATAGCCGATTTTTGTTTTGAGCTGGTGAAAAGATATCCGTATCAATCCAGCCTTCTTCTGAGAGTGATGCTTCACAGATAAGCATGATGCCCGTATTCACGAGATTGGCGATGACGGCTCTTCCTGAGTAAACGGCGCGCTCATTCATCATGATTCGGAAGTCGTGCAAAACCTCAGAAAGTTGAACAATACTGTAAGGGTTATAAACCTCGAATACTCCAAGATAGCGTGTCAGGCGGTGCAGAGTCCCTTTAACTTCAGCACCTTGGCTATTTCGACAGACAATAAAACTTAGACGCTCACTCGTTGAGGCAATTACTGGCGTTGAGTTGTCGTTTTGCTCCATAATAAAAGGGTTACCTCTTGAAGGTTTAGCGCATTTTCATGAGTCTTGACAACTTTATTCAGATATTTTTTGAAAATTGATATATTTTTAAATAACGATTAGTTAAAATATCTGGGTTACGCTTAAGGATAAAACGTTCCACTGATGTGTGTAATTTCCATTAAATGCGGGCTGAGCTGCTCCGCTAATGGCCCGCGTTGGGTTATAGACAAAGGCGTAAGCAAGGTCAATGGCGCGGTTTTCACCCTTCCAGCCGATGCCCAAACTGAATACATGTCGATCATTAGCGGCGGAGGACGGGGTGTAATTTAGGGCTGGTTGTGAATTTTCTGAAAAGAGGTAACCAGCTCTTAATTTCCAGTGCTCGTTGAGTGTGTATGTAAGGCCAGTTCCGAGATCGATGGAGTTTTTCCATCCAAGATTAGCCGTTTTCGTTGGGAGCAAAGCTTGGTTATTGCCAATATTCAGAGGGATATCATCATGGGAGGAATTGGCTGACCATTGAAAATCAAAACCTAAGGTCAATCGATCTGTCAGATCAACTCCGTAGCCTATGGCCAGTGAGCCGGGAAAGGTCATGTCAGAATTAAAATCACTTTCATCTGTAAAACCTGCGGCCTTTAAAGCCGCAGGCATGCCCTGGGAATGGAAGTTACCCGAATACCTGATCTTTACCGGCAGACGCCCGATGAAGGCTATTCGCTGTCCCTTTTTGACTTGCCAGTTCATCCCCATGTAGGCGCCAATGCCCCATCCGTTTCCACGAAGGTCGATTTCACCATCCGCAGATCCAGGTATTGCGGCACTCCAGGGGTAAGCTTGTTTAAACCGTAATTCCGAATAAATAACATCCAGTCCTGCCGCAAAGCTGAGCGTGTCTGAAACTTTGAAGGCTATTGCCGGCGTAAAATCAACGGCCAGAAGGCTTGACTGATAAGGTAGCACATAGCGCAGTCTGGGGTCCATGTCTTTTGGGTAAACCGTTGCTAAACCAAAAGGCGTGCTCAGCCCCATTCCGAAAGCTAGCTTTCCTGGAATGACTGGGACGACTAAATACATGCTCGCTGGAATGACCCACGGCTGATCTAGTTCAACGGATGCTCCATTGGCCGAATCAAGGCCTACATTGCCATTCCAAACGGCAGTATTAATCAGCAACTCGGTGGATTTAATTTCTAAAATGTTGGCTGGTGAAACACGCACAGCCGACGCATCACTTAAATTTGCAAATCTTCCACCTACGATCCCGAGGCCTTGGGCAGAATCAGGGACAACTGAAAGTGTTTCTGCTGCATTTACGAGCAGTGTAGTGGAAGCGATAATCAAGAAAACTAGGTTAAATCTGAAATATGATTTTCCTGATAAATTTGAATTCATTTTAGCACTCAAATGAATATCTAACGCAAAGTCAATACTTCCATTCGAATAACGATCATTTCCTAGAGTCTGTTGATTTAATGCAAGCAACTCTTTTCGAAATTGCACAAAGTCTAGTCTTTATCTGCGGAGTTTCGTTTCCAAGGTAAAGCCTTCAAAAGTCGTCGTGCGGGTGAACGTGCTGTCAGGAGTTGGGTGCCTTCACGCTCGCTTGTGGTCATGATGTCAGGATCACCGGAGTCAAAATCTTCAGCTCGCGGCAGGCCTAATGGCAGTGGTGGTTCGACTGCGGCTTCTTCAAGAACCTTAGGCAACGGTGCTGGGTTGATATCGGGGCGGGATGCTGGAGCGGTGAGTCTTGTCGGAACAATGAGACCTCCAGAAAAGATGAGCTTCATGGCATCTTCAACAGTGAGTGGGGCATCGGTGACCTGCTCAATCGGGACAACCAATAGCAGACCGGTCATGGGGCTAAGTGCGCCAGGGATAAAGACCGCGGCAAGGATCTTATTTTGTTGAGGGTCGAGGTATTGTCCGGTGACAAAGCCTAGCATCTTCATATCCCCAGAAGGATAATCCACATAAACGACGCGTTTGAAGTTTTGCTTTCCTCCCAGCCCCTTGAAGCCATCGATCACCTGCTTGAGTGATTTGTAGATGAAGGAGACGATCGGCACATTCATCAGTAACTTGTCCATGGCTGTAACGACCCTGACACCAAGAACATTGGTTGCCATGACACCGAGAGCCACGAAGGCCAGCACGGGAATAAGAAATCCGACAAAGGTAACGGTATGACGGTAACTAGCACTGGCTGGATCTATCAATATTTTCCCTGCAATGTCGTTGATGAGTCGAGCGATGAAGTCCAATGCAGGCACGCTCCATCCGTGCAGCAGGTGGTAGCCGCTGTTGACAATCCAAAACGTGATCAGGAGTGGAAGAGCGATGGCCAATCCCGCAAAGAACTTATTTCGCAGCCAGACAAAGGGGCTGCGAGTCATGGCGGGCGGATTGGAAACCAAGGGGGGCATAGAAAAGTCAGGCTCCTTTAATGTCGCAGAAGTTGTGTCTCGTTCAATCAACAACCCGCAGATTTGTAGAAATCATCTTTTTTCGGCCTTGTCTGTCCAGTAAAGGCGTTGCGAGCCGCCGCGTAAGCACGCGGATGTGAGGTGGGTGCGGTTTTGAAAGGCTCAATGGATTAGTAAATGATCAATGCTTGTTCAGACAAGACTGACATCATAGCGGGCAGTCCAAAATTTCAGCAACAGTAAGTGGACGAATAATCCAACCTAGCAGTGTTCCTTCTCTTGACTCTGGCCTCTATGGCGTGAAATAAGATGCTCACTTTTCCCCTACCTGTTGCCAATGCCACGCCGAATTACTTACCGCGACGCCGTCCGTGAAGCCCTTGATGAAGAAATCGCCCGCGACCCAATGGTTGTTGTCATGGGTGAAGAAGTAGCCCAGTATAATGGTGCCTACAAGGTGACCCAAGGGCTTTGGGATAAATGGGGTGACAAGCGTCTTGTTGATACACCCATCAGCGAAGCTGGTTTTATCGGAATGGGCATCGGCGCTTCAATGCTCGGAGTCCGACCTGTGATGGAACTCATGTTCTGGAGTTTCTATACAGTCGCCTGGGATCAAATCGTCAACAACGCAGCAATGGTACGCTACATGTCTGGGGGAAAGATCAATTGCCCCATCGTGATTCGGGGTCCGGCTAATGGCGGAACTAGTGTTGGAGCGACTCACAGTCACACGCCTGAAAACATCATGGCTAGCGTGCCTGGGATGAAATGTGTGGTGCCGAGTAATGCATTTGACGCCAAAGGTCTGATGAAGGCTGCTATCCGTGACAATGATCCAGTCATGTTTATGGAAAGTACCATTCTTTATGGCATGGAGTGGGATGTTCCTGTCAATGACGAGCTGCCGAATGGTGAGCTTGTTATTCCGCTAGGAACAGCTGACATCAAAAAAGTCGGTACAGATATCTCCTTGATTGCCCATGGTAGAGCGGTCCTTACTTGCCTGGAAGCAGCACGTATTCTTGAAGAGGAGCATGGTATCAGTGCGGAGGTAGTCGATGTTCGCAGCATTCGTCCTCTGGATGAGGAAACCATCCTGAACTCGGTCGCCAAGACGCATCGTGCGATTTATGTGGAAGAGGGTAAACCCTTTTGCGGCGTAGGTGCCCAGATTGCTTATACAATCCAAGCTAAGGTTTTTGATGAACTCGATGCTCCTGTTCTGCGTGTAAACAGTCTTGATGCGCCAGCGATCTACAGCCCACCGCTAGAGGCGATTCAGACTCCGACTCCCGATGTCATTGTTGCCAAGGCATTGAGCATCTGTTAAGGCGCGTTCTGGGATCCGATCAATAAGCGTTCTCACGTTTCACAAACGTCAGAAACATGATCTGGATATCTAGCATCAAGCTCCAATTTTCCAGATACCAGAGATCACATTTGATGCGTTCGGATAAATCGGTGTCGCCGCGTAAGCCTTTGACTTGGGCCCATCCAGTCATGCCTGGTTTGGCACCGTGTCGTGCATTGTAATGCGGAATTTCGTGTTTGAAGTCGGCAATGAGTTCGGGACGTTCTGGGCGTGGGCCGACAAGGCTCATCTCTCCTTTGAGGACATTCCAAAATTGAGGGATTTCATCGATGTTCCATTTCCGCATAAAAGCACCGACTTTTAGCCGCCGAGGATCATCTTCAGTGCACCACTGAGCTCCCTGTGTTTCTGCGTTCAGCTTCATGGAGCGAATTTTGATGATCTCAAAAGGCACTCCATTCATCCCCCAACGGCGTTGATTGTAGAAAATGGGTCCTTTTGACTCAAGCCATACCAGAGCACCAAAAATGGCCACAATGGGCGTGCCGATCATGATGCCTACAAGGCTTCCAAAAATGTCGAATGAGCGCTTGGCAAAGACATTGAAAGTGCTGTCTAAAGGAAGTCTGTTAACCCCTAAAACTGGCGTTCCAGCAATCGTTTCTAGTGATAAACCCGAAACGAAAATCCGAAAGACTGATGGGGCTAGTTTGAATTGAATCATTTCACGTTCGCAGACATTGGCTAGCTCGATCATTTGTTGGCGCGGAAGATCTGCCACGATCACCATGTCCACTTCATGATGCGCGAAAACGCGTTGAATGTCTTCGACGTACCCCACGAAAGGAATGTCTTCCGGCATTTGTTCTGACTCTTGGCTTCTCATGCCGGCATCCACCCAGCCTATCAAATTAAATGCATGGGCCGTATCACTACTGAGTGTGCGCCACAAACGCTTGGCATCCTCATTCCAGCCTACAAAAAGAGTGCGTTGCTGGAGTGTTTGGATGCGCGACGGTGCGTGGAGAAAGAAATTAAACAAGTGGCGCCATCCTAGCAAAAGCAGCAATGCGCAGGCCCCGTTTAACATGACGTAAGCGCGAGAGATGGAAGGCTCTAGCTTCAAAGATAATGAAAAGGAAAGAAAGCCGAGCGTCCAGATTAAAACGGCGCGGGCAACTTTCGAGGCGACCCATCGGTTCCTCAATAACACGCTGCGATGATAAACGCCCTGCCAGCCGATGGCAAAAAGAAGGGAAAGAGAGCCGAGAAGCATATGATTGCTGTACTGCTGAAGTTCCATATTCCCCCAAGTGCCATAGTATCGGAAGGCCGTGTGAAATCGCAGCCAGTAGGCGATGTGCTCTGCAACCACGATAAAGATTAAGTCAACTAGAATGGAGACGAGTACCCAGAGGTGGGGGGAGTGATCCTTCTGAAGTCGCCAGATGCGCCTTGCTTCCATTTTTTCAAGCAGGTTTCCAGTGGCCGGCCCTGCCGCGCGAATGGTTGTTGAGTTTGTCTCGGATTGGCTAGTTGGCTGCATAGTTAATTATGAATTATATATTAAAGTGTGATAAATTAAAATTAAATGTTTCACTGACTATAAATCGCCCTGTTGTTTATATCAAGATTGATGGTGTTCTTGTTTTTGGGGCGCATAGTCGTGTGATTTGGTTCAATGATTGTGATTAATTATATAAAATATAATTGTGAGCAGTTGGCTATGCTTCTACAGTTTGACCTATGAAAAACATCGGTCCTTGGGCTGTCGTGGCCATTTTAGCTTGGGTTGGCTGGATTTTGGCTGACCTTTCGCAAACTTCGCCTGCTTCAGTCGCAGGATCGTCGATGTCAGGAGTGGCGAATTCTAAGGTGCCAGTTCTCGTGGAGTTTTATGCCGACTGGTGTGGTCCATGTAGGACGGTGGGACCTGTGGTTGATGCGTTGGCTGTTGAACTAGCGGGTAAAGCCAAAGTGATTCGTATCAATGTCGATGAGCAGGGTGCTCTTGCTGCAGAAAATGGCATTCGCGGCATTCCTGCGTTCATTGCGTATCGGAACGGTCAGGAAGTCAGTCGTGAGGTCGGCGGCATTTCCAAGAAGATGATGCTGAAAATGCTTGGCTTATGAATCGGTTGATCAGGGAAGGGGCTCTCCTGAATCATAGACCCAGCGCACAAATTGGCCGCCTCTCACCTGAGCGTGACTGTCCACTTCCATCGGGCCAAAAAGCGTTTTGGCTTCATAGCGCACATCAATGACCCAAGTGGGTTTGCCATCGATTGTCTTGAGCGCAGGCTGACTCCAGTGGACGACCTTTTTGGGATCCACATCGCTGACCTTACCGGCTGAAATGACCGCCAAGAGCAGATTGTAACTGCCATCAGGATTCTGGACTGGTTTACCCTCTGTGCCAAAGGTGATACCCATGCCATTAGCTATGGTGCTGTTATCTTTTCCTGGAGTCGTCACCTTGGTCTTACCAGCAATCCAGGCTTGCCTTGCTTGCTCGATTCTAGCGATTTTCCAGGTCTCATATTTTTCGTGAATCTGTTCTGGGAAGTTCGTGTCCAAAACGGCAATGTTGCCACGCGCAGGAGATGTGGCTGTCGGCGCGATGCTCAAGATCCCATTCTCTGAGGCCAAAGCATGAGCTGTAGCTCCTGCTCGAAGTGTCGATGCGCCCACTGTCATCTTGACCTGAACATCTTTTTTCAAGATCACAGATCTAGGGAACGCCTGCTTTGGGATCATTGTCCAGTTTTTGGTCGTAGCTTCCGCTGAAGGAATTGATGGAGGAGAAAAGTCGTTGGTTGGAATGACCGGGATGGACGGTTTCCAGTCATCAGAAGTTGGTTTGGGCGCTGGTGCGCTTGGCATGACGACTCCATCGTCTTCCACGACATGGTCTGGAATGCTTGGATTAGCAGCCACCGTAGGTCGTGCTTGTTTTTCAAAGATGACCCTATCCCAGGGGCGTGCTAAAAAGTAATCATAGGCTAAAAAGGCTGAGCCCAGAATTAATAGAGTGATGAAGAGTGATTTCATGGTGGGGGGACCAACGGGATCACACTGATCATGTTACTTTTGGCTTCTTTGGCAAATGAACAATCAGAGATTCAGGCGCTGTTTAATCTCTGCCACTGCCCATGCAGCGTGCTCCGAGATCAACACGTTCTCGTCACCTATCAAGGGCTCCAAATCGGCGAGGTTTTCCGCCGTTCCGGTGTTGCCAAGCGCGACACACACATTCCGGATGAAGGCTGGGCGCTTGATACGTTTGATCGGACTCTTGGCAAACAGGGTGCGAAATGAATCATCTGTGAGCTTTAAGAAATCCGTTAAACTTTGTCCAAAGACCGACTCACGCGCGTGGAACGACGATTCGTGGGAGGTTTGAGCAAATTTGTTCCATGGGCAGGCCGTCAGGCAGTCGTCGCAACCATAGATGCGATTGCCCATAGCACGGCGGAATTCGATAGGAATGGGGCCTTTGCTTTCAATCGTGAGGTAGCTGACACAGCGTCTGGCATCCATGCTTTGGGGGGCGGTTATTGCCAGGGTCGGGCAGGCATCCATGCAGCGGGTGCATTTGCCGCACATGTCCTTGGCGCTAGGATCGGGAGTCAGGTCTAGAGTGGTGATCAGCTCCGCTAAAAAGAACCAAGTGCCCAGCTTGCGGTGAATCTGCATGGTGCTTTTTCCTCCCCATCCCAGCCCCGCCTCCGTGGCAAAGTCACGTTCTAGCACAGGACCAGTATCGACATAGTAGCGCTGAGTACCTCCTTGTTCGATCATCCAAGCATCCAGAGCCTTCAACTTATGGAGGATCAAATCATGATAGTCTTCATTCCACGCATAACGAGCAATCCTGTAGTTACCGATCCCGGGTTGAGGCGTTCCCTGAAAATAATTCAAGGCCAGGACGACCACACTTTTGGCACCAGGCAGGATCAAGCGCGGGTCTGTGCGGCGCTCTAGATTCCGCGCCATCCAGGCCATGTCACCATATTTTCCATCTGCCACCCACTGCTCGTATAGGGCTCGGTTTGGAGCTTCCTTTGCCTCTGCGACTCGGCAGTCCGCAAACCCCAGTTTCAGGGCTTGGGCGGTGAGCAGAGGTTTAAGATCAGACATTTCCATACCCATGAACGACTCTTGATGAAATTCAACCGGCCAACTTTCGGCTTGGGAAGTAAAATGATTCTGCCTGCCTTCTTGACGGTGAGAAGGTCACTTCTATGATAGAGGGGCCTCTCAGGCTGCTTTTTATTCGAATCCCCCTCCTCATCTCCACACATGGCTATCCTCGTTGATATTGACACACGCATCCTCGTCCAAGGTATCACGGGCGATTTTGGTTCACGCCACGCTAAGGCATCTCTTGATTACGGCACTCAACTGGTCGCTGGTGTCACACCGGGGAAGGGTGGTCAGCATTTTGAACACGGCAGCCATAAGGTGCCGGTCTTTGATACCGTTTCTCAGGCTGCCAAGGAATCTGGTGCCACGGTGAGCGTGATTTTTGTTCCGCCGCCTTTTGCCGCAGATGCGATTTTGGAAGCCGTCGATGCGGGGCTTGATCTTGTGGTGGCCATTACTGAAGGCATCCCTATCAATGACATGATCCGCGTGAAGTCCGCCATGAAAGGCAGCAAGACGCGCCTGATCGGACCCAATTGTCCTGGTCTCGTTACCCCAGGTCTGGGTGAAAAATCCCATGGTGGCTGCCGTATCGGTATCGCACCAGGTTATATTCATAAGCGTGGTAATGTCGGAGTCGTTAGCCGCTCTGGCACTCTAACTTACGAGGCTGTTTGGCAGCTCACGACTCGCGGTTACGGCCAGAGCACTTGCGTCGGTATCGGCGGTGATCCCGTCAATGGCACCAATCATCTGGACATCCTCAAGATGTTTAATGAAGACCCTGAGACCGAAGCCATCATCATGATTGGCGAAATCGGTGGCAACGCTGAAGTTGAAGCCGGACGCTGGGCTAAGGATCACTGTAAAAAACCAATCGCTGCCTTCATTGCTGGTGCCACAGCTCCTCCAGGGCGCCGCATGGGCCATGCAGGTGCCATTATTGGGGGTGAAGACGACACCGCTGCTGCCAAGAAGCGTATTCTTGCAGAGTGTGGTATCTCTGTCGCCGACAGCCCTGCCGACATGGCTTCTGCACTGATGAGAGCCTGGGGTAAATAAGTTTTGGCTGCAAGAAGCTAGTTCAGCGTTTCCACCAGGCGCGCTGAATCTTGGTGAACATGCCGCATGATTTGTTTGCGGCTTGTTCATCTGGGCTTTGAGATGTTAGGGTTCCGGAATGAACCCGCGTATTTGCCGAACGTTGAGCACTGTCTGCTTCCAAGCAGGCATGCTTTCTATTATGCTTTCAATCTGGATCTGGTGGTTCCTAAATGGAAACGATGTCGAGCAGAAGGCTCATGCGGAGCGCTTCGGAATCTTTGTCGGGCTTTGGGCTCCGACCTTGTTAATCCTTTCGAACCGCTTTGATCGTTATGCGGACAAAGCACCACCACTGCCTGGTCTGAATGTTGAGTGAATCTACAGCGCACGCTTTAGGAAGTGCAGTTCCTCTCTGAGTAACAGAATTGAGGGGATCTGTTCGGCGATTTGATAGGCTGGCCCCACTCGACCACTGATGGAAAGCAGTCCTGCATGAACCGCACGTTGTCCCTGGGTGAGTGCGCTGACGTCTTTGACGTTATCCAAATGGACGCGTAATTGAGTGAGATCACCAAGCCGGTAAGCAGCTAGGGCACGAATAAAATGGTCCTCTAGGCGTGTGGCCATGGTCGAGTCTGTGTGGGCTGTTTTTTCAATCGCAAGCTCGACTTCATCGCCTGAGAGGAGGTGCAAGTAGAGGGCGCGATCTGCATATTGCCGATTGTCTGGACGAATCTCCAGCAGTCTGCGGGCAGCACTTAGGGTGGCGTTGGTATCACGATCTCGGACGGCCATTTCCTGAACTTTTTCGATCATTTTGAGTCGTGATTGAGGCTGGTGTTTAGCCAGTCCTTCATAGAAAAGAAGAGCGACCTCCCAGAGCCCCAGTTCTTCTGCAAGCGTGGCGGCGGCCATAGCTGTGGTCCCCTCGCGGCCATGACCTGTGGCTTCATAAACAATGTCCAGATGCTGTTTGGCACGGAGGTTTGCCGTATCTTGGAGGTGACGGGCAGCTCGGGCCCGCCAGAGGGCGGCTGAGGCAGATGAAATGGAAAGTCCGGCTGGACGTGCTAGGGTTTCGTCCAGTTCATTCCAACGCTGGAGGTCAGCCAATGCTTGAAGATAGGGCTGAATGAGGACCGCAGACTTCGTAAATACGTTGCCTTTTTGCAAGGAGACGACGCGTTGTGGCTCATGCTCACGAAGCAACCACTGCATGAGGGTGAGCAGCTCGGCCTCCGTCCGATTTGCCGCAGGGGCGGCTTCACGGTTGAGGATTTCTTCACGTCTTTCTGGCTGCGTTTTCAGAATGGCTGACAGCACGCTGTAGCGGATGGCAGGAGATTTGTCAGGGTGCTCTTCCAATCGGGCAAAAAGGGTGTCGGTTTCCCTGCTGGTTAGTTCGTTGCTACTTAGCGTTTCGATGGCGACCATGCCTGCTCTGTCTTTACCTGCGGACAGCCTCCAGATAACTTCCAAGGCGCGTTCTTTGATTTCAGCAAAGCCGCCCGCCTGCAAATCCAGCATGGCTAAGCGGAGCTGACACATGGAGTCGTCTTTATCCATGGACAGAGCCTGGCGCAGGGTTCGTTCAGCCAGCTGAGTCTGCCCCTGAATTCTCTGAATGTTGGCTAGGAGTTCCAGGGCTTGTCGTTTGCCTCGTGTCTCGGGACTGAGCTTTTGTAGTAAATCAAGACTGCTGACCACATCGAGCTGCTGGACATAAATGTTCCCTGTTTTTAAGATGTCATCCTCCGTGGCTAAGCCTGAGGTGATGAGTCTGCGGTAGGCCATGAGAACACTTTCACTATCAGCACCTGCGGCACTCAGCAGATCCGCCGTTAGTCTCAGAACAAGCGGATGATCGGTGCGCCAGGTGGCGGCTAAGGAAAGAGTGGAGTAGGCACTGGCCCACTCCTTGAGCTTCATCTCCTTTTGGGCCTTTTCCGCGTAGTGCCTGGCGATGTACGAGCGCACTTTGAATACGGTGCTGGGACCCCAGAGCCAGTACGCCACTCCGAAGAGAAGGAGGATTCCCATGATCCAAGTCAGCCAAGGTTTCCGAGGCTTGGCGAGTAATTCTGGCGGGAGGTTGTCAACGTTCATATAGGCGTTGATTAGGGGGCTGAGAGTTCCAGCATGACGCGGAAGCCAATGTCAGGTGTGGCATTGCCCTCAGCGGTGTGACGGCGGGCAGAGGTAAGCAGCTGATCTTTATCAAAGCTCAGCCATGAGCCCCCACGAATGACCCGCTCTGTCTCTGCTCCTGGCCAAGCGTCGGCGCACCACTCAGAGACGTTTCCGCCTAGGCCTTGAATGCCAAGTTCATTGGCTGTTTCGCTCATGACTGGAGCGGTATAAGAATAACTATCCGTAAAATTGGGTAGGCGCGGGGCATCCAGATTCGTGCTCATGGCTGGTGGTGGGAAGGTGCCCTTGGCTGACCATGGGTAGTGGGTTTTGTTGACGCCACTTTTCGCGGCAGCGTCAGCGCCGATTTCATCCTTTAAACCAGCCATCTCACTCCATTCAGCATCCGTTGGTAGGCGGTAGCTGGCCTCAGCGGGGATCAGCTTAAGGGTTCGATCTCGTTTGGTCAGCCATTCGCAGAAGTCGCGCGTATCGGTCCAGCTTAAGCCTGAGGCGGGGTGTGCACCACCCAGTAGGAAAGAGGGTTTTTTATCCCAGGAGCGGTCGGTGCTCTTGAGCCAAGTTTCAAAGTCCTGCATCCGCACTTCCATCTTACCGGCAAGCTTTTTGTCTCCGAGTGGCACGAAGAGCATGCCCAGAGAGTTCTCAAATTCTTTGCCTGCGACCACAGGTTTGAGTTTACTAGGATCAGGAATCGTTGCTGCGGCATCGCCTCCGAGGAGTTTCTTTTTCATGGCTTCCATCTCAGCTTTGTCCACGCTGCCGCCGGTAATCTGCTCGCGGCGCTCATTGCGGATCTTGGTTTTGATGGATTCTGCCATCGCAAGGATCTGAGCACTGCGCTGTTTATCCTCAAAGACACAGCGGAAGCCGATGGTCGGCATTCTGAGTTCAGCCGGCACACGGTAGGTATAAGCAGAGGTCAGGCACTCAGCACGGAAGTAGGCCCAGCTACCGCCTCGTAGCACACCTTCCTGCTCGGCGCGGATTTCTGAGTCCCAACACCATTCCCAGACATTGCCAGCGATATCAAAAAGGCCATCCCCAGTCGGTGTGAATTGGCCGACAGGTGCGGTAAACGGGAAGCCATCTTCATAACCCGCGATCTCGCCTTCCGCGAAGTTGCCCGCCTTGTGTGGCGGTGGCCAGCTCAGGCCCCAGGGAAAGGTGCGCTCATCCTGAACTTTTTCATCGACAGTGAGGTCCGGCTTGCGTGTTCGCGTTAGCACAACCGCAGCATCCCATTCATCTTGGGTCGGCAGACGGTAGGACTGAGCCACGTTGATGGATTTTGCCGCACGCTCCAGATCAGTCAGCCACGAGCAAAATGCGCGCGCGTCTTGTAGCGTGATGCCGACAGCAGGATGATCCGCTCCCTGATCAAAATGCGGTTTGTAGTCCCACTTGTAGCCGCTCTTTTGGATAAAGGCCTGCCATTGGCCCACCGTCGTTTCGTGAGTGGCAAAGAACACACTGGATCCAGGCACCGTGACAAACTTCATGCCGAGACTGCTCGTGTATTCCTTGATCTCTTCAGGCTTTTGGGCACTGGCAAGGATCGCGGAATGAAGAAATAGAAAAATGAGGCTGAGCGGACGCAGGTGCATGGCAGGTAGAAGATCCCGTATCTAGGCGGCTGATCCGTCAAAGGTCAAAAGATCTCAGCTTGAAACGGAACTTTGGATTCGGATTGAGGTCTCAGGTTATCCAGGTGCACCGAACCCCGCTGCGCTGAAGTGTGGAAGTTTGAGTAACTTTCGGCCTACGAGATGAAGTTTGCAGTGGTTGACAATTGTTGGTGGTGGTTTGCAGTTCGTCCTTCGTAGTGCCTGCTACGGAGAATGGATGGTTGATGACGCACGAAAGCAGCTCAGGGAAAAACCATTGCCAACAACCGCAAACATTCTTCGGATGGCTGTAGGCGGCAGGTTTTCAATGGTATCCAGAGGTCTTCAATTTACAGATCTTGGAGGACTCATTCACCCAAGGCTTCAATCCTTGGGTGTAATGAGTATAATTTGGATTGCCTATGGCTAAGGTTTACAACTAAGCATTCAAATTTATTTCATTGTCTTTGGCTGAAAAACAATGGGGATGGGGTGTGTGGCACATTTCTGTCGAAATATTTTCTTGTGTGTTAACTCAATTATAAGTAGGATCGGTTACCATGAGCCAATTATTAATTATTAAACTCAAGTCCGGCCTTAAGTCTGTCGGGGCTGATGCTAATGGCCTTGTGAATACAAATAAGTTAAGCATTAAGCGGAATGGAGTCAAAAGCACCGACTCACGCAGAGGGCAGAAGTTGGTTTTAACTCGTCTGCCGAGTGCATCAGCGGGACTTTCGTGCACGTCAGCCTGTCTGCTGGCCGCGCCAGCCAAGTTGCCGAATTTGACAGCTTTAATGCTGAGTGATTCAGCCAGCCTGCCGATTGTGTCAATCGCTTTGAAAAGCCTGTCAGATCAATTGCCGAGCGTGTTTGCCAATTTGCCGCAGGTGTCTGTCGAGCTCGCGACTTCGTCAAGCCGGTTGCCGAGTGCGTCAGGTGACCTGCCGAGCTTGGCAGTTTCTTTGCCAAGCTTGCCAACTCCTACGCTAATCCCGAATCCCTGATCCCTATTCTCAAATCTCAAATCCCTAACCACGCCATCCTATGAACTCACGTCAATCAGCTCTCGCCCAATCCCTGGTTCGCGATCAGGATTATGCGCAGACTCGGAAATCTGATTTCACTCTGGACCCGCCGACTAAGGTGGGAGCAAAGTTTGCCAGCGCGCTCACGCGGCTGGAGTCGGCCATCTCGGATCTCGGCGGAAAGTAGGCCATTCAGTCTGGAGGCGGTTTTGGGGAGAGCACGGCCACGCAGCGGGAACTTCGCGCTGAGCTGGTGGAAGAGCTGCGAGACATCGTGCGCACGGCAGATGCCATCTCTGAAGAGCAGGACAATCCAGCGCTGATGGACCGTTTTCGGATGCCCTCTGGCAGTGGGGATACCGAGCTAAAAAGTGTGGCTTTGGGCATGGCTCAGGCCATCCGTGAGCTCAGTTTGAACGATGAGTTTGAGGCCCATGCTCACGGGGCAGATACCGCCGCCGAGCTTGAAGAGATGGTGACCGAGTTTGCCAGTAGTGAGGGCGCACAGGGCACAGCTCTCGGCACTCAGGCCGGTGCCACAGCCACCATTCCTAGCATTCTGGCGCGTGGCCGCGCAGGTGTGAAAACCCTCAACGCCCTTTTCCACCGCGTCTATGCCGACCGCCCAGATGTACTCACCGCCTGGCGCACCACCAGTCGCCCCGAGCGCGCCGCCCGCCCCAAGCCCAAATCTTCCACTCCCGCCACTCCAAACCCCTAACATTCCAAGGCCGTTTGCAATGGCTGAAGGGCGCTGCGCGCCGTTTGCGGTGGTTTACCAGATTCCAAGCCACAAGCAGCCCCCGAACAACGAACTAAGAACCAAGAGCCAAGAACAACAGCTCCCTCTTCATCCTTCACTTTTCATCCTTCATCCTTTTCTCCTCCTGCTCCCATCATGAAAAAACTAGCTCTATTCAGCTCCGCCTTCTTGGCTTTTAGCAGTCTGCTGCACGCTCAGCAGATTGAGGCACCAGACAATCTGCGGCTTCAGTGGTCACCCACTTCGGTGGCAAATCCCTACATTGATCTGACGTGGCAGAATCCTGTTTCGCAGGCTGATATTGATACGCGTATTACGGGGTTTCGGGTAGAGCGGCGTGTGGGAGCTTTGGCATGGCCTGCGGCTGCTTTGTCTGTGGTTATTCCGCCAAGTTCCACTCCCACCGCCATCATTCCCGCCAGCAATGTACCTGGTTTTGTCTATTCTTGTCGTGATCTACTGCCCACTGACACAACGACCGTTGTGGCTGGTTTAACGGCTCTGGCGAAAGCGGCAAACCTGACCATCACTTACCGTGTGCGTCCGATCATGTCTGGCAGCACGGTTTTACAGAGGGCGTCTGAAGTCATCACGGCTGGGATGATGGCGGGGCCGGTTTCTGGGGGGACGACCAAGAGCTTTGATACCGATGGCGACGGTATGTCCGATGATGCGGAGCTAGCTTATGGCTTTAATCCCAATGATTGGGCTGACGCTACTGGGGACACGGACGGAGACGGTTTTCCGAATGCCTGGGAAATTGCGATGGGTAAAGATCCGCTTGAAGCGGGTAGCTTTCCGCCACAATCGACTTTGCCTGCAACGACTTCACCCTCTGGGTCTTTGGATGGCACGACTGCCCCGTGGATCATTGATGTGGATCCGAAAGCACCAGTGACGGCGATCAGTAAGCTGAAAATTCAGGATGCTTTGAATGCGCTCACGGGCGGTGCTTCGGCGACAAAAAAATACCGCATCATTCGGGTGAAGCCGGGTACGTATTTTGAGAATTTAGACATTCCAGAAAACTATCATGTGGCTATCATCCCTTGGCGATCCCCTAAAAAGACGGTGTCCTTTGTGCAAAACGTGACCTCAAATACGGCGGATAGCGCTGTCATCATGCAAGCGCTCAATGGAAAGACCTGGGATGCTCAGGAAAAGTTTGAACTCATCGGCACCGCTCCGGTCACGGCTATCCCTGTGATCCAAACAACAGGCACCTTTGTTCTCGATAGTTTCCGCATCAGCCGCACGGCGGGATCGCGGGATGCTATCATTAGTGTTGCGGATGATGCTGTCGTATCAACGAATTTGGCTCCGCGTTTGTCCATGTGCCGTTTGGTGAACTGTGTGGTGACGAATGTGGATGCGGGCATCACGGCTCTGGTGGAGCATACGCGTTCGCGTCTGGTGCTGTCTCACTGCACGTTTTACATGAATAGCACGGATAGCAATGCGCCTGCGCACAGCTACACGACTGGCTCTACGGATGTGCTAGCATCCACGGCAAGGCTACAGATTCACAACAGCATCTTTTGGAATCCCATCAATACGCGGACTGGGAAAACTGAGTTCCAGTCCATTGGTGAGATCACAGGTGCGAGCTGCTGCATGATGGTTTCTGAAGGTCTCGATGGTGCCTTTGGGGTCAATCCAGGGGTGACACCCTTGGGTTACATTTCGGGACCTGCATCCAGCAGTTTCAAGGCTGCGGAGTATTTCATCAATATCCCCAAGCCTGTCCCCCCAGCGACGTCACGCCTGAAAGACATTCATGCGCCGCGTGACATTCATGGGGAGTTCCGCTACCGCCATGCGGTGCGAGTGGTCGATGGTGTGGAAACACTGGTGATCGGCTCCTCTGAAGATCCTACTCGTCTTACAGATCGTGGGGCTGATCAGTGGGTAGATGCCGATTCAGACAGCATTCCAGATTCTGAAGACCGCATGATCGGCCTAGCGGTAAATGCTGGTTACGACGGGGATTCAGACTTGCTCAATGAGGTCATGGAGTATCTGGGCGGCACAGATCGGAGCAGTGCGGACTCACCTTACCTGACGATCAATCAAGCACGGTCCATCTTTGCGCCTTTGAATAATTCTTCCACTTTCGACTCTTTTTACACGAAGTCTCAGGTTAATGATTTGTTCCTAAAGAAGAGTGATGCGCATGACTATTTAACGGAAGATGAGGGTGATTTACGTTACCTGCTGAAGAATCCAAGCGTGCTTCCGGTTATCCGTGTGGCACCAGGCGGCAACATCAGCATGGGCGAGTTTTCGGCTGCGCAATAAGCGCAAAATCCTTGCTCTCGCTGAGTCAGGTCCTCTCCCAGATCCTTCACGTTTTTATTCATTCTCTCACTGTCCACGGCCATGGCTAAACACTCGTTCTGTCTTCGTTTTCTCCGTCGTCCGCTTTTGTGGCGTGATGCGCTGGTCATCACGCTCATCACGGTATTCTGGATGATGCCTTGTTATGCGGGTATTCCTGGATGGTGGAGTGCGCAGGACCGCCCTTCATTACTGATCAATCCTTTGGATGATAAACCAGAGAACTACGCTGCGCTGAATGTAGGCCAGCTAAAAAACATGGTCTCTGAAGCGGTCTTTGAGATGAACGCTAAATTGTCGGGTGGTGCTGGCATTGACCTCAACGCGGAGGTGGCTGGGTGGAATATCCAAAAGCAAAATCCGAATAACGCCGACATGGTTAATGTCGGCCAGTTGAAGTATGTCATGAAAATGGTCTATGATCGCCTTAATGCGGTGCATGGCACCACTGGCTATCCTTGGCCTATCGGCAAACAGGATTCTTATTGGCAGGCGGTGAATGTGGGGCAGCTCAAAAGTTTGTTAGCGCTGGATTTGACTCTGCCACCAGATCGGAACTTGTCCCACCACTTGGGCACTGAGGCGCCGCCGGAGCTGACGCCACCGACTCCAGGCGTTTTTCAGAATCGCAATACCGTGCTGGCAGCAGGGGATCATTACCTGAATAATCCCAACTTGAGCCTGCTGGCACGTGGCAGCCCCACGGGTTTGCCTCCCAATGTGGATGCCATCGAAAATGCCCCTGTGGCCACGATTCCGGGGGAGTTCACGGTGGGGCAGGATGGCGCGGCTACTTATACGCTGAATCTCCAGGGACCCAAAGGTGTGGGGAATGTGGAGCCGGGCATCAGTCTGGGTTACAATAGCAATGGTGGCGATGGGGTGGCCGGTCTAGGCTGGACCATTGGCGGGATTTCCGCCATCAGCCGCGGCCCTGCCACGATGGATGTGGACGGGTTCAGTGATCCGGTGGATTTTGATGACATGGACCGGTTTTATTTGGATGGGGATCGGCTCATCTGTGTCGCTGGTGAGTATGGGGCACCTGATTCCCAATACCGGACGCTGCGTGAGCAGTTTTCGCGAGTGACCTATAAAAAGGCTGGCGACGAAAATTACTTCATCGTAGAGACCAAGGCAGGTCTGAAGATGACCTTCGGGAAGTCGGATCTGGCTTCGGTGCGCCCATGGGTGAATGGCACGCCGACCAATGAGAACCGCCTCAGTTGGGCACTGGATCGGGTGGAGGACAATCTCGGGAATTACTGGGAGGTGGTTTATGGAGAGCTGAGCCCAGGGGCCTTTTTTGCCAATGGAAAACCTTATTTCCCAGACTACCAGCCCGTGGCGGTGCGCTACACGGGCTATGGGGCCACGGCCCCAGACCATATGATCCGCTTTGTGTATGAGCGCCGGCCTGATCAGACGCGTGGTTATTCTTGGGGGGCATTGGTGCGGAAGGAAAAACGCCTGAGCGGTATTGAAATCGCCACCTCCGGTACAGTGATCCGGGCTTACAAGCTGCGCTACAATCTGGATGATAGTTTTATCGCATTGAGGGGTGAGCGCAGCATGGTGCAGGGCATCCAGGAATTTGCTGGCCCCTGGGATCTGGCCAGCACGCCGCGTCTGCCTGAAACGACCTTTGAGTGGGATGAAGGCCAACGGACTTGGCAGCCCCTTGCTGATGAGACTGTACAGACAATCCTTTGGCCAGGCGGCACTGTTCCTTGGGGTGAGGATTCTAAACTAACTTTTGAACGGCAATCGAGCATTACCCGCCCAGATGCGAACCAATGGTTTCCTAAAGGCGGGCAGTTTATTGATCTCGATGGCGATGGCATCAGTGAAATTTTATTCAATCACCGTGGTCCCTTCTGGACTGAATGCAGTGAGCCGGGTGACCAGGAGCGTTACAGCAACATCAATGACACCAGGTATATTTTGAAAAACAATTCCCCCAATGATAATTATATGGGAAATTTTTGGGATTTTATTGAATTGCCGGGTGTTGAATCAGCGACTCCTCGGAGACTCACGCCGGTAGGGGCTACTACTTATTCTCACCCCGTAGGGCTAGGCACGGTGGCAAATGCGCCCATCACGACCACGGGTTTTCCGTATCTCTCCACGGCTGACGGCACGCCGACCGGTGCTTTGCTCATGGATGTGAATTTCGATGGCCTGCCAGACATTGTTTCCTCCGGCACCTTCAATGAGGCTACCTATAAATGGGGCACGCGCTACCCCCAGTATTACCTGCAAGCAGATCGCAAAGTCACTAATGCAAAGGGTGTTTGGCTGAATATTGGCGGCAACTTTCAGCAGGACACCACCGGTGCCTGGGACTTTCCCAAAGTGCCGACGGAATGGATCGCCAGTGATGGCGCAGTGCCTGCCGCGCGGCCTGCGACGATCACCCAAGCCCAGCATGATCGGCTGCTGGAATTAGGTGTGGAGCTACCCGCATGGGCTGCCAACGCTACCGCGACGACCATGAATCTGCCAGCTTCAGTTATGTCAGGCGTTGATGAACTCATGGCGGCCCCCAGATTCTCTGGCTACAATGAAAAAGATCTCGGCTGGCGCACGGTGGATATGGATGGGGATGGTTACATGGACCTCATCCGTGCCGGGCAGGGGAAAAATCAGAGCGGCTGGGCCACTTCAGACACTAATAGCACTCCTAGCGCCATTGGCACGGGTGCCTTAAGCACGGCTGGCCGTGAACTCTGCTTTGGCCTACGTAACAAGGGGCCAAATGCTGCCGCTGGTTCCTGTTGGGAACTGATCAATCCTGCTCCGGCGGAAAACAGCATCTGGAAGCTGCCCCTTCCGTTAGTGGATGACAATGGGGCGCTGGATATGGGGCGCCGATTGATCGATCTCAATGGCGATGGCCTGCCGGATTTTGTGGCTCAGAAAAAACGCAGTACGGGAGCCTATCCAGGTGCCTTTATTGCAGCAGCTGGTTATAATGAGTATGACATTGAGGTATGGATCAATGGTGGCAATGCAGGCTGGATCTATGGTGGTGATCCTTGGAAACTTGAAGGTATGATTCTGGCCTTTGGTATGGCCGGCGCAACTATCGATTATGGCCGCAGTCTTCAGGACATCAATGGGGACGCCTTGCCAGACTTTGTGATCTCGTTCATGCATTATAATAGCGATCAATGGTTTTACCAAGAAGGCGTCTTTCTCAATACTGGCAAAGGCTGGGTTAAAGAGGGCAATAAGGAGGTTAACTTCCCTAACTTGGTTCCTCCGGTTACGATGTCTTATTACATTGGAGGAACGGCAGCACGTGCCGTTGGCTTTGCGGATATGAATGGCGATGGCAAACCTGAATTCAGACATGCCAATGATCCAACCGCTAAAGTCATTAGTGGCAGCACGAAGGTTGGCTTGACGCAGTTCTTGGATGTGGTGACAGGCAGCTGGGTGGAGTCACCCGAACTCAATGCCAACAATGATTGGAATCTGGCGGATGAACTGCTTTCAACGACGACTTTTTCCGCCATGCAGATGAGCGATACTGACGGTGATGGTTCGTCTGACATTTTCCGCAGCAAGCGTTCGACGAGCACCCTATCTGAGGTTTTTCTTCGCCGAGGACTCTCTAAACCCGCCCGCATCAAGACCATTACCAATGGACTGGGCGTTCCCATTGAGATCACCTATGGGAACTTGGCTGAATTGGCCAACCCCAGGGAATCTGATTACATTTTAGATGGCATGGATCGTGTGCCTGTAAGCCGTTACCGAAGTACGGATTCCATTCTACCTGATTTGGTAAAGGGAACACCAAGTGCCACTGTCGTCACGGATTATACCACTTTTGACGGAACAGAGAACGCCGATGTTAGCGTCGTGGCCAATACGGCGAATGGCGGCAAGATTACCACCTCCTATTACTACGCGGGTCTGCGCTCTCATAACCGTAAAGGCAGTCTGGGCTTTGAAAAGATGGAGACGCGCACCAACCGATCCCCCGTGCGCAGTGAGACCATCTACAATCAAGACGTCTCCTTCCTCAATGGAGACGCCATCTCCATGCCTGTTTCGGCTTGTGGTTATACTTCTGACAACCCTCAACCCTTTGCCGTATACCGTAGAGTGCTCAGTGAAGTGAGCACCGAGTATCGGCGGGTGGAGATTTCAGAGCCTGCCAAGGATTACCTTTTGCCGCCTAAGCCAACAGACACCAATCAGGTGAGGCCGAGGTTAAACAAAAAATCCTTCATGGTCTATGCCTACAAGGTCGTCAGTACGAATCGCAGTCCTGAAGGCTATTTGTTAGGCAGCACCACCTCCATCAGTGACTACTACCTCACAGGACCAAACGCAGGTCTGCTGTCAGCGCAGTCGGTGACTCAGGATCAGGCCACGCCTGCCACTTCTGATGACGATACGAAGTCCACAACGGAGCATGTCTATTTTGACCCCACAGATACCGCCACCTCCTGGCGCATCGGCCAGATCCAGCAGTCCACCGCCACTTCACACCACCCTACCAATCCCAGCCTAAATATCGGTAAAACTTCCAGCTTCACCTATTACACCTCTGGGGCCAAGGCTGGTATGTTGGAAACGGAAACCATTGATCCCGGCACGGACTTTGCCGTCACCAAGACTCACCATTACGACGCCCGTGGCAATGAAATCAAGACCGTGACCACGGCCTCTGGGGCAGATGATGTGGTGAACGAGACGTTTTACAGTTCAGATGGCCGCTTTGCCGTGGCCTCTAAAAATACCCTGGGCCATGCCAGTGTGACGACCTATGATCCCGTGAAATCCCTGGCCCTGTCTGCCACCATGGCCTTTGCCAGTACGGCTCCCAATTCAGCGCCCCTATCAGCGGATGCACCCCCGCGATCTGCCCCCACGGCCCCAGGCGGCACCCTCCAGACCAGCACCAGCTATGATGCCTGGGGAACGGCTAAAGTCACCACCAGTGCGGATGGGCTGAAAAGCGTACGCTTGACCCAGTTCTTCAAACACGATTCCCTGCCGCGCTGCCTGTATTATGTTTATGAGCAGGCCCAGGGCGGCACGCCAGTCATCACCTATTACGACCGCTACCACACGCCACTACTCGTTGAAAAAACCGGCTACAATGGCGAAACCATCTTCCAGGAAAGCTCGACGAAATTTCTCTTTGCAGGTAACAAATACAGGGGTGCGCAGAAATTGAGCACCCAGCCCTACTTTGCCAGTGATCCACCGCCGCCTTACAGCATTGAGGAACAAGACGTTTATGGCCGCAAGAAGCGGGTAATCTCAGCGGATGGCTCGGAGAGTTTGATCAATTATGTCGGTCTGCAAAGCTTCACTTACACCCTGCGTGGAGGTTCAGCCAATGCCTCTGAAAACTCGCGAATGCGCACTCATACCCGAGTTGTCGATCAGGCTGAGCGCCCTCTGCTGGTCATCGACAATGTCGGTAGCTCCGTCAGCTTCAAGTATGCCGCCGATGGCCAGCCTTTTGAAGCCACCACAGCTTATAATAGCACGGATAGCGTTTCCGCAGATGCCAGCACAACCATCAAAACCACCTACAATGCCCAGCGCCTGAAGGAAAGCGTCGAGGATCCGAATGCTGGCACCTCCTACACCTTCTACGATAGTTATGGCCGCGCCGTGCTCACCCGAGATGCCATGGCTTTTGGCACCGTCACGGAGTTTGACAAACTCAGTCGTCCAGTCCGCACACTGACCGGCATTTCCGTTCCTGCTCAAGTTCCAGGCCCCAGCGCCATCAATGCCTGGATCAAAAGCCGCGTCGTTTTAGGACCGGAAGCCAATTGTCCCGCAGAAACAGAGACAGTTTACACCTATGATACCGCCCCAGGCTTTGGCCTCGGGAAAGCCGCCACTGTCACCTTCAAAGAATACGAGCGTGATGCCAACGGTAACGCCACAGCCACCCGCGAAGTCGTCGAAACTTACGTCTATGATGCATTAGGCCGCAGCATCAGCGGCAGCACCACGCTGAGTGGGCAGGTGGCCTTTGATGGCACCTACAACGTCAGCAGCACCTACGATGCCCTGGGCCGTGTGAACACCGTCACCGATGCCGGAGGCTACACCCGCGCTAGCAAGTACAACGACTACGGCTTCCTCAGCTCCATTCATGAGGGCGCGTCCTCAGGCAACTTCCTCTGGCAGGGGATGCGTTATGATGCCAGCGGTAAGATGCTGGAAGAGTGGCACGGCAATGGCATCAAGACCGTCAATCGTTACCACCCGACACGCGGCTTTTTAGAAAGCACGCGCACCATGCGCTACACCACCAATGCGCACATCCAGGAAACTGAAATGCAGCTGGATGACCTGGGCAACGTGCTCTGGCGCCGTGAGCAGCGTTTTGAATCTCCCACGGCCAGCACGCCGCCGGTGCGGATCGAGACCTTTGGGTATGATCGGCTCAATCGTCTCAAATACTCCCAAGTCACGGGGCAGGCTCTGCAAAGCTTTACCTTCACGGCGAATGGCAACATCGCCAGCAAGAGCGGCATTGGCGACTACACCTATGGCCAGCGAGGTCACGGCCCCCATGCCGTGACCAGCGTCAGCCAAGGCACCCAGGTCCAGCGCAGCTACACCTATGATGCCAAGGGCCGCATGACCCATGAGCACAATGGCGCGACTGTCACCGGCTTCGCTCTGCGGGAGATCAAGTACACCAGCTTTGATCAGCCAAAAACCATCACGCATTTAGGAGCCGCTGCGCTCAGCAGTGATCAGGGCCAGTTGGACGACGGCACCAGCGCCTGGGATCAGCAATGCACCATCAATTTTTACTTTGGCCCTGGACTGCAACGCCTGATCCAAAAGAAGGTCAAAGGCAAGTTAGCCACCACCACCCTGAGCCTAGGCGGCTACGAGATCCGCGAAGTCACCGGCCACACCGGCAGCGTGATCGAGCGTGAAGAACGCAGCAGTTTTGGCAACGGCGTGCGGGTCATGCGCTGGCTCGGCCCCAAAGAAACCACCAGTGCCCAGACCAGCTACGAGTTCGCCGCCAAAGACCACCTTGGCAGCGACACCGCCACCTTTGACGGCCAAGGCCAGCTGCGCCAACAACGCGGCCACCTCAAGCCCGGCGAAGTGCAAAAAACCGAGCGCCAAAGCTACGACGCCTGGGGTGCCCGAAGAGACGGCGACACCTGGGCACCTGCCTCAGGTCAGCTGAACAAACTCACGACCGCCGAGTCCAGCATGACTGCCCCTAGCCAGGAAGGCGGAGCCCCCTCCGGCTCCCCGCCCGAGCGCGCCGGCAGCAATCTCCCCCGAGGCTACACCGGCCACGAAATGCTCGACGACGTGGGCCTCGTCCACATGAATGGCCGTCTCTACGACAGCGCCCTGGGTAGAATGTGCGCCGCTGACCGCGATGTCCAGGCCCCGGACATGATTCAGAACTACAACCGTTACAGTTATGTCCTGAACAATCCGATGAATGCCACGGATCCCAGTGGCCACAATTGGTTGAAGAAGGTCCTCATGATCATCGTAGCAATCATCATTGCCGTGATTTTGATCATGGTCGCCGTGTATGCGCTGGGAATGTTAGCTCAAGCAGCTTCATTGGGCTCTATGGGAGCAAGCGGTGTTGGTGGTTCTGGCTTGGCAGGCTTCATTGCGGGTAGCGGAGCTGGAGCTTCCAGTGCTTTAGGTTCAATTGCTGGAATTAATGGTGCTATCTGGGCAGGAGCCACTGTGGGGGCTGCATGGAGTGCCATCAATACCACGATTCAAGGTGGCAATTTTTCGCAAGTTTTGAAATCTGCCGTTATTGGGGCAGCAAACGGTGCCGTTTCAGCAATGGTTGCCAATCCAATGGGTAATCTTGGTGGTGAGTGGGGAAGCATGCTCACAAAAGGTGGGGATAGTATTATTGGGACAATTAAACATGTCGCTGCTCATGGTGTGTCTGGCGGAGCCATGACTGCAGCCAATGGAGGCAGTTTCAGAGATGGTTTTATTAGTGGAATCGTTAGTGCAGGACTGAGTGGAATTGGAATGAAGTTTTATGGCGGCACGGCATTAGCCACGAGCCGAGCGGCTTGGGCTGTTATTGGTAGAACTGCGATTTCAGCGGTGTCTGGTGGCCTAGCAGCAAAGGCCACAGGTGGTAAGTTTGCAGATGGTGCGTATTCAGCAGCTTTCTTCCACTTGTTTAATACTGAGGTACATTTGCTTGCGAATGAGCGTAGGATAGAAATTATGGCACGAGAAAAAGTGGGGAAGAAAATCTTTCTAACAAACTCAAGAGACGGACTGTATCTGAGTGCGGCAGTAGATATGGCTGATGAAAATACCACCATAATTGATACATCGAAAGACGGAACAACAAGAGACCATAAAGGCAATCTAGAGCCATCATGGAAGGTAACCTTGAAGTCCGCCTTAGCAGCCGGGCCAGCTGACGTCATCGCAGTGTTCAACCACGGGCGTTCTCAGTTCCAAAGATTAAGTGCAACAGAAGGACTTTATCCTGGCACTCCAACTTCGGATCTTATAATTCAAGGTCTAAAGGATGGCGGTCGGCTGCTATTAATGGGTTGCGAAACAGCCAAGGGTGGTGCTAGTCCTTTAATAAGTGGCCTTGCCATGCAGGGTTATAATAAGGGAATATCAGTCACAGGGATGTCCTCTAAATTTGACTTATATGGCAGAGTTTTTCTTTCTCCTGGCGATCAAATTACTTCACGCTATGCTGGTAGTGGAATATTGCAAACGCTTTACACTGGCTATTAACTCAAGATGACATATGAAATTTTTGCGAACCGTGTTTTTAAATTTGCTGGTTTTGGGAAACCTACATTCTGTTTACAGCCAAACTTCCCTGGAACTAGAAGTCGATAAACTTCGTGCTTCTTTACATGTTAAAACAGCGGAAGCTTGTCTTTTTGGACGATTACCCAAAAACGATCAAACTGTTTGGGTTCATCTAGATCTTTCGAGTGAACCGCTGAATAGTTTCCTTAGTATTTTAAAAAGACCCGGATTGAGGGTTGCGCATTCTGATGGGCCTTTTGGAGCGGATAGTGTATTGAAAGCTCGCGTAGTGAATAGCAATGGATCTCTCCTATTCACGATGCGCATCTGGAATGAAACCATCTCCATAGAAAGGCCTAATGAAAAAGCGATATCTTTTGAATGCCTAGATCTAAATCTTCGTTCGGAATTGAGAGCTTTTGTTTCATCATTGGCGGCTAAAAAGTCAATCAACGCCAAAGTGCGAGAAGCGAAATCATACGAGGAATTGCTTGACCAACTTGCACTTGGTGATCCTCAAGTGCAGTAAGTACCGAGAACGGGGCCAGGGAAACGGAGTCTCACCGAGGAAGAATAAAGGGTCTGTCCCTCTATAAAGAAAAAGTTGCGTTTAGCAATGATGCTGCTTTACTCCGAGTCATGCGCCAACGTCGTCTCAAGGCTCCTGCTAACTCTTTTTCCGATACTGCGTTCTACCACTGCATCTCCAGGGTGGTGAACAGGGACTTTGTTCTCGGGGATGAGGAGCGGGAGGAGTTTGTGCGGCTCATGCGCGTTTATGAGCGGCTCTGCGGGGTGCGAGTGGTCACTTATTGTGTGATGTCCAATCATTTCCATGTTCTAGTGGGTGTGCCGAAGAAACCGGAGGTGATGCCCACAAATCAGGAACTCATCGCTACGGTGAAAGCTTCGTTGGGCGATTTGGCGGCGACGAACTTAGAATATGATCTGGAGCAGGCGGCAAAGATCAAATCGGTGCAGTGGGAGGAAGAGATCCGCGAGCGTTATCTGCGGCGTATGTGGGATGTGTCCTCGTTCATGAAGACGCTCAAGCAACGCTTCACTCAGTGGTTTAATAAGCGGCATAAGCGGAAGGGGACGCTGTGGGAAGATCGCTTTCGTAGCGTACTGGTGCAGTCAGCAGGTGAACCCGTGGCAGCCATGGCGGCTTACGTTGATCTCAATCCGATCCGCGCAAGCATGGTGGAAGATCCGCAGGAATACCGCTGGAGCGGCTACGGAGCTGCGATGGGAGGTGATGCTCTTGCTGTGGAGGGATTGCGAGAGATTGATCGGATCAAACATATGGCAATCATTCAGGCGGACTCAGGGACGGGGAATGAAACAAAACCGCAGTGGTCAGCGACAGAAGTGCTGGAGCATTATCGACAATTGTTGTACGGACGAGGCGAGGAACGCGGTGTGGCCGAGGATGGATCAGCTTTGAAAAAAGGTTTCACGCGGCAAAAAACTCAAGAAGTGCTGGCAGAAGGTGGGCGGCTACCAAGGAGCGCCTATCTGCGCTGCCGAGTGAGGTATTTTACCGATGGCGCGGTGATTGGCAGCATGGACTTCGTCAATGAAGTGTTCACGAATCTCAAAGAGCGCTTTGGTCAGAAGCGGAAGACAGGTGCGCGACTGATGCGAGGCCTAGCAAGGGATGAGCGGCTTTATTCGATGCGTGATTTGAAGGTGGATTCGGTGAATCTAGGTTCTTAAACCGTGGGCCATCCATTTCGTTGAAATGCTCCTTTTGGGTAGATGCGATACCTTCATTTTTAAGGGGACGGGCCCAGGGTGCAAAAATTTGACAAAATAATTCTATCAGAATGATTCGGTGCATTTTGTTAGTTTGAGCCATTTTAAATACTTTACACCGCGAGAGTTTAGAAGATCGCAGAGATGAGTTTCTGAGGCGATTTTTCTCTGCGCTCATCTAAAATCTGGCGGTGCTACACTTCTGGTAACTGCTGAGTTAGACTGTTTTTTGCCTGCCCATGTTTCTGCCTTCAGGGCTTGAAGAATAAGGCAAAAAGATGTGCGGGCAAAAACATGGAGGCTTCCTCTCCTCCAGCCATGGGGGCAGGTTCCACTTTATTTTTTAACCGCTCATGAACGCTGATAGCCGCTAATGGTTAAAGCTGAGGAACTGCTCAATCCAATCTTGATGAGGAAGGCATGAAGAAAGGAAATGAGCGTTTATTGGGTTTTTATGAGCGGTTTAAATCTCTCTTTGGTTATCTCTGCGGTTATCTAATCTCTCGCGGTGCTACATTCCTGTGTAACTGCTGAGTTAGACTATTTTTTGCCCGCCCATGTTTCTGCCTTCACGGCTTGAAGAATCAGGCAAAAAGATGTGCGGGCAAAAACATGGAGGCTTCCTTACCTCCAGCCATTGGGGCAGGTTCCATTTTTTTAACCGCTCATGAACGCTGATAGCCGCTAATGCTTAAAGCTGAAGAACTGCCCAATCCAATCTTGATGAGGCAGGCATGAAGACAGGAAATGAGCGTTTAGGATATAGGCAATGTTCTTTGGCTCCTGGAGAATCGGTTTGAAACTGAATCCCCCACGGCTAGCACGCTGCCGGTGCGGATCGAGACTTTTGGGTGTGATCGGCTCAAGCGTCTGACCTACTCCCAAGTCACGGGGCGGGCTCTGGAGTTAACTGGAGTAACTGCCGCGGTTCTCGGGGCGCTCATCGGGAAGTCTGCTGCGCGGTGAACGCATTCTCGGGTTGGCTTTCTTTGAGAGAATCCCGAGTGCGACTCAGGGAGCAGGAATGCCCTTGGCGTTTGCAGGGCTTAACTGATGATTTTTTTCACGAAGCAGGCTTTTAAGCCAATGGCAAGGCCGTCCATTTTGCAGGAAATTTCGTGGTCGCCCTCAACTAACCGGATTGGTTTTGATTTGGTCCCGACCTTGAGCACCTGCGAGGTGCCGTTGAGCTTGAGGTCCTTGATCATGGCCACGATGTCTCCGTCTGCCAGCACCGCCCCGTAGGCATCCTTCACTACGCGCTCCTCTTCTGGGGCCTCTGGTTCCGCTTCTGGCGACCACTCATGCCCGCAGGTCAGGCACTCGAGGCGATCGGCCTGATTCAAAAGTTCCGTCATCTCACACAGGGGGCAGGTTGGTTGGCTCATCGTATATTCCATAGACCGATACCCACAGGCAACAAGGCGTATTCAGGTGGCTGTGAAGATGCGGCTCAAATACTTGTGGTAGGTTGGGCTGTGGGCTGTGATGAGCCCAGTCAAGGGTGAAGCCGAAAGGCAATAAAAAGCCCAGCATTGCTGCTGGGCTTCCGAGATTGGGCGTCAGCTGGCCGGATTAGGCTTTAGCGATCGAGGTGATTTTACCGTGTTCGCTGTCCACTTTGACGTTTTTACCGACCAGGGCGGCAGCTTCATCAGCGCCTTTGGCGGTAGGGGTCAGGGTGAGGGAAGCGGACTTGCCGTCCTTACCTTCAACGACAACTTTCTTGGTGGCTGCGTCGAACTCTTTCAATTTACCTTCGTTGGTGACGACCTTACCGCAGCCTGCGTAAGCGGAGCCGAGAGCGATGGTGGTGATGGCGAGGATGGCGAGTGCTTTCTTCATGGTATTGATGTGTTTGATGGAATAGGGCAACAATTAGCGTTGCTCTTTACAGAACGATTGTTCATAAACATTCGTTACAAACAAGACTTATTTTTTCTTCATGCGTTTTCTTCTCCTCCTAACTTGGTTCGGTCTGCCTCTCTTTTGCCAGGCTCATGCCGTGCCGGACATACCCGTGAGGACGTATTTCACTCAGGATGGCAGTTGCCAAGTGGTGGTGGAGGTGGACCCGCGCTGCTTTTCCCCTGATCCCAATACGGCGGCGTCGCTCATGAAGCCGATCCTGCCCACGCTGAGTGAGGCGAGGAAGACGGAACTGCGCACCAAGGCCGCAGAGCTGGTGAAACGGTATGTGGAGTTCTTTTTCGATACGGCAGGGCAGGTGGTGCCGAGTTTTGCCTTTGAGTTTACGGGTCATGATCGCGCGCCATTGCTCAGTGATGAAGATGTGGTCGTGCTGACGGGGACATGGACCAGTCGGGTGCCAAAGGGAGCCAAGTCCTGGCGCATCCGTGCGACAAAGGAGACGCCTCTGGCAGTGGTCTTTCGCAATTTCATGGAGGGGATCGAGAATCCCAAATTCTCGGTGCTTTTCCCTGACGAGACGAGTTTTCCTTTTGAACTGAACAAGCCAGCCGAACCACTGCACGATGTCGTTTTTGGCTCCTGCCTGAATGTGACGGATCATCCGATGCTGAATCGTACGCTGACGCTGCCAATGGATCTTTTTCTGTTCATGGGAGACAATATTTATGCAGACACGACGGACATGGTTGTGATGCGGGAGAAGTACAAGGCACTTAGCCAAAGCACTTTTTATCAAGGTTTGCGGAGCAAGGCACCCATTCTGGCCACTTGGGATGATCATGACATGGGATTGAATGATGGGGGCGCGGATTATTCCATGCGACCTCAGGCCCAAAAAGAGTTTTGGGATTGGCTGAAGGAGCCTACGGATTCGAAGCTCAGGAACCAAGAGGGCGTGTATCAGGCCCGTGTCTTTGGGCCGGAAGGCAAACGCACCCAAGTCATCATGCTGGATACGCGCTACTTTCGCAGTCCGCTGAAACGGGTGCCCAAGGAGCAGGGCGCAGCGGGGGGAAGTGCCATTCCGACGGATGATCTTTCCGCCACCATGCTCGGTGCGGCTCAGTGGGCTTGGCTTGAAAAGACACTCAAGCAGCCAGCTGATCTTCGGCTTATCGTCAGCAGCATTCAGTTTGCGGCAGAAGCTTCGGGCAGTGAGAGTTGGGCCAATTTCCCGCATGAGCAGAAGCGACTGATTGAGCTGATTCGCAACACTGGGGCTCAGGGGGTGCTTTTCCTGAGTGGAGATCGGCATTGGTGTGAGATGTCCTGCTTGCGTGAAGGGGTGCCTTATCCGCTGTACGACCTGACTGCCAGTTCGATGACGCAGGTGCATCAGCGTGGCACGCCGACACCCAATAAGAATCGTCTGCTGCCCAAAACCTATCATCAACCCAATGTGGGCACGTTGAGTATTGGCTGGGATCAACCTGGGATGCCGCTGACATTGCGTCTTCTGGATGTCGATGGTCAGACGCAGATCGAGCAGACGATTCAACTGACCGATTTGAGGTAACAGAAGTCACTGTCGTCACAATCAGACACAGACTTTTCTGAATACGGCACGGTAAATGTGCGTAACTGTAAATCATGTCTTTTCGACTTTCTGCATTCACGTTGATTCTGCTAGCCGCCTCCAGTGGGCAGGCCTTGATGGCTGCTGGTAAGGTGCAATTCAATCGGGATGTGCGCCCTATTTTATCTGACAAATGTTTTCACTGTCACGGTCCCGATAGCAAGAAGAGGGAAGGTGATTTACGATTGGATGAGCGGGCTGCCGCTGTCAAAGATGGACACATCACGCCGGGTCAGCCAGAGAAGAGTCTGATCATGGAGCGAATCCACTCTCATGATGCAGATGACCAGATGCCACCACCAGAGTCAAAGCTGGGATCACTGAGCCCTGCTGAGATCGAAACCCTGACCCAATGGATCAAGGAGGGAGCCGAATACGAGGCGCATTGGAGCTTCATTTCACTGAAGGCAGATGCAGCTAAGGACACAAACATTGATAAGATCATGGATGCTGCCTTGAGCGAGCGTGGCTTAAAACTTCAGCAAGAGGCCGAAGCTGGCGCGCTGCTGCGTCGATTGAATTTTGATCTGACGGGATTGCCCCCGAAACCAGCGGACGTATTGGCCTTTTCCAAGGAACGATACGAACAGACGGTGGATCAGCTCCTGGCTTCGCCTCAGTATGGCGAGCGGATGGCGGTGGATTGGCTGGATAGCGCGCGCTATGCCGACAGTTATGGCTTTCAGGTGGATCGGGATCGGGATGTCTGGGCTTGGCGAGATTGGGTAGTGAAGGCTTTTAATGAGAACCTACCTTATGACAAATTCATCACCTGGCAACTCGCTGGTGACATGCTGCCGAATCCGACGGATGAGCAGGTTTTGGCGACTGCCTTCAATCGCCTGCATCAGCAAGAGGGGGAAGGCGGCAGTATCGAGGAAGAGTATCGCGTGGAATACATCGCAGATCGGGTGCAAACGGTGGCTACAGCTTTTCTCGGTCTGACCTTTGAGTGCTCCCGCTGCCATGATCACAAGTATGATCCGATCACCCAAAAGGAGTATTACGGCCTGTTTTCGATGCTGCAAAACATTGACGAAGCAGGTCTCTACTCCTTTTTCACACCGTCACCTCCGACCCCGGTGATGGCGATGATGGATCAGTCGGCCAAGGACAAACTGGCCATGATGCAGGGACAGCTCAAGCAACTGGAAGCCATCAAAGCTGAGCCAGGCATGGTAAAGCCAAACGATTTAAAGCTGGCTGCAACACTGGATCACCCTGTTGCTCATTTCACTTTTGATGAGTTGAAAGGGAACAAGCTGGCTGACACGCTGCATCCTAACTTACCACCATCTGCGGGCGCGCCAAAAGCAGCGCCAGAAGTCAAGGAAACCGCCCAGCCAAAAGTGCCAGGCAAAAAGAAGAAGGTCGAATCAGGCGCTCCGAAAGATCCAGCCGCGATCCTCAAAGGTGAAAATAAGCTCGTGGCCGGCAAGTTTGGTCAAGCGATTCAGTTTACTGGGGATGATGCCGTGGACACGCCGCTGGGGAACTTTCAGCGTGAAGATCCTTTTAGTTTGTCTCTTTGGATTCAGACCCCCGATGTGAAGGAGCGCGCCGTAGTGCTGCATCGCTCGCAAGCTTGGACCGATGCGGCGAGTCGTGGGTATGAACTTTTGATTGAGGAAGGAAAATTGAAATGGTCCCTGATCCACTTTTGGCCGGGCAATGCGATCAGCATTCGTACTCAGGCCAATCTGCCATTGAAACAATGGGTGCATGTGGTCGTGACCTATGATGGCAGTAGCACAGCCAAGGGACTGAAAATCTTTCTGGATGATCAACTAAGTCAAACAGACATGATCAAAGATGCTCTCACCAAAACCATCGCTGGTGGTGGCCATGACAACATCAGTCTTGGGGAACGCATGCGTGACAAAGGTTTCAAAGGTGGCCTGATTGATGATCTGCGCGTTTATGATCGTGATGTCTCTGAGACACTGGATCAAGAGTTGGCGGAAGGCCTGAAAACCGTGCGTAGCAGACTCTACGCACATCAGGATGCCCAAAAGGAGATCATGGTCATGAAAGAATTGCCGATGCCCAAGAAAGCTTATCTTTTGACACGTGGAGAATACGATAAGCGCACCGAAGAAGTGGGGCCTGTGACACCTGCTTTCCTTTCACCTTTCCCCAAGGGCGCACCTTTGAATCGTCTGGGCTATTCGCAGTGGTTGACGGCTCCGAATCACCCACTGACTGCTCGAGTGACCGTGAATCGGATTTGGCAAAGTTTGTTTGGTCGTGGTCTGGTGAAGACGGCTGAAGACTTCGGCAGTCAGGGCGAGAAACCGCTTTATCCCGAATTGATCGACTATTTGGCCATGAAGTTTATCCAGAGCGGTTGGAACGTGAAGGCGCTGGTGAAGGAGATCGTCATGAGTCGAGTCTATCGTCAGCAAAGTATCGCTGAGGCTAAGATCATGGCTGACGATCCCGAAAATCAATGGCTGGCACGTGGGCCGAGGTTCCGTCTGCCGGCTGAGATGATTCGTGACAATGCGCTAGCGGCATCTGGTTTGCTCAAGCTAACGGTGGGAGGTCCTCCGGTGTATCCTTATGAGATGAAAGAGGCCTTTAAGCCTGTGGAGCCGGGCGCTGGAGATGCGGTCTATCGTCGCAGTCTTTACACGCATTGGCGGCGCACCAGCCCACCGCCTGCCATGGTGGCCTTTGATGCGCCAAGACGCGCCGTTTGTGCCTCCAAGCGCGAGCGCACGGACTCGCCTCTGCAAGCCTTGATCCTCCTCAATGGAGTTCAGTATGTGGAAGCAGCGCGCGTGCTGGGTGAAACCCTTCATCAGGAGGGCAAGGGCGATTTGGCAAAGATGATCGAGCTCGGCTTTCTGCGCTGCCTTTCTCGCCAGCCTGATGCGCGTGAGAAGCAAATTTGCACGCAGCTCTATCTGGAGCAGTTAGCGCATTTTAAGACCGTGCCTCAGGAAGCAGAAGAACTGCTCAAAGTGGGGGCAGCCAAACGAAATGCTCAGCTCCCGCTGCCAGAAGCGGCCGCTGCGACCGTGCTGGCCCAGGCCCTTCTCAATCACGATGCCTGCGTGGTGAAACGCTAACCGATCTACTTTCATGAATCCGATGAATCCTCTTCTGAACCGTCGCACGTTGCTGAATCGCTTTGGCATGGGCCTGGGTGGTCTGGCGCTGAATGAAATGCTGGCTCAGGAAAGCCAAGCGGCAGCCTCCCCTGTGGATCGTGGTGTGCTGGGCTCTACTCACTGGCAGCCGAAGGCTAAGCGCATCATTTACCTGTTCATGTCGGGTGGTCCTTCGCATTTGGATCTCTTTGATTACAAGCCGCTGCTGAATAAACGAAACGGTGAGCAATTGCCCGACTCCGTGCGTGGCACTCAGCGACTGACTGGGATGTCAGGGAATCAGGCCTCGATTCCGATGGTGGGATCGCCCTTCAAATTTACCCAGCATGGTCAATCGGGCGCTTGGTTCAGTGAAATGCTGCCGCATACCGCCAGCATCGCGGATGATATTTGTGTGGCTAGATCCATGTTCACAGAATCGATCAATCACGGTCCAGGCGTGACCTTTTTCCAGACGGGCTCACAGATTGCTGGCCGTCCGAGCATGGGGTCTTGGTTAAGCTACGGCTTAGGCGCGGAGAACGCCAATTTGCCCTCATTCACAGTGCTCATCACCAAAGGCAAAAGTGGTCAGCCGTTGGGTTCGCATCTCTGGGGAAGTGGATTTTTACCCACCAAGCATCAGGGCGTGCTTTTCCGCGCAGCCAAAGATCCCGTGCTTTATCTTGGCAATCCAACGGGCGTGAGTGCGGACAGTCGGAGGTTGATGTTGGATCGCTTGAAGGAACTGCATGAGCATCAATACGCCGGCACACCCGATGCTGAAATTACCAGTCGCATCGATCACTATGAGATGGCTTACCGCATGCAGTCGAGTATCCCAGAGGTGGCTGATCTGAGTGATGAACCCCAGCATGTGCTGGATAGTTATGGGCCTGATGTGAAGACGCCTGGCAGCTTTGCCGCGAATTGCCTGCAAGCGCGGCGACTGGCGGAAAAAGGCGTGCGTTTCATCCAACTGTATCATCAGGACTGGGATCATCATGGTGGCCTTCCTGGGGCCATCCCGAGACTGTGCAAGGAAACGGATCAGGCCTCAGCCGCGCTGGTTAAGGATCTGAAACAGCGTGGCATGCTTGATGATACCCTCGTCGTCTGGGGTGGGGAGTTCGGACGCACCGCGTATTGTCAGGGGAAAATCAGTACCAACTTTGGTCGCGATCATCATCCGCGCTGCTTCAGCGCCTGGTTTGCCGGTGGCGGAATCAAAGCAGGCAGCGTGTATGGTGAGACCGACGATTTTGGCTATAACACGGTCAAAGATGGCCTGCACATCCATGACTTTCATGCCACGCTGATGCATCTGCTAGGGATCGATCACGAACGCCTAACCTACAAGTTTCAAGGTCGCCGCTATCGGCTTACCGACGTTCATGGGCACGTCGCGAAGGGCCTCTTAGCCTGATCACTTCCGACCGACATAAACAAAGGCTGGCGGTACATTGGCCCACACCACGCGGCTGGTTTCCACGCCGGGCAGCTTTTGGTGCAGCAACTCACGGAAGCGCTGGCCGCTAGGCATGCGATGAAAGCCATAGTAGGCAAAGGTGGCAAAGCGCCCGCTTGGAGCCAGATGTGGCAGCACATTGCCAAGAATGGCCTCTTGCAGGGAGCGCGGGAAGGCGGTCCAGGGTAAGCCGCTGATGATCACGTCAATGGGTTCACGGTCTTTGAGATACTCCGCAAAATCGAACTCCTGAGCGCCAGCCACTTCAAACGACATGTCCGTAAAACGTTGGCGGAGTTGATTGGCAAAGGTGGTATTGATCTCGATGCCAAGATAGGAACTGTCTTTGGAGCGCGAGTCCTGAATGGCCGTGGTCAGGGCACCTGTGCCAGGGCCTAGCTCTAAAATGTGGCGAGCTTTCGAGATTTCAGCGGACTCCATCATGCGCTCAGCCAGCGCAGGGCTAGAGGGGGCCACAGCGCCTACGGTCTTCCAGTTGCGAGAGAATTCTTTGAAAAAGGTGACGGCTGACATGAAGTCTTTAAACTAAGTGAAGATTATTATCTGGCAAGGCTCTGTGTTTTTGAACATTTCAGCACAAATGATTGCCAAATTGGCTCGATTGTTTCTCTGTATTGTTTTCGTTGATAGTCATGTTGTTTTCTCGCCTTCTTTGCTTTTTAACCCTGCTTTGCTTGTTAAGCAGTTGCCAGTCCACGGGTAGCTATAAAATCACGCTAAAAGATGGTCGCCAATATCTCTGCAAAGGCTGCCCTGATTTTGTCGGAAAGACGGGTTACTATCGCTATCGGACCTTTCAGGATCGCGATGCGATGCTGAGAGCGGATGAAGTGCTCATGATTGAAGAACAGGGCAGCTGAAGCATGATGGACGTATCCGTTCTTGGTCACAAACTGCCGCTGATCTTAGCCTCACAATCCCCGCGTCGGGTCGAGTTGATGACTGAGGCTGGTTTTGCCTTTGAGATCGTTTTACCCGAAGTCGAAGAGGCGCATGATGCTAGCTTAACGCCTGAGGCTTTAACCGTCGAAAATGCTCGCCGAAAAGCTGTCGCTGGTGCGCAAATGCGGCCAGACGCTTTGGTGATCGGTGCCGATACACTCGTCTATGTCGATGGCATCCCTCTGGGGAAACCGAAGGACATGGAGGAAGCTTTGCAGATGCTGCGGCAGCTCTCCGGTCGTGCCCATGAAGTCTGCACTGGCGTCTATCTGGCCCATTCTGGGGGTGCGCAGGGCAGGGGACTTCATGGCATCACCCACGTCATTTTTCAGGCACTGAGCGATGACCAAATCCGTGCCTATCACGCCAAGGTCAACCCTTTGGACAAAGCCGGTGCCTACGGCATCCAGGAATGTGGGGAAATGATCCTGAGCAACTATGATGGTTCATGGACCAATGTCATGGGCCTGCCCATGGAGCTACTGAAAGAGGCCTTGGCCGAGTTTGGGCATGTCGCTTGAGTTTGACCCTTACTCAGCGCTGCGCACGGCATCGAGAGTCAGCTGCCACTGCTCTTCTCCACGCCAGGAATTACGCTGCACACGCATGGCCACGTCCCAGGGTGGTTTGGGTAGGTTTTGCAGGGGGGCATTGAACCAGCGGGCTTCCATGCTGGCCCCATCTTGGGAGAGCATCACCCGCAGATGCTTTTCCTTCATCAGTCGGCCCGGAAGTCTTGGCGTGACACGTTTGCACAGAAAGATCGGTTCTGAGTTCCGTTGGCCAAAGGGCTCCATGAGTCGGAAGTTCTGAAGGAAGTCGATACCCAGATCACTGAGCTTCACCTCAGCATCCAGCTCTAACACGGCGGTCAGATTTTCATCCGTCAGAGCCTTGCGTGCGGCTTCACAGAAGGTGGTTCGGAAGATCTCTAAATTCGCCTCACTCACAGAGACACCCGCAGCCATGGCATGGCCACCGCCACGCAGGATGTGCTCACGACAGATATCGATCGCCTCGACGAGTGAGAACCCAGGAATGCTGCGTCCGCTGCCTTTGCCGATGCCGTTCTCATCAAAGGAAAACAGGATGGTGGGTCGGTTCACCAGGCGTGATAACCGGGACGCCACGATGCCAACCACGCCGGGATGCCAGTTCCGTGAGCCCAGAACCACGGCATGATGCTGATCCATGCTACCCATGGCCAGAAGCATCTCTTCAGCCTCATTATAAACGGCCAGTTCCACAGCCTGCCGGTCGCGGTTGTGATTTTCCAGCAAGGCTGCGTATTCGGCGGCCATGATCGGATCATCGGCGAGTAGGAGTTGCAGGGAAGTGAAGGCCGTGTCCAAGCGCCCGGCCGCATTGAGACGCGGCCCGAGTCGGAAACCGACGTGGTGAGTCTGAATGAAGCCCTCCACACCCGCTGTAAGCTTGAGCGCTTTTAATCCGATGCGCTGAGTCTGTGCCAGTGCCTCCAGGCCGCGACGGACGAGAAGTCGATTTTCATCAATCAAAGGAACCAAATCAGCGACGGTACCCAAGGCCACCAGATCCAGCGTTTCCTTGAGATCAAAGCCCTCAACTCGGCGTGTCTTCATCAGTGCATGGGCGACTTTAAAGACCAGGCCTGCCGTGCAAAAATAGTGATACTCCGTGCCCAGCTTCGGGTTCACAATGGCCACGCAGGGAGGTCGGCCTTCAGGTGCCAGTTCATGGTGATCAATGATCACGCAGTCCACGCCCTGCTCACGCAGCCAGGTCAGTTCTTTGATCGAAGTTGTCCCGCAATCCAGCGCCAGCAGCAGGTCTGGCTTGCCAAACTCCTCAAACAATCGGGCAAATCCATCCAGACTCAGCCCATAACCCTCATCCATGCGGGAAGGCAGAAATAGATGCGGTTTTACTCCGTAGGCTCGCAGCGTCAGGCACATGAGTGACATCGACGTCACACCATCCACATCATAGTCACCATAGAGAGCCACCTTCTGGCCCTGATCCACCGCTTTTAAGATACGCTCGACCGCCTGGGGCATCTCGGGTAGCACCAGAGGATCACCCAGACTTGCCAGCTTCGGCACAAGGAATTCGCGGATTTGTGTCGCCGTCGTGAAGCCACGCTGGGAAAGCAGGACTGCTAAAATAGGGTGCAGACCAGATTCTGAGGCCACGTCCGCCGCGCACGCAGGCACAGGCTTCAGTAGCCAGCGCGGAGGGCGGGTGTTTGGGAGTGGAATTTCAGAAGTTAAGGCCATGATCAGTGTGCAACCTCCTTGTATGCAGCACATGCGTAGGCTAGTCAAAGCATCCCTATCATTCATGGCCTTCTCTTCCACATCTTCTTTCTCGGGACGCCTCTGGTTAGCCGGCATGGGCCTCTTTTTAGCCCTGGCAGGAATCGTCTTTACCTGGGTGCTCTACACCGCCTGGCAGCGTGCCGAGGAAACCCGCCGCTGGACCCCAACCCCCTGTCGAATCACCTCTAGCCGCCTAGCCAAGGAGCAGCCCACCCCCAATTCAAACCCTGCCTACCGAGCTGAGGTGCGCTACAGTTATACCTTTGCTGGCATTCCCATGACTGGCAGCCTCATCAAGCGCGTCAACTCACCCACTCAGCATGAAGAGGTCGCGAGAAAAAAATTATCGGACTACCCCGTTGGTACCGAACTCACCTGCTACGTGAATCCCGCCAAGCCGGATCAGGCCGTGCTCAAACACGACACCCGCGCAGCGCTTTACTCGATTTGGTTCCCTGGTCTCTTTGTGGTCGGTGGACTGGGGATGGTCTGGAATGCGCTCAGAAAAAAGACCGAATGAGGTTCCACTCGGCAGTCTGGCTTGGTCATTGTTTCATCATTTTCAACTCCGCTCTCACCTTCCTCGTGAGACTGCCCACCACGAGTGCATATGAATGGTCGATCAGCTCCTGGATCAATTTTGTCTGCACACGGCCCCCTAGCATTACCGTGTTCCAGTGGCGCTTATTCATGTGATAGCCCGGCTGGATCTCCTCATAGCGATCCCGCAGTTCCTCCGCCCGCTCAGGATCGCACTTCAAGTTCACCGAATGCGGAAATTCATCCGGTGTCGCCAGAGCAAACATCTTCCCTCCTACCTTATAAACCAGCACATCCGGCCCAAAGGGCACCGTCTCTTCCACCATCGGCAGGGAAAGGCAAAACGCACAAAAATCAGCGAGAGTCATGGGGTTGTTTTGACATGGAGAGGCTTGAAGGGAAAGTTCAAAATCCGTCTTTGCCTCCTTTGTGGCTTGGCATCAGAGCTTGCTGTAAAATCGGCTTGATCCTCTTTCTGTCGCTCATCAGAAATCAGCAGGTTTGGCCGATTTAGCCAAGCTTTATGAGGCGTTTGATAGCCGCCAAATGAGCCGCGCACTGAGCCTGGTTCCAATGGCTGCAAGGGCCATCAGGAAGGGGAAACGGCTTTCATTCGTAAAGCATTAAGTCCGACAACTCGGCTATCAAGCAATGTGTATGAACTGAACCTAGATTCAGGAATGGCTGACCGCCGATTTGCATCCGTCATTGATCCCACAAGGCTTTTCGCCTCTCGGGCAGTGTCATCCAAGACACAGCCGCTTCGAGTCGAAGAAGCCTTGTGAAACCAAGCCCTGGCGCAACTCAACGATCTTTCATTCCCGAATCTAGGCTAAACTCATGAATCCAGTTTTGAACATCAATGGAACGATCTTCATGAGGGAGTTTTTGCTACTTGCTGTGATGCGGGCATGATGGCATGGAATCCACTTCTAGCCCCTGGCCCTCCGCCTCATGTTTTTCTTTACCCCACGCTATCTCAAGCAAGCCAAACTCCTGCACAAGGGAGTCACTCGGTTCATCGACTACAAGCGCGATCTTTTGCCAAAGGAAAAGCTGGATGAGATCACCTCGCTTCGCAGCACTCTGGAGGACGCAATGAAGGCTCGGGACCGTGAGCGTATCAAGACGCTGAATGAGCAGCTCAATAAAGTCTGTGAGAATGCTCTGCCAAATGCTGGCACCAGTGAGATTTCAGACAATGTGGAAGTGTTCTTTGTCGCTATCGTCATTGCACTGGGCATTCGCGGCTACATCGCCCAGCCTTTCCAAATCCCCACGGGTTCCATGCAGCCGACGCTCAATGGCATCACGGCTGAGGCGACTGCCCATGATCCGTCTCCAGGTGTCGTTGGCTGGCTGGGTTCGTTTCTTACCAGCACACGCTACATCCATGTGGTCTCAGATCATGAGGGGCGTTTGCGTCAGCGGGAGCCGCTAACAGAGCATCGCTTTGCGATCTTCATGCCTTACTGCATCCTGCATTTTGAAGATGGTCACGAGATCACCATCAAGTCACCCAAAACTCAGCTCATGAATGAGCTGCAGATCTTTAGTCATCTCAATGCTAAGCCAGTGTTGACTGGGCGTGATACGCCAGATCGCCGCTACATGGCTGATCTGCCGGGTGGACTCACTGTTCGTAAGGGGCAGTTGCTGGCAAGTGGCATCGTCCACAACGGGGATCATGTGCTGGTGGATAAGCTCAGCTATCACTTCCGCACGCCGACGCGGGGGGAAGTCTTTGTGTTTACCACGAACCACATTCGCGGAATCAACGTTCCCGCAGAACAAGGGTCTCAGCACTACATCAAGCGTCTTGCAGGCGTGCCAGGAGATCAGTTGGAAGTCGTGGCGCCTAGGCTTATGCATAATGGCAAAGTGGCTGAGGAGCCTGGCTTCAAACGCGTAATGCAGGGTAGCTATGAGGCTCCTGTGGACGGCTATCGTGGCTACGCGGATGCCAATTCAGTCGGTGGCGGGATTAATAAAATCGATCTCGGTGACGAGCAATACTTTGCCATGGGAGACAATAGCTACAACAGCAGTGACTCACGTGTCTGGGGAGCTGTTCCTGAGCGCAATATCGTCGGAACTGCCTTGGTTTGTTACTGGCCTTTGACCAAGCACTGGGGCTGGATCAGGTAAGTGTCACTTTACTCTACTGTCGCAGGTCATTCCCGCGCCACACCTCCACCGAGACGAGCGGGCTAGGTCACGCTCATCCCACGTTCACTCGAGCACCGCCTCAATGACGTCTCCGCCTGTCGGTTCGACGAGTTGGCTTTTGACCAGATCAAACGACGTACCGTGCTGATAGGGCTGAATGTAGAGCTTTTGTTTCCGGCGGAGTAAGTTCTCCTTGACCGTCATGACTTGTTGGAAGTCCACGCGGTCCTGAAAGTCGGAAAACCAATAGAGCGCATCGGCTTGGCGAACTTGCTCACTCAGCAAGGCTGTCCAGGTATAGCCTGTGCCGACATAATGAATGAACCAAGTTTGCTGACGTTTAGCTAAGAGGCGGAAAATGCTTTCGCCTTGAATCACGTCACTGGACTTAAACTTGAACTTTCGGGCTTCATCCAAGGGTGACATGCCCCCCATTCGCCAGAATTTTTCAAATTCAGTTCCTGAAGTTCGGAAAAGTTCTTCCCCATCCAGGCCCTTCGGCGGTGGCTTTTCCAGACCACAGCCCGGAAAAAGGATGACGATGCTGCCCTTGGCCACTTTATCGAGTTCTGCGATCACTTGCGGTAGATAAGGTGCCATGGAGCTGGAGACGTCCAGCACAAGCGCCAGCCTTTTGGCTTTGATCTCGCGTCCAAACATGGACAATGGCTGAAAGACCATGCCGCCTTGGGCTCCTAATCCCATGCTTTTGCCAAAGCCCCCGCCTGCGCCACCGAGTCCCCCCATTTTAGCGCTCGAAAGCAGATCGCTGGATTGTGGCAGATCCATCAAATCTGGCGCTTCGTCTGGCAGGATGATTTCGGAGATGGAGTTCACCGCGATCTTACGCATCGGCACAGGCTTATTCAGCCAGGTCTTTTTCTTTTGCTGAATCTTATGGTCCAGCTCCTGAGACGCAGCCGCGCCTTGCTGGCTGCCTCCAGGTAGGAAGTCCACCTGCTCGTCGAGCAGCCCCTGATTGACGACAAGGAAACCGCCACCGCCAATGATGATGCAGTGGATGGCCACGCTAATGGCTAGGGAGCGCCCACCCCACTTTTCCCATTTCTCACGAAGTGCGGTTTTGATTTTGGTGTCCTGGGGTACTTCGGGCTTGTCGCTGGGAGCTTCTGATTTTTCAGCGGAAGCCTGGCTTTCGTCGGTTGGTATGGGTTTGGCTTCAGCCTTAAAGGTGGTCGCACTGCTTTCAGATTGAAGCGTGTGTTCCTCGGCTGTTGATTCCTCAGCAGCCGTTGTTGAGGCAGCGCTCGTGGCCACTGTTGGAACCATGAACACCTGAGTGACGATGCCTGATTCAGGCTCACTCACGGGTGGCGCCTGGCGCCGAATGACAGATCGCTTCTTACTGGAGATGTCACTCCGCGTCTCGACTTCGACGGGCGTGGTGATGAGCGGTTTTGACTCAGCCATCTGCATGGGGGGCAGGGTGGCTGAAGGAGAATCTGGATCTAGATCCAGCAGTTCTGCCCAGTCGTCGTGCAGAGTAGGGGCTGCCTGCGGTTCTTCTTCTGGAATGACGACGGGCTCTATCGTTGATTCAGCGCTGATCTTTGCACGGCGTTTTTCTGCAATCTGTTGCCAGAGCGCAGCTTTGGCCTGCTTGGCAGCATCGGCTCCACCATCGGCTGTGGGCAGATGGTTATAATCTTCGGGCTGATCGTCTTCAGGCATGTCAAAAAGGAACGGGCGTGGGGACTGAATCCATAGGGCAGCTAGCTGGTTTTGCTAGAATTTCAGCATTTAAATGTGCCACGGAGTCTGCAATAGCTCCGATCAACGCACCATCAGGGTGGCCAGTCCCAAAAAGACGCCCATACTGACGACGTCTGTCGCTGTGGTGAGGAAGATGCTGGAGGCGGTGGCCGGATCGGCTCCTAGGCGGCGTAGGGTCAGGGGGATCAGAGCACCACAAAGTCCGCTCGTGACACAACTGGCGATCATGGATAACCAAACAACCAGTCCTAAAGTGAAGGCATTCGGATTTCCCTGGAATCGGGCATAGACATACATCCCTAAAGCCGCACTTAGACCGACCAATAAGCCATTCAGTAAGCCAAGCAGGCCTTCTTTGAAGACGAGACGTCGTGAATCACTGTGATCGACTTCTCCCATGGTCATGCCTCTGAGCGCCACGGCAAGAGCCTGACAGCCGGTGTTTCCCGATTGCCCAGCGAGGACTGGTAAAAAGGCAGCCAGCAAGACAACCCGATCTAAAGTGTGCTCAAAAAGTCCCACAACCGCAGCAGCGATAAAGGCCGTGAGTAAGTTGATCTGAAGCCAAGGATGGCGGAATTTGAGGCTCGTAAGGATCGGTGTACTGAGTCGCTCCTCTTTTTCCACACCCATCATCGTTCCCGCCTGAGCGCTGATCTCGATGGCACGAGCTTCAAACAGATTCTGACCACGGACCAGCCCCAGGAGATGGCCTTCAGAATCGCAAACGGGATACACTGGGATATGGCGATTCACGGTCAGCTTCATGGCGTCGGTCATCGGCATCTCAGGCAGGAGAGTGAACAGATTTTTGTACATCACCTCGGCTAGTGTCGACTCGGGATTGCCAAGCATGAGATCCCGAAAGACAAGCACACCAAGAAGCTTGTTCGACTCATCGGTGACATAGCCGTAGGTGATGAAGGACCGCTTGGTTAGCTTTCGAAGGGCTTCAATGGTGTCACGCACCGTCATTGAAGGACGAAAAACGGCGACAGAGGGCTCGATCAGCCAGCCGACACTGTCCTCGGGATACTGGCGATTGATCATCCACTGCCGAGCTTTTTCGATAGGTGCTGCGGCAATCACTTTGCAGCGATGTTCATCGGTCATCTCTTGCAGTGCTTGCTGCGCGACCATGGGATTGAGCGATTCCAAGACACTCACCGCCACTTCCGGCGTCTGTTTTTCCAGCAAATCAGCCGCAGCATGTGGAGCTAGGTCATGGATTTGCTGGAGTAGCTCGGTCTGGGTGGCTTCGATCATCGGGCGGAAATAAAGCCATGAGCGGGATGATTCGCTAAGGGTTTGATCTTCTATTTTTAATCTATCCGGCAGCTGGGGGCGACCAGACGGACTGCAGAGACGTTCGTTGAGAATGAAAACTTGTATTGACGGTGCCATCATCCCTTGGCACCCAGAATGCTGACCATGAAGATTTATCGCTACACTGACAACGACTGGAACCAAATCGCCGCCACACTGGATCGCCGTGCCGAGGCCAGTGATGCTGTGCAGGGGGTGGTCAGTGGTGTGATCAAAGCTGTGCGCGAGCGTGGAGACGCCGCTTTGATCGAGCTCACCGAGCGTTTTGATGGGGCCAAACTAAGCTCGGAAACGCTGTGCATCTCCGCTGAAACGATCTCATCTGCCTGGGAGGCAGCGACTCCTGAATTGCAGACCGCTTTGCAGTCGGCGCATCGAAATGTCTTTGATTTTGCCCGCAAAAGCCTGCGCCAAAACTGGTCTGGTCTGAATGAGCAGGGCGGGGAAGTCGGTGAGGTTTATCACCCCTTTGAGCGCGTGGGCTGCTATGTCCCTGGTGGCTCTGCGCCACTGGTATCGACCGCCATCATGACCGTCACTCTAGCGGCTGCTGCGGGTGTGCCGGAAATTGTCGTCTGCACCCCCTGTGGCCGCGATGGCACGGTGAATCCCGGCTTATTGGCTGCCTTGAAGCTGGCTGGAGCCACAGAAGTTTATCAAATCGGAGGTGCGCAGGCGATTGCTGCCATGGCCTATGGAACTCAAACGATTCGTCCAGTGACGAAAATTTTTGGCCCTGGAAATAGCTACGTCGTCGAGGCCAAGCGCCAAGCCTTTGGGGTTGTCTCTATCGATCTACTGCCCGGTCCGAGTGAGGTGCTCATCTTAGCAGACCACACAGGGAATCCAGCCTTCATTGCGGCAGATATCTTGGCGCAGGCTGAGCATGGCAAAGACAGTCAGGCAGGATTCATTACCGATGATGCCGCGTTACTCGCAGCTGTCGTGGCTGAGGTGGAAAAGCAGAGCCAAACGCTCAGCCGTCAGGCTCAATTGGGACCTGTTCTAGAGAAGGGTGTCTTCCTCATGCTAACGGCGACTTTGGAAGAAGGCGCCAAGCTCGTGAATGCTTATGCGCCTGAGCATCTATCTCTCATCACGGAACGTGAGTCAGACATCCTGCCGCTGATCCGCACCGCGGGTGCCATTTTCCTTGGCAATCACTCACCGGTAGCCGTGGGGGATTTCCTCGCAGGTCCAAGTCACACTCTGCCGACAGGTGGAGCTGGAAAGTCCTTCCCTGGACTGACCGTGGACATGTTCCAGCGCCGCACCAGCATCATTCGTCTCAGCCAAGATAGCTGCGCTAAATCAGAATCCATCGTCCACGCCTTCGCGGCAGTGGAGGGTCTAGATGCCCACGGTCGCTCGGTCAGCATCCGTGTCGGTTGATCCGTTGCCTTTGAGCAGGAGCGAGACCGCATCCTTGCGTGATCGACTCTTCAGCTTTTTGAGCTTGGCTTCCTTCGTCAGCTTCTTAAAAGCTCGTTCCGCTTTGAGAGCGGCGGACATGCTTACGGCAGGCCATGATTTGAGCACTTTGACAGGCCCACGTCCTTTGGTGTAGCGTGCTCCTTTGCCGCTGTCATGCTGGGCAATACGTCTTTCCAGATCGTTCGTGATCCCGCAGTAGAGTGTGTCATCCTGACAGAGAAGAACATAGAGAACCCAAGTCTTTTCAACGGCCTGTTTGGAGGATGTAAGCCGTTCCTTGGCCATGAATAAAAAGATCCTCGAATGCTTTTAAAAGCTGACAGTGGTGCCGGTGGTCGGACTCGAACCGACACTCTGTTAAGAACAAGATTTTGAGTCTAGCGCGTCTACCATTTCACCACACCGGCGTGTGCTGTTTTGCGAGGGGCCACTAGAATGGCGAATCTGCGGAAGATTGCAAGGCTTTTGGTGGACCTAAAATTTCTCGCATCAAAACAGCCTGTCTGATGGTCGTCGGCGAGGCCAGCAGCCCCCTCAGAAGTTCGAGCCCGTCTTGGCGACTGGAGGCAAGTTTTGACGCTGGGGTGGCATGGGGCACTTCGGCCACAGGCATTGGCACTGGCACGACAATCTGCGCTGCTGGCAGAGGTGGCGGACTGTAGGCTGGAGCTTTTTTGGCCCTAGCTGGGATCTGCGGAGCTGGTGCCGGACGCGGGCTTGGGCTAGGCAGAGCCGTCTGACCTGCGGCCTCTCCTTTGATTTGCTCAAAGATTTCCCGAGCTGCTGACCAAGGATCAACAGTGGGATTGGGAACCTGCGGTGCCTTCGGCGGTAGCGGGGGCGGAGCCGTGGGCATCTGGACTTGCTTCTTCCAGGCTGCCTCTCTCATTCGTTTTTCTTCCTCGGTCGGTTGGACTTTGGCTCGCTCAGCCTCCCCTTGGCTCTGCTTGATGAGGCTCCAGATCCATTGGACGAAGCCGCCTAACATCGCGATGACGATGATGGCGATTTGGATTGGATCTATTTCAGCGAGAAACATCGTCTCTAGTGTGCACGATTACTGAGGCCGCGCCACAACGATTCCTGCGTGGCTTTTGATGGAGTGGAGATAGTCAGAGATGCTGGCATCAATGATGACCCGTTTCTTAGTGGCAGAGGCATGCATGAAATGGCAGACGCCATCCTGGCTGCGCAGGGCCAAGCCGACATGACTGCAATAGACATGCGGCTTGTGAGTCACGATGCCGATGATGTCGCCGCTCTGGATCTTCGATTCGATCCCCGCGACGGTTGCCTTGGGGATGTAGCGAAAGGGATGTGTCTGGAGTTCAGCCTCCATCTGGGCCATGCCTGGGCGTAAAGACGGATTGTTCTTGAGGTAGCGATAGCTTTTCCACAGCATGGTCATTTCATCGATCTTCCGGTCTTCCAGCGGCACGGTGCTGGCCAGGGACTTCGTGATGTCCTTCACATTGCCACGGCGGTCATTATCGCGGAACCATTCTTCCAGGTAATGGATGCGATCCAGGTAGTTGCCGTGACATTGACCACCACGATAGCGGGTCCACTCGATCTCCCGCAGCAGATCACTTGGCGTGTAGCTCGCCTTGGCTTGTCTAAGCATTCGGGCTATCCCGAGAGCGGTTTCAAAGAACGTCCAGCAGTCCAACCCATTAAAATTCACGGAAGGTGATTCGATGTGGTCATCGATCTCCAGAGTAAAGCCGACATACGCTGTTCCTTGCATGGCCAGTGCGGCGCGGGTGATGCGGTCTGCTAGGGCAAGTTGTGACCACTTTTCGTTGCTGGCTCTCGCCACGATGAGGTCAAATTTCTTTTTGCCGATGAAGGCAGCCGTCTGCGGCAGATGCTCACCAGCCAAGGCTGGAAACGCACTGCATGATGCAGCGAGAAGGAATCGACGTCGAGTGAGCATCAGCGTTTCGTTTTAATAGAGGTCGCCATCTTGTTGGTGCACCGTTTGCACAAGCTCGCCAGTGGAGGAGTCATACCAAGGCGTGGTCTCGGTGTAACCAAAGGTTTGCGGCCAAGTCGAAGACAACTGCAAAAGCTGCCGGGGGAATTCGCGAAAGAAAGCAGCCGCAGCCTCAGCTCGTTTGCCTTTTTTGAGGTGATGCGAGGCTCCGATTAGGCAGATCTCTAATGTCTGCTGAGAGATGAGAGGTTCCAGTCCATAACCGATCATGGCGGTGGCATGGGCTCTGTCGGCATCGATCAATAAAAGCACGCCGTGATTGTTTCCGCCCTGCTCCACAGAGCTGAAAAGACTGGCCCGATTAAACAGCCAAAAGGCATAGAGTTCAGGCGTCACCGTTTCTGGGATGCTGGCAAAGACCGTGATGCCGACGATGTCAGGAAAGCGCTGTTCTAATTGATCGATCTCTTTCGCAAGTGCCTGCTTTTCTTTGCGTGTCAGCATTTCGGCCAGATCCGCAATCGGCGGGGTGAGCTGCGGTGCGATGCCCATTTTTGCGCTAAGTGCCCCGAGCGAGAATTGGCAATGCCCGCACATAGCCTCTGTCTCAGTCAGGGTTTGACGGCAGGACAGGCAGTGCATGGCGTGCAGTTACACGGTTCTTTGGAGGGTGGGCACCGACTTAGACGGGCGTCTCGTTGCCCAGTGCCACATAGGGATCTTCGTTGAGCACGGCTTTTTTAGAGCCACTCAGCAGCTTGATCCACTCACGCAAACAACCAAGGAAGATGACGGCGACGGCCAGCAGGAAGAAAGCGGTGACGACGGTATCCACCGTGAAGTTGAATTGTTGAGCCGCCCATTCTTTGAGTTCCTTGTCGCTGCCACCCGCGGCGATTTTATCTGCATAAAATTTGGCTCCAGAGATGAATCCCATCTTCGGGTTCGCATCGAAGAGCTTGATGTAACCTGCACTGAAGGTCGCCGTCATCAGCAGTGCCAATGGGGCCAATGTCACTGCGAGGTAGCGTGCCTTGCCCATCTTGATGAGGATGGTCGTCCCGAGGCAGAAAGCGATGACCGCCAGCAATTGATTGGCGATGCCAAACAACGGCCAAAGCGTGTTGATGCCGCCGAGTGGATCGACCACCCCTTGATACAAGAAGAAACCCCAAGCTGCGACGAGCAGCGCGCTGGCAAAGACATTGGCCGGTAGGCTGCTCGTATTTCCTAGCGGCTTCCAGAGGCCACCGAGGAAGTCTTGGAGAATGAAGCGACCCACGCGGGTGCCTGCATCAATGGTCGTCAGGATGAAGAGTGCCTCAAACATTATGGCAAAGTGATACCAGAAAGCCATCCAGCCGGGACCAAAGGCCCGCGCAAACATCTGCGCCATGCCGACCGCAAAAGTCGGTGCACCGCCGACTCGGCCAAACATGGTCTTTTCACCAATGTCAGTGGCTAGTTTCTCCATGCCAGCCACAGTCACAGGGAAGCCTGCGGTGGTAATCATCTCTGTCACAGCTGCGGCTTGAGATGGATCTGTCTGCACGATCTTAGCAGCTCCAGCATTGATGGCAAAATACTCGCCCGGTTGCAGGGCACAGGCGGCGACGAGCGCCATCAGCGCCACAAGCATTTCTGTGACCATGGCTCCGTAAGCAATGCTGCGGATGCTGTCTTCGCGGTCGAGCAACTTTGGCGTGGTACCTGAGGAAATGAGCGCATGGAAGCCTGAGATGGCACCACAAGCGATGGTGATAAACACAAAGGGAAACACAGATCCGAGGAAGACCAGACCTGAGCCATCCATGTATTTCGTGAGTTTCGGCATTTGCAGATCAGGGGCTACCCAGATCACCACGACAGCGAGCACTGCCACGGTGCCGATTTTCATGAAGGTGCTCAAATAATCCCGAGGAGCCAGCAGCATCCAGACCGGAAGCACGGAGGCGGCAAAGCCATAGATCATGATCGACCAAGCGATGGTCTCGCCCTCATAATCGAAGAAGGATTCCAGGCCCCAATCCTTGAGATATCGGCCAGCCCAGACGCTTGCCAATAGGCCGAAAATGCCAAAGATCGTGATGTCACGCACGCTGACTTTAAAGATCGTATGACCAAAGCCCATGATCAGAGCCAGAGGGATCGTCATCGCGATGGTGAAGAGTCCCCAAGGGCTTTCTGCCAGCGCCTTCACCACGACTAAACCAAGCACGGCAAGCAGGATTGTCATAATCGCCAGCACGGAGATCATGGCGACAAAACCAACAAAGGGATTCACCTCTTCCTTGAGCATCTGGCCGACGGATTTTCCACCACGGCGGATGCTGGCAAACATCACGATCGCATCATGCACACCGCCACCGAGGGTCGCGCCGATGAGAATCCAAAGCATCCCCGGCAAATAACCAAACTGGGCGGCAAGCACGGGTCCGACGAGAGGTCCAGGTCCGGCAATCGCGGCGAAGTGATGACCAAAGACCACCCATTTGTTGGTTGGCACGAAGTCCTTGCCATCCTCTTTCGTGTGAGCAGGCGTGGCGCGCTGAGCATCCAGCACCAGCACCTTCGTCATCAGCCATTTGCTGTAAAACCGATACGCCACGGCAAAGGAGCATAATCCAGCCACCACAAGCCACAGGGCGTTAATCGTTTCCCCCTTGTGAAAGGCGGAGAAGGCGACCGAACCCGCGCCGATGGCTGAGATGGCGATCCAGAGGAGAATTTGGAATACTTTTGGCATAAGTGACCGCGATGGTAGAGGGCACAGCCTTCACGATCAAGACATGAATGAAGACTAAATCAGGCTTGATCACTTTCACGCTACCTGTTCGTATGTTTGCACTCTGCATGAAATTCATCCTGCTCGTCCTCCTTCTCCCGACGTTTCTCCTCGCTGCGCCGAAGCCGCTTTTCCGCTCGCCGGACATCGACGTCGATCTCAAGGGTGCCAAAGAACTCTTTCTCGTCGTCACCGACGGTGGCAACGGCTTCACCGCCGATTGGGCGGACTGGGCCGAGCCGCGGCTCATCCTCGCTGATGTCAGCGAGAAGAAACTCACTGAGGTCGAATGGAAGTCTGCTCTGAGCGGCTTTGGCAGTGTGCGCGTCAATGCCAACTGCAGCGGCCAGGAACTGCGCAGCGCAGGCAAGACCATCGAATACGGCCTCGGCACGCATGCGAACAGCGTCATCGCCTTCAACCTGCCTGCGGGCACGAAGCGCTTCAAAGCACGCGGCGCTCTCGATGAAGGTGGCACGAGGCAGGGCAGCACCAGCGTCACCTTCGCCGTTTACACCGAGAATCCAGGTCCCATCACCGCCAGCGACAACAACACGGCTGCGCATGAGCCGGAAGCCGCCACCGAGCAGCTCGAGGTGCATCCCGAGTGCGTCGTGCAGCTCTTCGCCAGCGAACCGATGATGCTTTCGCCCTCCAGCATCGACATCGACCATCGCGGTCGTGTGTGGGTGTGCGAGGTCGTGAACTACCGCAAGCACAACGGCGAACGCGCCGAGGGCGATCGCATCCTCATCCTCGAAGACAGCGATGGCGACGCGAAGGCCGACAAATCCACCGTCTTCCACCAGGGCCGCGATGTGGACAGCGCCCACGGTATCTGCGTGCTCGGCAACAAAGCGCTCATTTCCTGCGGCGACGACGTTTTCTGGCTCATCGACGACAACGGCGACGACAAAGCCGACCGCAAAGAGCTCATGTTCACGAAGATCGGCGGTGCCCAGCACGACCACGGCATTCACGCCTTCCACTTCGGCCCCGATGGCCGCCTCTACTTCAATTTCGGCAATGCCGGCAAGCAGCTCTGCGACAAAAATGGCAACCTCATCACCGACATCCACGGCGTGAAGTGCACCAATCAGAACAACCGCCCGTATCAGCAAGGCATGGTCTTCCGCTGCGAGCTGGATGGCAGCAACGTCGAGGTGCTCGCCTGGAACTTCCGCAACAACTGGGAAGTCGCCGTCGATAGCTTCGGCACGATGTGGCAGAGCGACAACGACGACGACGGCAACAAAGGCGTGCGCATCAACTACGTCATGGAGTTCGGCAACTACGGCTACTCCGACGAAATGACCGGCGCAGGCTGGCAGACACCGCGCATCGGCTGGGAAAGCGAGATCCCGCAGCGCCACTGGCATCAAAACGATCCTGGCGTCGTCCCGAACATGCTTCTCACCGGCGCAGGCAGCCCCACCGGCATGCAGGTTTATGAAGGCGATCTTCTGCCCAGCATCTTCCACGGCCAGCCGATTCACTGCGACGCCGGACCGAACGTCGTCCGCGGCTACATCACCCAGCCCGACGGAGCTGGCTACAAAGCCGAGATCGTCAACATCCTCGAAGGCACCAAGAACCGCTGGTTCCGCCCCAGCGATGTCGCCGTCGCCCCCGATGGCAGCTTAATCGTCGCCGATTGGTATGACCCCGGCGTCGGAGGTCACGGCATGGGTGATGTGACGCGGGGAAGATTGTTTCGCGTGACGACAAAGGCGGCGGAGAAGTTTCAGGTTCCAAGTTTCAAGTTGGACACCGTCGAAGGTGCCGTGGCAGCGCTGAAATCACCGAATGAAGAAGCGCGGTATCTCGCTTGGGAGGCGTTGAAGAAGCTGGATGGTCGCGAAGCTCTCACGAAGCTCTTTGCCGATGCCAAATCGAGCCCACAGCATCGGGCGAGAGTGTTGTGGTTGCTCGCGAGTCTGTCAGCCGACGAAAGCGCCGGAGGCCCGGCGCACTCCAAAACGCTGCCGCGAAGCTCGAACGCTCCCGAAGGCGCGAAGCGTCCTGGAGTGCTCCAGTCCTCTGGAGCTTTCGAGCGTCTCCTGACCTCCGCCCTCACCGACAACGATCCCAACATCCGCATCACAGCCATCCGAGTGGCTCGTCAACTCTGGGAGCAGAAGCAACAGGAGAAGCTGCGTGGGGTGATCGCCAAAATCGTCACTGACGAATCGCCTGCCGTTCGCCGAGAGGCGGCGATAGCGCTGCGGTTTGATCAAAGTGATGAAGCTAGCCAGCTGTGGGCGATCATGACGCATAACATTTCCTCTCTGGATCGTTGGCAAGTCGAGGCTTTTGGAATAGCAGCTGATTTGTCTTGGGATGCACGACGAAAAGGCATCGCGTCACTCCCGATGGTCGCTCCGTCTGAGGACGCAGCTATTGCGCAATCAGATTTGGTGTGGCGTGGAAGATCCTCTGTTGTTCCAGAAGTTCTTGGTGAGATGTTGGTCAGCAATAACAAAGAGAGACGTGACTTTTACTCATCAAGGGCTCCTCGCCTTCTCCGCTCCCTCCAACTTCTCTCCTACAAACACCCCGCCGAAGTCTCCGCCGCCGCTTTGACCATCTTCCTCAATGCCGACGCCGAAACGGCCCTCGCCTCCACCGCGTTGCTCGACCGCAATACCATCGCCTCCAATCCGGCAGCCAAGGCGCGGCTGGATGCGCTGCTGAAGCCTGTCATCGGCAAACCGGAGTTCATCGACCTCGTGCAGCGGCTCAATTTGACCGGGTTCGAGCAGGAACTCGTCGATTACATCACCGCGCATCCCGATGCGGGCGAATCCATCAATGCTGCACGCATTCTCGCCGCGAACACCGGCAAGACAGTGGCCTTCCTCACGATGGCAGATGCCGCTTCGGCGAAAAAACTCGTTGCCGCTCTCGGCAAGGTCAGCGACCGGCCCAGCGTGGCCGTGTTGAATCAGGCCTTCTGGCCGGAGAAGCGCGATGACGTGCGCCGCAGCATCGTCGAGGCGCTTGCTCTAAGCAGCCAAGGCGGACGCGCCCTCCTGAAATGGCAGAGCGAGAAAAAACTGCCTGACAGCGCCAAGACCACCGCCGCGCTGGCTCTCAGCCGCAGCACCGATGCCGGACTGCGCAATCAAGCCGCCACCGAACTCCCGCTGCCCGCCCTGCTCGGTGCCGAGAAATTCCCACCGCTCGCCGACCTCATGAAACTCAAAGGCGATGCCGCCAAGGGGCAGCAGATGTTCATGCAGGCCGGTTGCGTGGCCTGCCATCAGGTCAAAGGCCAGTTCATCAACTTCGGCCCCGACCTCAGCCAAATCGGCAACAAACTCAGCCAAGACGGTCTCTTCACCGCCGTGCTGTATCCCAGCGCTGCCGTCGAGCACAGCTTCGGTGGCCTCAGTGTCACCACGAAAGAAGGCCAGACTGCCATGGGCTATGTGATCAGCGAAACCACGGAGGAACTGACTCTGCGCATCAATGGCGGAGCCTCCATGCTGATCAAAAAGTCCAGCATCGTCAAGAAAGAGGAACTCAAAGACTCCCTCATGCCTCCCGGCCTCGCCGCAGCGATTGGACCTCAGGGCTTGGCCGATCTCGTGGCTTACCTTCAGACCTTGAAGTGAGCCGAGTCGCTTGAGCCTAGAAACAGGAATGGAAGATCGTTGAGTTGCGCCAGGGCTTGGTTTCACAAGGGTTCTTCGACTCGAATCGGCTGTGTCTTGGATGACACCGCCCGAGAGGCGAAAAGCCTTGTGGAATCAATGACGGATGCAAATCGGCGGTCAGCCATTCCTGTTTTTAGGTTGAGTCAATTTTCGCTATCAGGTGCGTCTGTATCGATGACACCTGATAGATCTGGTGCAACCTCGTTACAGTTGAAGGCTCACCGCGCTGAAATGAAGTAGCCGAGGATCATGACGGCGAGCAGGATGGCGGCAACGAGGCGCCAGAACTGTTCTTTGGTCAGGCCGATTCTAGGGCCGTTGCCTTCGCTTTGGCCAAACTCGCGCTGGATGAAGTCGTTGTAATCAAAGTCTTCGTCGGGCAGGTCGAGGCCGTCATAGGCATGCGCATCGGACTTCCAGCCGGATTTGTGACAGGCTCCGCAATCGTCACAGGCCACAGCCCCACGCGGCACCCACTCGCCACAAGCAGGGCATTGACCGGGCGGCTTGAAAGCGGACATGGCGGATTTAAATCATGCCGAGCTTCATTTTTCCTTCGACGGAGATCATGCCCTGATTCCAGGCGGGTTCCCAGACGAGCTCGACAGCGGCGTCGTCCATGTCTTCGATGGTCATGATGCGGCTCTGGGCGTCGGCAGCGATGGTGGGGCCCATGCCGCAACCTGGGGCGGTAAGGGTCATCTTCACGACAGCGCGGCTTTTGCCCTCATCGGTCTGCACGACCTGGCAATCATAGACAAGGCCAAGATCGACGATATTGACGGGGATCTCAGGGTCATAGACGTTCTTGAGCTGGTTCCAAACTTGGGCTTCCAAGTCGCTGGCGTCTTCAGGGATGTTGGAAGATTCGGATTCCTGCTCTTTTTTGTGGGCTTCAGGATCGATGCCGAGGGCGTCCACATCCTTCGTGCTGATGCGGGCCAGGCCAAAGTCGGTCGCCACGGTGTAGGTGCCGCCGAGGGATTGGGTGATGATCACCTTCAGGCCAAGGGGCAGCTTGATGGCGTCGCCACTAGGGATCTGGACGGCTTCGACTTCGCGTTTGAGTTCAATGGAGGAATGCATGAGGGGGATGAAAGAGATGGAACGAGGCAGCAGCCGTGGCGGATGCGAGAATGGACCTGTCAGCGGGGGTGTCAACCTCGGGACAGCAGGGAATGCGTGTTGAGGCTGAGAACAGAACCTGTTGGCGAGTTTTCAAGGAATCGCCAACCTGCCTGCATGCTTTGCCAAGCCTTTTTTAGTTTTCCGTGAACTTACCGAGGGCGCGGAATTTCTGGTAGCGCTGCTCCAGGAGTTCGGCGGTGGGGAGTTTTTCAAGCTCGGTGATGGCCGCGACCACGGCGTCTTTGAGGGAGGCTGCAGCTGTCTCGTGGTCGTTATGAGCACCGCCGAGGGGCTCGGGGACGATGCCGTCGATGATGCCGAGCTTGGACAAATCCTGGGCGCTGAGTTTCAGAGCGGCGGCGGCTTCTGGGGCGTGCTCGCGGTGCTTCCAAAGAATGGCAGCACAGCCTTCAGGACTGATGACGCTGTAGTAGGCATTTTCCATCATGAGCACGCGGTCGGCAATGCCAATGCCAAGGGCACCACCGGATCCGCCTTCGCCAATGACGACTGCCACGACAGGGGTGCGCAGGGTCATCATTTCACGCAGGTTAAAGGCGATGGCTTCAGCGATGTTACGCTCTTCTGCGCCGATGCCTGGGAAGGCTCCAGGCGTGTCAATCAGCGTCACGATGGGCAGGCTGAATTTCTCAGCCAGGCGCATCAGGCGCAGCGCCTTGCGGTAGCCTTCAGGGTGGGCGCTGCCGAAGTTGCGCAGCAGGTTTTCCTTGGTGTCGCGGCCTTTTTGATGGCCAATGACGACAACTTTTTTCCCACCCCAGGTAGCAAAACCGGCAGGCATGGCGTGGTCGTCACCGATGTGGCGGTCGCCATGCAGTTCGATGAAGTCTTCACAGCAATGCTTCACGTAATCCAGCATGAAGGGGCGATTGGTGTGGCGAGAGATCTGCACCCGCTGCCATGGATTCAGATTCAAATGAATGTCGGTCATCAGCGCATCCGCTTTCTTTTCCAGTTCGGCAATCTGCGTGGCCAGCTTATCATTGGGTTTAGCGGCGAGCTTCTTTTTGGCTTCTTCGATTTCTTCGCGGAGTTTGAGAACAGGTTTTTCGAATTCGAGGGCGTGTTTCATGATGGAAAGTGGGGTGAGCTGTGAAGGCTAGCGGATGAAGTAGAGTTTTGAGCCGTTGCGGACAAGCGCAAATAGTTCTTCGAGATCTGATCGATCTAAAAAGACGCCCGATTCAGGGGGCGGAACGGCGGCTGGCACGGCGGACGCTGGTTGGGTGACTGGGACAGCCTTAGCCACGGGCGCGGTGCGTAAGACGACTCCGTTGCGGCTGGTCGGCAGCCATTTTTCGGCATCGACGTATCTTGGGTCAGTGGAGAGGACGGCTTTGCCTTCAGCAATGGCTGATTTGCCTTTGACCTCCATTTCCGCAGGGAGCTTGACGCTGTTGGGCAGTCGGATGTCAGAGGCGTAATACTCTTTAAAGAAGTATTCTTTTTCTCCAGTCTTCCGGCGCAGGGTGACAGTCTTGGCTGAGAGATCGACAACGAGCGAAAACTCGAGCGGGATGATGGTCAGATGTTCGCCAGGTTGCAGGGTGGTGCCCATGAGTCCGTTCAGGCGGACGATCATGTCCATGCTGCTGCTTTGCTTGCTGGCGATGAGCGCCAAGGAGTCGCCAGGCTGAACGATGTAGTCCTTTTTGTTGATCTTGTTTTCTGGAGAGAAAAGCTCGTCAAAATTCATTTCGCCAATGATGCGCTTGGCCTCTGGACAGGTGGCCGAGTCGGGGAACTGCTGCAGCATTTTGTAGAGTAACTCGCGGCCTTCATGGTACTTGCCCTCACGGATCTGAGTGGCGGCGACCTCGAACCGTTTGGCTCCTGGATCAATCTTCGGCAGCTCACTTTTCTTCATGTTTTTCATCTCAGCCTGGATGACACTCTCAGGCCGCAGCACTTTATCGTAGATGTAAAAAGCCGTGGCCATGCATCCGAGGGTGATCCCTAGGACGATGAGAAAAAGCAGAAGTTTTAACTGAGTCTTGGCCATTTCAAAAAGGATAAATCGTGAAGGACGAAGGATGAAGAATGAGTCCAGGGGAAGCGAGTTCAGACAGGTGGGTGAGCGTCTTCATCCTTCAGCTTTGATCCTTCATCCTTTTCTTCTCAGCCCAGCAGGCCCCGGCGTTTGAAGTCGAACATGTTGATCTTTTGGGATTTTTCGATCATCTCGACCGTGAATTTGAGAAGGCTGATTTCCCAAGTGTCGTCCACGCCTTTGATGATGGCGCGCATGGGGTTGCCAGAGATGCGGATGGCCTCGAGCAGCTTGTCACAAACTTGGTCCATCGGTTCATGAATCACTTCTTCCTGCATGTCGCCGACTTTGAAGCGGAAGCCGTATTTCAGGATGGCCAGCTTATGCAGGTTCTCGCGCAGGAAATCGCCGAAGGCTTCTCCCTGAGGGCCAAAACCTTCAAAGTCGAAGTCGGCCATGGCCTCTGGGTTAGGGCGCAGAATGAGAGGTTTTTCGGCAGTGATCTGGCCGACACGGATGCGTGTGGTGTTCACATGATCCATGGGTTCAGTCACGAGCTGAAATTCAAACTGGGTGCTGCCAAAGGTGTCGATGCGGCGATCCGGTTCGTGGATCACCTCCGTGTTTTCCACGGCGTATTGGATATCAAATTCACTGGGCATGTCTATTGGCGAAAGCCTAGGCGGGACAGCGGCGGTAGCCAGTAGTTTTTCAAAGACGTTTCTCGGCAGCGTTCGGGGCTAATTTGGCGTCACGGCTTGGTATGGCTAAACCTAGAAACAGGAATGGAAGATCGTTGAGTTGCGCCATGGCCCACTTTTTCGAGGCCGAAAATGTCGGCTTCGCCTCCGAATCAGGTGCGCGACGCAGCGCATCCCTACCCCTGCGCGCTTGCGCTCGTTGATCCGTTGTTAAAAAAGGCGGGATTGACAATTTTGTTGAACTGTGGTGTCATTTGTCAGCACTCTGACGAGCCGAAGCTCCACGCTGCGCGTGGGGTCCTTAGTAGGCTCGGAAGAGTGCTTTTTCATGTTCACTCAGAAGCGGAAGATTTCGGGACGAATAACCAATGGCGATAAGGCATGGACCATGTTCCGTCGGGGAAAGGCTGGGCTGCTGTCGAGATTTTGGGATTTAATGCGGGTTTTAGTGTGAAGATCTCGTTCAAAATATGGCGGTAAAGCCGATCCTTGGCCTGCGTGCGTTTGCCTCTCACGCGTTTCCCCTCGGGCTTGATGAGGTGCATATCATTCAAACGGAACGCCATGGCCCCTAAGACGAGGTCCACGCATTGAAGTAGCACGTGCTCCTTCGAGTCCACCTCGGTGATATGGTCTGGAGACAGGTGTAGCCCAGCGTGCCGCAACTGTGCTGCGGCTGGCAGTCCCCCCAAGAAACCTTTAAACTGTAAAACGCTTTCCTTCGTGTGAGGAAACTGGTCAAAGAAGAGGCGCAGGCGCGTGCCATCGGGCCGATCAGGCACATGGGCTAGGCCGAACCCGTGTTTGATGAACTGGTAGTACAGCTTGAAGTAGCTCTCATCCCACATCGCACGGCTCATGTTTTCCGGCACGGTATCGCTCGCACGAAACATCACTCTCACCCGCACGTCCCCAGCGCGGATGACATCAAAGAAGGCGGTGATCATGCGCTGGTAGCCCTCAAGCCACTGTTCCGTCACCCGCTGCCATTTGAGTTCCTTGAGGAATCCGATCTCGGCTTTTGCGATGCGCAGGCGATTCTCCACATCAGCATGGCGGATGGCAGGCACGATGGCACCGCCTAAGAAGTTGGAGAATAGGAGCCCCTCCTGTACGGACTCATCGCAGAAGATCCAATACTCCTTCTCTTGCCATGGTGTTCGATGAAGGGTGGAACTCATGATCAGGTCACAGAGGTCAATTATCTCATGAAAATCTAGGCGGGACAGCGGCGGTAGCCAGTAGTTTTTCAAAGACGTTTCTCAGCAGCGTTTGGGGCTAATCTAGCGTCACGCCTAGGTATGGCTAAACTTCCGCACCTCAGCACGCCATCGCCGCGAAACCAGTTGTCAGAGACCAGACGTTTGAGGTTCTTGGTTCATTGTGCTTGGTTCATTGTTCGGCCCCATCCCAGGTAGGGGCGCGTTGCGCCGCGTCCGATGATCCAGGTTAGGGTACTTGGTCCTCTAAGCTCTTGAATTCTTTCCGCCGTCAGCAACCAAGAACAAAGAACCAAGAACAGTATAGAAATGAAAGCTCGAATCCGACTCTCTTGTCAGCCGGTTGCAGTTTGAAACTGGTCTCCCCGTGGCCTGCAAAGACCTCGTCACCGAAGGCGGCGCGCTGCACTGCATTACCATGACTCAGCCTAAATGGACACTCTGACTGCACAGACAAAACCCGGCACCCTCGAATGAGAGCGCCGGGTGATGGTGGAGCAGTAAGGCCAGCCTACGGTTGAGTGGCCGAGGTAGTCTGGGCGGCAAAGAAGACATTCGTGCCGTATCTGAGGACCACGGCAGCGCGACTACCGCTGACCACCGCACCTAGGCCACGACCACCCGCCAGAGTGGTATCCAGCGGAGGCTGAATCTCAGCCGAGGTGACGCGGGCGGTGATATTAGCAAGGGTGTGCAGACTGCCTTTACGCAGGGCAAGAGTTGGGCGGAGCAGTTCATCCGGCGTAGCGACTTGACGGGGGCGGCCATTGGCGTCGAACTCGATCTGGAATGGCTGGGCACTGCCGAGCCAAAGGGCCTGGTTGGCGGCATTCAGCGCGGTATTCTGTGCGGCATTGGCACCGACTAGAGCGGTTTGTACTGTGTAATGGTTGCCATCAGGATCGGCATCGACTTTCTGGAAGCCGCCAATGCGGGCTCCATCACAGCCGGGAGCCACATCACCCTCACGAATGAGGATGACTTTGCGGCTGCCTTGGACGTAGAAGAGAATGTCATCATTGGTGGTGCCGACTCCTGTGCCGGTGAGCTTTGCCTGCACTAGGACGCGTCCGAAGCCGAGTGCCCAAAAGCGGGTGAAACTGCTAAAGGTCACGCCAGCCAGCCCAGGCAGCTGGGAACCTTTTTGGAGAACGAGAGTCACACTGTTGGAGCCGGACTGGCGAGTCCAGATACCTTGGTTCACATTCGCGGGACCTGTGATGTCGGCTAGGAAGACCGGCTCGTCGATGCTGGAGACGCTCTCCGCACGGAAGGCGGTGAAGGTGCTACCATTCGTGCCGGGGGCGATGTCGCCCTTACGAGCGATGGCGGTGGTAGGTTGACCGGGTTCCAGTCGAAGAGCGGGTGCATTTGGATCACTGTTAGGCAGATTGGAAACGAGGCTGCCGGGGTGGAACTGAAGAAGAGCAGCGTTTGAAGCGACTGGTGCTCCGACGAGGGAGACACAGGCAATCGCACGCCCATTTGTGAAAGCAATTCGTGGCTCGATGGTGCCGATCGTGGTGCCTTCAAAAGGAGCTGCATCTCCCTCACGAAGCCCGCCGAGCACGCTACCACTGCGGAGATCTAGAATGGCGATGCCACTGTCTGCCGTAGCTGGAGCCGGTGCGGCAAAGGTGGTGAAAACGGCTGCCTGTGGAAGGGAGTGGCTGGCACTCACTTCCTTGATCTCTCGGATGATCTGGCCTGAGAAGCCACCACCAGTGATGGCCACAGACTCGCGCATCAGAGAAAAAATGTTGCTGCCATTGTCTGCGATGAGCTCGATATCATTGGCAGTAGTGACACCAGCGCCAGTGAGCTGCACCTTTGCCACCGCAGCACTGTTATCGTTCATGATCTGTGCCTGGATGGCGGACACCTGTCGGCCATTGATGGTCTGGCTCTTTTGGATCATCAGATCCAGCGTGGGACTGAGGCGATTCCAGGCACCGGCATTACTCGCGACAGGAGTGTTCAGCCCCGCCTGCAGGATGGACTCACCCTGACCATTGAGGGTGTGGGCGGTGAATCCGGTGAAGAGAGTGTTCACCAGTCCTGGAGCGTTGGTGCCGGATTGGGCGATCACAGATGCTGGGGCAGGCACGGACTGATCACTGAAGGCGAGAACGAAGCCTTTTTCGCTACTTGTCTGCGGCACACCGACGACGATGCGGCTGGCATAAGCTGAGACATTGCTGCCGAAGAGATCCAGCGCCCTCAATCCGACAGGGGCCAGCTTACGCAGTTCACTGCCGGTGATGGCATCGAAGACATAGACCTGACCGCGGAAGCCGGATTTGAGAGGCGCGCCGACGACGATCATGTTTTCCTGAATCGCGATCGCGCTGCCAAATTGATCCAACGAGTCGCCATCGCTGGCGTGGAGTTTACGGAGCTGTTTACCCGAGCGCACACTGAACAGGTAAGCGGCTCCAGCATTGCTGCCCTTGTCATCGTCACGGCTGGCACCGATCACAGCCAGATTACCACTGAGAGCGACGGAGCCGCTGAAGGCATCCTCTGCTTCGCCATCCTCGGCCGTGAGTTTTTTCAAAAAGGCACCTGAACTGACATCGAAAATGTAGGCCGCGCCTGCTCTGGCATTGACCCCATTGGCACCGATGAGGCCGAGGTTTCCACTCAGGGCTACAGAGCTGCCAAAGCGGTCCTCCGCCACGCCACCGTTGGCCGTTAGCTTGCGGAGCTGCTGGTTGCTGCTGATGTTGAAAACATAAACCGCTCCTCGTTTCGCCGCGCTATCCGCTGCGCCGATGATGCCGATGTCCCCCTGAAGCGCGGCGGCACTGCCAAATTTATCCAGCGTCACGCCATCCGCAGCGTTGAGCTTCCGCACCTGGAGTCCCGTGCTGACATTGAAAACATAGGCGGAGCCGGAGTCCGTTCCGCGGTCATCATCCTGGGCCGCACCGATGATGGCAAACTCATTGCTCAGCGCCACGCTGCTGCCGAATTGATCACCTGCCGCCCCGTCAGTGGCCTTGAGCTTCCGCAGAAAAGCGCCAGTAACGGCATTGTGGACATAGACCGCACCAGCATCTGCGCCGAGTTCATCGTCCCCAGTATCGGCGATCAGGATGAAGCGCTCACCTGCGACGGTCTTCGAGCCAAACCTGGGAGTCTGCCCGGCAGGCGGCGCGGGTGGCGTGAGAGTGGTGATGACCTGCGCACCGACAGGTGCTGCAGCCGTGATGAAGAAGGCAGCAAAGGCCGCCCGAAGGATGGTAGTGGATTTGAGTTTCATAGATTGAATGGAATGGATGAGGGTGTCGAACTGACATGAGCTGGATGCAGGTCGGCCTGCGGACTTGCGCAGATAATGAAAGTTTTTTTCGCGCTCCAGAATCCAGTCCCCCACTCACAAAAAAGCCCAAAGCATGCGCTCTGAGCTTTAGCCTAAAAACCGGAGAACAAATCTCAACAGCTCACAGCCTCGCTGCGATCACGCAGCCATTCGCCAGAGTCAGCCATGCGGTCACTCGCCCTGCGCTCAGCCATTGCTGGCAAATTTATCCTAGAACCGAGAATGGAAGATTGTTGAGTTGCGCCAGGGCTTGGTTTCACAAGGCTTTTTTCGACTCGAAACGGCTGTGTCTTGGGTGACACTGCCCGAGAGGCGAAAAGCCTTGTGGAATCAATGACGGATGCAAATCGGCGGTCAGCCATTCCCGGCTCTAGGTTTATCGTAGCATCTTGAGCTTGGCGTCTGCCAGCCATCGAATCCGACTCTTTGGTCAGCCAGTTGCAGTCTGAGCACGGTCTCTTCCGGTCAAAACGACCGGTAGGGCCCCGCTGCGCCGGGGCCGAAGCTGCCGACTTCTTCGGTGCCGTAGATGTCGGCTTCGCCTCCGAATCAGGGACGCAACGCAGCGCATCCCTACCGAAGATGTCGCGGTCCGACGGGGATGGAGATTGTTACAGACTTTCCAATCTGCTTCTGGGACCGGTTTCAACGGGAACGCGCTCTTGTCCTGCTGAGATGCGCTTCTGCCACAGAGCACCTGAACTCAAGGTGGCTTGATGATAAGACGGTGAACACCTCCCAGCAGGTCAAGGTACGGAAGATGATGGATAGGAAAATTTTCATACACATCATCTTGCGCACCTCTCATTCAGGGGATTGCGGGTCCAAGTTATTGAGAATCGGCAACGGCGGGCACTCCTGCGCATCCAGCCCGCGGCACTCGGACACGGGAAATACATCAGGGTAATGGTAGGCCTGTTGTGAGCGTTCCGCATCAGAGTCTTGCCCAAGTCAGAGCGAGTGACTAGTCTTCAGGAAACGTTTTTTCCTTGGCAAAGTCAGCTGTCGATTCTGAAAAATATAGTTGTCTGGGGGCACGGTAATGTACCCGAGGCTCAGAATTTTCCGGGCGTGTCCGAAAGTTTGTGTTTCGGGGATTTGGTTATGTTTGGTCTGGGGTTGTTTTTTGATTGAGCGCATGCGCTCAATCAAAAAAATCGCGACCCGAACTGGATCGCAAAT
>JAIXOU010000003.1 GCA_027486585.1 Verrucomicrobiaceae bacterium | reverse complement strand
GGCACCGCCGACGCCTACCCCATGGGCTTCCGCGCCCTGCAACTGCCCGACAGCAACATCGCCAGCTACTTCTTGAAGAGCTTCGGCCGCGCCGACCGCGTCGCCACCTGCGAATGCGAGCGCACCAACGAACCCAGCATGGCCCAAGCCCTCCATATCGCCAACGGAGACACCCTGAACCAAAAGCTCGCCCAAAAAGACAACCGCCTCGACGCCCTGCTCACCAGCAAGCAACCCGACGCCAAGATCATCCAAGAAGCCTACCTCCTCACCCTCACCCGCGCCCCCACCGATCGCGAACTCGAAAAAGCCACCGCGATGCTCACCACCGCCAAACCCGAAGACCGCCGCGTCACGCTGGAAGATCTGTTTTGGAGCCTGATGAGCTCGAAGGAGTTTTTGTTTAATCACTGAAGAGTCCCATTTCGTGACCCGGCCCCTCCACAGCCTCCTTGGATTCGTTCTTGCCCTGCTGGGCGGTGGATACGTTTTGCTGCTCGTTTCGAGTGATGGTCGAATGTTGTTTGTGGCTGCTGTCTATTTGGCCATCCTTGTTGGACTATTCGTCGCCTCTTCATACAAGGGCTGGTTCAGTCGCTTCTCGACAGGCTTTTCAGTTGGAAGCGCAGGGATCGCAGGACTGACGAGTTATGGTTATCTGTTGCCAAGCCTCTGCGTGACGCTCGTTGGAGTCACTTGCGGGATTCTAATTGGCAAAAGCCAGTTAGGCTTCAGAACGAAACCTGTTTGTAGAGCGTGGATCGTAGTTTGCGCTATTGGCATCTTTACCTTTGCCTCAGACCATTTGATCTTCTCGGGGCGACTTTTTGCGTTCAAGTGGTCTCGGATTGAACACCCAATTTTCTGGACCCCATTCGAAATCCGCTCCCCAGAAATGCATGGTCGCAAAGCCATCTACCTTTTCGACTACAATGGCGCTGATCCGTCCGCTGTGGCGATTGTGTGGGGTTGGAGTCTTTTCCCCAAGTTTGCATACCCCGAAGAACCAAGACCGACGGGCCTCTTGCTAAATAACAAAGCTATTCAGGAGGCACTTCGATGAACGGTCTCAGTACAATCCAAGCCCAACGGGCTTGCGTCATGCAGCCCAGGGTTCGCAGAACCCTGGGTATCGAGTCATCCTACACCTCCATCTCCTCGAACCCCAACGGGGTTCCGTCGGGCTCCACAGACAGCGAAAGCAGCGCCAGCAAAGTAGCCATCTCGCTCCGCGAGATGAGCTGGACGCATGGCAAACTCACTGGCTCACGAACTTCGAGCGTCGTTCCTGGTGGTGAAAGCCATTTGCTCATCTCGACGGAGCGAGATGGCTACTGTGCTTCGCCGGATCGACGCTGGCACGCCTTTAACCACGCCGTGGATATACTCGAAAGCGCCGGAGGACCGGCGCGCTCCAGGACGCTGTCGCGTTCATCCACCCCCACCCTTCTTTGATGTCATGAAACGACTTTTCCTCCTCTCACTCGCCTGCATCGCCACCACCTACGCCCAAAGCGTGGACTACACGAGGCAGATCGCGCCGCTGTGGGACAGCTACTGCGTCGATTGCCACAGCGCGGACGATGCGGATGGGGAGTTCGCGTTGGACACGTTTGCGGCACTGATGAAAGGCGGCGAGGAAGGCGCGGCGATCGTGGCGGGGAAGGCGGACGAGTCGCTGCTGGTGAAGTTCCTCGAAGGGCGCTCGGGACGCGGCGGGAAGAATGAATTCATGCCGCCAGGTAAGCGTGAGAAGCTGAAAGCAGAGAAAATCGCGCTCATCAAAGCGTGGATCAATGCGGGTGCGAAAGGCCCGCTCGTCGCAGACGCGAAACCGATGCCGAAGGAGGTCATCACGCCGAAAATCGCGCCCACCGTGCCGCCGAAGCGCTCGATCCAGGCGGTGGCGTTTTCGCCGAAGGTGCAGCTCATCGCCACGGCACGCTACGGCGAGGTCGAACTCGTCAATCCGGTCAATCAAGTCACCGTCCGGAAACTCACCGGCTTCACGGGCAAGGTCAACGCGGTCGCCTTCTCGCCCGGTGGCGAGACGGTGTATGCCGCCGGTGGCGAGGCAGGCATCGTGGGCATCGTGCGAAGCTGGAAAACGAGCGACGGCAGCCCGCTGCTCTCGTTTGAAGGCCATACGGATGCGGCGTATGCGCTCGCCGTTTCTCCCGATGACAAACTGATCGCCACAGGAGCTTACGATCAAAAAATCCGCCTCTGGGACACCGCAACGGGCAAGGAAGTCGCGCTGCTCAAAGGCCACAACGGTGCGGTGAACGGCCTGTCGTTCCGCCCGGATGGCAAAGTGCTCGCCAGCGCCAGCGCGGACCGCACGGTGAAGCTGTGGAGCATCCCGACGGGTCAGCGACTCGAAACTCTGTCGCAGCCGACGAAGGAGCAGACGAGCGTTGTCTTCAGCGTCGATGGCAAAACACTTTTCGGTGCTGGTGGTGATAACCGCATCCGTGTCTGGGCCATCAGCGCCAGCGCCAAAGAAGGCACGAACAAGATCCTCACCAGCCGCTTCGCTCATGAAGGCGGCATCTTAAATCTGGCCCTCTCTGGCGATGGCAAACTGCTGGCCTCGACAGCGACGGACAAAACGCTCAAACTCTGGAACACCGCCGATCTAACCGAAAAGCTACCTCTTGAAAAACAGCTCGATTGGTCTCCAGGCCTCGCTTTTACCGAGAAGGCGCAACTGATCGCAGGGCGGGTGGATGGTACATGGGATGTTTATGAGTCAGTCAATCGATCCAAGTGAAGAATAACAAACACTTAAACTTATGAAACCTTTCCTCTTCATTCTTTTTCTTGGTCTTAGCTTACCGGCTGTAGGTGCTCAGAATGCAAAAAGACCAAAGCAACCTGCAGCAGTAACCAAGATGGCTGCAAAGCCCGCTGTAGCCCCAAAGCCGGCGCTGCCGACCATCACCACGCTGTCTCCTCGCGGGCTGCATATTGGTATGGAGCAGGTGTTTACCATCATGGGGAAAGATTTGACAGGGGCGACGATCCTCACCTCCCACGCAGACATTAAGCCCATGATTGATGCGGCAGCTAGCACAGCGACGAAGGTTGTGTTTAAGCTCCAAACTCCCGCAAAGCTCGGACGCGGCAGTCATGACGTTTGGGTCAAAACAGCGAGTGGCGAGTCCACTAAGCTGAAAGTCTATGCTGACGACCTCTCCCCGCAAACAAGGACAGCAGCGGACTTTAAAGGTGGACCTGTAAAGGTAGCTAAATTGCCCGCTAGCCTCTGGGGCACGCTCACTGAGACTGGGCAGCATGATGCTTATCTCTTCACTGCCAAAGCAGGCGAGGAACTCGTGTTTGATCTCGCCATCAGCGAGGTCGGTAGTGCGGCCAAGGCTCCCACGCTGGAGATCATGGACGGCAGCGGTGCTGTTCTCGTGGTGAATCGCGGTCTCGATAGTGGCAGCGATCCATTGCTCGCCTGGAAAGCCCCAAGTGATGGCGACTTCACCGTACTCGTGAGTAATACCACCATGGATGGCAGCGCGAACCATCTCTATCGTCTCACGCTTGGTGTACTGCCGTATGTTACCGCCTTCTCACCGCTTACTGCCAAGTTGGGCGAGCCAACCACCGTGAAGCTCATTGGCCATCATTTGAGCGGCAAAGACACAATCATCGTAACGCCGACCAAAGAAGGCATGATGCCGCTAGCACTCGGCTCCCGTGACAGCCGCTACCGTAGCCGTCCAAGCTTACGCGTGAGCACGCAACCGCAGGTCAACGAGATAGAAGAAAATGACGACGTCACGAATGCGCAGGTGGTGAGTGCGCCGGTGCAAGTGAATGGTAGCATGGGCTTTCTAGCCCGTGCTTCTGGGAAGGATGAGCCCAGGCTAGAAAGACTAGGCTACGGCAAAGCCGACGCCGATCACTTCGCCTTCGATGCCAAAAAAGGCCAAACATGGATCATCGAAACGCTCGCTGCCCAGGCTGGTTCACCAGCGGATACGAAGCTCGAAGTGCTGCACCCCGATGGCAAACCCGTCGCCCGTTTGCTTATGCAGGCTGTGCGCGACAGCTACAACAACTTCCGTAGCGTCGATGCCAACAACGCGGACATCCGCCTGCAAAATTGGGAGGAGATGGAGCTGAACGAGTATGTCTGGTTCAACGGCGACATCATGAAGATCATCCGAATGCCACGCGGTCCTGACGGCGGATGCTTCTTCTACATTAACGATGGCAAACGCCGCGCTTACTTCGACACCAGCGCCACCTCGCACTCACTGGATGAACCGTGCTATGTCGTCGAGCCGTATCCGCTCGGCAGCACCATCGCCGCGAACGGCTTGCCGATTTTCACGCTCAACTATCAAAACGACGACAGCGGCGACCGCAAAATCGACCGCGACTCACGCCTGACCTTCACCGCGCCTGCCGATGGCCGTTTCGTCGTCAAAGTCACCGACACCCGCGGCTGGGGCGGCGAGCGTTTTGTCTATTCCCTCGCCATCCGCGAGCCGAAGCCCGACTTCAGCGTCAAACTCGCCGGCATGAACCCCACTGTCATGCCCGGAGCCTCCGTCGGCTTCTCCTTCCGCGCCGAACGCACGGACAACTTCGACGATCCCATCCAAATTGACATCACCGGCCTGCCGCCGGGTTATTTCGCCTCCTCGCCGCTCATTATTGAAGCCGGACATGACCTCATCAGCGGCTCACTTCATGCCATGCACGATGCCAAAGCAGATGCCGACTGGTCCAAACTCAAGATCACAGCCAAAGGCAAAGCCCTCACCCACGACGCCGGAACCTTCGGCAAAGTCATCCTCGGCGCGAAACCAAAGTTCATCATCGTTTTGGAGCCTGACGCCGGTGGAAAGCCCGTGATGCGCGATCTCGCGGAAGAAATGAAACCGCTCGAACTCACTCTCGCCCCCGGTCAAAGCGTGAAAGCCTGGCTACGAGCCGTGCGCCTGAATGACAAAGGAATCATCAACCTCGACGTACATGGCCTGCCCCATGGCGTCATCATCGACGACATCGGTCTCAATGGCGTGCAAATCCGCGAAGGTGAAACTGAGCGCCCCATCTTCTTCCGTGCTGCCAACTGGGTCAAAGACCAAGACAAGTTCTGCCATGGTGCCATCAGCTCCGCGAGGAACGAGCACGATAGCGCTGGATTGCAGACGAGTTTTCCGATCCTGATGAAGATCCGGAAGGCTGCGGGTGTGGCGGCGAGGTAAGCGGCTCAGTTCAAATAACGGAATTCAGCGCTAGCGATGAGCGATTGGCAAAAGGCCGATAACGCGGCTGCTTGAGATTTATCTCGGGCTTCTTGAGTGCTTTTTCCGCCAGCAACCTGCTGCGGGAATTGAGACCAAAAACGTTTGATCGCAGCCATCTCCTGATCTGTTGGTGGGCGAGCAAAAGCCAGCTGATAGGCATACACGAGGCGCTCCAGGGGCGTTCCTTCATGCTTGGCCAACCTTTGAGCAAAAGCGTCTGCAGCACTAATAGCCTGTGGGTTGTTCATGAGAAAGAGGCTTTGGCTGGGAACATTCGTCGAGTCACGCTCGCCGTTCACCAGACTGGCGTCAGGGAAATCAAAGACCGTCAAAACTTCCGGCACCTGATCACGAATGATCGGTAGATAGACACTACGGTGAGTTACAGGCTTGGTCATTTCCCGGGCCATATTCAGAATGCCTTCTCGCCCTTCACCGGCACGCGCCACAGGTGATCCATCCACAGGATACAAATTCAGAGACCCTGCAACAGCAAGCATGCTGTCTCGGATCGCTTCAGCATCCAGACGGCGCTGACTCATGCGCCAGTGGAGCTTGTTTTCAGGATCCACCGCATCGTTATGGGCCACATAACTGGAGCTCATTTGATAGGCTCGGCTAAGCATGATCTCGCGGATCATTTGTTTCACCGACCAGCCCTTTTCCATGAAGGTGACAGCCAGATGATCCAACAGTTCCGGGTGTGAGGGCTTCATGCCCATGACGCCGAAGTTATCTGGCGTGGCGACGATGCCACTTCCCATCAACTTTAACCACAGGCGATTCACCATGACTCGCGCTGTCAGCGGATTGTCCTTCGAAGCAATGAAATAGGCCAGATCCAGACGTCCACTGCCTTGGCTAATATTCAGCGGCTCACCTTTGGCACAAAGCACTTCGACAAGCCCGCGCGGCACGATATCGCCCGGCTGCTTGATATCACCGCGAACCAAGATGGGACTATTCATGGGGCGCTCATTGTCCAGCACACCCATGGCAAGAGTCCTCGGCGTGCCGTCTTTTTCAAACAGATCCAAATCCGCCTTCACCGCCTGTGCACGATCTACAGAGCTGCGAATGCGCAAAAAATTCTGCGCGTTTTGCTGCCCACGCTGGCCCTCACTCATGCTGCGGACCTGATCTCGGATGTTTTGAGCAGTGGCATTGGCCTCATCATACTTTGTTTTTAAACTCACGTATTCTGAACTGGAGATATGGCCCAGTGCCGTTGGCAAGGCAGCTGCGCGGTCCAGCTCGATCAGCGTGCTGCTATTGGCATTTTGCAGCTGGCTGTAGGTGCCAAACAGTGTCTCACTGCTCATGAATATCCCTGCCAATGCGTAGTAGTCGCGCTGCGTCACTGGATCAAACTTGTGATCATGGCAGCGTGCGCAGGCTAGAGTCAGTCCTAGCATAGACTGGGAAACGGTGTCGATCTGCTCATCAACGACATCCATGGTGAACTGGCGCTTATCACGATTGTTATGGCCTTTCGGACCAATGGCTAGGAAGCCGGTGGCGACGATTTTCTCGGCCTGATCACGCTTATTTTCCGATTTCATCAGGTCGCCTGCGATCTGCTCTTTGAGGAATTGATCATAAGGTTTGTCGCGATTAAAGGCATCAATCACGTAGTCGCGATAGCGCCAGGCATGGGGGTAGAGAATGTTGACTTCCTTACCGCTGCTCTCGGCATAGCGCGCTACATCTAGCCAATGGCGGCCCCAGCGTTCACCATAACGAGGCGAGTCTAGATATTGATCGATTACACGCTTTAAAGCGTCAGGTGCAGTGTCGGCTAGAAAAGCCTTCACTTCATCGGGTGTCGGAGGCAGGCCCGTCAGATCAAAGGCAATGCGGCGGATCAAGGTAGCCCGATCAGCGTCCCGATTGGGCTTAAGACCTTGAGCTTCCAGCCCTGCGAGGATGAAAGCATCCATGTCTGTTTTGACCCAGCCCTCGGTTTTCACCGCTGGCAAGGACGTTTTTACAGGTTTGACGAGGGACCAGTGCTTACGCCCTTCATCCATATTGATCTCACGTTTGCCACCGCTGGCATTGGCTACTTTTTGCTCACGCGGATCGGGGGCCCCCATCTCGATCCATTGTTTAAAGAGCGCCACCACATCAGCTGGCAGCTTGTTTTTTGGAGGCATTTGCATTTCATCATTGGCCCAGGTCATGGCCTCATAGATGGAGCTTTCCGCCAAACTGCCCGGTGTGATACCCGGATGCCCCGACTCACCACCAAGCACACTGCCCTGCTTTGTATCCAGAGTCAGTCCACCTTTGATTTTCTCTGATTCTGAAGAGTGACATTTGTAGCAATGCTCCACCAATACTGGCCGAATGTTCTTTTCAAAGAAGTTCAACTGATCAGCCGAAATACCAGCATGGGCCATCGTCATAGACTCTTCATCAGCCGCGAGAGCGGCCAGTGGCAGAATGAAAAGTGCGGTAAGTGCCTTCATAGGAATCAAAGTCGGATGTGCAACAATCCAACTCTGACAGAAGAGAAAGGTTTCTCGGAATCCGTGCCTGAGCTCTAAATCCCCGACTCATTTGAAGCGACTCAGGCAACAGAAGGAATGCGATGAGGGATCCAGCAAAGCGTCTCTAGGATCATCTAAAATTGGACAGTCGTTGGCCTTTGAGAAAGTGCCTAATTAAGCCTTCGCATAGACTTTCAATGCAGATGAATGCTTGCGATTGTGGCAATGGGTTGCACGATTGCGTGGATGAAATTCTTTCTCGCTATTGTTCTTGCTGCCCTGGTTTCTTTTACCTGGGGCTACGTTTCCTGGATGCAGCTTAGCTGGCATCAGGCTGGCATGTTCGAGTTTAAAAATGAAGCCGCAGTGGCTGAGGTGCTCAAAGAAAACGCAACGAATGGCCGCGGCATCTACGTTTTGCCATTTCCGAGAGAGGCCTTAGACATCGCTTCTGAAGAAGAAAAGGCCGAGCAGCGGAAGAAGGTCGATGATGCCAATGCTGAAGGACCTTACATGTATGCCATCGTGCGGCCGGGCAAAAGAGATGGCGATATGAAACAAAGCCTCATTCGAAGCTTTGTGCGCTCTTTAATCGGTTGTCTGCTCATTGGTGCCCTGATGAATCCGCTCGTACTCGCCTTTCCTGGACGCGTTTGTTTTGCCGCTGCTTTTGGTGCTTTTGCTGGATTAGCCGTGGATGCACAACAGTGGATCTGGTTTGAGCTACCTCTGCGTGATCTCATCGTTAACGTCGCCGATCACTTCATTGAGTGGACGCTCGTCGGACTCGTGCTGGCTATGTTCCTGGGCAAGGAACCGAATGTGAACGATATCGACTGATCAGCGGCTCTTTTGGAGCACAAGTACGAACAAAAGCTGACCTTCTCTCCACTTTGGACCGCCGATGAAAAGGGGGCTGCCTTCTTTGAGCACGGCGTCTGTTTTTACCAGCACCTGCTGATCTCGCCAGAATTGCAGGTGCAAGTTCATGCCGCCACCATCAGCAGGGCCTTTAGAGTCCACTTTCAAAAACAGATCCTTTGTCGGTACGACCCAGGATTCATATTCACGGAAGACGTCTTGAAGGTGTTGGCCGAGGATCTCGAACCGCTGAAAGGGAAAGACCTTTCCAAGTCTGCCTGGAATATCAGCGAAGTCAGTAGGTGCGACCTCCGTGGAACCCGTGAGCCCTTTGATGTCATTTGTGGCATACACGAGCGCGCCCCAGACTTTACCATCAGTGGCAGGCTTGACTGCGAGCAATGATTCGACTGGCGGAGCGACGGGTTGCTGGGCCTTGACGCAGCCAAGCGTAAGAATCCATAAAGCTAGAGTAGAGGTCAATTTCATCCGCGTGGATTCGCTGACAGCAAACGGGGTTGATTGCGTGCATCCTTGGCGACAACGGCCAGGATTTGACCGCTTTCGCCAAACAGCGTGGTGGTCGCCACTTCTTGATCTGACTCTGTGCGCTCGATGTGGAAACCGACAATCTTGCGATCTGCAGGCATGGCCTCGACGCCATCTAGAATCAGCACCGTTGCTTGGGCTTCGTCTGAATGGAAGCTGCGAGCCTGAACAGCTGGATTCGGCACATAAATGCTGTGCACGACGCTGTTGTTTGCCGGCTGATTCTGCTTTTGCAAAATCATGAATCCGCCAATGGCCACCGCCGCTGCTGCGGTGATCAGGGTCGGAATGCGCAGCCAGTCGAGCCATGAAGAGCGCGTGGCAGGCAGAGTCACTGGCTCTTCCTGGGTGATACGAACCTGGATTTGGCTATTGAAGAAGTCAGCATAAGGCACTGGCATCTCCGCAGGTAAGTGAGTGCGTAAATCAGCACTCATGCGCTGCATAATGATCACTTCCGATTTGAGCATAGGGTCAGCTGCCATGCGTGCTTCGAAGCGGGCGCGTTCAGCGTCGCTCATTTCACCGTCTAGGAAACGGATCAGATCATGGTCTTCAGAGGGCGTTTTCATAAGTGTCTTTCAGCATCTCTTGCAGTTTCTTGCGGGCGTAAAAGAGTCGGCTCATCACTGTGCCGAGCGTGCAGGGGATGATCTCCGCAATCTCTTCATAAGCCATGCCTTCCACCTCACGGAGCAGGATCACCTGCTTATGATCTGGGCTTAGTTTAGCGATGGCTTCATGGATCCGGGCACCCAGTTCAGCATTTTTTAAAGCCGTGTCGGGTGCGGGTTCATGGCGGGCCACAGCCTCAGCGCCAGCGGCCACGCGATGGTCGGTGTGGGAGTCATCAAACTCGCCGTCACCTTGGATCTTTTTTTTCCGCAGCCAATCGTAGGTCACGTTGTGCGTGATCCGGTAGAGCCAGGTGTAAAAGGCTGAGTCCAGTTTGAAATTCGGCATGGCTCGCCAGGCTTTGATAAAAGCCTCCTGCGCGAGGTCCCAGGCCTCTGTCTCATTCTGAATCATGTGGTAAGTCATAGCATAGACCTTCCCCCGGTAACGGTTCACGAGCACGTCGAACGCACGGGTGTCGCCCGCCTGGCAGCGCTTGACCAGGTCGGAGTCCGAGACTTCGCCAGATTCAGGCGCAGTGGAGGCGGGCATGTTTTAGAGGATGGCAGAGGGTAGAGACGAGAGCGGCGACCGCTGTATTCAGACTATTTTGACCATTTACAACGATTCCGTCAAAATTTCAAAAAAGAAAAGAGCAGCTGATTTTCGCACGACCGCCGTAAAAAGCTCTACCAAATTGCAATTATCCCCGACATGATGCACCCCCCAATGCCAACCGTTCAGACTACTGCCGACAATCGTAAGTTCCCGAAGTTCGACCTTTATCGTCTCCTGCACACCGTGTTTCAGCCCACCTTCGGCTGCAAGATCTGCATTTTGATCGACCTGCCAGACCTAGCTGAAGCGAAAGGCATGGCTTTTCTCCAAAATCCAGCCCGCGCAATCCAAGGCCGCGCCTACAAATACTTTTATCAGGGCCTGCAAAATGGCGTCCTGGATGAGTTAGCATTGAAGGGCGGCGAGATGTTTGCCTATACCCAGACCACTGGCAGCAATCTGGACATGCCTGATGAATGCGTGGACATGCAGGGTAACAAGCTCAGCCTAGAAGGGGATATCTACACGAATTACGACATCATCCTCTGCATCTCGACCTTCTCTGCCACGGCACCCCTGACCGCATTTGCCAAGAAATATGGCTTCCGTGGGGCAACACTACATGGCGTCAATGAGGTGATTTTAAACAGCGGACTCGCTGTCGATTACGAGGAAGTCAGTCGTGATGCTGAGAAATTGCGTCTCGCCATGACACGAGCAGACAGCGTCGAGATCGACTTTGCTTTAGAAACCGGTGAAGTGCTCACTGCTAAGCTGGAACTCAGTGCTCAAGAGGCTCAAAAGTCTCACGGACTCTGCCGTGGCACCACGCCAGACGTGGCCAATCTGCCCGCTGGCGAGGTGTACTTCGTCCCAACAGGAGCTGAGGGCTTCTTTCCCATGAAATATGAAGACGGCACGCTGGGGAAACTCACCGTTACCGGTGGCTGCATCATCAAGAGCGAGCTGATTGGCGGAGATCAGGCCACTATTGATGCGCATAATGCCAAGCTGCTGGACGATCCCATGACAGGCGTTCTAGGTGAACTTGGTTTCGGCACCCAAGTGCTGCCTGTTTCTGGTTCCGACATTCAGGATGAAAAAGTGCTCGGCACCTGCCATCTGGCTACCGGTCGCGACGACCATCTCGGGGGTCACATCACTCCGGCGCAGTTCAAGCGGCATCAAAACGCGACTCACGACGACATCCTCTTTGCTCCGCATAAAACGCCTAACTTTGACATCCGTCAGGTTCGCATGAATCGCGGCAGTCAGCAGGAGATCCTGATCGAGCACTTCCAGCCCTCGAAGTATCTACTCGATGCCTTAGCTGGTGAATAACTTCCGCTAAAAGTTGCCATCGTGATGGCTACGGCTCATCATCGAGCCATGTCGCCCCTTGTCAAAACCCTCGCAGAGCTAGTCCGCATCAACAGCGTGAACTCGTCCTATGAGGGCGGGCCAGGGGAACGGGAAGTGGCGACCTATGTGAGGCGCTTTTTCCAGAAGCATGGGATCGAGACCTGGGAAGAAGAGGTCTTCCCAGGACGCCCGAACATCATGGCACGCCTTCCTGGCCGCCAACTGCATCGGCGTCTTCTATTAGAAGCCCATACAGACACCGTTTCCGTCAAAGGTATGACTATCCCGCCTTTTGATCCCATCATCAGGAATGGTCAAATGTATGGTCGGGGTTCTTGCGATACGAAAGCAGGCTTAGCCACGATGATGCACGCCATGCTTTCTTTGAAAGAAGCTGGCATCACACCGCCATGTGAAGTGGTCTTAGCGGCTGTCGTGGATGAAGAGTACTCCTATCGTGGCGTGGTGAAGCTTTGCCAAAGCCTCAAAGCAGACGCGGCCATTGTGGCCGAACCCACAGAAATGCGGGCCGTGATCGCTACTAAAGGCGTGCTGCGCTGCCGGATTGTGGTGCATGGAAAATCAGCGCATAGTTCAAAACCACATCTTGGAGTGAATGCCATCACGCACATGATGCAGGTCCTTGCCGCCATTGAAGCAGACAATGCGCGGTTAGCAGGAATCCAGCATCCTTTGGTCGGCTGCGGCACCTGCAATGTGGGGGTGATCAGCGGTGGCGTGCAGGTGAATTTTGTACCCGATCGCTGTGCTATCGAGATCGACCGCCGCCTACTGCCAGGCGAGAGTGCAGCCAGCGCTGTGGCACACTATGAGCACCTTTTGAATCAATTGCCTGGAATCTCAGCCGAGATTGAAGAGCCGCTGCTTCTCGTCGATGAGGCGCTGGATACACCCACTGAATCAGCCGTGGCTCAGACAGCTTCCCAAATCTTACGTGATCTTGGCTTAAACCCTGAACCCTGCGGCGTACCCTTTGGTTGTGATGCCAGTAAGCTTTCCCGTGCTGGCATTCCGAGTATCGTTTTTGGACCAGGTAGCATCGACCGGGCACACACCGCCGATGAGTCTGTGGCGTTAGATCAGGTGGAACAGGCACTAGAGTTTCAGAGAAGATTCCTGCTAAACTTCGAGTAATAGCTGAATCACCATGACCAGCCGTCGTCACTTCATCACTACCAGTATCAGTTCCGCCTTGAGCGCTCCATTGGCCACCTGCGCCACGACGAAGAACAGTTCGTTTATTGATGCTCATGTGCATGTCTGGACGCCTGACACGCAGACCTATCCACTCGCAGCAGGCTTTGAGCAAAAGGACATGGCTCCGCCCAGCTTCACGCCAGATCAGCTCTTTGCGCATACCAAGCCTGAAGGCGTGACGCGTATCGTGCTCATCCAGATGAGTTATTACAAAACGGATAACCACTACATGCTGAACATGATGGCCGCGCATCCGGGCATTTTTTCCGGCGTAGCCATCATTGATGAAACGACAGCCGATGTGAGCGCTCAGATGAAGCTGCTAGCAAAACAGGGTGTACGTGGTTTCAGACTGTCTCCCAAAGGCAAAGACGTAGAGGCTTGGTTAGCTTCTCCTGGCATAGAAGAGATGTGGCGCGTGGGTGCCGAAGAAGGACTCAACCTGTGCCTGCTCATCAATCCTGAGGCACTCGGTCCGATCGCAAAAATGTGCGCCAAGCATCCGCAGACACCCGTCGTTATCGACCACTTTGCACGGGTCGGCATGGCAGGTCCCATCACACGTACGCACTTGGATCGCCTGCTGCATTTGTCCAAGTATCCGAAAGTCACTCTGAAAACCTCCGCCTTTTACGCACTGGGTAAAAAAACAGCGCCGTACTTGGATCTTGCCCAGATGATCCGAGAATGCCGCGACTCCTTCGGTGCAGATCGACTCATGTGGGCCAGTGATTGCCCCTTTCAAGTCGATCCAGGACATAACTACCATGACTCCATCTCGCTCATCCGTGATCGCCTAGACTTTCTCACCGAGAGCGACAAAGCCTGGATGTTACGAAAGACTGCGGAGAAAGTCTTCTTTAGCTAATACCGCCGCAGTGTCGTATCTACCGGCGCTCGGGCTTCGTCTTTGTCCGGGAAATCCAGCGTGTAATGCAGGCCGCGACTTTCGTGACGACGGATGGCGCACTCGACGATGAGCGACGCGGTTTCTACCAAATTACGCAGCTCTAGCAGCTCGCTGGTGATGCGGAAGTTCCAGTAAAACTCTTGCACTTCTCGCTTCAGATTGCGCAAGCGGGCGGCGGCGCGTTGCAGACGTTTGCCAGTGCGGACGATGGAGACGTAGTCCCACATCAGGCGGCGGATCTCATCCCAATTATGATAGATGACCACGAGTTCATCATTGTCCACCGCCACACCACTCTGCCAGGGCGGCACTGTGTACACTTGCTCGGATTCTTTGCCAATGGGCATTTTGCGTAGCATGTGCTCCACCGCTCGGTGGGAGATGACTAGGCACTCCAGCAATGAGTTACTTGCCAATCGATTGGCGCCATGCAGGCCCGTGCAACCGACTTCTCCCACAGCACAGAGACCGCGGATACGAGTCGCTCCATTCACATCGGTGACCACGCCACCGCACTGATAATGCGCAGCTGGGACAACCGGAATTGGCTGCTTGGTAATGTCGATATCCACCTCTAGGCAGGCTTTATGAATATTGGGGAAATGGCTAAGAATGAAGTCCGCAGGCTTGTGAGAAATGTCGAGATACACACAAGGTCCGCCCGTGCGCTTGATCTCGTGGTCGATCGCACGCGCCACGATGTCACGGGGCGCCAGTGTCCCGCGTTTATCGTAATATTGCATGAAGTCCTTCCCATCCGCGCCGATCAAACGTGCGCCTTCTCCACGCATGGCCTCAGTGATGAGGAAGGAGCGCTTTTCGGGGTGGTAGAGGCAGGTCGGATGAAACTGGATGAACTCCATGTTTGCCACGCTGGCACCTGCTCTCCAGGCCAAGGCCACGCCGTCACCAGTGGCCACACGAGGATTCGTAGTATAAAGATACACGCGTCCGCAGCCACCTGTGGCCAGCACCACGCGGTCCGAGCGGAAAGTCAGCACTTCCCGAGTCTCCTCATTCAGCACATAAAGGCCCAGGACGCGATCTTCAGAGACAAAGCCGAGCTTTGTTGTGGTGATGATGTCCACGGCGAAGTGATTTTCATAAAGCGTAATGTTTGGCCGCGTGCGCACCTCCGCCAGCAACTTCTCTGTGATCTCCCGCCCCGTGGCATCAGCTGCATGAAGCACGCGCCTCTGGGAGTGGCCGCCTTCTTTAGTTAGATCAAACTCCAGATGTCCATCCGATGCAGGACGCTGATCAAAGTCCACACCCCACTTCACCAGCTCAGCAATACGCTCCGGCCCCTCGGTCACAATGATGCGCACAGCCTCCTCATTGCATAGGCCCGCCCCAGCGATCAGCGTATCACTCACATGCTGCTCGATGCTGTCCGTCTCACTGGTCACACAGGCGATACCGCCCTGTGCCCAGTTTGAGTTCGAATCAAGCGCACCACGCTTCGTGATAACGGCCACTCGCCCGTGTTCACTGGCATGCAGTGCCGCGCTCAGCCCGCCTGCGCCGCTGCCGACGATGATAAAGTCGAAGTCATTCATGGAATAAAAGCGGTAATGTAGAGCACAACCATGGGTTACGTCGCGAAAATGTTTCATGGCTCGTCTTGTCTTGACGATACGAGCTGCCGCGTGCGAGATTACAGCTACCCCCATGCCACGCACCTCCACTGTCACCCTCTGCTCTTTTTGCGGTAAAAGTCATGCCGAGGTGAGAAAGCTCATCGCTGGACCTGGGGTCTTCATTTGTGACAGCTGCATTGGGGTGTGTAAAAACATCCTGGATAAAGAGAACGCTCAGGAGGCCGATCAACCACAGGGCCTCATTGTACCAAAACCGGCGGACATCGCTGCCATTTTGGACCAACATGTCATCGGCCAAGCTCAAGCAAAGAAGGTACTTAGCGTGGCAGTGCATAATCATTATAAACGCATCGTCCATAGCCGTCAGCAAGCCATGCGCAGGGACAGCAGTCCACGCAAGATATCTGACGCAAATGAAGTGGACATTGAAAAAAGTAATGTGCTCCTCTTGGGTCCAACCGGCTGCGGGAAGACTCTCCTAGCACGTTCACTGGCCAAAATTTTGAATGTGCCCTTCAGCATCGCGGATGCCACAACCCTGACCGAGGCAGGTTACGTCGGTGAAGATGTGGAAAACATCATTCTGCGTTTACTCCAAGCGGCGGACTTTGATGTGGCCCGCGCTGAGATCGGCATCATCTACATTGATGAGATCGACAAGATCGGCCGCAGCACAGGCAATGTCAGCATCACCCGTGACGTTTCTGGTGAAGGCGTACAGCAGGCCCTACTGAAAATCATTGAGGGCACCGTCTGCAATGTGCCACCGCAGGGAGGACGGAAACATCCGCAGCAGGAATACATTCAGGTAAACACAGAAAACATCCTGTTCATCTGCGGCGGTGCCTTTGTAGGCCTGGACCAAGTCGTGAAGCGCCGAAAAGGCAGCCGCACCATGGGTTTTAGCAATCCTCAATTAACCGAGACTAAATCTAAATCAGACGGCCTGCTGGAAGTAGAGCCTGAGGATCTGGTAAGTTACGGAATGATCCCCGAATTTGTCGGTCGTATCCCAGTCGTCTGCTCGCTGCTAGAGCTGACCGAGCAGGAGCTAGTGCGCGTCTTGACTGAACCCAAAAACGCGCTGCTGAAACAATACGCAAAGCTACTGAGCATGGAGAGTGTGGATCTCTCCGTCAATAAAGACGGCCTACTAGCAATGGCCCGCGAGGCCGTGAAGCGCGGCACAGGTGCCCGTGGACTGCGCAGCATCTTTGAGCGCATCATGCTAGATGTAATGTATGAGGTGCCCAGCCGTGTGGATGTGAAGTCCGTCTCCATCAATGAAGCCGTTGTTAAAGGCGAGCGGCCTCCGATCCTGAAAAAGCGCATCGAGCGCAATGCGGCTTAGCCTCAACCAGCGTAACTCTCCAGTCGGCATCTTCTGCACTGTAGATCGTGATCCCAAGGCCAGACCGTCAGTAAGAACAACAGTGACCGCCTCTCTTTCGAAGCGCTTGCTGCCAAGATCACCGAACTTTCGAAGCCTTGAAGGCAGCCAGCTTTGAATTCAGGATCTCAAAGTCGGTTGCTCGCTTCTGCCGCTGCATGCTGAAGCAGGGCTTGGAGACTTTGGTATTGTGGGGCTAGACCACCTGTGAACAGCGCGGTCACCTCATAAACATGGATGGCTCCTTGGCTGTTTTGTAACTCAACCTTCAAATCACGCAATTCTTCGGATCTGATGCTTCGAAGTAAACACTCACGGATAGCTGTTTTCAGATGCTTCACGACATCAACTGCTTTCATCGATTCATCGCTGACATGATAATCGAGAGTAATACTACGGGAGAAGCCTCCACTAAGAGAAGCTGTGTCCATGGTGATGAAAGTAGCCATGGGAATCCATCGCTTTAATCCTCCCTGATAAGAGATGACGACATGTTCTGGCGTGATGTCAGTCACCTGAGCTAGCGTGCTGCCATTGACTAAAATCCAAGAACCTATCTCACAGGGAAACCAAGCTTCGCCCAGCTTACTCGGCCGAGAGGTCATGGCAGCTAAAGTCTGCAAGGGAAGTCGCAAACTGGCTCCTGGCATGGCTGGATTTGTGAGCTGTGTGAACATGTAAATGGTGCCCACACGCCAAGGCACACCTGCGATGATGACCCGCTCACCTTCACGCACCTGACCGAGATTCAGAAGAAATTGCAACTGCTCTAAATGCCTAGCGATGCCTGTCTTTGCAGTCATTAGCAGACCACCCAGAGCTAGGAGGCTTAAGCCGCCAAGCAACCAATCACCCCGCGCATACAGAACCAAAAGCGCAGCAGAAAGACCCAACAACAAGGCACCACCTTCATGCGCAACATCTAGGACACGCAGCATAAAGCTCAGACGCTGATATTTACGCACTGCGATGACCTTCATGAAATAGGCATACGAGGTACGCAGTCCGAAGAAAATCACCATGAACACGAGCAGCGCCAAAAGAATGTTTGTGCCGCGAATGAAGACGAAATGCTTTACCTGCAACCCAAGATCTTTCCAAAATGACACCCCCGTAATTTTCAACTCACCTAGTTGGTGCTGCACGGCGGCGGTTCGACTCGTTACCTCATCCAGACGTCCTTGAAATGCCTTGCGCGTTTCATTTAAAGCAGAACGCAAAACTGGATCCGGTGTCTTTGAGGCTTTGAGCTCCGCTAACAATTTATCAATTTCTGCCACAGCTCGCTTTTCTTGTTCCTCGCGTTCTTTGAGCCTGATCAACTCCTCCGCCAACTCCTGAAAGGCACGCGACTTCTGTGTCAGGGCTCGCAAATCGGTAAAAATCGGCGTTAGCAGCTGACTCATCTCATCCTGGATGCTTAAGGGTGCCACTTTTTGTGTGGGACTACCTGAAGCATTGGTGGATTGCAGACCTGTAACCAACACCGTGAAGTCCCGCTCTACCTCTTGTCGGCGCTTGTCTAAAATTTCAATTTGCTGCTGAATCTCTAACTTCGCAGAGTCACCCGTGGTCGTCTGGATCTTTTTCCGCTGCTCATCCATGGCTGCTCGGATGCCATCTCGTGTTTGTAAAAGCGCACGCAGGGTCTCCTTTTTATCAGGCGGTGTCTCCTGCGATAGAGGTGCAGGCAATACTACCGGCGCTGGTGATTCCGAGACCTGCCCAAAACAAGCTCCCACCACTGCCGTCAGCATCATGACTGCATAACACAGAAAGAAAGTGAATCGCATGCTGCCAATTCAATGCATTCTGCCGCATTAGCAACTGTTAGCCTGACCCATGCACGTAAGTGTTCAAAAGACGCCAACCACGTAGTCTTGTCACAAATCGGAAAAGAGTTTCATGAATAAGTTCACCCTCAGATGAAAATAGCCTTGTCAGTGATTCTGTGGCTGATCACACTGGGTTTTGCATGAAAAAAAGCACCCTTACTCTTGCCACAGTTTTTTTAATCGCCACTGGCTTACAGGCGGAGACCACGCCTCCAGCCATCAAGCCAGTAGCCAAACCGATCGTCGTTTTACCACCACAGGCACCAGATATCGCAGCCGAAAAATTCGGTGCTGATGGCAAAGTGAATCCCGGCTTCAAAGCTGCCCACGAGCGCTTCGTGAAAATAGCCCAGGAAGGCCAAGCAAAATTGATTTTTCTGGGAGACTCCATCACAGCAGGATGGGGAGGTAAGAAAGACATTTGGGACAAAGCCTTTGGTCCATACAAGCCCGCCAACTTCGGTATCGGTGGCGACCGCACTCAGCATGTCCTTTGGCGCATCACTAATGGCGAATTAGACGGCATCAAACCGAAGGCCGTTGTGCTCATGATCGGCACCAACAATTCTGGCAGCGATCCGGCTGATGGAATCGCCAAAGGTGTAACCGTCATTGTGGAAACCATCCGCGCCAAGCAGCCCCAGGCAAAGATCCTGTTGCTCGCTGTCTTTCCTCGTGGAGAAAAGGCTGCTCCCAATCCAGGGCGCAATAAGTTGAAACAGGTGAATGCGATCATTGCCAAACTGCATGATGGTCAAAACATCCACTTCCTGGATATCGGCGAAAAGTTTCTGAAACCTGATGGCAGCCTGACAAAAGACATCATGCCCGACTTCCTACACCTATCAGCTGCGGGCTATCAAATCTGGGCAGATGCCATTGGTCCTAAAGTGGCCGAATTGATGAAATAGAGACGCCTTTAATCTTCGAAAGCGGCAATGATTGGATCCGGAAGATCGGTCATTGCCATTTTTTTGCCCATGAAATGTTTCTCTCTTGAACCGATTGGCTTAAACTTGAAGTGAATGGTTAGCCAATCCAAAGCCATGAAACCGGACTCCAGCATCAATCCATTCGCCAATCTTAGCATCCCTGATTTGCCTCCTGGCCCACCAGAGAAGGGCACTGAGGGCTCTCCACAGAGACTGTGGAAAATGGGCCGCGTCACTCTCCAACGTGAGACAGCGCATCGTGGGGGAAAAACAGTCATTGTGATCAAAGACTTCGCCACTCATCTGCCAGTTTCAGTGATCGAAACGATTGCCAAACGTGTGCGTTCAGCTTGTGGTTGTGGCGGCACGGTAAAAGACAAACGTATCGAAATCCAAGGCGATCAACCCGCCAAAATACGAGCTGTTCTTGAAGCCGAAGGATTTGAGGTCAAAGGCGTGAAGTGAGAGTCTCTTTTACCAAGAAGAAGTTACTCAATTCGTACGTCTCAAAGAATGAGCAAACAATTGAAAGCGTTGATCCCCTCAGTGCTTTGATCCACTGCTGCGGTTCACTTTTAGATCATCGGCGAGGTGAACGAAATCACCCACCTCACACCATTTGACAAAGCGCTCAGTCAGACGCTTTAGTTCATCCCACTCATGACGAATGTGGCCTGATTCGGCGACGCTGATGCTATTATCAGAAGCAGCGTGACTGATAGCTGAAAGCAGGTCCGCGAATTGCTGTACGATCTCCTGGGTTGCTGGCATGACCTCTCTACCTGGCTTTTTATTAGTAGGCGGATTTTTGACAAAATATCCATCGGCTTTATTGCATAGCCATTGGATCAAATGATCATCCTGCGTGTTTTCGTAGAGGTCATGGACACGATCTAAAGGATTACTCGTGCCGCTGCCACTTTTGGGATCAGCTCCTTCACCCCACTTGTAAACGAGTGAAAGGGACACGCCCATCTTTTCAGCGACTTCCTTAACGTGGGCCTTGGATAAAGCGTTGCGAATGACTTCGTGGGATTCCATACTCTCATCTTGGGACGGAATACAAGGGTTCTGCAAGTGTGAATATGCTTGTACTTTTCCATTTGCTGCTAAGCACAAAGAACGGACAGTCGCGGCCTCATGATTAGTCAGTTCATTGATTACGTTCTCCATGTGGATAAACATCTCCAAGGCTTTGCCGAAGAGCATCGCACGGCCATTTACATCCTGCTGTTTGCCATCGTCTTCTGTGAGACGGGTCTGGTCGTTACTCCCTTTCTTCCGGGAGATTCACTCCTGTTTGCCGTCGGTGCCCTTGCTGCTCAGGGACTGCTTCGTATTGAGATCATCATTCCTCTACTGATGCTGGCAGCGATCATTGGTGACAATTTGAATTACTGGATCGGTCGTAAATCAGGTGCCTGGATCGTCACCCAGCGCTGGTTCAAACGTGACTATCTAGCCAAAACAGAGCACTTCTTTGTGAAGCACGGTGGCCGCGCCATCATCATCGCTCGATTTGTGCCGATTGTCCGTACCTTTGCACCTTTCACGGCTGGCTTTGGCCGCATGGATTATGGTAGGTTTCTCACTTTCAGTCTGGGCGGCGGATTGCTCTGGGTGGTCAGTATTTCCATGCTCGGCTATGCGCTGGGGAACATCCCCATCATCAAAAGCAATTTCAAACTCGTCTCCTTACTCATCATCTTTGTCTCTGTGCTACCGATCGCCATTGAAGTGATCAAGCATAAGCTGGAGACAAAGAAAAAGTGAGTTAGATCTTCTAATGCCCTGATGCAGAGGGTGTATGCGGTTCTTGGTAATCAAGAGCACCAGAGATCTGATCTGCAGCATCAGACCGCCATGAGACGATGCGTCCTGGAAGCAGTCCGCCTATCACTAAAAAGAGAACGCATGCCACCAGTGGCCAGCGCTCTCTTGGCAGAGCATCGGGAATATCAATGACATGCTTCGGCAATACGCCAAGGAAGAGGATGCTGAAGAGGCGCATGATATTGATGGCATTGAAGGCCGTAGCTATAGGCAAACAAAGACCGACCCAGGGATGATTTTCCAAAGCGCCGTGAAAGAGCAGATCCTCTGCGCAGTAGCCAAGCGTGCCTGGCAAGCCAATCAAAGCGAGTCCACATACGAGGAAGAAAGTGGCGAGTCTTGGCGCTTTCGTAGCAAGACCCAGATGACCAGATGGATCATCAATCACACTCAAACGCACTTCCAGCATACGAACGATGCAGATGAGACCCGCCGACGCTGTGGAGACCACAAGCCAGTGAATCAGTCCGCCAGTGATACCCTGCACATTCGCAGTGGCAAACCCAACGAGAATAAAGCTAGCCTGACTGAGACATAGATAGGCGAGAAGACGACGTGGCTTTTTCTCTGCAAAAGCGCGGACACTTGTAATCACCGTGGTTGCTAAGGCCACCATACCGAGAATATCAAGAGCATGTTTGGCAGTCACTGGTAAAGCCGTCGTCTCAGATCTGGCGATGAGTAATGCCCCGAGATGTCCATTAAAAAGAAGCGCGGTGGGAAGAAGCGGGCCATACTCAAAAGCGTGCACCATCCAGCCATGAAAAGGAAACACTCCTTTCCGCAAGACAACCGCTATGATGAGCAACCCAAAGGCCAGCATGGAGGTGTGGGAAAGTTCATCGATTTCAATGTGGTGCAAAAGTAGAATGCCGGCAGTCAGAGCGATGGAGCTAGCAATCAGAAACGTATTTTCAAACCGCCGACCGGGATATTTGCCAAACATCCCCAGAATAAAAGGCGCGCAAGTGAGCCACCAGCCGGTAGCCAAGACAGCTAAATTTGCTCCAGCATACGAAATCTGCGTCGCGGCTGCGATGATCAGCATCCCCGCAAGAGAACGGCCCCCCGCATCTCGTTTGGGTGCAACGGTGACAAACATAACGGTTAATGCGGCAAAGAACGCCATCGGGACCGCATCTAAACCATCGGCATCAAACCAAGTTAGGAAAGGGTCAAACAAGCGCCCATGATTGATGAGCGCCACTTCACGTGCGGCTAATAGAAAGCTTAAAAAAGCAATGATGGATGACACAACGGCACCCATACGTGGACTTTTTGCACGCAGTGAAATGCAGGCACCTATGATTAAGGAGCCAATGCCAATGGAAATGTATGGTAACGAAAGGAATTGCATGGGAAAGGGCTTCAATGGGCTAGTTCTTCAAGGTCGTTGGCTGAGTAACCGGCTCAACTTTGGGGGGCGAAATATCGGGATCAAAAATGGCTAGAAAACGAGCAACGGCCATTACAGGGGCTATGATGAAGCGATCTAAAATGGCATCATAAAAGCCACGACCGAGGGCAAAGCGATAGAGCCAGATTTGAATCTTCTTTGGTAACAATGATTCAAAGTATTCGCCTGTGGGATCAATCTTGCCGCCAGCAGCTGCGTGGACACGATTATAGTCACGCAACATGGAGGGCGAGCGCAGAAACTGCAGGGTGCGAAGCATCGCATGACTCACGAGATGAATCACTGCGAAGTTCGTCCAGCCAAAGCCGATCTCAGCAAAGATGAGACCTAACTGTGTTTGCGAAGCATAGGCGAGTGAGGTCTTCGCATCTGCACACGTGCGGTGAACCATTGTACCAAGAAACGCTGTCGTCAGGCCAATAAAGATTACCAAACTCGTAGCAATCCATGATGAATGAATGAGAGGCTGAACACGAAGCAATAGATAAGCCCCTGCATGCACGGAGATGGCGCCATAAAAGACAGCGCTTGATGGAGTCGGGCCTTCCATGGCACGCGGAAGCCAACCACAGAAGGGGCCTTGTGAAGCTTTACCACTGGCAGCAAAAACAAGGAGAACGGCAATGAAACTAGCCGCACCACCATCGAGCTTATTCAAGTGTCCTGGCCAATCACCGCTAAACATGCCACCCCAGGAGGCTGTGCCAAACCAATGATGCGCGAGAAAGACTGCCACCAACATGAATAGATCTGCAATGCGATAAGTACCAAAAACACGGAGCGCATTCCGAACCGGATCAGGCCGATACTGAAAGAAAGCGATAAGCATCACAGAGGTAATCCCGACAAGCTCCCAACCACCGATCAGTAGATCAAGTGAATCCGCAATGAAGACAAGAAGTGCGCCGAATGTGAAAAGATGCAGTAACAGAAAAAAGCGAAAGAACCCTGGATCGCGGTGCAGATAACGGACAGAAAATGATCCGACAATGCCAGCGAGCACCACGGTGATGCCGACCAGTGGCAGTGAAAGCTTATCAATCAACAGTGAGAGAGGAAAACCGTAGTGCGCCACGGTAAACCAATCTCCAAGTGAAACATGGACCGACGTCAAATCTTGACTCCACATTTGATAGCCGATTAAAGCCGTGATGATGGCAAGCAAGGAATAGACAGCCTTCGTCAAGCGTGACATGGCACGCTCTGGAATATTCCCCCCTAAAAGCCAGACGAGACTCAGGCCAAGGAAGAGCATGCCAGGAGTGGCAATGAGGATAAGGATAAGGTTTTGCAGTGACATTGCGGTAATCGAATTTGCGGTGATAAAGGTCGAGACGATCAGGCGGCTTTAGGGTCGATCCGTGCCAGTGCAAGGTGCTCCATCTTGCCTCGATACCAGGCCCTGGAGTTTTGGGCAATTGGCAGAGGCTCTTCGTTGCCTTCTAGTTTTTCAAAAACGCCGTCACGATAAACTTCCATATGACCATCCTCTGGATCCATGGTGGCTAAACGAATCCATTGGTTACAAACAAACTCTGTTAGCTCAGGATTTTTTTGGATCACGCTCATCAGTCGCTCAGGTGTCGATTCTACAACAAAAAGAATACGAACAGGCTCATGGATCTCGACCGTTTGCACCGGCAATCCGGTGCGTAGATCACCTTGAAATCCATTCATGACACCAACGAGCCCGCTGATGTTATGCGGTAGTTTGGTGCCGCTACCATAGGCTTCGTTATCAACGGTCGAAAAGTAATATTCCAAATTGATCCCGCCACAGACAGGAATCACCGCGCCCAGCACGCGTCCAAGTGCACCATTGTCTGGATCCTTCGTCGCATCATACGAGATGAGGAAAGCACGACGATCCATAAACAGTCCACGAGTGAACTCACGACGCCCCACATACGCTACAGCATTGGTACAGTGGCCATATTCCGGCCTTGGTTCACCAATGTGCTCAGCGCGTTCTTGAACATGCCGCAATCCAAGTTCAGGGGTAAAGTCAGGGCTTGCTGCTTCAAACCGCCGCGTCCGCTCATGAGCACTAAGCGTGCGTGCTTTGTCGAGTGACTTACGCACGCGGCTAAGATCACCACGGTGAGTTTCGGGCATCAGATCCATGTCAAAGAACTCGACGTCATCGCTGCAAGTGTCATGATAACCGCCCAAGAACCATGTATCTTCGGGAATGATGACCCCTTTAAGTCGCAAGGCTTCACGCACGGCGGGACGATTAGCGATAATGGCAAACAAACGTGCATTGGGAGCACCTGTGCGGCCTCCGCAGGCTCCACAACAGTAGGCTGATTCATAAGGATTGTTCAAACTAGTCGAGCCGTGACCCAGAATGACCACAAGGCGCGCGTGAGCTTTGTGCAAGCCTGCGGGTCCGAGCACTGAGTACACACGATCCGCCATTTCCTGTGTGGTGAAGCCACTCACAAGGCCACTGGTGGCATTACGAGATGCCAGATCGTCCTGCATAAAGGTGAACTCCGTTTTCGGCTCTGGCAGAAAGGCACGATTGAGACGCTTGATGAAGCGTCCATAACCAAGCGGCGTAAGCACACGAAGCGCGAGTGGGAAGAGGCTGAGAAAGCCCAGACAAGCAGTGCTTACCCAACCACGAACGAGAGTACGTGATGAAATGAATCCATTGCGGACCAGCTTGGCCCAGGCACGGCGCAAGCCCTGTCGCTTTTCATCCAAATGGGTATCCTGGGTGATCGGCACCTCACGCACTGAATGAGCCGGTTTGACGACGACTGGGCAGAGAGAAACACCCCCAGCATCATCGATCCCTGCATAATCAATGGCGACGCCAAAGAAACCGGCGGCACCCACTGTCTCAATCTGCGGATCGACTTCTTCAAGAGCACGGCGAATAGATTCCTCACGTTCATCGATGCAGAATACAACCTGAGCTGCAAGACGATCACTGATCGGCTCTAAAGGCGGCATGGCGCGATGTTTGGCCAGTGGAATCAAAATACGGCGTTCATGGCGGCGCTCATAGGCAAGGTGCAGGATACGACGACGCTCAATTTCATTGCACTCAAGAATTTCGTGATCCAGTCGAACAAGATCCTCCGTTGAAAGCACCCGCATCATGTGACTCGTGATGCCGAGAAGTTGAGCGACATCAAAGACGCGAGCCACGTGGGTAAGCGGATCAAAACTTGGGTTGGGTAAAGCGAAGCTATGCCAGCTCGTGGTATCTCCGGCAATGTCGCGAAGGGCAGCCACCGTGTAGGTAAGCCGTAAAGCAAGGAACTCCATGATTGAGCAACGCACACGATCATGAGGACATAACGTAATGTCGTTTTCCAACATTCGAATCATACCAGCCCAACCACGCAGGGCGACGAGTTCTTCGGTGACGAATTTCTCCCAATCGACCTCAGGCACAGCTAACTGCTGCAAGGCATCCAAAACAACAGATTCAGCATCCATGTTCTTTGCCTCTTGATCCAGAAACAGCTGACGAACGCCCGTAAGATGCGCAGGAAAAATGGCCAGCGCTTGTGGCATAATTTGACGTGCTGCCACGAGCAAGCCTTTCTCCCGCAAAGGCATGGGCCAATAAGCGATACCCTGATCAAGGTAGGCTCCCGTGAGACGGATCAACGGTGGATGGATGATGAGATCCATATCAATGCCAAACTTAGCAAGCACAGCATCACGCGGACGAATAGGCTTTCCAGCGACTGGAGCGGGTTGCGACTTAACCCTCTCCAGACAAGCATCCCAAAGCGCCTTCGGTGTATCCGCCCCAAGCATATCGGCAGCGGCCATCGACAGATCTTCTCTAAAAGAAGTGAGCCAGTCTCCCTCTTCGATTTGCCATGAAACATTAATGCCATTCACTCGACGCACACCGGGGATAAGCATGGCCCGCCGAAGTTGACGCCGAGTGAGTGTGCCGGGAAGGATCTCCGCATCTGGCTGGCGATTGAGAACATCATCAATGTCCTCAGCATGGATGCGATGGCGGCGACGATCGGCTTGATAAGTCTCTTCGGAAAGGAAGGGTTCGGCTTGAAAAATATCTGCTGCTTCCATCACCGCTTGCTCAAAGCGCTTGTGCTGGAGGGAATGGAGGGTGTTGTGATGCACAAAGACCCCGATAGGACCCTGTGTAGGTAAAAAATGCGCCGCATGATCCACCACATGGCGGAGGTGCGTCAGTGTATTCCCAGGCGTATGAGCGTCATGGGTATGATCGTGGCCACAGGTGTCGGAATGGGTATGAGTGCTCATTTAGTAATGCCTAATGAACACTGCCTACAGCCTCTGCGCCATCCCGTCCACGGGGGGTATTACGGCCCTGAAGAGAAGTACCCCTGATCTGGGGTTTATTATAACCTGCCGATGGGATGTATTTTCTTTGAAGTCTGAGCGTCAATATTAACGTTCAGAATAACCCTCACCAATACTGCCCTCATGTCTGCACCCGCACCCACCTCAAAGCCCGAAGGACCGACACCCGTCGGTAACCTAGCTGGCTTCCGAACTTACTTCAGCAAGGATATCCTCTCAGGATTCTTGGTCTTCCTGATCGCGTTGCCACTTTGCCTCGCCATTTCAAAAGCTAGCGGCTGTCCACCCATTGCAGGTATTTTCACAGCCATTGTCGGTGGGCTGCTGGCCACCTTTTTGAGTGATTCTGAATTGACCATCAAAGGTCCAGCGGCAGGCATGATCGCGATCGTCCTGGGAACTGTGGCTGCTTTCAGCACCGTCCCAGGTGAGCCCGACCAGGTAGGCTACCGCTGCATGTTAGCCGTGGGCGTCGTTGCGGGTGTCATCCAGATGCTTTTTGGCCTATTCAAAATGGGCAAGTTGGCCGAGTTTTTCCCAGTCGCCGCCGTGCATGGCATGCTTGCAGCAATCGGCGTCATCATCATTTCCAAACAGGTGCACGTCATGCTTTTGGGGAAATCTATCAAGGCTCTTCATCCCCACGGTGAGGCCTTTGAACTTCTCGGCAAAATCCCCGATAGCATCAGCCATATGAATGTTAGTGCAGCCATCGTCGGTCTGGGCTGTCTGGCCATTCTCTTCCTGCGTCCCTGGATCAAAGTGGGCATCGTTCAGCTGATTCCTGGCCCTGTTTGGGCGCTGCTTTATGGCATTCCCATGAGCATGTATTTGAAACTAGATTCGGCTTTCTTGGTCAGTCTGCCCCTTAACATGGCAGATGGCATTGCCTTCCCTGATTTCTCCCGCATCGCTAGCAGCACAGGTATTTACTGGATTGCTATGTTTGCCCTCATCGGTAGCCTGGAGTCACTCTTGAGTGCAAAGGCTATCGACTTACTCGACCCATGGCAGCGCCGCACGAATCTGAGCCGTGACCTATTGGGTGTCGGCGCAGCCAATACTCTGGTATCCTGCATTGGTGGCCTACCCATGATCTCTGAAATTGTCCGTTCTTCAGCCAATAAAAGCAACGGTGCCCGCACTCGTTGGGCAAATTTTTGGCACGGTGCCTTCCTTCTCATCATGGTAGCTAGCGTGCCTTTCCTGCTAAATAAGATACCGCTTCCTGCGCTCGCAGCGATGCTCGTGTTCACCGGCTACAATCTAGCCTCGCCGAAAGAATTCATGCACATGTTAGAAGTCGGTAAAGGTCAGCTGATCGTCTTTGTGACCACCTTGATCGCCACCCTAGCCACAGATCTTCTCATTGGAGTAGCTGTCGGTATTTTAATGAAACTGATTCTACATGTCATTGCTGGTAAAGTAGGCATCTCGAACCTCTTCAGTCACAAATCTTCAGTGGATGAGTCTGGTGACCATCCCGTCATCAAGATTGAACAAGCCGCCATTTTCAGTAACTGGTTAGGCTTACGTGGTGTGATCGTAACACTGTCCACACATAAAAAAGTGACGGTGGACCTTTCATCTGCTAGTTTTATCGATCACAGTGTGATCAAGAAGCTAGAAGAACTCGCCCAAGATTGGAAACTCGAAAATCGTGAACTTTATTTAGCTGGCCTTGAGGAGTTTAAACCTGTTTCTGCTCACCCGCACGCAGCCCGTCTTCATGCTTAACCTATTTTCTTCCATGAAAAGCCGTTTTCTTTATCTATGCCTCGCACTTGCTAGCATCGTAAGTGCTCATGCAGCCGATCAACATGCAGACCAATACCATCTCTGGCTGAACTATGTGGGCGATCATCCACTGTTGAATTCTCCCTGGGGTCTCCACCTTGAAATTCAAAATCGAAGAGAAGACTGGGGGAATGAATGGCAGCAGCTACTCATTCGTCCCGGTATCAATTACACCATCAGTCCTACACTCAGTGTCAGCGCAGGCTATGGCTATGTAAAAACTTACCCTTATGGTGAGTTCCCCTCTCTTCATGAATTCGACGAGCACCGCATCTGGGAGCAAGCCGTTTATAAAATGAATCTCTTCGGGCTTGAATGGCAGCATCGCGTCCGCCTGGAACAGCGCTGGATTGAAGAGCAGGCTAAGGTTAGCGGAGAGACCATCAACTGGCGCGGTGAGAACCGCATCCGTTACATGCTGCGCACCAGCATCCCACTGACACAGGACAAAAAAACCTACCTTTCACTTTGGGATGAAGTCTTCTTTAACTTTGGCGGTAACGTCAAAAAGAACAACTTTGATCAAAACCGTGCTTTCATTGGTATTGGTCGCAAGTTGACACCATTCACACGTTTAGAGGTCGGCTTCATGGAGCAAACCATCCAAAAACGCGGTGGTGACAAATGGGAACAAAACCACACCATCAGTATTTGGCTTCTTTCTAGCGCACCGTTTTTTAGCGGTAAATAGGGCCGGGCATTGCCTTTACTCTTCCATTTCTACCAGCCGCAGCGGTACCTCAACGACAATGCGCAGCCCACTGGGCTGTGCTATTTGAAGATCGAGTGTGCCGCCACATTCACGAGCGCGAGCTCTCATGCCAATCAGTCCTAGGCTTGTCGAAGATTCAAGGCGCTCATGCGGCAGGCCGCAACCATTGTCCTGAACACTCAGGCGGACTTTGGAAGGGTTTTTTTCCAAGACTATCTGCACCTCTGTCGCTTGAGAGTGGCGTGCAATGTTTGTTAATGCCTCCTGGGCAATGCGAAAGAGATGCGTTTCCGTCTCGCTTTGCACTCGCTCCGTCAGATTCGAGATGTATTCAACGCTGACACGCGCCCTCTGACCAAATTTCTCACTCAGCCAGCGCAGACCAGCATCCAGGCCAAAGTCATCTAGAATCACAGGTCGCAAAAGTTGCGACAGTTCCCGCACATTGGTGATGGATTCATCCACAAGATGCAGGCAGTCCGCCCGTAGCGCGTCAAAGTCACGTGTGGCTCCCTTGGTCAAATTGGAGCGCAGCGCTGCGAGTGACTGACCCAGTTCGTCATGAAGTTCATGAGAAAAGCGCCGCGCCGTTTCTTCTTGCGTCTGTAGCATGTGCCAGGAGACGCGATTGAGTTCCTCCGATTGCCACTGAATGCGCTGCATGCTCAGCCGCGCAAAGCCGACAGTGAGCAAAGCGCAGATAGCAGCCAGGATAAAACTTGACCCTAAAAGCAACGCCGCATCATCGCCTAAATCCTTGGATTGCTGTTCGATCTCACGCTCCGCTGCGGCTAGGCGCTCGGAGCTTGCTTTGATGAGTTGGTTCACCAGATCTACGACATGGTCATGATGCTTGAACAAAGATTCTAAATTCTCTCTCGGCACAGCTGTCTTCGTTTCCAGCACGCGGTGGACCTCTTCCGTGAATGACCTGAAACTAGCCTCTAGATCCTGCCAGAGTTCTTGGCCAGCCGCCTCCTGAGCCTCCTGCGATAGCCGTGCTAGCTGCCGATCACTCTTATCCAAGTCTTCCAAAAGCGCGCTGTGGTCTGGCAGTTGGCCTTGAACTTGAGCCAGCTGGTGGAGCACCTCTGTCATGGCATTTTCCTCCATCTGTACATCATGTATCAGGCGAGCAATCAACAGTTGATCCCTTGCTAATTGCGCCACGCTCTGCCGAATGCGCTGACTCTGTTTTACCGCAATGAGACCCGCTGCACCGAGTAATGCCATGACCAACACAAAGCCTAGCGCTAGACCGCGTAACACGTTGGTTTGAGTAATACGAAAGAACGTAAAAGTCATTAGATGTTGGCCTTGCTAGGCGAATTAAAGCCTCAATCGATCAAGCCATTGCGGACAGAAAAACGCACAAGCTCACCAATGCTGTGCAAATTCAACTTTTCCATGATGCGCCCGCGATGGGCTTCAACGGTGTAAACGCTCAAGTTCAGAGTATTGGCAATATCCTTATTCGTCTTACTCTCCGCAATCATTTGCAGCACTTCACGCTCACGAGTGGAAAGCAGGTCAATAGGGTTAGTGACATGTTTGCGGTAATCCTCTAAAACAGCATCACTGACTTCTGGGCTGAGATAGCCTTTACCCTGGGCTATCGCCCGCACGGCCTTCAAGAAGTCTGTCTCGCTGCTATCTTTGAGCAGATAGCCCTTTGCTCCAGCCCGTAGGATCTCCCGCACATAGACGCTGTCCTTATGCATCGAGAGCGCTAAGACGCGTGTCTTCGGTGATACTTTGGTGAGCCGCCGAGTCGCCTCAATGCCATTGAGCTCTGGCATCGTCACATCCATCACACAGACATCAGGCTGGAGTTCCTCGGCTTTCTCTACCGCCTCACGGCCATTAGAAACTTCGGCGACGACTTCCATGTCCCACTGAGCAGCGAGGATCATGCGGAAGCCTTGACGCACCACGGCATGGTCATCGGCTAGCATGATGGTGGTTGGTTTAGTGGCCATGCAATTATTTACGTCCTGCGGGTGCCGCATCGCTCACTGTTCTAAAACCGCGCGCAAGGGTTGTTTCATTAGCTGATTCAGCAAAGAAACGTGCAGTGAGTAAATCGTTAGAACTTTTTAGAGCGAAGTGGCCACCGCGAACGACTGGAACTCTCAAGTCAGGGTAATCGGGGTGAGCGGGCCACGGCTCATTCTTAAACTCACTAGCTGTCCACTCAGAGACATTACCCGCCATGTCCCTGATGCCATAGGGACTGATGTCTTCAGAGGTACGGTCCGTGGGTGCCCATAAATTATAACCATCTTTGTTTCCACCCTTGGCGCCGTTGGCGTCATAATCATCACCCAGATTGGCGTTGTCTTTGGAAGACTGATCTCCCCAGGGAAAGAGCAAACCTTTATCGCCACGAGCCGCTTTTTCCCATTCTTCTTCGGTCGGAAGACGTTGACCCTTCCAGTTTGCATAGGCGTAAGCATCCCACCAATCCACCTGAGTAACAGGAGTGTTTAGACTCATGACTTGGCCGTTAAAGGTGCTGCCTGCCTTGGCTGCGGCATAGGTTTCAGCCCACTTCGGTGGTGTATGACTGATCTTTGTTTTCGGTTGATCGGGATGATCGAAATTCGCGTTCGGTTGCTTCTTCAACGCGGCTAAAAACTCTGCATATTGATGGATGGTCACTTCATCGCGACTGATCCAGAAAGCTGGTAAGTTACGTCGTTCTTTCTTCTGATATTGAAAGGGTCCAGCAGGAATAGCGATCATTTCCTGACTCGTAATCGACAATTTCGTGGTCGTTGTCGGAGTCACTTTACCAATAAAATTACCAAGTCCAAAAACCACAAACAATGAGGCAATAGCGATTGTCCAAAGCCACCATGGGGCACCGCTTGTTCCTTGAGGTGAGATTTCTTCTTTCTCGATCCGACGCATGATCGATCGATCTCGCATGGCATCACGGACTTCATCGAGAGCTTCCAAGATACCAGTCCAATCCCGAGATTCTGAAATGAGCGATGTTACCAGACCTCGAGCTTTTCCTTCGCTAGCTAGGGGTGCAACCATGCGCATGAGTGCTGCGACTTCTTCTTTTGGATCACGCGTGCGTCTATCGCCTGGGCGGAACACATTCACGATGCTTGCTTGATTTTCAGCATCAATAAAAATGTCACGCTCATTCAGACGACGATGGTTGCAGCCACGTTCGACGGCATAATCCATCGCTTCAGCGACGCCATAGATGAGTTCCGTGATTTGCCGTTCTGAAAGGGTCTCGCCCGCCTCATAGATCTCGTCCAAGCTTCGGCCACGCGGTAACTCACGCGTATAAAATAGGTAACCATTCACCGATCCTGCCTCATAAAGCGGTGCTATACGAGGATGTGAAACGGAAGCTTTTAAGCGTTCGCGCGCTTTAAAATTCTCGACCAAATCAGACTGACTGAGTAATTCAGGCCTCATCAAGACCAAGGCCACTGGGCGCTGCACCGTCACTTGAATGGCGCGGTAGGTTTCAGATTCGTTCTCTAAGGTTAGCCTTTCCAGGACCTGATAATTACCTAGCATGGTGCCTGATGCTAAAAAGGCAGGCGGCTCAGCTTGTAAGGCCTCTGTCGGCGCGGCACTTTCCATAGCAGCCTGAGCTTTGATCATGAGCTTCCCAACGGAATAAGGCGCGTCCTGTAGCACTGGCCAGCCAGCGATGCTGGCCTCATAACCTTTGAGATCATAACGTGTGGTGAAAAGCACACGCGCTTCTGGAAAGCGAGCTAGTGCAGCATCACGTAAGTCGAAGCCACTATTTTGCGCATCAATGATGGCTTCTGTGATCAGGAGATCGAGCGTCTTCGTTTGTGCCAGCCAGGCACGGGCCTCGGCGAGGGATGCCACTGTGGTGACATCCCAATCGAGCTGACGGCTAAGGGCACTGGAGCGTTCTGCACGAGTGGTGGTTTGAGAATCGAGAAAAAGAATGGTCATCTTGGCTTGCTGGGCAGGCCGTCAGTTCGTTACGGGTGGAAGCAGCGGATTCACGCCGCCCGGCACGGTCGGGGCAGAGTGTGAACCAAAGTCCAAAAGGTCACGCGGCTCGGCGGCGACATCTTGAAGCTTATGCTGGTAGTAGAGGCGGACCACGTAGCCGTGATAGGAACGGCGTCCGTGAGCTGCAATCTCACCCGGCGTCAGTGCCGGCAGAAAATAGGCGACATCGAGCGGCTCTTCACCCACACCGCTCCAATCCACTGGCAACGCACCCCAGGTGGAGACCGGTTCATCGGCAATGGTTTGGGCAACTTTCTCGCCATTCACTCGGTCAAAAAAATACACATCAATATCGACCTGTGAAGGATCGATTACCGCATTACCCTGACGCAAAATGGGAACTCGCAGAACGACTTTTTCTCCATTGCTGACTGAGAGATCACGATTGGCCTGACATGCGCCCAAAGATAACACCTTCGGCGCAAAGTCACTTGTCGAAGCAACGGCCGTGTCCAAGCCCGTCGTTGCCTGCAGCTTACGTTTGGCCAAGTCACCAAAGCCAGCCGAGCGCACGGCATCCATGCTGGCCAGCTGCTTCCACAGCGCCGAGGCTTTCTCTCCTAGACCCATTTGCTCATAGCACTGGGCCGTCTCGGACATCACTTCTGGAGATGCCGGATATTGCAGATCAGCTCGTTTCAGCACTTCCAAAGCACCCTGCATGTCTCCTAGCCCACGCACTTGTTTTGCTAGATCCACCATTTCTGCTAAGGGCATATTGGATGCCGAATCGCTCCCTTTGTTCGGCGCCGGAGCAGACTTTGCTATCGCGGGTGCCGGAATTGCTGCCGCAGGTTTTGAATAGGCTGGTGGCGCGGTAAACGAGGGCGCTGGAGCAGGTGCCGTCGGAACTTGAAAGCTACCTATGGGTGGAGGCCCAAAGCCTGGCGTGGGGGCGCTAGTCGCTGGTGCAGTAGCAGGGGACGCAGCCAACTGACCCACCGGAGGTGGACTGATCGTCACTGGCGGGGCAGTCCAGCCTGACGATGCTACGGGAATCTGCTCTTTCGGGACAATTGGAGCATCCTTCAATAACAGGCGCGCCATTAAGCCCATTTGCAGGAGGACAAGCGCGCATAAGATCCCAAGAGCCGTCTGACTTGCACGGCCCCGATCAGCGTTGAAAATGGAGAATGGGAAAGCCATGCCGATTGCCGCAGGAAAATCGTATGGTACGGTCCACACTCCATACTGTCAATGCTCCAAAACTCTTCCTCCCATTCTCTTGCTCAGCTTTCCGCTGCGTCTGAGGAAGATCCCGTGAGTCAAAGCGGCTGGATTCCCATTACTTTAGCCTTAACTCCTTCTCAGTTGGCCGCTCAAATAGCTGAATATGAAGGGTTCATATGGCTAGATAGCGCCACTGCTGAACCGGGTTCTTATTCCTATCTCACCGCGCAGCCTAGTTTTTTGCTATCTGGCCACATTGATCAGGATTGGTCTAAAGTGGTAGAGGCTCTTGAAAATGGCCAAACACAGGGAACAACGGGAGGATTGTTTGGCTGGGTCAATTTTGACGGACTCTTTCAGCTCGGACATTATCCAGCTGTCCTAAAGTATGATCATGCCTCTAGTTCTTGGTTTGAAACGGGGCATTTTGATCTGCCTAAGTCTGGTTTCATTTCTCCAGCGCCATCAATGACTCCTCTTGCCTTTGAGCCACTAGTGTCTCGACAAGAATTTGTGAGCCGTGTGAAAGCCGCCCAGCATTATATCACCGCAGGGGATATTTATCAGGTCAATCTTTCATATCCGTGGCTAGCTCATTGGGCAGAAGAGGCCAGCATTCTCGCTGTTTACGAGCGCCTCCGACAAATCTCTCCGGCACCATATGCTGCTTGTTTGACTCAGGCTGGGACGACCATCTTTTCAGCATCTCCTGAATTGTTTCTCAAAATGTCAGGCCGCAACATCACCACCCGACCCATCAAAGGAACACGACCCAGATTTGCCGATGATTTGCATCGGGATGCCCAATCAGCCCGCGATCTTCTTGCTTGCGACAAAGAACGCGCTGAACTGCTCATGATTACCGATCTTGAAAGGAATGATTTAGGCCAAGTATGCGAGTTCGGTAGCGTACAGACACCTGATCTCTGGCGTGTCGAATGCTTTGCACAGGTCTACCATCTCGTTTCAACCGTCACTGGCACCTTAAGACCTGAGATCAATCACGCCCATGCCTTCCGCGCCTGTTTCCCAGGCGGCAGTATCAGTGGTGCACCGAAAAAACGGGCACTTGAAATCATCAGCGAGCTTGAAACCCATCCGCGCGGTCTCTATACCGGTGCTATAGGTTACTTCGCTTTTGATGGCACCAGCCAGTGGAACATTGCCATCCGCACAGCCGTCAAATATAAAGATCAGATTTGCTTTCATGTCGGCTCCGGCATCGTCGCTGACAGCATTCCCGAGCGTGAATGGGAGGAAACGCTGCACAAGGCGTCTGGCCTTTTGAAAGCATGGTCCTAATAGCTTCGACTTGCGTTTGCTGTCATTTCGCTCACGGTCACTCCTAGTCATGAAAATCCTCATCACACTCGTCCTCATCGTGGCCTCTTCTCTCTTCGTCGTTTCCTGCAAAAGCCCTAAAGGAAATATTCCGGCCTATGGCTTTCAGACCTCGCGTCCGACTCCATTGCAGTAAACATTATACCTGATGGTCTAACGAACTCTGTCGATTTAAATTCTTTATTGAGTCTTTACTCCGTAAGTTTTTTTAGAAGCAGGCAAACGGCCGGCGAAGTATAACCATTTTCTCGTTCGTTTTTGATGGTTTTGTGAGTGGCCTGCTTTGACCACGGCTTCAGAAACTGTGTTCAAATCTATTTGTCTTGACACTTTGTTTCACAAAGTATATAACTTTGCACAACAAAGTTATGAGATCGCCAGCCGCCATTCTTTCCAAGCTGAAGACTTTGGCACGTGGTGAGCCTGCGCTATTAGCGGCTTGGTTACGTGAGCCGTTGACTGTCCATTCGGCGGCTCCACTGATCCTGGCGATCATCGCCGGATGTGCGGCTTATGGCTTTGGTCTCGGACTTTGGAGGGCTCCACTTCAAGGTGTTTTTGTGGCTATAAAAATGCCCCTGTTGATCTTTCTGACTCTAGCCGTGAATGGGATGATCAATGGCATGTTGGGGCAGTTGCTAGGCTCTGGAATGTCATTTAAGCAAACCATGACTGCCTGCTTGATGAGCTTTGCCATCTTTGGTCTCATCGTTGGCTCGCTCAGCCCGATCATCATAGCTCTTGTCATCGATTCACCACGACCTGGTCAAACAGGTGCCTCGGATTGGTATCGGCTGTTTCTGTTATTTAACACCGCCATCATTGCCTTTGCGGGCATCGTGGCCAATCACAAACTGCTACGTCTGATCCAAACCTTCTCCGGCAATGTCAGCATCGGCTGGAGAACGCTCATTTCTTGGCTAGCTGGCAACCTTTTTGTCGGAGCACAGCTTTCTTACAATCTGCGTCCCTTCTTTGGGAACCCTCAATTACCGGTTCAATTTCTGCGGGCTGATCCCTTTAATGGCAATTTTTATGAGTCCGTCTGGACTATGCTTTCTGGGGCCTCCGGTTCCATCACCAGTCTAATGCTCTGGCTCTTCCTGATCGCCCTCATCGTGCCCATGTTTTTGGCGCTAAGGCGCTTGAATGCACGCTAACTTTCCTCAGCTCAAACATCCCATAAACCATAACATCATAACCCTATGAATACAGAACCCACACCAGAATCGGCTTCGCCATCTGCGTTGCCAAAACAAGTCTCGAACTTTGCAATCGAGCCTATGGAAGGTCCAACGACTCTCGCTAACATCATGGAAAACCTGCTCAAACATCCAGGTCGTTTGTTGCATGCCTGTCAGTCAGGAAACAGTGCTGTCGCACTACGCCTGCTGATCATCATGATCGTATCTCTCTCCGTCTTTGGTCTTCTTTTAGGCAGCTTCTCCGGCGGCACCCAGCTTTGGGCGGCACCGCTGAAAATCACGGTCGGAATGATCGTTGCCGTGATGATTTGTTTGCCGAGCCTTTACATCTTCAGCGCCCTTGACGGACTGAATGCACGCCTGCATCAAATCGTCTCCGTTTTGCTCAGCATGGTCGCACTAAGCGGACTCTTAATGCTCGGCTTTGCACCGGTTATCTGGGTGTTTAGCACCTCAACAGATTCCATTGGTTTCATGGGCTTTTTAGCCCTCATCTTTTGGGTCATCGGCATGTACTTCGGCACACGTCTGCTCCTTAACGCGGCCGGCAGTCTAGGCCTGCAAAGCAAAAGCTACCTGAAGCTATGGATCATCCTTTTCACCGTAGTCACACTGCAAATGTCCACTTCCCTGCGGCCGCTCATCGGCACAGCGGACGAACTGCTACCCACTGAGAAACGCTTCTTTGTGCAGCATTGGATTTACTTCCTGGATTCAGACAATCCGCCGCGATAAAAACTCAGTGGAATTTCCTCTTAAACCCTGACGAAAGTGATTCCCTTTGTTGCTAAAAGCAGTCATGCGGTGGAACAACAGGAATGTCTGCTTCTTTTCGCATTGGCATCATCGGCTCGGGCACTGCTGGGCCGGCAGCGGCGATCTTTCTCGCGCGCGCTGGACATGAGGTCACTTTGTTTGAGCGGGCTGAGAAAAAGCTAAGCGTCGGTGCTGGCTTTCTTTTGCAGCCCACAGGACTCGCCGTGTTACATCAGTTGGGACTAAGTGAGGCGTTGCTGCCTCACATCGTACCCATTAGCAAACTCTATTGCCGAACACATTCGGGGCGCGTTTTGCTCAACTTACCTTACAGTGAACTTGGGCAGGATCTTTATGGTGCGGGCACTCATAGGGCTACTTTGCTCGATGTGCTATTATCCGCAGCTGAGTCTGCGGGTGTGGCCATTCACTGGAATACCGAAATGAGGCGACTCAGCCGTGCTCCGAGCGAGCGCCCCGTTTTACACGATCAGTCTGGGCAAACACACGGCCCCTATGATTTGCTCCTCATCTGCGATGGTGCTCATTCCACCATGCGGGAACAAAGTGGCGTGCCAGCCAAGGTCAGTCGATATCCATGGGGTGCGCTGTGGTTCATGGGTAAACGCACGCCTGAATTTGATCCCCAGGTGCTCTGGCAATGCGTAGGCTCCACTCGTGAACTGAATGGCTATTTGCCCACTGGAACCCGTGACGATCTTCTGAGTCTTTTCTGGAGTATCCGCATTGATCAGATTCCAGCGTGGCGTGAGGGATCTTTAGACCACTGGAAGCAGCAAGTTCTGCGGCTAACGCCCCAAGCTGAATCCTTTTTAAATCAGATCGAAAGTCATCAGCAAATCGCTACCGCGGTGTATCACGATGTGCGCATGAAGCAATGGCATGGCAATCGTGTGGCACTGCTCGGGGATGCGGCCCATGCGCTGAGTCCACAGCTCGGACAAGGGGTCAATTTAGCCCTCATGGATGCGGCTTGCCTTGCCGAGACTCTGCAGCAACATCCGCTGGAAGATGCCCTGGACCAATACTCAAAGAGGCGTCGTCAACATCTCCGATTCTATCAATTCGCGACACGATGGACGACACCCTTATTCCAATCGGATTGGCTGCCACTGGGTTGGATAAGAGATGCCGTATTTCCGATCGTCAATGCGCTGCCCGTGTTACGTCGTGAAATGACCGCCACCATGGCCGGCGGGAAGACAGGGCCATTCAGTCGCTTACCTCAAGCTCAGATTCCTGGGCGGCCGCCAGAGTCCAGGCTCTGACCTGCTTCAGCAAAGGCAGCAGCCAACGCCTGCCATTCAGCAACAGTCGTTTCCCAACCACCGCTGACACGTACAACTCGACGTAATTCTTCCCAACTCGCACCCAAGGCCTGTACCACTGCGGAAGATCCTTCTTTGCCACTGCTGCAGGCTGATCCAGTCGAGATGGCAAAGCCCAGGCGAGAGAGCCGCGTCAACCATTTTAAATTGTCATGACGTGGCATGACCATAAGTACGGTGTTCCATAATCTCGGGGCACCTTCACTGATGACTCTTAAACCTACGAATTGGGTCTGCATTTGCATGATGAATGCATCGCGCAGTAACGTCTGTTTGGCACTCACCTCAGCGATTATTGGCGTGACCGACTCCAACGCTGTCACCATCGCTTCAATGCCTGGATAATTCTCTGTTCCTGCACGACGACTCTGCTCCTGGGGGCCACCATGAAACAGCGGAAAAGCTTCATCAGCATCGGCGACGACAAGAAAGCCCACACCTTTAGAGCCGCCAAATTTGTGCGCGCTTCCAGTGATGTAATCACATGCACCAAAGGCCGTACTTTTCAGCTTCCCAATCCACTGTGCTGCATCTGTATGAAAGCGGACACCCGTTTGGCGACAGACTTTGAGGAGTTCCTGCCAGGGTTGCAAAACGCCACTTTCATTATTTGCGGCCATGATGGAAACCAGCGCTGGCTGATGTCGTTTTAGAATATCTTGAAGCACTTCGACTTCTACTACGCCGTCTTCGTTGACCGGAATCTCAACCACGCGATGCCGCCCCAGCCAGACACGTGCTGCTTCCCGAACACAGGGATGCTCAATGGCTGAAATGGCGACACAAGCATCGGGTGCCAAACACTTGGCTAGACCAGAAAATAAGGTGTTGTTAGACTCTGTCGCACCAGAGGTAAAAACGACGCGTTCAGGCTCTACTCCAAGTAGATCTGCCAATCGCTCTCTAGCTGCTTCCAAGGCCTGAGCTGTCAGGCCCGCCTCACGATAAAGGCTGGATGGATTCTGCCAATGCTCATCACTAGCCTTTAGCCAGGCCTCACGTGCAGCAGCGTGGACAGGAGTCGTTGCGTTGTAATCAAAGTAAGCAGCCATCCGAATCAAAAATGCGGCGCTGAGACGGTGCCCTCTTCGATCTCCAGCTTCTTCCGCCGGACGATGCCGTCTGCCATGTCGAGAATCATCTCCTCAAGCAATAATCTCAAATGACTGCCAGCGCGGTAATCGGCTGGGGCGATGTGTTTCACACGGTCTGCTAGGGCATTGAGCTGATAACATTTACGGAAGCTGGATCGGTTCTGCTCCTCCGCATTATAGACAGCGATGGCGTGACCACCGTAACGTTTCATGAGGGTGAAGCAGGGCACATCGGTTGGACCATCACCGACATAAATCATGTTTTGAAAGGGGATGGGCCGGAGCTCTGGGTCCATGTGATCGTTCACATCTTCATGGGGCTCTAACATGCCTTTGTTGATGCGAAAAAGGTACTGGGTCTTGGTCGTGTGGCTGATGACCCGTTTGGGGAAGCTGATGCGACCATCCTGATCCTGACCGAACTCACAGCCAAAGATGCGCTTCACATAAGGAGCCAGCGAACTGCCATCCAATAGGATTTTCAAACCCGAGGAGACAATGTAGTGCTCGATCTTGATACCCAAAGTTCGATGCTGATTGCTGAGAGTGTGATTCAGTTCTTCGAAGACTTCTGGCACGCCCTTGAAGTATCGCAACTTTGCCCCAAGAGAGCGCAGTTCATCGTTGGTAGGGCGATCCATGCTCAAATAATCCAGCATGCATTTTAGGTAGGCCAACTCGCCGTCATAACCTTCCTTATCCACCAACTCGCGGCTCTTTTTCCAAAACTGCGTCGGATTGATTCCAAAATGCGGGAAGAGCGTCTCATCCTGCATGTAGGTCGGGCTCAGGGTCTGATCATAATCATAAATGACAGCGATGGTGGTCTGTGAGGCGGACATAGTGAGCTAAAATAAATCATCCATCCAGCGCTGAAAAAGCATCTGAGAGATTTGGATGGGCGAATTTATAGCCTAAATCTGTGGCAACGCGAGGAAAGGCTCGCTGGCTACCCAGAAGCATCTCATCAGCAAGTCCGCGAGCCGCCAATCTCAGAGCAAAAGCCGGGACATGCAGAAAAGCAGGACGCTTTAACTGGGCTGCAAGCTGTCGCGTATAGCCCGCATTTGTCACCGGATGTGGAGCACAGAGATTCATAGGGCCGATCACGCTCTCATTCTCAATCGCCCATAAAATCAGGCTGGCCTGATCCTGTTCATGGAGCCAAGACATCCACTGCTTGCCTGATCCAAAACGTCCGCCGAGGCCGAAACGAAACGCCAATTTCATGAGTGGAAAGGCACCACCATGCTCACCTAGCACCACGCCAGTGCGCAATAAGACAACGCGGATGCCGAGGCTGCTAGCCTCTCGCGCAGCAGCTTCCCATTCACGACAAAGATCGGCCAAAAAACCCGTTCCAGCGTGGCTGTTCTCTTCTAGAACTTCATCTCCGCGATTGCCATAATAACCAATGCCAGAGGCACAGAGAAGCACGCTAGGACGATTGGCGGGCTGCCAAGTGCGCAGTTCGGCAATGACTCGCTTGGTCAACTCAACTCGGCTTTTCCAGATGCGTTCCCGTTTGGCGGCTGTCCACAAGCCCAACAAGGACTCACCCGCTAAATGAACCAGCGCGTCTAACTTTGTCTCTGGCAACACCTGCGTGGCAGATGACACCATGGACCGGGTCACTAGGGGCACTTGAGACGATGGCCTGCGCGAATAACCGATGATTTCGTGATCAGAAGCCAAAGCCAAGGCGCTAAGACCTTGACCAATCATACCGCTAGCGCCTGTGATACCTATTTTCATGGAAATGAGAACGCGTGAACTGAACGAATCAGTCACGAATATCTCATACCATGCGTGGCTTAATCAAAGATTCCAGACGATTGACCCCACGGCGAATGCGCGCTTTGACGGTTCCTAGCGGCTCATTGAGACGCTCAGCAACTTCTGCCTGCGTGAGTCCACTGAAGTAGGCAAGTTTGATGGCCTCGCGCTGATCTGGATTGAGCTTAGCCACAGCTCGCATGACAAGACCGTCTCTTTCTTTGACCTCGAGTGCTTCCAGACCTGATTCGTCGAACTCAGGTTGGACACCTTTGCTTTCTGTCTCAAAATCATCATTGAGACGGGAACGGCGTTGCTTGGAGCGGATTTTATCAATGGCACGATTACGGGCCATTGTAGTCAGCCAAGTGAGCGGTTTGCCTTTCCGTGGCTCATAGAGATGAGCCTTGTTCCAAAGCTGCACCAAGACTTCCTGCATGACGTCCTCTGTATCGTGGTGATCATTGAGGACATTGGAAATGGAGGCAAAGATGAGTCCAGAATACCTTTTGTAGAAGGTCTGGTAGGCTGTTACATCTCTCTCAGCGATCAACTGAATTAAGCGCATATCTTCTTGCACTTGGACATCGATGAGGATTTCATCTGGGCTTTGAGTCATGGCGTTAGTTTAGCGACTGGTTGAACGAACTTTCAGTGAACACTGAAACAATCCTGTAACTCGGACTTTTGTCAAAGTTTTTGTCTAATTTATTTTGGCCTTTCGTATTTTTGTCGAAGATAATTCTATTTTGTCTAAATTCGAAAGCCGACGCTATCGGACAACGATCACAGCAAGAAACTTTCCAGCACGGCTCGGAGCTTTTCGGTATCTGGTAATGTCCGTGTGGCCATGACTCTGTGAGGGTTCTCACTTTCAATCCGGATGGTGACGGGCACACCTGCATTCATTCCCATCTCAATATCACGATCGGCATCTCCCACCAGAAGACTGCGGCTCAGATCCAAATCGTGATCGTCTGCAGCACGCAAAATCATGTCTGCACTTGGTTTCCGACACAGGCAATCTGGGTCTGTCTTTAAACAGGTGCAGGCGTAAATACCGTCAAACTGAGCGTCGTGCTTTTGCAGCTCTGCCTGCATTTTAGCATGGATCGTATCTAGGTCCTGCTTCGACATGAGACCTTTACCCACGCCCTGCTGACTCGTCGCTAAAATGGTCGCGTAACCGCGATCACGACAGAGACGAAGGGCATCAATGATACCCGCTGAAAAATGAAAGTCTTCCCAGCGCAGTACATAGCCTGCGCCTGGCGAGACATTCACCACACCATCTCGGTCAAAAATAACAGCTGGCCGACTCATGATTGATCAGGCGTTTTTGCGTATACTGCGTGCCCTGAGATGCACACATTGTCACCAATCGGCATGATTTTCACATGGTCTAGAGATACTGATTCAGCGAGTGGCAGACCACCCAGCGTTGTCAGTCCAGAACCACAGAGCAGCGGTGCGATGTAACAATAAACCTCATCGACACAACGATGTCTAAAAGCTTGTCCAAGAATATCTGAACCACCTTCGACCAGCACGTTCAGGACTCCATGCTTGCCTAACTCAAGAAGCACTTCTGGGAACTCCAGATCACGGAGCACCCAGGTGCGACTTTTATGTTCATCTGTAAAGACATGAGAAGTCTCCGGTAAATCACAGCTGCGGGAAAGAATGACTCGCAATGGCTGCTCTTTATCTGCCGTCCCACCATCACGCATGGTCAACTTAGGATTATCCTGCCGGACTGTTCCAGCACCAACAATGATGGCATCCACTCTTGAACGAAGTCTGAGCGCATGAGCACGCGCTGCTTCACTGGTCAGCCACTGACCTTCACCCGGCGGGCGTGTGATCCGGCCATCTAGGCTTTGACCGACTTTGGCAATCACATAAGGCATCTTCGTCGTCACCCACTTCGCAAAAGGTCGGATGATTTCACGACAGTCGGCTTCCAAGACTCCGGTGGTCACTGAGATGCCAGCAGAGCTCAAAATCTCTTGGGCTCGGCCGAGGTGAGATGGGTTGGGATCTTGTGCACCCCAAACCACGCGCTTGATGCCGCAGGCCTTGATCGCCTCAGTACACGGCCCCGTGCGACCTTGCGTGCAGCAAGGCTCTAAGGTCACAAACAAGGTCGCGCCACGCAGTAGCTTTGGATTGAACGTCTGCGCTTCATTAATCGCTTCGATCTCAGCGTGCGGCTGACCTGCCTTTCGGTGGTAGCCTTGGCCAATGATTTTTCCCTGTGAAATAAGCACTGCTCCCACAGGCGGATTCGGACTGGTCATGCCCACACCGCGCTTGGCTTGATCCAGCGCGAGATGCATCCAGCGTGAGTCGGGTTCTTGATTTACAGCTGCCATTAAACTAGCTCACTTATTAGATGTCTGATTCTGAGCCGACAAGCCCGCATTTGATTAAAATGCCTCAGATTGCACGAAAGTTTCGGCCAAGATAGCCGTCTCATCCTTCCCATGAAGACATTCTTCCTCTCTCTCCTCGTCGCCACCAGCATCGCCACGGCTGCTGATACTTCCATCCAAACGATCCCTCTCAAGGACATCGACGGCAAGGACACCAGCCTGAAAGCTTATGAAGGCAAAGTGCTGCTCGTCGTGAACGTGGCCTCACGCTGTGGCCTAACCAAGCAATACAAAGAGCTGCAAGCTCTGCATGAGAAGTTTAAAGACCAAGGCTTCGCCGTTCTCGGCTTTCCCTGCAATGATTTCGGCGCCCAAGAACCAGGCACCAATGATGAGATCAAAGTTTTCTGCACTGAAAAGTACAGCGTTAGTTTCCCGATGTTTGATAAGCTTCACGTCAAAGGTGCTGAGCAACACCCGCTCTATTCAGCCCTTACTGGCAAAGAAGGTGCCTTCCCAGGCGACGTGAAATGGAACTTTGGCAAATTCCTCATCGGCAAAGATGGTAAGCCTCTGCAACGCTTTGAACCAAAAACCACACCTGATGACACAAGCGTCGTCAGCGCGATCGAAAAAGCCATCGCTGCTAAATAAAACCTTCTTAATTTCTCAAGGCCGTGGCATTCGTGTCACGGCCTTTTTTGTCTCCTTCATTGTCTCAGAGAATCCTCATTCCTGTATTTTGCTTTCAGATGCGATCTTAGCGTTGCGTCTTAAACTGGTCCGCAAGGCGTAGTTTCCAACATGAAACCTATGCTTTGGATCATCCCCGCCCTCATTGTTATAGCATTGGGGTTTTTCTTTGTCTCAAACTCCCGAGCTGCGACGCCGACAGCAGCATATAAAGTCATCAAAACGGATGGCGACTTCGAACTACGCGCCTACGAAACGCTGCACTTGGCTAAGGTAACGATGCCGACCAGTGACAAACGCTCCAAAAACATGGATGGCAGCTTCATGAAGCTCTTTCGCTTCATCGACGGACAGAATGAGCGGGATGAGAAAATTTCCATGACCACGCCTGTGATTGTTGAACGTGGAGAAAAAGAATCTTCCATGAGCTTCGTCATGCCAGAAACCAGCGTAGCCAAAGGACTGCCGACACCCAAAGGCGAGGTGAAATTGGATCAAATGCCACCTGTCAAAATCGCCGTTTTACGCTTTGCGGGCGTCAGCAATACCAAGCAAGAGACCGAAAAGCTTGCGGCCTTAAAAGCTTGGATGACGAAGGAAAAGCTAACCCCAGAAATGACACCGCTCTTTGCTTTTTACGATCCGCCTTGGACGCTGGGCTTCATGCGCCGAAATGAAGTGCTGCTGCGCGTGAAAGAGAATTGAGCCTTTCCTGACGTAGAAAGAGCATGCGGCTATTCTTTCTCCTTCTGATCCCGATCACCTTACTGAGCCAAGTGCCGGACTTTAAACCCGTCCCGCACGTGCAGGCGGTGCCACTGCCGCACCACGTCACTTCATTTCAGCTCGACGGCAGAGAACTGACGGCTCTCCATTTTGATCCTTTGGACATGCGTCCTTTTTGGTATCCGATTCTTGGCTCCAAAGAGATGAGCCTCACTCGCATGGGGCATCCGCATGATCCTTTGACTCATAGCCACCACAACAGTGTTTGGATCTCTCATAACAGCGTCAATGAACTCGATTTCTGGGGTGATCAGGCTAAACATCAGGGTCGTATCATCCCTGTCGAAGTTTCTCGTGAAGGTTATGAAGACGGAGATTCTTCGGCCTCCATGCGCATGGTGAATCATTGGGTCAATGCAGCCGATCAAACCATTCAACTTCGCGAAATCCGACGCACGGAAATCCGCCCAATCAACGGTGCTCAAAGTTGGTTCATGATCATCGACCTCGAATTAGCACCCCAAATGGGCAAAACGGCCACCTTCGGCGCTACTGGATTTGGTTTGGTAGCCGTCCGGATGGCAAAAAGTATCGGCGTCCATGACGGCGGTGGGCGCATCCTGAATTCCGAAGGACAAATCAATGAGGAGCAAGTCTTTCGCAAACCAGCACACTGGTGTGACTACAGTGGACGAATCTCCAATGAGGTAGATGGGCTGGCTGGCATCACGCTCATGAATCATCCCATGAATCCGCACAACCCAACTGCTTTTCACGTGAGAAACGATGGTTGGATGGGCTGCTGCCTCAGTCTAGACACTCCGGTGGAAGTGACCGAATCCCAAAAGCTAAGAGTCCGCTATGCATTATGGGTGCATGATGGGATCCCAAAACAAGAGGAGATCGAGCATCAATGGCAAGCCTTTGTCTCTTTACCCGTGACTGATCTAACTGCCAAAAAATAGCCTACTCCATTTTGGTCATAGCGCTCAAGGTCACTTTCTGGCATATTTAGCCTCAAACTCATGCTTTTCCGTTGGATCTACCTGTTTCTAGTCACCGCCAGTTGCCTCCATGCGCAGCTCTTTATTGGTGGAAAAACATTCGTACGGTCTCCCAATGAACTCGGCACTCAGGGTGAATGGGTAGTCTATGAAAAGAATGCGCCTCAAGATGAAGCCAACAGACGCTGGCTGACCAAGCGAGTGCTTGTCGAGCTTTCGGGCGTCTCCATCCAGCAACTGACCCAGCAACCAGGCGTGACGAAAGCTGAAGCTCGTGGAGCTTATGCGGTGGTCACCTTTGCGGGTGATCCAGCTATCGCCATCAGTGGGGCTAAACAACTGCGTCGCTTAGCTGGAGTCAGCGCGGCTGAACCCATGTTAGCCAGGCAGTTACAGCACCGTTTTGTCCCTAACGATCCCCTCTTTGCCTACAACTTGGCCAATCAAGATTACCAGTGGCATCTGAACAATACGGGACAAAATGGAGCTGTCAGTGGGATCGATCTCAATGTCGTGCCGACCTGGAATAGCTACAAGGGAACAGGCATTCGCATTGGCATTCTCGATGATGGTCTGGAAGTCTCTCATCCTGATCTAGCAGCCAATGCGGACACCCTGAATGACCGCGACTTCAATGACCTAGACAATAATCCCTCGCCAAGTTCGGGTGACTCCCATGGTACCGCCTGCGCTGGCGTAGCAGCTGCAAGAGGCAACAACAATCTCGGCGTCAGTGGCGTCGCGCCGGAGGCCCTGCTGGTCGGCATGAGACTCATCGCCGCACCCACCACTGACGATGTGGAAGCCGACGCATTTGCCTTCAAAAAGGACATCATCGAGATCAAAAGCAACAGTTGGGGTCCGTCTGACAATGCTTATGGTGCCAGTGGTCCTGGCCCACTCAGCAACGCCGCACTGATCGATGCCGCCACCACAGGCCGTGGAGGAAAAGGCACTGTTTTTGTCTGGGCTGGTGGCAATGGTAATGCCAATGGCGATGACTCCAATTACGATGGCTGGGCAGCCTCTCCTTATGCCATCGCCGTCGGCGCTATTGGCGATAATGGAGAATCGGTCTGGTATGGAGAACCCGGTGCAAACATCCTCGTCTGTGCTCCTTCCAATGGTGGTAAACAAAGCATCACCACCACTGACCGCGCCGGCAGCATTGGCTACTCAAGCGGAGATTACACCAGTACCTTTGGCGGCACCTCCTCAGCGACACCCGCCGTCGCTGGCGTGGTGGCTCTCATGTTACAAGCCAACCCCAATTTAACCTATCGCGATGTTCAGGAGATCCTCATGCGCACCGCCACTAGGAATGATCCCAACAACGGTGGCTGGGTCACCAATGGAGCAGGTTTTGATTTTCATCATCAGTATGGCTCAGGCTTAGTCGATGCCGAGGCCGCCACCAGTCTAGCCGCGACTTGGACCAATCTTGTCACCAGACAAACACGCACCAACAGCGCCACTGGTCTGCCCTTGCCAATACCTGACGGCGGCAGTGCTGGACTCACGAAGACTTTTTCCGTCGGTAACACGGATAACCTCCGCCTAGAGCATGTAACCGTCAGTGTGAAAGCCACTCATCCCTATCGTGGACAATTGGAATGGTGGCTCGTTTCTCCCAGCGGCGTGCGCAGTCGCTTAGCACGTTCACGCGGCAATGACACTGGGGCAAATCTCGACTGGACCTTTATGAGCACGCACTTCTGGGGAGAACGCTCTGAAGGTGACTGGAAACTACAAGTCTATGATACCGATCTAGCTGATGCAGGCACACTGGATGAAGCAACGATTACCTTTTATGGAACTCCTGCCACAGGCGCTCTGCCTGCGCCCGTCATTACCTCCAACCTCATCATTGTGGGGCGCGAAGGAGCTAGCATGGATTACCAGATCACGGCCTCCAATTTCCCGACCAGCTTTGGAGCCGTCAATCTGCCACCAGGCATCAGCATCAATACCAGCACGGGGCGTATCACGGGCACACCCACCGGCATCCTTCGCTATGACGGTTATCTTTTGGCGACCAATGCCACCAGTACCACCTGGCAGAATGCCATCTTTTACATTCTCCCTGCGGACCCCGATCTATCCACGGCGATGGAACAACCCAGCGATTTTAAGATCGTTCCCTTTGGATTTGGTGACTGGTTTCGTCAAACCGTGACCCATCATGACGGCGTGGACGCCGCACAAAGCGGAGCCGTCAATCATGACGAATACTCGGGGATCGAATTCACCGTCGTAGGCCCCACCCGGATGACTTATCAATGGAAAGTCTCGTCTGAGCAAAACTACGATTATCTCGTGCTGACAGTGGACGGCTATGTGAAGGCTTACATCACCGGTGAAGTAGACTGGACCCAAGTCACACAAGACATCGGCCCTGGCACTCACAATGTGGATATTTACTACCTCAAGGATGAAGCCACCGTCAGCGGACAAGACGCCGGCTGGGTGGACGAGCTGGTTTTTACGCCCATCATAAGCCCCCCTGTTGTCACAAGTGCCACCATCACCGCGTATGAAAACGCGGCGCTTCGACATCAAATCGTGGCTACCAATGCACCGACTGGCTACAGCGCCACAGGTCTGCCTACAGGCCTGATCCTCTCCAGCAGCACCGGATTGATCTATGGCAGTACCAGTCAGGTAGGCACCTTTCCAATCCTGGTCGAAGCAACCAATGATTTTGGCACCGGTAGCGTGACGTTGACTCTCGTTGTCAGAAGCCTCTCGGAAGGCCTCGCCGCTGCCATCGATGCACCTTCTTTACTGATCAACACCACAGGAGACTTGCCCTGGGGACCCCAATTTCTCTACTCCAACGATCGTCAAGATGCCGCCCGCAGTGGTGCCATTCAGGACCTTCAAAAAAGTGAAATGAGCACAAGCGTGGTCGGTCCTGCCAAAATCAGTTTTTATTGGGGTATCTCATCCGAGGCTGACTATGATTATCTGCGCTTTTACATCGACGGCGTCGAACAAGAAGCCATCAGTGGTGAAGTCAATTGGACTCTCCGCGCGCACGAAATTCCTGCTGGCAATCACACGCTGAAGTGGGCTTACATCAAAGATGACTTCGTTCGATCTGGCCTAGACTCAGCCTTTGTGGATCAATTTCATCTCAATCCCGATGCGGATCGAGACGGCGTCTGGGCGGATGATGAAGCTGCCTTTGGCACAAGTGACTCCAATGCTGGAGACAAACCTTTCACACGCCTGAGCTCCGTGTCTCCCACTGGAACCACCATCGAATTTCCATCTGTGATCGGACAACCCTATCGTATTCAATACAGTACTGACCTTCAAAATTGGTCGTCTGTACCTATCACCGCCACGAGCACACTCACCTCTTGGTCTGACGCAGGGAGCAGTTCCGCCGAACGAAAGTTTTACCGAGTGGTGACGCCTTAATTTCGGTTCTAATCCACCGTCCACTCCACTGCGACGCTCTGCTCACGACCATTGCGATCGTGATACTTCACATGGCCATTTTTTGCGCCATATTCGTGGACGCATTTGGTCACTTTCACGTCAAAGGCGCAGTATTCAGCGATTTCCGCCATCTTTCCCTGCTGCCACCAACGGATTGCTTCGAGACCATCGGCTGTTTTACCGGTGCCAAGACTGGCGGCAGCAACAGACTCAAGCTTGATGCGATGTCCCAGCTTCTTTTCTAAATCGACCAGCAAGTCTAAGCTGCGCACTTGATCTCTAAAATCAAAGATCGTGTGACCCATGACCACTTCGTAATCGAAGCTGATGTGATTAAATCCAACCACGAGATCCGCCCTCACGAGCTGATTAATCAGGTCATTGGTTTCATCTTCTTCGTAGATGCGATACTCACCCAGCTTGGTGCTGTACGTCACCGCGACAGAAATGCCCATCTGGTGTTTATTTCCCCAGCCGCCCACGTCATTCGCGGTGCGGCGGGTTTCAAGATCAAAGTAAACAATGTCCCGTGCCATGCGGTGCTCAGAGACGATACACGATGCGGGCCTTGTCCATGTCGTAGGGTGACATTTCAATCTTCACATTGTCACCAATGACGAGACGAATGAAGCGCTTGCGCATTTTACCAGAAATGTGGGCCAGAACCTCATGACCATTTTTGAGAGTCACACGGAACATAGTCCCAGCAAGCACGGCAGAAACCGTACCTTCCAATTCAATGGCCTCTTCCTTTTGCTTTGTGTCATCTTCGACTGGATCGGGACGGCGCTGTGGAGGTGCCGAATAACCGCGACCGCGGCCACGACCACGACCATTGCCAAAGCTACCACCTGGGCGAGCTGGTCCATTGGAAGGACCATTGGAACGTCCTGGACCACCATTCGCGAGATTCCCAGTGCCGCCAGAGCTTGTTCGGCCAGGACCGCCATTCGCAAGATTCCCAGTGCCGCCAGAGCTTGTTCGGCCAGGACCACCATTGGCTAAATTACCTGTGCCGCCTGAAGAGGGGCGCGGTGGACCACCCGTCGATGGACGTGGGGGGCCGCCTGTTGAAGGGCGCGGCGGACCGCCGGTCGATGCAGAGCCTGCCTGGCCAGTGCCGCCAGTTGCTGGTCCACGATGCGGACCTGGGCGTGGGTTATTACCTTTGTAGTTGGGAGATGCCATGTTGACGCTCAAAGTGCTAGAGACCTAGACAATAACAACCTCAAATTTTAACCACTCTCCGTGGTCTATAATGAAAAAACTGCTGGCACACTGCTACGGGTGCATTACTATCCGCCCCTCAAGTTGGTGGTCGTAGCTCAATGGTAGAGCTCCAGATTGTGATTCTGGTTGTTGCGGGTTCGAGCCCCGTCGATCACCCCACTCCTTCTAGTTTCGGTCTCAAGACTGACAATGCTTGCACTAGACGGTTGTATCTCCCACCTGTGTTTCTATGGAACTCATTCAGTCTGTTCTCGGCCACACCTTTCAGGATCGCTCTCTGCTTAAAGAGGCTCTGACTCACGCGAGCCTGGGTTATGAAACTCAAAAAAACCAAGCAGACAATCAGCGTCTCGAATTCCTTGGAGATGCTGTTCTTCAGTTAGTTTTATCTGAAATGGTCTTCCATCAATTCAAGCGCGCGGATGAGGGCCTGTTAACCAAAGTACGGGCTCAGTTAGTCTCTACAAAAGCCCTTTCGGTGGTCGCTCGGCGCATCAACCTAGGAGGCTTCATTCTCATGGGCAAAGCTGAAGAAAACAACGGCGGTCGCGAACGTGAATCCACTCTTGCCGATACCCTTGAAGCTCTCGCTGGTGCCATCTTTTTAGACGGTGGCATGGAGGCTGCCAGAAAAGTTGCCCATCATCTTTTTCATCAGCAGATCCTTGATTTCGGAAGCACCCCTACAGATCAAAATCCCAAAGGTCAGCTCCAAGAGATTCTTCAGTCCATCAGCCCACAGTCACCCACTTATCAAATCATTGATGAAAGCGGACCCGATCACGCCAAATCCTTTCACGCTATTGTCACCTGGGGCGGACGTGAATTGGGTCGAGGCACAGGTAAAAGTAAAAAAGAGGCCGAAGTGGATGCTGCCCGTGTAGCTCTCTTATCATCCGAGTTCTCTCCACCTGCAAAATAGTCAACACATGCCAATTATAAAGCCACTAAAATTCTTGTAAAAAGCTGTGAGCAAATGGACCAACAACTGACTCAGTCATGAGAAGAACTGTCAAACATGCGACTTGTTGATGAAAGTCCACAGCCTGTTCTCAATTCTGTCCCCAAAATCTTTGCTGTGGAACCCGCCTTGCAGCGGCATGGAACTCACTTATTGCAGTTATGCCCAGCCTATACGGATAAGGAGATTTAAAGCTTTAATCATTCTCCAATCATAGAGAGTGGGTAAAAGCGTAACAACCCAATCCCTGCGTTGAACGTTTGCACATCTTCAGACGCCGTTCATCTTATCCATCCTATGTCTAGCAGCCTCGGCACACTCTTCCGCATCAGCACTTGGGGCGAATCCCATGGCCCCGGCGTCGGTGTAGTGATAGACGGCTGCCCGCCATGCATTGCTCTGACGACTGAAGACATCCAGCATGAGCTAGATCGCCGTCGTCCTGGTCAGAGTAAGATTGTGACGCCACGCAAGGAGGACGATAAAGCTGAAATTCTATCTGGGGTGCTTGATGGTCAGACGCTTGGTACGCCCATTGGCATTTTTGTTCGCAACACGGATCAGCGCCCCTCTGCTTACACAGAAATGGCGCAGGCTTATCGCCCGAGTCATGCCGATTACACTTACGATGCTAAATACGGCATTCGTGCGGTCTCTGGCGGAGGCCGTTCTAGCGCTCGTGAGACCATTGGCCGTGTCGCAGCAGGGGCCATCGCCCGAAAGGTCCTTCAGCACAGTTTAAAAGGCTATGAATGCTTAGCTTATGTTAAGACCATCAAGGATATTCAAGCTGTTGTGCCTTCTGGATCTGATCTGACCTCGGAGATTATCGAGTCCAATATCGTTCGCACCTGTGACGCCGAAGCAGCCGAGCGCATGATTTCCTTGATCGAACAAGTCCGGAGTGAAGGGAACAGCGTTGGTGGCGTCATTGAATGTGTCGTCCGTGGTGTACCCGCAGGTCTAGGAGAACCTGTTTTTGATAAACTTGAAGCAGATCTCGCCAAAGCCATGATGAGTCTGCCAGCAACGAAAGGCTTTGAAATCGGCAGTGGCTTTGCAGGCACGCTGATGACCGGTCTAGAGCACAACGACGAGTTTTACATGGATGGTCAACAGGTGCGCACTCGCAGCAATCGCAGTGGTGGCATTCAGGGCGGCATCAGCAATGGCGAAGAAATCGTCTTCCGTGTCGCTTTTAAACCGACAGCCACTGTCTTGCGAGAGCAAAAGACCGTCACGAATACAGGAGAAGATACCACACTTTCAGCTCGTGGACGTCACGACGCCTGCGTCTTACCTCGTGCTGTGCCGATGATTGAGGCCATGGTTCATTTGATCGTTGCTGATCATTTTTTGCGTCAGCGTGCTCTGGCTCCTGACACTGCGATTTAGCCTTGCCATTGATAATGCCTCAATGAGCGATTTATTCGTGTTCTATCTCGAGCACGAAATCGACCTCTAGCCATCTATAGATGCGCTTCACTCCTTCATGGTCGTCGCTTTTATGCAGATTAGTATGAGCGTTTGTTTGAAGACGGAATTATAACAAGAATAATTTCTAGAATTTCAAAATCAAGGGTTAAGGGTTAGGTCAATTAATTAACATTATTCTGATTGACGTTACATGAAACAAAGGGAAGTGCCTTCTTAACCCGCTACTAAGAATTGAGCATCTTCTATAATTAGCAAAAATGCTCACGAGTAAGCTGTCTGTTTTCTTGATTAACGTTTCACTTAAAAACTATGCAAAAGCTCATCCACTTCGCGCTCACGCTGGCTTTCGTCTTGCCACTTTCTGCCACAGTGCTGCCGGCGCCCACGGTGACGAGTTCCTCTCCCGGCTTCCAGGGTATTTATGTGGGCAGCAATGCGGTGGGCCAAGGGCTGTCTGAGTTCCTTTCTGAGCAGGGCACGAATACTTTTCTGGAGTTCGACTTCGGCTCAGCGCGGACGGTGGATGGCTTTGTGAATGTGACGCTTAATCTGGCTCAACGCAGTATCGGCGCGAATCGGCTGATCTTTGATACGGATGGCACGGCGGGCTTTAATGCGGCGACGGACACAGTCATTAGCTTTACCCAAGCACAGACGGGGTCACAGGGACAGGGCTTCATTCAGCGCTTCAGGGCCGTGACAGCGCAAAGGGTGCGCTGGGAGGTGCTGGCAGTGGTCGGCTCGCCTTCGCTGGTGGGCACCACGGAGATCAGCTTCCTGAGCACGAATGCGGCCACGGTGCCAATCACAGGCGTGACGGTGATCGGCTCGGCCACCCCATTCAGCTCGCAATATGCGGCAGCGAATGCCGCGAATGGCATCGCAGGCATTGGGATGGTGGCGGGCGTGGAGTATGCCAGCCTGGGCCAGAACGCGAATGCGTATGTGGACTTCGACCTCGGCAGTCAGCGGGCGATCACGGGCTTCGACATGTTTGATCGCCTCTTTGATGCGGAGCGCGCGACAAGCTTTGACCTGATCTTCTCCAACAACGCGGACATGTCCTCGCCCGTGGCCACTCGCAGCTACAGCAAAGCCTCGTCCTGGACCGCCTCGGACAACTTCGCCGCCCCCATCACCGCGCGCTACGTGCGCTACGATGTCACGGGAGGATCAGGCAACACGGGCATCAGCGACATCCAGTTCTATGCTAGCGAGTTCCCTGGGGCCAATCTTGGGGCTATCTCCAGTGCCTCTCCGCGTGAAGTGACCTTTACCGTGACTGGCAAAACGGGCGTCGTGAGTGATGTCACCCTTGACTGGACGCTTAGCCCCGCACAAGGAAATGCGCATGAGTTGTCTGTCGAACTCATCGCGCCGGACAACACGCTCTGTGATGTCTTCCGCGCCCATGTCGTGGATGATACCGACATCGCGGGTCCCTATGTCTTTAACGATGCTTACTCCACGCTACTCAGCAACGTGGTGGCCAGCACGCCGAGTGGCAGTGCAGCAGCGGGAAACTACCGGCCTGAGTATTCCAACACAGCCCGTTCTTTCCGCACCAGCTTTGGCAGCAAAGCACCGAACGGCACCTGGAAGCTTCGTTTTACGGACTTCATTAATAATGCCTTCACCGCCAGCGTCAGCGCCGCGAACCTCAGTATCCGCACCGTGCCTGCACCGCCGAGTATCACCACTGTGCAGCCAAATCTGTCCTTGCCTGCGGGTGGCGCGGTCACACTCACTGGAACGGATTTCTCGGGTACACCGACCGTGACCATCGGCGGTGTCGCTGCCACCAACGTTGTAGTGGTCAACAGCACCACCATCACCTGCACCGCACCCTTAGGCAGCGTGGGAACAAAGAACATCGTGGTCACGAATGCGAACGGCAGTGCCACCCTGACCAATGGCTACCGCTACACCGACCTCATCGTCACCAGCACGGCAGATACGGGCAGCGGCACCTTGCGCGAGGCACTCAGCGATGCGCAAACTTTGTCAGGCGCGAACACCATTACCTTTGCTGCTGGCATTTCGGGACAGACGATCACCCTCACCACGACGCCCATAGTTGTGGGCAGTGGTTTCGTCACCGATGACACTGGGGGCGTGATTCTGGATGCTAGCAGCCTAGCCAACGGTCTCACGCTGACGACGAACCTGACCAACACCCGTATTTTCTATGCGCGCACCGGCTCGCTGACCTTGAGAAACCTCACCATCGCCAATGCCGGTGGTGCCATGCCCGGCGGCGGCATCTTTAGCAGCGCCACGATCACCCTGGAGAGATGCACACTGAACAACAACAGCGCCGCTGGCCAGGAAGGTGGTGCCATTTACAACTACAGCACAGCCACCCTAGTGCAGTGTACCCTCACCGGCAACGTGGCGGGCAATGGGGCTGGCATTCATAACAACGGCACCCTTACCGTGCGGCATTGTACCATCGCGGGAAACACGGCCAATGCAGGTGGTGGCATCTTTATGCAAACCGGCATGACCCTGGAAAACAGCATCGTGGCAGGCAACATGGCTAACGCTGGCCTTAACATCCTCAATGGCCCCACTCTCACCCGCGTCGGTGCCAACATCATCCCCAACCTGCACACGAACTCCGGCCTTGCAGGAAGCGGCAGCATCATCGCCAGTGATCCCCTGCTCGGCACCTTTAGCACCCATGGTGGACCCACGAAGACCTTCCCACTGCTGGCAGGTAGCCCAGCGATCAATGCCGCTGTCGGCAGCAGTATCACCAGTGATCAGCGCGGCTCTCCCATCTTTGAGGGCGCAGACATCGGCGCTTTTGAAAGCCAAATCAACAGGCCCACCGTTACCACGCCGACCAGCAGTGCGGTCAGTTTCACCATCGCCACGCTCGGTGGTAACGTGACCAGCAATGGTGCGGCAGCTCTCACAGAGCGCGGTGTGGTTTACTCCCTCACCAGCGCGAACAACGACCCGCTCATTAGCGGCAGTGGCGTGACGAAGACCGTGGCCAGCGGCACCAGCACGGGCGTGTTCACGCAAAACGTCACTGGCCTCAGCGCAGGCAGCGCCTACAGCTTCAAGGCGTATGCGACTAATAGTCAGGGCACCAGTTACAGCAGCGTCGGCACTTTTAACACCACGGTGCAGCCGCCAGAGATCAACGTCACGCCGAGCAGCGCACAGGACTTTGGTTTGCAACGTATGGGTGTGGCCGGTTCACCGCGCACGTTCACCATTCAGAACCAAGGCAACGGTGCGCTGACCATCAGCAGCGTCATCACGACGGGAGACAAAGCCGCCGAATACGTGGTCAGCACGAGTGGCATGTTGAGCACTGTGCCTGGACTAGGCAGCACCACGTTTACCGTTGTTTTTAACCCCGGCGGAACGGGTGATCGAGCCACCACACTGCGCATCGTGAACAATGATAGTGATGAAGGCACTATCAACATCGCACTCACGGGCGTGGGCAGTGATACCGACCCACCGAGTGTCACAGAACCGGTGAGGGGCGTGCCTCTGGCCACCACGATCACCCTGGGCGGTACCGTCGCCAGCCAGGGCGCACTCAGCGAGCGCGGCGTGGTTGTGTCTTCCACCTTGACGAATCCGAATCCCTTCGTCGGTGGACCTGGCGTGCTGAGGTTCGTCGCCTCTGGCCTCAGCTCGGGAGCTTTCAATGCAAATGCCACGGGACTTACGGGTGGTACCGCCTACACCTTCAAGGCGTATGCGACCAATAGCGGCGGCACCAGCTATAGCAGCACTGGCACCTTCATCACGCCGAGTAATAACGCGGATCTCACCACGCTTGCGACCTCCAGCGGCATACTTAGCCCTGCCTTTGCCACGGGCACGACTGCTTACACGATGACGCTGCTGCATAGCACGACCAGCATGACTCTGACGCCGACGCGCACTCATCCGCTGGCCACGATTCAGGTGCGGGTGAACACGAGTGGTTTCGCGCCTGTGACTTCTGGCACGGCCTCCGCGCCGTTGGAGCTGAATGTCGGAGAAAATGCCATCTTGGTGCGCGTTACCGCGCAGGATGGCAGCATGAAGGACTATCAAATCCTCGCCACGCGCCAGGCTTCGATCATTGCTGATCTCTCGGCACTCACCGTGTCCACAGGCACACTCACGCCAGCCTTCTCCGCTGCGCAGACGACCTACACGGTTGCCGTGCCAAACGCGACGACGAGCCTCACAGTCACCCCGACCGTGGCACAAGCCGATGCGACCGTGACTGTGAACGGCAGCAACCAGCCCGTGACCCTGAACATCGGCGCGAACGTGATCAACGTGCTGGTCACGGCACAGGACACGAGTGTCACGCGGAATTACGCCATTACCGTCACCCGCGCGGACTTCCCAAATACCGCGCCGAGCTTCGTCATCCCGACCGCCAGCGGCAGTGTGCTGGGAGCCACCTGGACGCAGCGGTTGAATGATGCGAACCGCGTCTGGCGCGGCATTGCTTTATCCGCAGACGGCCAGCGCATCGCTGCCTGCGCAAACGGCGGCAGCATTTGGACCAGTGTGGATGGCGGGGTGAGCTGGACAGAGCGCACTTCGGCAGGCACTCGCTCATGGAGTGGCATTTGTAGCTCGGCCGATGGCACGCGGCTGGCGGCTACCGCCGTGGGTGGTAGAATATGGATCAGTGGCAATAGCGGTTTGACATGGACCGAGCGCACGGGCGTACCGATTGGCGACTGGGGTGCCATCACTTGTGACAGTACGGGCCTGAGACTCTTTACCTCGAACCATAGCTTTGGTGGCGTCAGCTACACCTCCACGAATCAGGGGCTAGCATGGACCACACGCACGCTGCCACGTTCGTTGAATCTCGCTTCCTCGGCAGATGGGAACCGACTCGCAGGCTTTGTCACAGGTGGCAGGTTACAGGTCAGCAGCAATGGCGGTACCTCATGGACCTCCACCAACTTTGCTCACCCAGGGATGCGCGACCTCGCTATGAGTGCGAATGGCAACCTGATCCTCTGCGCGGTGAATGAAGGCGCCACGGGCCAAATCTTTCTCTCCACCACGAGCGGCACCTCCTTCACCCGAGTGGGGCCAAATACCGGCATCAACAGTGTGACTTGCTCCAGCGATGGCACCCGCGCGGCTTGCCTGGATAAAGAAGGCCTCGTCTATACCAGCAGTGATAGCGGCGTGACCTGGGTGCAAACCGCAGCACGGCCCATTGGCATCGCCAGCCAGCTCCGCCTCTCAGGAAACGGCACCAGCCTCGCAGCCATGACTGAGGTGCTGCATACCAGTGAAGCCAGCAGCTCCTCCACCCAGACCGCCGCCGCGGGTGATCCGCAGCAAACGGTGCCCAACTTTGTGAGGAATATCTCCCCAGGCACCCGCGCCAGTGAGGCCACACAAACGGTCAGCTTCAACGTCACGAACACCAATAATGCGCTTTTCAGTGTGCAGCCCAGCATCGCGGCGAATGGTTCGCTCACTTATACGCCTGCGGCAAGTGGCACTGGCACGGCGACGGTCAGCATCATCGCCCAGGACAATGGCGGCACGGCGGAAGGCGGCGTGAACAGCAGCGCGGCACAGACCTTTACCTTCACTCTCACGGCAGCGCCCAATCTGGATCTCGCCTCACTCACGATCTCCACGGGAACACTCGCGCCAGCCTTTGTTGCGGCCACCACGAGCTACACGGCCAGCGTGGCGGACACCGTCACCAGCGTCACCCTCACACCGACCCTCGCCGACGCAGCGATGAGGCTCAGCGTGAATGGCAGCAGCCTCGCTTCCGGTACCACCAGTACTGCGTTGCCACTCGCCTATGGTCCCAACACCCTAGTCGTTACGGTCAGCAACGCCTCCGGCACGCGAACAAAGCCTTACAGCATCGTCGTCACCCGCACGCCGATCCTAGCCACGGTGACGCAGCTTGGTCTCTCCAACATCAGCGCGATCACGGCCAGCCTCACCGCCACGCAAACGGCGGATGGCGGCAGTGCGGTCACAGAGCGCGGCTTTGTGTTTGCGCTGACTTCAGCGAATGCAGACCCGATCCTCGGCGGCACGAACGTGACCCGGTTCATCTCTAGCAGCAGCAGCTTCACGGCTGACCTCACGGATCTTGTCGAAAACAGCGACTACACGGTAAAAGCCTATGCGACCAATGGCGTGGGCACAGCTTATAGCTCGGTGCTTACCTTCAAGACCCTGCTCATCACGCGGCCAGAGATTACGGGTGTGCAGCCAGTGGCTAGCTTGATTGCGGGCGGTGGCAGCATTGGCCTGCGTGGGCGCTACTTCACAGGAGCCACAGCCATCACCATTGGCGGTGTCCCTGCCACGAACATCACCGTGCTGGATGACACCTCGGTCACGGCCACCCTGCCAGCTGGCACGCTGGGCGGGAAGGACATCGTGGTCACCACCAGCATCGGCAGTGGCACCGCGCGGAATGCCTTCCGCTATGTCGATCTCGGCGTCACCAGTACCGCAGCCACAGGCACCGGCTCACTGAGTGAAGCCCTGCGTGCCGCAGCCGACTGCGCTGGGCCAAATGTCATCACCTTTGCCCCAGCACTGGCCACGCAGACCTTGCGCTTAAATCCAGCCGTCGTTGCAGGCACGGACGATGACAGTGCCTTCGTCATTGATGATCTTGGCGGCGTCACCTTGGAGGGCAATGGCCTCACGCTCAGTCGTGCGGACTTTCGTTTGAGCTGCCGTGTGTTCTACCTGCGTAGTGGCACGCTCACTTTGCGGGGCCTGACGATTCAAAATGCAGGTGGAGACCTGTCTGGCGGTGCCATCTTTAGCTCTGGTACGCTGAACGTGGAGCGCTGCACGCTGAACAACAACACCGGTGTCCTTGGCGGTGCGATCTACAATGACAACGGCACGCTCACCGTCACGCAGTCCACCTTAGCTTCCAACAGTGCCAGCAGCGGCGGTGCGATCTTTAATGATGGCGCGCTCATGGTGCGGCACAGCACCCTCGCTGGAAACAGTGCGACGACCCTCGGCGGCGGCATACGCTTGAACAAAGCCATGACCCTGGAGAACAGCATCGTCGCTGGCAACAGCGCTGCTCAGGGCTTCGACATCCACAACGATCAAGCCTCCATCACTCGTTTGGGGGCCAGCATCGTGCCCATGGTGTCTTTAAACTTCAATGTGAGTGGCCTCGGCATCCTCCTCGCCAGTGATCCCTTGCTCACCGGTCTTGCCGCAAATGGCGGGACGACACGCACCATGGGACTGCAAGCTGGCAGCCCTGCGATCAATGCTGCTGTGGGCAGCAGCATCACCAGCGATCAGCGCGGCCAAGCCATCCTGAGCACGCCAGACATCGGCGCGTTTGAGCTGCCAGCCAGCCTGCCTCTGCTCGGCCTTTCCAGCGCGACGAACGTGGGCAGCCTGAGCGCGACCCTGAACGGACGCCTGGCCAGCAATGGCGGGGCCAGCATCAGTGCAAGCGGCTTCGTCTATGCACTGACCAGTGCCAATGCCGACCCACAGATCGGTGGCAGTGGTGTCACGCAGGTTAGCGCTAGCTTCACCGCGAACGTCAGTGGTTTGGCTCATGGCAGTGCTTACAGCTTCCGCGCTTTTGTCACGAATAACATCGGCACGGCATACTCGCCCGTCGCCAGCTTCACCACGGTGAGTCGGAATGCAGACCTCAGCGCGTTGAGCCTGTCATCCAGCACACTGTCACCCGCTTTCTCGGCAGCGACCACGAACTACACCGCGAGTGTGGCGAACAGCGTCGGTAATGTCAACGTCTTCAGCAGCACAGCTCAAGCCGATGCCACGATCAAAGTGGACGGCGGATACTTGGGGGTGGGCAGCAACACGATCACCGTCCGCGTCACCGCGCAGGACCCTAGCGTCACCAAGACCTACACCATCACCGTGATAAGGGCGGCTGGTCTGCCCACGCTGGATCGGATGCAGTTTGCAGCGACCACGGCGAACAGCACCACCGTGCGCGGCAGAATCGCATTCACGGGGGGGGCCGCCGCGACCGCACGCGGCATCGTCATCGCTTTGTCCGCCACGAATAACAACCCAACCATCGGCGGCACGGGAGTCACGGCCTTCACTCCCAGCGATGTCTTCGGGAATTTCTTCACCGCCAGTGCCACGGGTCTCACCGCGAACAGCCGTTACGCGCTGCGCGGCTATGCCACGAACAGTGCAGGCACCAGTTACAGCGATGTAGAGATCTTCAGCACGCTCTCGGCGGATGCCACGCTGAGCGCCCTCACGCTCAGCCTCGGCACGCTTTCACCTGCCTTTGCTGCCGCCACAGAGAACTACACCACCACGGTGGATGCCACCGAGCTAAACCTCACGCCCACCGTCACCGAAGCCGGTGCCAGGATCCTCGTGAACAATGAAACCGTCGTCTCCGGCAACATCAGTCGCCCGATCCGCCTCGGCGCTGGCGTGAACACCGTGACCCTCCTCGTCACCGCACGCGATGGCAGCGCTACGAAGACCTACACCCTTGCCGTGACCCGCGCACCACGCGCACCCTTGCTGGCACCGGAGGCTACCCGCACAGCCGTGCTCGCCACCACCGCTACGCTCGGTGGCAACATCACTGCCGAAAATGGCGCAACCATCACTGAGCGCGGCATCGTCTATGCACTCACCAGCGCGAACAACAATCCTATCATCGGCGGCTCTGGCGTCACGAAGGTCGTCGCGGGCGGCATGGCCCCAGGTGTCTTCACCGCAGCGGTCACCGGTTTGGCCGCCACCTCAAACTACACCTTCAAAGCCTACGCCACCAATAGCGCAGGCACTGGCTACAGCGCGGTCAGCAGCTTCGCCACTGGCACCGGCGCACCGAACTTACCGCCAAGCTTCACGCTGCCACCGGGCACCGTGCTGCCTGCGGGCGGCAGTTGGACGCAGCTCGCCCAAGGCTTCTCACTGGTGGATTGCTCGGATGATGGCACCAGGCTCTTGATTGGTGATGGGGCAAAGATGCTCACGTCCACCAACGGCGGCACCAGCTTCACCCCACGCCCCTTCCGCAATGAATTTGGTGGCTCGATGAGTTCCGTCGCCATGTCAGACAATGCCAATGTGCTGTATGCAGGCGGTGCAAGTGGGTCTTCCAGTTATGTCATTGGCTCAGGCAATGGCGGGACCTCAGTGGGCATGAGTTACATCTGGAACGGGGATCGCAGTCCCGAGCCAAAGCTCGCTATCTCCGATACCGCTTCCCGCGTTTACTTGATCGGTGGTGGATCGAAGTTCACGAACATCCTCGTCAATGCCGGCACCGGTTGGGCCGTGCGGGCGACCGAGGAGGACTGGAAAGCCATCGCCTGCTCCGGCGACGGCATGAAGGCTGTGGCTGGCAGCAGCTACGAACTCTACACCACGGAGAACGGTGGCGATACGTGGCTGAAGCGCTCAGGCCCCCGCTCTCAGTTCTGGTCCGCACTTGCTTACTCGAAGAATGGCAATGTCATCCTCGGGGCCACCTTGAATGGCGGGCTGTGGATCTCTAGCGACTCGGGTAAGTCATGGATCTCCCGCTTGGCTAGCCCTGGGCGCAATTGGAAAGCCGTAGCCGCCTCGGCAGATGGCCGCGTGCTCGCCGCAGCAGGGGTTGACACTAAGATCTGGATCTCTGCGAATGCGGGTGATACCTGGGTGGAGCAGTCGAGTTCCGCCTCCATAGGGTGGAGCAGTCTCGCGATGAGTGCGGATGGTCTCACCCTGTATGCGGGTGCTGACGGTCCTTTAGGATGGAAGTCGGTGGGCACCACCTCACCCGTGTTGGAGCTGCTGCCTGGCTCAGGCACCGTCACCATGCCTGCCTTTGCCAAAAGCATCTCCCCTGGCACAAATGAAGCGAACCAGACGGTGAGCTTCGTCATCACCACGGACAATAATGCGCTCTTCCGCACGCTACCCAGTATCAGCCGCAATGGCACACTGACCTTTGCCCCTGGCATCACCCCAGGTCAGGCCACGGTGACGGTGAGTTTGCAAGACGATGGCGGCACCGCCAGTGGTGGTGTGGACACCAGTGCCACGCAGACCTTCATCGTGAGGCTGCGCAATGACGACAGCCGCGGAACCTGGAGCACGGCGGCATGGACGGATGACAGCACCTCTGGCATCGTCCCAGGTCGCACGCTCTGGGCGCGGCACTTTGGCAGCACCGCGCCTGCCACGGTGAACAACGTGAGTGTGCCTGGCATCACCAACATGACGGGCAACAACCAGGACTTCGATTTGGACTCCCCGCAGCTCTTCCCCAGCGATACGAACACCCTCACCAGCGCAGGTGGCGGCAGTGCCACACTGGCGGGCAGCTTCTTCTGGGGCGGCAATCCCACGAAGATTCAGCTCAAAGGCTTGGGCGTGGGCCAGGAGTATGTGCTGACTCTGCTCACCGTCGGGTGGGATGCGGACACGGCTGGCCAGCGCGTGCTGCACTTCGGCAGTGGCTCGGATGCGGTCCAGGTGGATCAGAGCCAGTTCGGCAGCAATGGCGGTCTGCGGGTGGAATACAGTTTCACGGCTGACAAGCCCACGCGCAGCATCACCATCGCCCAGGCGAACAACAACGGCGCTAGCCTGCACCTCTACGCCCTGGGTCTGCGCTTCGCTGGCAGCACGCTGAACACCGCGCCCAGCGCCATCACGCTGGACAACAACACCATCGCAGAAGGCAACGCGCCGAACGGTATCGTCGGCGCGCTTACCACCACGGATCCCGACATCACCAATGGCCAGTCGCACACCTACGCGCTCGTATCTGGCCTGGGCGATGGTGACAACGCCCGCTTTGCCATCAAGGGCAGTGCGCTCACGCTGAATCAGAGTGCCGACTTCGAGACGCGCACCACGCTGAACCTTCGCCTCTCCAGCACGGACAATGGCTACCCCGTGAAGTCCGTGGAGCAGACCTTCACCGTCCGCATCACCGATGTCGATGAGCCTGCCACCGACATCACGCTCACACCGAACCAACTGGATGAGAACTTCGGCAAGTATCAGGAAATCCTTGGCAGCATGAACACATTCCCCGATCTCGGGGCCAGCGTCGATGTGGGCACGCTCAGTGTGGTGGGTGATCCCGACACAGTTGGTGACATCTCCTTGGTCTATGACGGCAACGATGACAGCGGCCTGTTCTACACGCGCAATCCCACGGGACGCAGCGTCACGCTGCAAACGCCGGGCTGGAAGAACTTCGAGACGAAGAGCCAATACAAAATCCGCGTGCGTGCAGGCAACGGCGCAGCGGCGATTGAAAAGGACTTCACCGTCCTCATCAAGGACAAGCCAGATGCGCCAGTCATCAATGCTTTGGCGAATCAGAGCATCAATGAGGACACCGCTTCAGCAGTGATTCCCTTTACCATCACGGATGAAGATGCTGGCGATCTCACCCGCATGGTTGTTACCGCCACCTCCAGCAACCCTGCACTCGTCCCACCCGCAGGCATCTTGCTCGGCGGCAGTGCTGGGGCTCGCACGATTCAGCTCACGCCGTCGCTCAATCAGTTTGGCAGCTCCATCATCACCGTCACTGCCTCCGATGGTGTGCTCGCGTCATCGAAGAGCTTCACCCTCACCGTCGCGCCAGTGGATGATCCGATGAGCTTTGATCTGCCTGCCACCCTCTCGGTGGCAGCCATCGGCACTCAAAACGTATCGAACTTCGTCTCCAACCTCAGCGCTGGACCGAATGAAGATACGTTGGGCCGCACCTTCACTTGGGCTGTCAGTGTGGATAAGCCCACCACCATGGTTTCCAGCGTCAGTTACAACTTCAATCTGCTCACCCTGCTCGCCGCGAATTCAGGCATCAAAGGCTCCACCATTCTCACTCTGACCGGACGAGAGATGAATGGCAGCAACGTGGTCAGCACCGTGAGCCGCACTTGTACGGTGAACATCTCCTCCAACCGCGCACCCACCGACATCGTCCTGAGCAATGCCGTGACGGATGAGAATGTGACAAACCTGGACATCGGCACGCTCACCACCACGGATCCTGACACCACAGACACACATAGCTACTCCTTCGTGGATTGGACTGGACGCGAAGCCACGGCGAATGGCCTTTTCACAGTCAACGGAAGCACCTTGCGGTGGAAGGACAGGCCGAACTTCGAGACCGCTTCGTCCTACCACGTCCGCATCAGGACTACAGACAGAAGCACTCAGGGAGCGGCTTCATTTGAGAAGAGCTTCACCATCACGCTGCGGGATCTGAATGAACCCGCCACGGATGTGACCTTCGGCCTCGGCGTGGAGGAAAATGGCGGACAAGGCTTGCTGGTGGGCAAGCTCGTGGCGGTGGATCCTGAACGCTTGCAGAGCCATTCCTTCGCCCTTGTAGCGGGCGCAGGCGACACGCACAACAGCACCGTCACGCTGACGAACGGTAACGAACTCATCGCCAATGGTAGCTACAACTTCGAGGTCACGCCGGCGCTGTCCCTCCGCGTGCAAGTCACGGACAATGGCAATCCTCCGCAGACGATGGTGAAGGAACTCAAAGTGCCCGTGCGTGATCGCAATGATCCGCCGACGCGCCCCGTCTTCACCTTCACTGGACTGCCCGAGGGCAACCACGACGCCACCCGCCCACCCAACACCGCGCCACGGCAGATCGGCACGCTCAGTTCTACAGATGAAGATGGCACGCCCATGGCCTATGAAATCATTCAACGCTTCTATGGTCCGGTAGAGGGAGACGACAGCCACATGTTCTACATTGAAGGCCAAACCAACAAGGTGATGTTCAGAGGGCTGGCAGACTTCGATTCGGCCAAGAAGCGTTTCTCCTTCAAAGCGAATGCCTATAACGTAACGAAACGTGGCGATAAATGGTTCGACGTGGGCATCGGCCGTGCCGTTGCCACCGTCGAGGTGGACATCTCGCCCGTGGATGAGGCCCCGGTCTTTGGGGAGTTCCCGTCTGCGGTGCAGCGCCCAGGAGCGAAGCTGATGGACATCTTCTATGCCGCGCAGGACATTGATAGCCCCACTGCCACCGTGAGCTTGGAGTTCTCCCCTGACAACGGTGCCACCTGGCGCACCTGCACCAGTGTGAAAGGTGATGTCGGTGTGGTGTCTGGCAATCTCTTCGGGGCTCGCAAGGAACCGCGCGATGATTTGCATCCGCTGGAAGGCACCTATCGCGAACTGTTCCGTCTGGCCCAGCTTGCTACGGGGTTCGCCAAAGTCAAATCGGGCTTCGAATACGTGGGTGGCTATCAGGTTAGCAACGACCGCCACATCGAGTGGGATGTGGGCAAGGACTTTGATCAGCAGTTCATTCAAAACGGCAGATTCCGTCTGACCATGGTCAGTGGCACCAATGGCGCGACTAGGACCAGGGATGTGGGCACGGTCCCCGGCACTTCTTCCGGTTATGTTACGGTGGACACCCGCTTCGATGGCCCGCTGATGATCTCCGGTATCGTGACCAACAAGCTGCGGAACATGGGCTGGCCGGATGTGAAGCTGCAAATCGGCACGCGCACGGCGGTGACGGATACGAAAGGCTACTACTTCATCGCCAACGCCGCACCGGGCAAGCTCACCACCAGTCACCCGAACTTCTGCGGCTATGACATTGATGTAGCAGCCCCAGATCGCGGCCAAGGCGTGGCGATGCCTACATTGCGTCTCACGCCAAACACGGAGCCGCCCGTGGTCAACAGCATCTCCCTTAGCGCAGGCAAGTCACCCGCCTTCCTCAGCGAGGTGCCAATCACCTCTACCGTCGGCGCAAACATCAGTTGGAACACCAACGGCATCTTTGCCTTCCCGCATTTGTTTGAAGTGGATGTCAGTGCGAACGGTCGCCAGCTCAACAAGTTCACCCACCAGACAAGCTACAACTTCACCTCCAGCGCCTACAGCCTCCAGTCCATCCTCACTCCAAGCATGATACCGGGGAACAACTGGATCGGGGTGCAGGCGAAGAACGACCTCGGCTTGCAGTCCACCTTGGAGAAGCTGTCCGTGACCTACTTGCCGCTGCATCCGCTCATCAAGCTATTCCAGCCGAAATCAACCTGGTCGAGCCCCAATGGCTTTGAGAGCTATTCAGCGAATCACTTCGGTTTCAACTTCGGCTCCACCGACTTCAACTACACCATCGAGAACCGCCTCATCGGCAAATGGGGCGTGGTCTTTGGCACCACGGGCAGCTTTGACTACACCGTCAATGATGCGAACTGGGAACTGGCCTACCGAGGTGGAGATCAGACGCGCTTCGGCAACCAGACCAAGAGCCACAAGTTCTTCACCCGCCCCAAGGCCAAGATCGAGGAGCAGGCCGCGAAGGACAAAGCCTGGTTCACGAACAAGTTCTTCCTCGCGCTGCCAGATGACGATGATCAGGGCAAGATCGCCCTTTTCTTGGGTGAAGACATTCGCGAGGCCGCTTTCTTTGCCCGTGCCATCGGCACACTCGACCCTACCACAGGCTGGACCCTGCCGGATGTGGAAGGTGCCGTGATCCAGCGCAGCTACGGCCCCATCGGTGAGGTCGGCGTGCTGGACTCCATCCCAGGCATGCAGCCTGTGGCAGAGTTCGTGGACCTCACTCTCACCCTCAGCGCTGGCACCGATCTGGGAGGCAGCGCACGCTTTGCGCCGAAGAAGGGCTCTGCTCAGTTTAAGGATGTGCTCAGCTATCGCCTGAAGGATGCCACCATCTCGGGTGCGCTGGAGGTGCGGGCCACGCTCTCCCTAGATGCGAAGTTGGCTGGTGCCGAAGTCTGGGTCGGTGGTCGTGGCTTTGCGCGTGTGGGCTACCCCGCACCGCTGCTGCGAGAGGTGGACCTGAAAGTCCAAGCAGGCTACGAGTGGTGGGTCGGCTTCGTTGATGATGAGGGTGAGGTCACGCTCGGCCACTTCAACTACTCCGCAAAGAACGATCCCAATGCGCCGAAAGCCCCTGCCGCATCGACTTCCAGCTCGCAGCTCGCCAAGATGTTCGGTGCCCCTGCACCCGCCAACAGCAAGGATGGCGTGAACTTCTCCCTGCCCCCGCTGCAAGTGGTGGGCACTCGCTCTCGCGGCATCGGCCCGATGACTCGGCGTTGGCGTGACTACGGCGCGGAGAGTTTTGAACTCGCGGATGTGGCCTCCCCCAGCACCATCCAGCAGGCACGCAATGCCCGCATGAATCGTACAAGTGCTGTCGCTGCTGCCGCACCTGAGAATACGGCAAACGTTCCTGAACTCACCGCCTTTAACCGCATGAGTCGGCCCGCTGTGAAGGCTGACGTGCCCGTTCAAAAGAAAGATGGCAAAGGTGATATAGGCATCGCTCGGATCATCTCTAGCGACCCCGTACCCACACAGGCCGTGCTGCCGCTGATCTCCAATGTCTTCCCACGCTCCCGCCCCGTGATGGCGGAGAAGGATGGCAAGATCATGCTGCTCTACGTCCGCGATACCGGTGCGGCGAATGCTTACCAGTTCTCTGAAGTCGCCTTCACCTACTACGATGGCACCTCCTGGACCATCCCCGGCCCCATCGCGGTGGACTCCCGCGCGCAGATGACACCGCAGCTCGCTTTTGATGGCAATGGCAATGCCGTGGCCGTGTGGTCACGTATCAAGGACGCCAATTGGAATGGCCTGGGTTTGATCGAAGGTCAGAACGCCTTGATTGAAATCGTCAGTGCCAACTGGAACGCCAGCACCGGAGCCTGGAGCACGCCTGTAGCCATCACGGACAACAACATCCTGGATCACCGCACCGTGCTGAGTGGTAAGCTCAGCGATGGTGACCTGATGCTCACCTGGGTCAGCAATGCAGGCAACGTCATCTCCGGCACCACGGACGATCCCGACTCTCTCTTCGCAGCACGCTGGGATGCGGCGACCGCTTCCTGGGGCCCAGGTGCACTCGTGCATAGCGGCATCACTGGCACCGCGCAGATGGACTTCACAGCCAATGGTGAAAAGGCGGTGGTCGCTTGGGTGCAGACCATGACAGCGGGGGACAAATCCAGCGATGAACTTTACTCCCAGACCTGGACCAGTGGCACTTGGGCCGCGCCCGTGCGTGTGACCGATGATGCCGTGCGGGATACCGATGTGAGGCTGGCCCTCACACCGCAGGGCGATGCCTATGCCCTGTGGCTGCGCGATGGTGATCTAGTGATGCAGTCCAACTTCACTGGTGAACCAAGCATCGTCCGCCCGAAAGATCTGCCCGGCACACCGGACAACTTCGCGCTGACCATGGGGCCAGAGAATCAGCTCATGGTGCTGTGGGAAGGCGTCTTCGGCGATGAATCACCCGATGTGGCTTACCGCCTCTACACGCCAAGCGCGGACAGTTGGAGTGAAGACGTGCGCCTCTCCAACGATGCCGAACAAGAGCGCTTCCTGGCCCCGATTTTGGATGCTCAAGGCAACCTTTTGATCGCTTATTTGAACACGGAGATGAATCAAGTCACCGTCGAGGCAGAGAATGACGATGGCAGCAAGACCATCGTGGATGGCGCGCTACGCCCGGGCCGCACGGACCTCCTGCTGGCACGTCGTCGCATGATCACGGAACTCAGTGTGGAAGCAGAGAGCCTCATCGCCACGGCCAATTCCTGGGGACCTGGCAGCATCGTCACCCTGAAAGCTACCGCCTTGAACACCGGTGACAAGCCCGTGATGAATGCGGCGCTGGCCTTCTACGATGGTGATCCTGCCACCGGCGGCACCCTCATCGGCACCAGCACCGTGCCGGGTGAATTCAAAGGCGGCACCTCGGCTGAGGTGACTCTGGACTGGACCATGCCGAGTGATAGCGAAGACTTGCATACGGTCTTTGCCGTGATGGATCCGCAGAACATCATCATCGAGAATGACGAGACCAACAACCGCCTCTCCAAGCGTGTGGGTGGGCCTGATCTCTACCTCGAATACCTCGGTAGCGATGTCATGGCTGATGGCAGTGCCAATGCCCGAGTGCGTGTGACCAACGTCGGCTCACCGATCTCCGCCGGCACGGAAGTACAGGTCTGGGACGCACCCACTCGTGGCGCGAATCCCCTCACCACTGTGTCTGTACCAGCTTTGACTCCGCTGGCCAGCATGGAGATGCTCATCCAGTTCCCCGCTGGCACGGTGGGCAGCTCGGGCCGCCGTGAGCTGGAGATGATCGCCAATGAAATCATGATCGCCAGTGAACCTAATCAGGGAAACAATCGCTCCGTCTTCGTGCTGGCTGGCACACGTCCGCTTTCCAACGTGACTGGCCTTAGCGACCTCGCCGTGACTGGCGGCACGCTCTCGCCCGTGTTTGCCATGGCCACGCTGGGTTATCAAACGGCTGTGCCTGCTGAGCAAACAACGATCACGTTGGTGCCGACCGCTTTGGACCCCTTTAGCAAGATCAAGGTCAATGGCCAAGATGTGGCCTCTGGCACGCTCAGCCAAGTGCTCACACTGAACTCTGGTAGCACACAGATCGTGATCGATGTGACGTCCGAGGACGGCAGCAAGACGATGACCTACACCGTCGATGTGCTACGCAGCATCACGAATCTCACCGACAGCGGCACTGGCTCTCTGCGCGGCATGGTCGCCGCCGCCGCACTCAATGGCGGGCCAGATGTCATCGCCATCCCCGCCTCCATGAGCGGCCAAACTTTGCGCCTCAGCAGCGCGCTGGTGATCAACGATCCAAACGGCGTCATCATTGATGGCTCTGCTTTGCCGCAAGGACTCATCATCGAAGGCAATGGCAATCATCGCCTTTTTGAAGTCGCCGCGAATAGCAGCCTAACTCTGATTTGCGTGACGCTGAAGGATGGTGGCGGCACCAGCTTTACCAGCAACGGTGGTGCGATTCAAAACGCAGGCACACTGCGAGTGGAGCGCTGCACCTTGCTAGATAACCAAGCTGCTAGTGGTGGAGCCATCCATAGCACGGGCACGGCCACGATCCTGCAAAGCACCTTCGCGCAGAACACAGCTACTTCTCAAGGTGGCGCTGTCTTCAATGAAGGCACGGCAAGCATCGTCTTTAGCACGCTTTCCGCAAATATCGGTGGCACCGTGCGCAGCAGCGGCACGCTGAACGTGGAGAACAGCATCATCGCCCTGAACTCAGGAAGCGACATCGACAGCACGGGTGCCCTGAGACTCAGCTACGCAGGCAGCAACATCGTGCTTAATGTCACAGGCATCACTGCCAGCGGCAACGCACCCATCACCAGCTCGCCATTGCTCAGTGCGCTGGGTGACTACGGCGGTCCTACGCTGACCTTTGTTCCCAGCGTTGGCAGCCCTGCTGTGGACCAGGCTCTGGCCACGACCTCACCCGTTGCAGATCAACGCGGCTTCCCACGCCCACTCGGCATCAATCCCGACATCGGCGCGGTGGAAGGCCGTGTGCTGATCGTCACGACAGCGCTGGATGAATTTGATCCTGTCGGTGTTATCGGCGCAGGCTATTCCTTGCGCGAAGCTGTGCGGGATGCGGAGAGCGGTGCGACCATTCTCTTTGATCGTGCCATCTTCAATGGCAGCACCGCCACCACGAACACCCTCACCTTGACCCAAGGCCCGCTGGCTTCACGCACCAATGTCACGCTGGATGGCACGCAAAATCCTGGAGGCATCAAGATCGTGACCAACATCACCCTCGTCACACAGCCCATTCCTGCCGCTATCGCCTCAGGAGCCTCCGTGCGCTTCGTTGCAGCAGCGAATGCCGTGAGCGGTGGTGTTTTCTACCAGTGGCGTCAAGACGGTGTGGACATCAGTGGTGCCATCGGTCCTATCTACTCCATTAGCTCCGCGACCTCGGGAGACCGCGGCGTGTATGATGTCGTCGTCACCGAAGGCTCCTCTACCGGCGACATCTTCCTGACCAATGTGACCATGGAACCCGGCATGACGATCAGCCAGCCAGCCAGCCTCACCATTGGCACACCGCAGCTCAGCATCGTGCGTCAACCGCGTGGAGCAATGATTGCACTAGGCAGTAGCTACACGCTCAGCGTCGTCGCCATCGGCCCCAACACATCCGCATTGACCTATCAGTGGCTGCTCAATGGCAAAGCCGTGGGCGGAGCTACTAGGCCGAACCTCACCTTCGTCAGCACGACTCTGGCTAACGCCGGAGCCTACACCTGCGTGGTGAAGGCTGGTGCTATCAGCGTCACCAGCATCGCTGCTGAAGTTGGCGTGGTGGATAATCGACCACTGACCGTAAACATGCTCGCTGGTGGCACCTTCACTCCAAGGATCAACGCTGCGGGCAATAACCTCACTTATGTATGGCGTCTCGGCAACTCTGCCCTCAGCACCACAGCGAACACGTTTGTGATCAGACCGCTGACTCTGGCCGATGCGGGCCTCTACACCTGTGAAGTCACGGGCCCCAGTGGCAGCATTGTCAATGGCTTCAACACCACGCTCAACGTCAACAGCAGAGCGCCCACACTTGGAGCCATCAGCTTGCCTACGGCCTTTATCGGTCAGAGCTACTACTATCAGCTGCCCGTGCTGCCTATTGCTGGTGCAGCGGCTACTGGCTTCAGTGTGTCTGGTGTCTTGCCTGCTGGCATTAACTTGAATACGACCACCGGCGTGCTAAGTGGACGCCCTACCACCACGACGATCGGTGGCTACTTACTCGCCTTTAAAGCTATCGCCGGCAAACTCAGCAGTGCTGAGGTGAAGCGGACCTTGCTGGTCAACGCGATCGACCCGAATGCTATCGGCACCTTCGCCGGACCTGCTCCACGCTCAGCGCTCAATGGCAATCTTGGTGGTCGTTTCGATCTCACTACCAACCCCACGGGCACCTTCTCCGGCAGTGTCACGCTTGGTGCGCGGGCAAAGATCAGCTTCGCTAATATGCTGCTGCAGGTCGGTGGCGCGGGTGATCAAGTGTTGACAGGCAACATCACCGGCATCGCCATGGCCGACACTGCCAAAACGCCCCTGGCTGCGCTGGTCGAGGTCTACGTTGCTGACCAAACAGCGCGCCTGACTCTGACGCATCCGAATGGCACCCAACTCGTCATTCCAGCCTGGCGGAATCCTTGGACCAAGACCCTCACCGCATCTGCTTATGCGACCAATTACACCCTTCGATTGGACGCTGGTCAAGGGGGTGAAACTTCACCGGATGGCTATGGCTTTGCATCCTTCAGCATTGGTGCTGATGGCATCGTGAAACTTTCGGGCAAACTCCCCGATGGCAATATTATTACCGCTGGTGGTTTTGTCGGATCGAGAGGCCAAGTGCTTGTTTTCCAGACTCTTTACAAAAATGCGGGCAGTCTTGTGGGTCAGTTTGACATTACCCGAGCTGTTCCTGTGACGACAAATCTCCTTACGGGACTCCTTTCCTGGTCGAAGCCTCGCGTCACAACGGACCTGATCTACAAAGATGGATTCGCCCCGCTCTCGGTTAAGGTCGAGGGCTCGGCGTATGTCCGGCCCGCTGCTGGTCAGCGCTTGCTGGGTCTGCCCGCTACCAGCGACAATGCCCTTCTGGACTTCCGTCTCGGTGCTCTCAGTGAAGGCTGGAGCCAGCCCATCACCATCGTTAATCCAAGCCCAACTGGCCTCACTAACACCGCCAGTGTTCCACCCACTGCTGCGAATGGCCTTAAAGTCGCCAAGCTCGATGCCGCCACTGGTACCTTCAGCGGTAGCTTCACCCTAGCCGGAACCACTGCACTATTGAATCGTCCTGCCACTTATGAGGGCATGATCGTGAAAGTGGGCACGGTTACTCAAGGTTACGGTTTCTTCCACCTGCCGAAAGTTCCTGTAGGCACGGAGAAAGTCACCACAGCACCTAGACTGAGCGGCGTTGTCGAGCTCAGAGCTCCTTAAACGGCGGCATTTATAGATCACGGTGCTTCTTGAAAAGAGGTTGTTTTTGAGAAGTGCTGATCATTTTTTCGCCAGCGCGCGCAAGTGCTGTGAAGGATCATTGAAACTAAAGACGGTAACATTTCACACAGTATGCCAAAGTGTCCATAATAGCACGTAGAGCGCTAGTAGGGGCATCCGCACTATATTCAAAGACAGGCCGCGTATCACTACAGATTCCTGGGGGTTGATTGGGTCATAGAAAATCGTTACTTTGTCTCCTTTGCGTATGTCGGATTCTCCTTTGATTAACGAATCATCAAAAGCATATCGATTAGATTGATAGGAGGCGTCGATTACAACATAACAAAAGGTGTATGTTCGACTTTTGCGCTCTACAACAGACTAGCCTGAATATTTAGTAAACACATCTGATAGGTAAGTGTGATCTTGAAGATCTATGATTTCAGCACTGGTTGATTTCCAATGTCTAGACTTCCATGCACCCAGAAAGCATTCTCTGTTTTCAAACATCAGCCAGAGTAGCACGCAAAAGACAGATGATCCTAGAATGGCGGCCATGAATCAGAACATATTCAGGTTAGTGGATCATCCAAGGGATTTGGATACCCCCACGAAAGTGAGGTGATTGTTGGAGTGAAAAGAGGCTAACAGCAGCGTTTAATAGGTTGATATGAAACGCCGTTCCTTTCTTTCTTCCTCTGCTGCCTTTGCTGCTGCGCCGTTGCTGGCGAATCAAACGCCTGTGCATGTGCCGAAGGGAAAGGCGGAGCATTGCATCTTTATTTGGTTGGGTGGGGGGATGGCACAAATTGATACGTTTGATCCCAAGAATCTGGGCGACAACCTCGGTAAGCCGCAGAAGGCGGGGTCGCTTTATAAGTCGATCGATACCAGTGTGAAGGGTGTGCAAGTGACGGAGCATCTGAGTCGCACGGCCAAGGTCATGGAGCATGTGACGGTGATGCGGACGGTGAATCATCACGTGATCGATGAGCATGCTTTTGCCACGAACATTGTGCATACGGGTCGCATGATTTCTGGCAATGTGGTGTATCCGAGCATTGGCTCCATCATCGCCAATCAGCGTGGTGCGGCTAGTGCGGATGTGCCGGCTTACATGTTGATTGGTTATCCCAATGTCAGCCGCGGCCCAGGTTTTCTGGGAGCCAAAAGTGGCTATGTCTATTTGACGGATACCAACACGGGGCCTTCTGGGTTTACACGACCTGAATATGTGGATGAGAAACGGGCGGAGGTCCGGCATCAGTTGCTGAGGCCTTTGATGGCAAGGACCGTGAAGGGTTCAGCAGCCGCAGATTATGAGCAGGCACAGCAGGAGGCCTTGCGTCTTGCGGGACCGAAATTCATGCGTCATTTCAATCTCAAGGAAGAATCTGACACTCTGCGCAATGAGTATGGTGGTGAGTTCGGCCAGCGTTGCTTATTGTCACGCCGCCTGGTGCAGGCTGGGGTGCGTTTTATTGAGGTGTCGCACAATTTGAACTTCATGAATGGCACGGGTTGGGACATTCATAACGAAGGGTTTCAAAATCAACATTTGCTCATTCAGGAACTGGACACGGCATTGGCAGCATTGATTCGGGATCTGAAGAAAAACAATCTTTTAGACAAGACGCTGGTCGTCGTGGGCACAGAGTTTGGGCGGCCACCTGAATTTGATGGACGTGGTGGTCGTGGTCATCAGGGCACGACGTTTTCCATGGTGCTTGCGGGTGGCGGTTTGAAGCACTGCGGTGCTTACGGTGTCACCGATGAGCTTTCTAAAAAGCCCGTGGAGAATCCTGTGCCCTTGGTGGACTTTCATGCGACGATCCATGCAGCGATGGGCATTGATCCAAGCAAGGAACTCATGGATGGGACTCGGCCTGTGCCGATTACAGATGGGGGTAAAGCAGTGTCGGCCCTGTTTAGCTGATCACCACTCCAGCCAGAGGCGATGGGTTCGGAAATCAAAGGTGACTCGGTAGTCCTTGAGGAAGAACGAACCAATGCGCGGTGGGCCGGGGGAAATATCGACTTCGGCCTGTTTATAGGTACCGCCCAGTAGTTTGATTTCAGGCAGTTTGACGGTGCGCAGCTTGGCTTTGTCTGAACTGATCATGCCGCCGACGGCGACGAGGGTGAGGCCTTCGACGATGATGCCTTGATCCTGGACACCGAGTTGTTTGGCCACGGCTTCATTGATTTCGACGCCGTTAAAAGATCCGGTATCAATGAGGCTGGTCCATGTCACGCCTTTGGCCTGTACTTTGACAAAGGGGACGCCTTTTTCGATGGTGAAGGGCACGGAGGCCGAGTGCATGCCATCCCTGAGTTTAAAGTTTTCCTGGAAGGATAAGATGATCCGTTCATTCGGATAATCAAAGGTGAGCTGTGAGCAGTAACGTGCTGGAATGTCAAAGCCGAGAATGTCAGAAGGATAGGCAATGCCCTCACCAAAGGATTCATGCAGTCGCACAAAGCAGGGATAGGCGGGTAAGGTCCAGGAACCCAGCCGTAACGGGCGGATGACGCCGACAAGCCCCTGTTCATTGCCAACAACACCGAGCATGGTGGACATGGCCTCCTGAGCGTGAATGGTGTGGACTTTGCTCTTCACGGCAGTGCTAGCGCCAAGAACCGTGCGCGCAGCACCTGTATCGAAGAGCATGGAAAGTGCCTTATCACCGGGGCCTGCCGCTTGGATGACGGGTGTCTTGGTTTTAAAATCAAAGGGCAGAGAGACTTTGCCGATCGGGAGGGTGGACCGTATGTTTGGGTCCATGACTTTGAGTTGGCCGATAAAGTCTGCCTTTGTCATGCTACGAGATTGTAGCTTCTGCAGGGTCCCAGCACTGATGGGACCATGACCATTCATTTGGCTGCAGCTAGACGTCAGGATAGCCGCTAAGGCGAGTCGTAGGGTAGCGGCTAATGGATGCATAGCCGTCGATTATACAAAGCGCTTCATGCGCTCAGCCACGTCCTTTTCCAATCGGCGCACATAACCGAGGGTGTATTCCTGCACATCCAGTTGATCGTCTTCGACAAGTGGTGTGAGATCCAGGGCAAAGGAGAGTAGGCTGGTTTTATCGGTCGTGTGGGAGTCGAAGTAGGTGGCATTGGCATGGCGTAGGCCTTCTTCGGCAAGATCGTAGCGCTTGCCACCACTGATCTGGCTGTCAAAGACACCCAGAAGAGGACGCAGCATGTGGGGATGCTTATCCACCCAGAGCATGATTTTATCCTCCTTCAGCAGCCAGTCGAGCTTCCGCCAGACTTCGCAGCCATAGACTTTCTTTGGGCGCATATCGGCGGGCAGCGCGCGGATGGCTTCGAGGCAGCGTAGGAAGGTAGCCACATGGGTGTCATGGCGGTCACAGGGATTGTGCAGATAGACGATCTGCGGCTGGGTATGTTCCAGGATGAATTTGATATCCTCGACGACGGGACCGTTCCGCTGTTCTTTGACTTCTTCACTTGGATAACCGAGCTGGGCCATGAAGCTGTATTCACCGACATAGGCGGCTTTGCGCTGTTCGATCAAGCGCACCTGCTGCATCTCGTCATCGGTGTATTTTTCATACGGACCTTTGCGCGGGCTGCCGGAGCCGTCGGTGACGACGACACCTCCGAACCATTTGTCCTCGGTTTTAAAGCACTCGGTGATGCCATGGTAGGCAGCGATTTCCAGATCGTCCTGATGAGAAACAATGCCCAGATGCGTGACGCGGCGCAGGGCGGTAAAGGGTTCCGTTTGATCGGGGATGAAAACGTCGTGTTTGGGATGGCGGAATTTCACTTCAAGGCACTAAGCGCATGGGAAGCGTGCACGCAAGAGATCAGGCAGGATCGAGGGCCAACTTTTTACGCAACCCATCTGGCTGAGCGAGGTTGAAGTGGGTCATGACTGCCGCTAGCGTCGTGAGTCTTCTGCCCTCCTTTGTCATGCCGGATCCGGAATGGCCCGTCCCTACCCCGCTCAACGTGACTGCCGCCACGGAGGACTCTTCATGCGATGAAGAGAGTGTACGGCTCATGCTGCGGGTCAAAGAAGGGGATATTCGAGCCTTTGAACGACTGGTCGAACTGCATCAAGGCATCATGATCGGCACGGCATCTCGCATGCTCGGGAACCTGGATGATGCGCATGACATCGCTCAGCAGGTGTTCATTCGGGTTTGGAAAAGTGCGCCGCGCTATGAGCCGACGGCAAAGTTCACGACTTGGCTCTTCACCATCATGCGGAATCTTGTTTTTAACGAGAGCCGCCGCCGCACCCGCCGGAAGGAAGTGCCTCTGGAAACAGATGCAGACGATGAGATGCCGCAGCGTCAATACACGGATCACACAGCGCCTGCCCCAGACCACATCACGCAGCAGGATGAGCTCGAAAAGGCGCTGGATCGGGCTATCGCTGCGCTTCCCGAAAAGCAGCGTTTGGCAGTGATCATGCGGCAGCAGCAGGATCTGCCGTATGAACAGATTTGTGACGTTTTAAACATGTCACTGCCAGCGGTGAAGAGCTTACTGTTCCGAGCACGGACCGAGCTTCGAAAGCATCTGGCCAGTCACTTGGGTGAGGATTAAGGGACTCGGACAGAATTAATTATCTAAAGCTGCGCTGGTATTTGAGCCTCTGGCAAGGCGCAACGAAGGAGCATATCTGAGCGATCTGTAACTGAGGCGCAACGAAGCCAGAGGTTTAATGACCAAGTAAATTTGGATAATAAATTCTGTCAGAGTCCCTAAGCCAGCACACCTTTGACGACGTGATGTTCTTCGACGCCGGTGAGTCGCTGATCGAGGCCTTGGAATTTGAAGCTGAATCGTGAGTGATCGATGCCCATGAGATGCAGGATTGTGGCATTGAGGTCATTGATGTTGACGGGGTCTTTCACGATGTTGTAGCTGAAGTCATCCGTTTCTCCATAAACGGTGCCGCCTTTGACTCCGCCGCCAGCCATCCACATGCAGAAATTGCGCGGATGATGATCACGGCCGTAGTTGTCTTTCGTGAGTGTGCCCTGGGAGTAAACGGTTCTGCCAAACTCGCCTCCCCAGACGACGAGGGTGTCTTCTAGCAGGCCGCGTTCTTTGAGGTCCATGACAAGGGCCGAACAGGCCTGATCGGTGTCCTGAATCTGACCACGCAGGAGCTTGGGCAGACTGTTGTGCTGATCCCAACCACGATGCAGAATCTGCACCACGCGAGTGCCACGTTCAATCAGTCGCCGGGCCATGATGGCGCTGTGAGTGAAGCTGCCAGAGCGGTGAACATCCGCCCCATACATCTCTAGCGTGGCTTTGCTCTCGCCCGCTAGGTCGGTGAGCTCTGGGACACTGCTCTGCATGCGAAAAGCCATTTCGTATTGAGCGATTCGAGTCTGGATTTCAGGGTCGCCAATGCGGTCGTGCTGGATGTGGTTGAGCTGGTTTAGAGCATCCAGCATGGTGCGCCGATCACTGGCATTGACGCCCGGCGGGTTCTTGACGTAGAGCACCGGATCACCCTGGCCGCGCAGAGCGACGCCGGTGTATTTGGTGGGCAGGTAACCACTGCTCCACATGCGGGTAAACAAAGCCTGTGCCTGGCTGGCGGCAGGGAAGCTGGGCGTGAAGACGACAAAGGCCGGTAGATCATTGCTGAGGCTGCCAAGTCCGTAGGCCAGCCATGATCCGATGCTGGCCTTGCCTGGCACCTCGCTTCCAGTCATGACAAAGGTGCAGGCCGGATCATGATTGATCGCAGTGGTGTTGACGGTTTTGATGAGCGCCAGTTCATCGACAATTTTGGCGGTGTATGGCATCAGCTCACTTACCCAGGTGCCGCTTTTGCCATGTTGCTGAAAATTGAACATGGATGGTGCCACGGCCAGCCTCGACTGACCACTGGTCATGGTGGTGATGCGCTGTCCATTGCGAACACTTTCTGGAAGATCTTTATCAAAAAACGCCTTCAGCTGCGGCTTGTGATCCCAGAGGTCCAGCTGGGACGGTGCCCCATTCATGTGCAGGTAGATCAGGCGTTTTGCTTTCGGCGCAAAATGGGGCAGTCCTGGCATTGGCGGGTGCACCAGCCCTTTTGCAGGTGCAGCAGAAGCCAGCTCATGGCCCATCATGGAAGCTAGGGCGATCCCACCCACGCGCAGCCCTGTGTCCCCAAAGAATTGGCGGCGCGTCTGGAGGCGATGGTAATCGAGCAAGGGATTCATGATCGAACGAATACGGTCTTTCCCAGAGCGAGCTTTCGATTTAGATCACTTGCGCCGCTGCCGAGCTGCTTCAAACAGCATGACGGCACCGGCTGTGGCCACATTGAGAGACTCCACTTGCGGAGCCATCGGAATGCGTAAAAGAGCATCACATTGCTGCATGATGTCTGGATTCACTCCGCGCCCTTCATTGCCCAGAATGAGAAGCGTGGGCTGACTCCAATCGTAGTCGGTGTAATCTAAATCTCCTTCTCCAGCCGCTGCCACGAGTTGCAGATGATGTTCTGCTTTGAGCGCCATCAGCGATTCTGAAGTGACCTGAGTCAGCACGGGCAGGCGGAAAGCAGAGCCCATGGAACTGCGCAGCACTTTGGGTGAAAAGACATCCACACTGCCTCCAAGTGTCATGACGCCATTAGTGCCAGCCGCTTCTGCCGTGCGCAGTAGAGTGCCCATGTTTCCGGGATCCTGCACTCGATCCAGCGCCAGATAAAGGCTGCCGCGCTGCTGAAACAAATCCGCTGCGGCCAGCTGCGGTCTTTGCGCGATGAATATGACTCCCTGTGTCTGCACGGTATCTCCGAGGGACTCTAGGATGCTTGGTAACGTCAGGTAGATAGGGATGTCGCGATCGTTTAGCTTGCTGAGCAGTGTGATTGTTCGTTGATCCTCAGTAGGTATGCTGAAACATGATTCGATGATCAGTCCAGAGTTCACGGCCTCTTCAGCCAGGCGAAGCCCTTCGATGAAAATGAGCCCCGACTCGCGGCCTTCACGTACTCGGCGGGCGTGCTTGATTCGTTCATTGCTGGAGCTGGTGATCTGCATCTTGGGTGCCTAGCGCAGTCCGTGCATCCTCGCAAGAAATGCGGAGTGTGTTTGCATCCGCGTGGCTTTTCATTTAGAAGACTGACGGCATTGTCCTATGGTAAGCTTTCTCGGAAAACAAACGCTCACGCTCGTTCACGGGTTGGGTGATTTTGCGCTTTTTACTCTCCGATCTTTCCAGGCGGTCTTCGGATCGAGGCGATTGCTACGCCGCATTGCGCGCGCTGGATTTGAGCAGGGTGTACGTTGTTTGCCCGTGATTCTCATTGTGGGCATGTTCACTGGCTTGGTGCTCGGTCTTCAGGGGTATTATGTGCTAAACCGCTTTGGCTCTGAAAGTCTTCTGGGGGCTCTAGTGTCACTGAGTCTTGTGCGTGAATTAGGTCCGGTTTTGGCTGCGCTGATGCTGGTCGGGCAGGCGGGTTCGGCATTAGCGGCTGAGTTAGGCATTCAGCGGAACTCCGAGCAGATCGCTGCTCTGGAAACCATGGGCGTGAATAGTCTTGGCTACCTGATCACTCCGCGCCTGATCGCCGCCCTCGTGGTGTATCCGATGCAGACGGCTCTGTTTGTCACCGTCGGTCTGTGGGGCGGCTCGCTTTCGGGCTCCCTTTTATTGGGGATTCAACCGGGGGTATATTGGTCGGCGGTAGAGCGCGCGGTGGCTTCTCAGGATGTGAATGAGTGCTTCATCAAAGCGGCCACTTTTGGTTTGCTCACCATCGCTTTATGCTGCTACCACGGCTTTAACACCCACCGCAATCGCAGCGCCAGCGGGGCACGCGGCGTCAGCGCCTCGACGACACGTGCAGTGGTGCAATCCTCCATTTTGGTGTTGGCGGCGGATTATGTGATCACTTCTTTCCTCGTCTGACCATGGCTGAAGCTCCTCCCTCTCTTCTCCTGCAAGTCAAAGGCGTGCATAAGCGCTTCGGCGATAACATCGTGCTTTCCGGCACGGATCTCGATGTGCCGAGAGGCAGTCTGGTGACGGTTCTCGGGCGCAGTGGCACTGGGAAGTCGGTCTTTCTGAAATGCCTGGCTGACATCATGCCCGCCGATGAAGGGCAGGTCTTGTTTGATGGGAAGCTACTGACTGCGGCTGATCCGGTGACTCGTGCAGAGTTTCGTCGGCGTTGCAGTTTTCTTTTTCAAAGCAACGCGCTGTTTGATTCCCTGACAGCTCTGGAGAACGTGCGTCTGCCATTGGAACAAACCAGTGATGCCTCAGATGCGGAGATCCAGGAACGCAGTCTTGAGGCGCTGCGTCAGCTTGAGCTAGAGCAGCATTTGCACAGTTATCCCAGCCAGATGTCTGGCGGCATGCAGAAGCGTTTGGCCTTGGCGCGTGCTATCGTGACCCGCCCTGAACTGGTGCTTTTTGATGAACCGACGGCGGGTCTGGATCCGTTGCGGAGAAATGCGGTGTTTTTGATGATCGCTAAGTATCAGAGACAATTCGGTTTCACCGCCGTCATTGTGACTCATGACGTGCAGGAAGCCATGGCTGCCAGTGATCGCGTGGCATTGCTGGATCAAGGTCGCATGCATTTTCAGGGCACTCCCGCCGAGTTTGCCCAGTCCACAGATGCCGTGGTCACAAGTTTTCGTGACAGTGCCGTAGCACTTGGCACTGCTCTTGCCTCTCTGCGTCACGGCGGCTCTTTGCCCACAGAAGACTGATTTCTCATGAAACAAACCAAGCTGGAACTCCTCGTCGGTGTCTTTGTCCTGATCGGACTCATCGCAGTCGCCTATCTCACCATCAAGCTCGGTGCAGGTTCTCTGCTCGGCGGTGGCACCTACACGCTGGAAGCTCGCTTTACCAACGTCGGTGGCCTCAATATGGGCAGCAACGTGGTGGTCGCTGGCGTAGCGGTTGGTCGCGTCGAGTCCATCCGCATGGAGCCCACGGATTATACGGCGATTGTCTCCTTTCGTGTGACTGACGATGTGAAATTGCCAACGGACTCGATGGCTTCAATCAAGACGACAGGTTTGATTGGCGATAAGTTCATTGCCTTGGCTCCAGGAGCCGATGAGACGTATTTGGCCCCAGGAAATCGTATCACAATGACAGAATCAGCAGTTGATCTGGAAGGATTGATCGGGAAAATGGCCTTCGGAAGCGTTGACAAGGATAACCCCTCTACCCCAGCACCTGCGCCATGAATCGCCGTAGTCTATTGCCCCTAGTATGTTGTTTTTCGTTCTCATCCATTTCTTGGAGTGCGCCTGCAACCGAGGCAGAGCAGTTTTTGAAAAAGGCTGTCGATGAAGTTTTGGCGACTTCTGATCGTGCGGCTAATTCATCTGCCCTAGCAGAAAAGGTGCGTCCGATTCTGCAACGCTACATCAGTTTTGAAACCATGGCACGACGTGCCGTGGGTCCAGGTTGGCGGCAGTTCACGCCTGATCAGCAACGAAAAGCTACGCAGCTTTTCACGACCCTCGTGATCCGTACTTACAGCAGCAAGTTCACCCCGGGTGAGCGCCCCGTGATGAGCTATCTGGCAGCGGTAACCCCTGCCGCAGGTCGAGTGGACGTGCCGACCAAGTTGGTTTACCAAGGCAGCCGCTACAGTGTCACCTATCGTCTGGAGCAGGAAGGCAGCTGGAAGATCACGGACGTCGTGATTGAAGGTGTCAGCCTCATCGCCAATTACCGCACGCAGTTGGATGCTAAGTTTAAAAGTGGTGGCGCTCCTGCCGTCATCAGCTCACTCGAACAATCCGTCTCCCGCCCCAAATGAAAATCAACTTCCGCCTTCTCCTGCCGGCTGCCGCTGTCTTCCTGGCAGACTGTACTTCAACCAAAACGGCTACAACCACTGCCTCCGCTACCACAGCAACCGCAGCTACTGCTGGCGGCACAGCCACAGACGCCTTGGATGATTATGATGCCGTTCAGGTTTCTGATCCTTTGGAGCCGCTTAATCGGGCCACGTTTACACTCAACCACGGCATTTATAACGCCCTCTTCCGACCCATTGCTAAAGGCTACACCACTGTGACGCCAAAGCCGTTCCGCCAAGGCGTGGATAATGCGTTTGAAAACGCCAAGTTTCCCGTCCGCTTCGTGAATAGTAGCCTTCAAGGCAAGTTTGATCGTGCGGGTAAAGAGGTGCAGAAGTTTGGCGTGAACACCTTCGCGGGATTTGGCGGACTCATCAAACAGTCGGACCGCATCTCTTCCTTGGCCGATGTTCCTTCCGAAGATTCTGGGCAAACATTGGCGACCTGGGGGATCGGTCACGGTCCTTTTCTTGTGCTTCCAGTCTTTGGACCAAGCAGTGCTCGTGAAGCGGTTGGCTTGGCAGGCGATTACGCTTTGAATCCGGTGAACTGGCTGTTTAAGCTGCGTGGGGGTGCAGAAAAGACGGAGTGGATTCCTTCAGCTGCGAATACGGTCCGCTCACTTCCTGATCAGCTCGAAAAGTATGATAGCTCACGCGCCAACTCTGTGGATCCCTACGTTTCCGTCCGCAGCGTCTTCTATCAGAATCGCAAGGCTGCCACTGCTCAGTAGGGTCTTAAAGTTACGGCTTTAGGCCGATGACGAACTCTTTGGTGAATACAGCATCAATGCAGCTGCGGAGTCTTCCTTCGAGCACACTGCTGCGATCTTCGGCTACATATTCTGGGACACTTGGGTTGGGTACAAGTTCCCAGGAGTGATCAGAACGATGCACGGGAAAGACGCGTCCTGAGTAATCATGGCAGATGTCGATTCCGCCCGTGAATTTGCGGGTTCTAAATCGCTGATCTTGGGCCAACTGTCCCCAGCCTGTCAGGGTTCCGTCCCTCTGCAGAGCCACCCCATAGCTGGGTGAAAGGCCAACACTGATCAAATCACGCATCTCAGCGGGCAGGGGAGTGATGGGTGACTGCATGGTGCCCCAATAAACGGGCTCGCCACCCTTTGACAATAGGGCGCACCAGCCACCCGTGGTGGGGATGTATTGAAGCTTGGCCACGGGGCCTAGAGCTGTGGGTGCAGCAGGATTGATTGAGCCGATAGGTTCAAGACTTCCATCCGTGCACAAGACATAGCCTGTCTGAGTGATGCCTGCATAAACGTGTAAAGGCGTCTTTCCTCTCGGAGCTTCCCATTGCGTCGGTGTCGTAGCGGTGCTGGCACCCCAACACCACACTTGGCCATCTTTGCGAAGGGCGACGGCGGTCAAATCGGTACTGTCGATTTGGACGACATCCGTAGCCTCGCTCGGTGTCGCAGCTGGTTGGCCTTCCCAACTTCCCCAAGCACGCAAGCGGCCGTCTGGTAGAAGAGCGATCACATGATCTGCGCCGCCGGCGATGGCGACGACCGGACCCAAATCACGCGGCACTCGGCCCACTTCGGGAGTCGGCATCATGGGGCTGGTGTTTTGCGCGACTCGCTGAATCGCGATGACACTTCCTGGACGATCTGGCCTTTGGGTCGGGGTCGATGTCGTCGGTGAAGCTGTGGTGCCTGTCGGTGCTGTTTCAGAGCCTGTTTTTGCTGGGCTTGTCAGAGTCCACTCTTTCAGCACTTCCATGACGCGGCCTACACCCAGACGATCATTGGCTGATTCGCGCTTTTGTTTGAGAGGATTCAGGTAGGCTTCGACGGTTTGGGCACCTTTGGCCAAAGATTGCGCTTTTTTATCCAGGAGCGATTGAAGCTGGGCTCGGTAGATGCCTCGCAGCTTCTGCACTCCTTGGGGCAAATAGAAATCGTTGCTCTTATCTGGCAATGGAGTGCCGAGAGCAATCACTTCGACCTCTTGTTTCATGGCATTTTGTTCGGTTGGCGCCAGGCTCGGAATCTGGCGTCGTAGCGCTCCGACGTAGAGTGCATCCAGTTTCTGTTTCTCGGCCGTGAACTCGGCTTCATTTGGCGGCGGGAAAGAGGCCCGGAGATTTTCCCGCATGGTGGCCAGCTCAGGATCATGCTTGGCCAGATCTATCATCTGACTGGCGATCGTGGCCTGAACACTCCTTACGCTTTCCAGTTCGGACCACTTTGGCATGCGCCAGACGAGCAGATCAAAGTCGCCTTCCGTTTGATTTTTAGGATCTTTGTAGCGTGTGCTGAAGACGCCCCAGCGCTGGTCTTGACTGAGACTGATATCAGTCACTGGCTCAGGGGTTGTCTGGCGCCAGATCTCTTCACCACGACTCACTTCATGGACGCGCAGTGTGCTGTCTGTCCAGCTTGTCAAAAGCAGGCGCCCGCCATCGGTGACTTGTCCGGTGAGGATCACTGGCTCATTGGCTTTAAAGGCAGGCAGTGAAAGACTGACGGAGAGATCCGGCAGGCTGGCAACGACGGTTGTCGTCCCACGTGCCAGCAAGGTTGTGGCACCGCGCACTTCGTAGAACCGGGTGATGTAACCCAGGTTCTTGACGTCCAAGGTCGTGAATTGACCTGACTCAGCGGAGTAAACTTCGTTCACCGCTTGGAAGGTGTTTTTTTCCGGATCTAAAACGCGGGATGCATTGATGATCACACTTTTGCCATCGGGATGAAGCGCCATGCCATAAGGCCGTCCCAGATAACCTTCTACGGCCTTCAGACCCTCTCCCTCCTCGGGCCGCCAGAGATAAAGATTGTTGGTTCCTTCCTTGTGAGACCCAGCGACTAGCACTGCTTTAGCTTGGGGCATCAGGATCGCGTTCGATAGGGTGTCATCAGGAAACTGTACCTGATGCGTGAGCTGCCCCGTCGTCAGATCCACCATGGCTAGTTGATCTGTTTTATAACTAACGATCAAGGCTCGTGAATCATCCGTATCGACCTGTAGCCTTGGCAGTTGATCCATGTCTGCATCGACCTGCAGAATTTCCTTTTGAGTATGCAGATCCCACACACGCAACGTGCCATCCATGCCGACAGAGACAACACGGTGCTCGTCCTGGAGCAGCTCAATGTCATAAACGGCACTGTCATGGCCATTCAGCTTAGCCACTCCACCCACAGGGCCATCTGGCACGCTGTAAGGAGCTGCTCTAGGCATGTCTTTCGGCGTCAGCGTCGGGTCTTCCATATCCTTGGTGACCTTCGGCGTTGTCATCGGTGGTGTCGGCACTGCGGGTGCAGGCGTGACCTCCTTTTCGACAATAACTGGAGGCGTCATCTCCGGCGTTGGTGCAGGCGGCTCGATCACGGGTGGGGGAGTGGTCGTTGCGACCTCCGGTTTTTCCGTCTCAAAGCTGACTTTATCTTTGAGGGCAAACCAAGCGAAAACACCCACCAGGATCACGCAAGCCAATCCCCAGCCTACGGAAGCCAGTCCACGTTTGAGCCTGCCAAATTGTGGCGGTTGATAGCTCGAAAATGCCGTCGGCTTGGTATCAGATTGTGCCGATGCTTGGCTGCGGAGGGCCTCTGTTTGAATGGCCTTTTCCGAAGTGGCGGTTAAAAGGGCTATTTTGACATCACTGGCCTTTTCATAGCGGCGCTCTGGCTCGCTCATCAGGCATTTTGAAATGACTCCTGCAAAGCCGTCTGGCAGTCCTTTGCCAGCTTCCTTTCCTGCAGCCGCTGGTGTTTTGCCTGTGAGCATTTCGTGAATGACTACACCGAGGGAATAGATGTCTGCTCGATGATCCACGACGGCACCAATAATGAGCCGCTCAGGAGCGGTGTAATCCGGCGTGCCGTATTCAGGCTCATCCGAATTGGGCTGCGTCGTCAAATCACGAGCCAGACCAAAGTCGGCCACTTTCACCTTCCAATCATTGGTGATGAGAATGTTGGCTGGTTTGATGTCCCGATGCGCAACGCCGTGATCATGGGCAAACTGAAGCGCATCACAGAGTTGGGCGATGACTTCTCTGGCGCGTTGTGGCGTGATTTCACCCGCCTTCGTGCGCAGATGCAAATCCATGCCCTCCACGTACTCCATGACCAGGAATAGGTGGCGCTGAAAGGTCTGACCAAAGTCAAACACTGCCACGATATGCGGATGCACCAGTTTGGCCATCGCCCGTGCTTCAGTGATGAAGCGCTGAGTATCTTCAGCATTTTGCGATGCCGCTATTGGCAGCACTTTGATAGCCACCCAACGATCCAGCGCCATTTGACGGCCTTTATAAACTGCACCCATGCCCCCGACCCCAATGATCTCATGCACCTCGTACTGCGGTAACAGATTCGCCAGCTCCTCCAACGAAGGAAAAGTCATCCCCTCCGCCTCAGGTGGCGTTTGCGGAATTTCTGAATCGTGAGGATCAATCGACATGCATCAGGCTAGATCCATCGTCTGGATAGCCAGCAAAGTTACGCTGAGAATCGCTCCAGATACCAGAGGAAAGATGTTTAGAGTGTGATCTTCCTCACTTTACACTGACAAACTAGTTTGTTTTGGAATGGGTTCAGCGGCCCAGGTTTTTAAAGCTCGATATAGATTTGGCCAAACGTTTTCGTCGAATTGAGATTCAAAGAGTTCCGTGTAGTGAGCCAAGCCATTCCTTTGCCATGCAATGAGTAGGCCTTTGGGCGAAGGGGAGATTTCTTGGACTTGGTTCCGAGCAATCTTTAAACCGCCTGTGGTGATGATCTCTGTTTTTGAAATGGAAAGAACACGTGCTGGTCTAAGCCATACCCAAAGCCAATAACCCGAGACAAGACTGGCTAAAGAGATGCCTACATACCAAGGGCGAACATTAAAGATTAGATGAAGAGTGTACAAAATGCTCCAGGCAAAAATGTGTCGGTTTGGAAGGCGTTTGAACTCAAAAGTCTCTTCGTCGATGTGAGGAGTCATGCTGTGTTTAATCGGTTATATGCCATAAGGACTCTGAAATTACCAATCGCGATCACGTAGGACGTGAAATGGAAAGTCGATTACAACACGTCTGCTGCTAGAACAGGTACGAACTTGTTTTGAAGTTGTTTGGCCTATTGCCGCAGTTTTACCGACTCTTGGGTGACTTTATAATCCAAGTTTTATCCAGCCCAGAATGGGCTTATAGGGTCAGCCATGCCTTTTTCCTCTCTCGGTCTCTCCGCTCCGCTTGTCAGTGCCCTCAGCCAATACGTGGCCCCGACTCCCGTGCAGGCGGCGTCGATTCCGGTGGTGCTGAAAGGTGGGGACGTGCTGGTCACGGCGCAAACAGGGTCGGGTAAAACACTGGCCTATGTGTTGCCGCTGATTCAGCAATGGCTGGCGACACGGATCGAGAAGCCGAGAAAAGTCCATACGTTGATCCTAGTGCCCACCCGTGAACTGGCGGCGCAAGTCACCAAGGAAGTTCTGCGCTGTTCGGTGCATCTACCCGAACGCATCAAGGTGGTGAGCGCGTTTGGCGGCGTTTCCATCAATCCGCAAATGATGGCGCTGCGGGGCGGAGCCGACTTTGTCATCGCCACGCCGGGTCGTCTGCTAGATCTGGTAGATCACAATGCTCTGCATCTCAATCATGTGGCTGCGCTGGTGCTGGATGAGGCGGATCGTCTCTTGGATCTAGGCTTTGCCGATGAGCTTGCACGTGTGTTGGCCTTGCTTCCCAAGCATCGGCAGAATTTGTTATTCTCGGCGACGTTTCCTGAGTCGGTGCAGGAGCTGGCGAACCAGATATTTCATGAGACAACTCGGATTGAGGTCGAAAGCGCACCAACGGAAATGCCTGTCATTGAGCAGCGCGCGATCGAAGTCGACACAGCCCAGCGCACACCTCTACTTCGTCATTTGATCAAGACGGAAGGCTGGTCGCGTGTGCTGGTCTTTGTGGCCAAACAATACACGGCCGAGCATGTCGCTGACAAACTGAGACGACACGGCATCAGCGCTGTCGCTTTTCATGGGGAACTTAGTCAGGGGGCTCGCTGGCAGGCCTTGGCGGACTTTAAAGATTCTCAGTTTCAGGTGCTAGTGGCCACGGATCTGGCCTGTCGAGGATTAGACATCGTGCAACTGCCAGCGGTGGTGAATTACGATTTGCCTCGCTCTGCGGTGGACTACACGCACCGCATCGGTCGCACGGGTCGCGCTGGGGAGTCCGGTGTCGCGGTGAGCTTCATCACGGCAGAATCCCACGCCCATTTCTGTTTGATCGAAAAGCGCCACCATCTGAGCCTGCCACGAGAACAGATTCCGGGCTTTGAACCGAAGGATGTAGTTCCAGCGCCCTCTCCGAGCAACGGCGGCATTAAAGGCCGGCGTAAGAGCAAGAAGGATAAACTGCGGGAAGCGGCAGCTCGCTTGTGAGTCTTCGACAGCGTGATTTCCGAGTGTATGCTGGGTCATGAAATTGGATGTTATAGCGCGACTGGAACGCCATGCACTGCGTCTCGGTGAGATTGCCACGGTGTTAGGTAAATATGGATTGGCAGATCTCTTTGGCAGTCTTGACTACCCCTGGCTGAATGATCGTCTGCGCAGCGCAGATGGCCAAGCTCTGGCGGGTGTGACCACCGCAGCCCGCGTTCGTATGGCGATGACGGAGCTTGGGACCACGTTTATTAAACTGGGCCAGATGCTTAGCACGCGTGCAGATTTGATCGGACCAGACATGACGGCGGAGCTGGCGGAATTGCAGTCCAATGTGCCCGCAGAGTCCGCTGAATCAGCGCGCGAGTTGATTGAAAAAGATCTCGGGGCGACCTTGGAAGAATTGTTTGCCGCCTTTGATGAGACACCCATGGCGGCAGCCTCCATTGCACAGGTTTATGGAGCCGTCTTACCCAGTGGTGAACGCGTGGCCGTGAAGCTGCGGCGCACAGGCATTGAGAGCCGTGTGATCACGGATTTAGAGATTGTGCAGTTGCTGGCGGAACTCATCGAGAGTCAGTCGGCGTCGGTGCGTGCTTATCAGCCGGTGGCCATTGTCAGGCAGTTTCGGCGCACCTTGATGCGTGAGCTGGACTTCACGTATGAGAAGAGAAATCTCGAGGAGTTTGCCCTGCATTTTGAGGAAGATCCCAATATCTGCATTCCACGAGTCTATGCGGATCTATGCTCCCACCAGATCATCACGATGGATCGACTTGAGGGCATTCCAGGCACCGACATTGAGGCGCTCAAGGCCTCGGGTGAAGACTTGGCTGAGTTTGCTCGGCGCGGCGCTAACATGTATTTGGAAATGGTCTTCCGCGATGGCTTCTATCATTCGGATCCGCATCCCGGTAATTTGATTTTGCTGCCCGGAAACGTCGTCGGTGTCGTGGATTGCGGGCAGGTTGGCCGCATCGATGACGACTTGCGTGATGAAGTCGAGGCTCTGCTCCTCGGCATTGTGGAAAACGATGCCGAGCAAGTGACGGAACAAGTCCTGCGTCTTGGTTCGGTGCCGCATGACTGTCCACAGGATCGACTGCGTGCGGATCTGGATGATTTCATGGCGGACTTTGTGGGGCATCCCCTCAGCGAGATCAATGTGGGTTCGGCTCTGAGTTCATTGATCGAGATCATCCGCCGTTATCACATCACGCTGCCGCCGCCGTTGGCCATGCTTTTGAAAACGATCATCGTGCTGGAAGGCACCAGTCGTCGCTTCAGTCCAGAAGTGAGTCTGGCTGAGCTGATGCAGCCTTTCTGTCAGCGAATGTTGTTGCGTCGATTTGCCCCTAACCGCATCGTTCGTCGGGCTCGCCGAGCTTATCGTGACTGGGATCGTTTGATCGCGGCGCTGCCGCGTGATCTTGTCGATCTTTTGGCTAGGTTTCGCGATGGTTCACTGACCGTGCATCTCGATCATCGTCATCTTGATCCCATCGTGAATCGTTTGGTGTTAGGCGTCCTGACTGCCGCCATCTTCCTGGGTTCATCGGAGCTTTGGAGTCGTGAGGCCAAACCCCTGGTCTGGGGCATTTCCATCTTCGGTGCCCTCGGCTATCTCCTCAGCCTCTTCCTCGGCTGGCGTCTGATGCGTGCCATTCGGAAGTCGGGGAATATTAACTCAAAGGATTGAGGTTATCCATGCTTCTTGATCACTTGAATGAACTCAGGCAAATAGCTCACAGCCTTCTTTTCACCCACTCCACGGATCTTTAAGGCTGCTTCGACACTCTTGGGTTTGAGCCGGGTGAGGAACTCGAGCGTTTGATTGCTGAAGACGACATACGCTGGAACGCCTTCGGATTGGGCGATGGCGTTGCGGTGTTTCTTGAGCTTTTCAAACAGGGCGTCATCAAAACCTAACTCATGTGTGGAAACTTCGGCTGCGGTGAGTTGCGTGCCTGGTTTGGTAGGTTGTGATGCGGCAGGCGCGGTGCTTGGCCACATCATGCGTACATTGCCGCCGCTGCGCATGATTTCGTTACCTTTGATCGTCAGAGAGACGAGGGGATACTCGCCAGTGCTGGTTTCGATGAGGCCTTGTTTCTCTAACTCGCCGAACAAAGGATGCAGCGCGTTGGTGCCGATGCGCTTGAGCAAGCCATAGGTGGTGAGCTTGTCCAAACCAGCATCGATGATTTCCTTCGATTTGCTGCCGACGAGCATCTGAATGATGCGGCCTTTGCCAAAGCGCCCTTCCCACGAGCCATCGGCCTGCTTGGTGGACATGCGGGCGATGCCACTGAGGACTTGTCGGAGGATGACGACTTCTTCGGCATTGCCGTCACGCACGGTCTGCACGCCGCTGCGCTGACAGATGTCGCAGGTGCCGCAGGGGTGGCTTTCGGTCTCGCCAAAGTAAGCCAGGATCTGCTGCTGCCTGCAACGCTGCTCGTCGTAACAGAGATCGATCATGGCCTTGAGCTTCCCGCGATCCCGACGCTCTTTGTCACGCAGGGCGGTAGCATCCAGCTTCAAGTGTCGTGCCAAAACGTTCGGCTGCAGCAAGCGTGTGCCGCGGATGCGACGGCCCGGGATGTCATAACGCTCGATGTAGCCTGCACGTGAGAGATGGCCGAGGGCGGAGCTGACGGCCATGCTGTTTTTTAAGCCGGCATAGTCGGTGAGATCATCAATGCTGGCTTCGACTTCATGGTTGCTGTCGGCCTTATTCAAAAGGGCCTGATAAATGCTGGTGATGACCTCAGCGGTGGGATTGGCTCCGTCGATGAAAAAGTCCTGCGTTTTGGTGTCGGCAAAATTAAAGAACAGCTCGCACCACGATGGTTCACCATCACGACCCGCGCGACCGGCTTCTTGGTAATAGGCCTCCACACTGCCGGGGATGTCGTAATGCACGACGAATCGTACATCACTGCGGTCGATGCCCATGCCAAAGGCATTTGTGGCCACCGCGACGTCGTGTTTCTTGCTGATGAATTTGTTTTGTCGATCCTCACGCTCAGTGTCATCGAGTCCGCCGTGATACTGGATGGCCTTCACCTTCATCTCACGCAGGGTTTCACCGACTTCTTCGACCTTCTTTCGTGTCGAGCAGTAAATGATGCCCGTTTTGAATTCTTTGATGATCTGTTTCAGGCGCGCGTACTTTTCGTCGGCCTTTTTCGTGTGCGTGACATTCAGGCTGAGATTTGGCCGCTGAAAGCCGCGGATGGTGATGAAGGGATCACGCAGATCCAGCACGCGGGCGATGTCGGCCCGCACCTCGGGTGTGGCGGTGGCGGTGAGAGCCACGACTTGCGGACGCCCCAGTTGTTCCAGTGCCTCGCCTAACCGAAAGTAGTCAGGACGAAAATCATGGCCCCATTGCGAAAGGCAGTGTGCCTCATCCACGGCAAAGAGGCCGATCTCGACCTGCTGCATGGCATTGAGAAACATGCGACTGCGGAAGCGCTCTGGGGCCACATAGACGAGCTTGTACTCACCGCGTTTGAGGGAGGCGATGCGGTCTTGCTGCTCGCTCAGGGAAAGGGTGCTGTTGATCACCGTCGCCGGAATGCCGCGTCGCTCGAGAGCATCCACTTGATCTTTCATCAGAGCGATCAGTGGACTGACCACGATCGTCACGCCTTCCATCACCATGGCTGGCAGCTGGTAGCACAGCGACTTCCCGCCGCCTGTCGGCATGATCACTAGCGTGTCACGACCGCTCAGGATGTTGGCCATCACCGTCTCTTGGCCATCCAGAAACTCGCGAAAGCCAAAGTACTTCCGCAAGGCCTCGCGGGCATCGTGGATCGGGGTGGATTCGGCAGTGGGGAGTTCGGTTTCCAAAGTACCTTACTTCATGCGGACTCTAGCCCATTGTGCAAGCGATGGGTTCAGTTTATGGGTTTCTTGGCCGATGATTTCTGGAGTGTTGGGCTGATTCAATCAGTGACCACAAACATTCCCGCAAACGTGTTCGGTCTAAACTGCGTGCCTGGGGCAGGGGAGGTGATCATCTGGGAGATGTCGCCATCCAGATACAATGCATCTTGGCAGCCGAGATGCAGAAACAAACGTGCGAGCTGATGGAAGGTGACGCGTCCCTTCACCCGATCTTCGCGATCACTCATCACAAACACGATCTCTCGGGTCTTCGTCACGATTCCCACCGCACTGCGCTGCCTCAGATTCGGCGAGTTCTCTCGAAAGGCCGGATGGATGACACCCTTCCGTAGCAGCAGAGGACCTGACTGATTGGCCAAGCGCGGCTTGATGGTGAGCGCGGGATACTCGCTCGCCTCCACAATCCCAGGCCCTGTCACGTCATCCAGATAAAACACCCCGTTCGGCTTCAAGAAAAAATTGCCATCGCCGTCTGCGAGGTTCAGCGGCACCTGTTCCTTGCCATCACAAATCATCAGCCCACAAGGCGTCGGTCCATGCGCATAGATCCCCGCATTCGTGGCAAAGGCGATCTTCTTCCCCTCGCGTCCGAGCTCATCCTGCAGCGCCCCAAAGTTCGACAGCGGCTTCCCCGCCTGACCCAACCAGCGCAGATGCAGCCTCGATTGCTGTGCGACTGGCACCCGATAGACATGATACAGCGCGCCATCGTATTCCAGTGTGTCTGCGGCCAAGACTGCTTGGGTTATGGCAAGGCAGAGGAGCGTGAGGAGTCGCTGTTTCATCAAGGCTGTGTATCACACATCTGTGAAGTGTCTGACCAATTTTTATCATCTCGGTGCGGAAGGATAGTCCTCCAGCACCGGCTCCGTCGGCTCCACAATGGAGTACAACGACTTTTGGCTCATGCTCTGCGACGAAGGCAAGGTCCGGAAATGTGCTGCCTTTGTCCGCGGTCGCGATCACTGTTTGGACGTGGAAGATACCCGTGATGAGTGACCACTGGACATTTCTGCCGCACTCCTTATTTATTTCAGCATGACTAAAGCCGCCCAAGAACGTGCTAAACGCCGCAGCTTCACCTGGAAGCTGGACAAGGTATCTAGCTTTGCTGAGGCTGAGGCGCAGACCCGCGCCTATTGGCACGCAGCGACACCGGCTGAGCGGCTCAATGGTCTCGAAACCCTGCGCGAACAACTGTATGGCCAAGATCAAGCTAGCCGAAGACTTCAAAGATTTCTTGAGCTTGTGCCTCAGCCATGATCTGCGGCTCCTGGTGATCGGCGACTATGCCGTGGTGCATCACTCACGCCCCCGCTACACGGGCGATCTCGATCTCTGGGTAGAGCCATCGGATGAAAATGCAGTGCGTGTGGTGAAAGTATTGCGCGCTTTTGGATTTGGGGGAGACGATGTCACCACCGCCATGATCACGGAACAGAAAGAGATCATTCGCATGGGCTTCGAACCCATGCGCTTGGAACTTTTCACACGCATTCCAGGAGTAGAATTTGCCAAATGCTACGAACACCGAGTCCTGGTGAAGATTGGGCGCATGCAGGTGCCCTTCATCGGGCTTGAAGACCTGAAAGCGAACAAGCGTGCCAGCGGCAGACTCAAGGATCTTCAAGACCTGGAAGAACTGCCATGAACCTCGCTAAACCTAGAGCCGGGAATCAAAGATCGTTGAGTTGCGCCAGCGCTTGGTTTCACAAGGTTTCTTCGAAAAAGCCCCTCTGGCCCGTCATTCAGCTTTGATCGCCCCAGTCTTTTCTTTCCGAAAACGCAGAATGCCCGCTCAACCGTTTCGGAAGCCCCTCCGAAAAATCAGAACCCTCGGGAAACGCGTTGGATGGCATTTCTGAAAACTAGAGGTCGTGGAAAAACGTTTGGGAAGTCGTTCCCAAAATCCGGAGGTCTCGGGGAAAGGTTACGGAAGCATCTCTGAAACTCCGAACGACAGGAGAACTTCATGGACGGCCATTCCGAAAATTCGGAAGTGCTTCGAAACGAGTTTGGCGTTCATTCTGAAAAGTCGGAAGCCACGGGTAGGCGATGCGTGAAAACAGTATGCTCTATCGGGGCAAAGAATGAGTTCATAAGAACACTTTAACCTTTGGGCTTCATCGAACTTGCGCTGCCCAGTTTTGTTGCACTGATTTGTAGCTGTTTCCGCATAAAATGGAAGGATGCCTCTACAGCAACTCTGTTTGAGCTTTCTATGCTCTGAAATTCTTTTTCTTTGTTTTCCACGATGACGAATGCCTCATGGATCTCCTCTACGTCTTGCCATTGCCGCACGGCCATCAAAATTGACATGGCAAAGCCTGGAGGTGCATCTTTTGCCAATGGCCCCAGTTGTTGAAAACCAAGACGTAGGTCGCTAAAAAGTTGCAACATCATTAATTGATCACTTTCTTCAGCTGATGGGAAACGTTCTAGAATCTGAGGAAGATAGGGGGTTGCTAGATCTTTTAGATGTGAAAAGGCTGGACTGCTGCTGTTGCTATCTCCGACAAGTGGCAGGGCTGTCTCCAGAATTCGGCGCCCTATTTGCGTGAGTTTCAGATCGAGGGCACGTAGAGATTCGGCAGATACTTGATCCTGTTGAGTCGCCCAAGCGATAAGTGCTTTGATCGTGTAATTAGGAGATCGTTCTGCTTTACCGGTTAAATGAGACTTTGTGATTTCTCGAAAGCTACCAATCATCGCAGCCTGAGAGCTCAAGATTGCTGAAATGCTGGAGCGCTGTGCAGAATTATCTCGGCTTAGATCTCCCAATTCCTGAATAAATTGGAGACTCTCGGGGCAATCCCCAAAATTTGGCACTGCGGCAGTGCTTGCCTGCTTTGCTTGCTCAAGAAGAAGTCGAATTTTATCGACAATGATAGGCATTTCCAATTCATTCCATCTTCTTAAATAAAGATTCAAAACAGGAGGTGGACTAGTTGTTAGTGTATGTGGATCCATGTCTAGTCCAAATCTCAAGCCACCACTCCAACGGTAGCTCCATCTGCCCTGACCTCTCGACAAGCTTTGCCAAGTCACTTCTAAGCTATATCCGCCCAAGTGAGTGGTCTTAAAAGTCGAAGTTTGCCAGCTTTTGCTTTCTAACCACGCGAAGCCTTGAGCATCTGTTGTGATGGAGGGACCATCACGGGAGATTCCATCGATGGTGGTTGTTTGGTAAATGAATTGATTTGGCACTGGCTTGCCTGAACCATCGAAAACATTGACGGGTATCTTGACCTGAGTCGCCAAGCCATACCCAAATAAGGTAACGGCTGAGATGAGAATTCCAGTCATCAATGGCAAGATTGTTTGACCTGGGTGATCCTTAGGGCGTGCTATCCAGAGGATCGGCGCGGCAAGAGCGCTTGGTAAAAGAGTCAAGAAGGCCAACCCGTTGCCAAGGGCCGCAAAGCCTGCTTCAGGTCCATTCCCCACTGAACTGGAACAAGACCGTAGCAAGCCGAATAGGCCGATAAGAGTGAAAATCGTCAATGGTATCCAAGCAGCAAGGTACCAGCATGACTTTCTTCTCAGCACAGCACATACCACGATGCATAAGAATGGAACAATGAGTAATCCTTGAAGTGCCATGTCCGTGGTTAATCCTTTACGCGTCATTCATCTCCGCCGCGCCTGCTTTCCGTAGCATGACGGCGATCAACGAAATCTCAGCTGGTGTGACCCCCTGAATCCTTGCGGCTTGGCCGAGGGTGGTGGGGCGGATCTCGGTGAGGCGAAGTTGGGCTTCTTTTTTCAGGCTGTGGACCTTTGTGTAATCGAAGTCGGGCGGGATGGCGTGACCGTCCATGCGGGCGGTTTTGCCGATCATGACTTCCTGGCGCTGGACGTAGCCTTCGTATTTCAGGCTGTAATCCAGCTGCTGCCAGACGGGATCCGGGAACTCGGCGCGCAGCTCTGTGGGCAGCTTGCTGTGGTCGTTTTCGGTGCGGCGAATCCAGGAATGCAGCTTCATGCCCTCGTGACTGGCGGTCTGGGCAAAGTGATGAGCTTTGACCAGTAGGTCGGCTTTTTCCTGAGTGAGGCGATTCCGAGTGGGGCAGGTGAGGCCGATCTCGGCGGCGCGTGGAGTCAGGCGCAGGTCGCAATTGTCCTGACGAAGCAGGAGTCGATACTCAGCGCGGGAGGTGAAGAGGCGGTAGGGTTCGGTCACACCCTTGGTCACGAGATCGTCGATGAGCACACCGAGATAGGCCTCGCTGCGACTGAGGATGAAGGGCGCTTTGCCCTGCACTTTCAGAGCTGCATTGGCCCCCGCGAGCAGGCCCTGACCGGCTGCCTCTTCGTAACCGGAGGTGCCATTGATCTGGCCAGCGAAGTAAAGGCCGGAGACACGTTTCGTTTCCAGCGTCGGATAAAGCTGGGTGGGTGGGCAGTAATCATATTCCACCGCGTAGCCGGGACGGATGATTTCGGCCTTTTCCAAGCCCGTGATGCTGCGGATGAAATCGTGCTGCACCTCATAGGGCAAGGAAGTGGAGACCCCATTGATGTAGAACTCGCGGGTGTGGCGACCCTCAGGTTCCAGGAAAACTTGGTGCCGTTCCTTCTCCGCAAAGCGCACCACCTTGTCCTCGATCGACGGGCAATAACGCGGCCCAACACCCTCGATCCGGCCACAATACATCGGCGACTTGTCCAGATTCGCCCGGATTATGTCGTGCGTTTGCGGGTTCGTGTAGGTGATCCAGCAGGGGATTTGTTCCACGTGGAACGTTTCAGGCCGCCAGGAGTTCAGAGTGAACTGGGGTGGGCCGGAAGATGGAAGGCGGGAGAACGAAGATGGAGAATTGAGGATTGAGGATGGCGGCGAGCCGCTTTCTGGGTCGTTTGCTCTATCCTCCATCTGCCATTCTCGATCTTCCTCAACGATACCCGAGAGATAGCTAAACGCCGGGGCGGGGGTATCGCCGGGCTGGATTTCGCACTTGGAGAAGTCGATGCTGCGGCTGTTAATACGGCAGGGGGTGCCGGTTTTGAAGCGTTTGATCTCGAATCCGAGATGGGCCAGGCTGTCGGAAAGGGTGGAAATGCTGTCGCCCATGCGTCCGCCCGCTTGGTTTTGCAGACCGACATGGAGCAGTCCGCGCATGAACGTGCCAGAGGAAATGATGACGGATTTGGCCCGATAGATCATGCCGAGGCTGGTGCGGATGCCGGTGACGACATCGTTTTCGACCAGGATTTCAGCGGCGTTGCCTTGATGCATGTCGAGGTTGGGTTGATTTTCGATCAACCATTTCATGCGGAACTGGTAAGCTTTTTTGTCGCACTGAGCCCGAGGGGCCTGGACGCTGGGGCCTTTTTTGGCGTTGAGCATTCGGAACTGGATGCCCGTAGCGTCCGTGTTCAAACCCATCACACCACCCAGGGCATCGATCTCGCGGACCACGTGCCCTTTAGCCAAGCCGCCGATGGCGGGGTTGCAGGACATCTGCGAGATCGTATCGAGATTCTGCGTGAGGATCGCCGTCTGGCAACCGAGCCGAGCCGCAGCCATCGCTGCCTCCACGCCCGCATGGCCAGCGCCGCAGACGATCACATCGTAGTGTTTGGGAAAGGTGTACATGAAAGGATGAAGACTGAAAGGTGAAGGATGACGTGCTCATCGTCGCTCGGTCAAGCGAAGAGAAAGAGGGCAGGGAAGGCTAGCACAAAGACGGGGAATGTTCCATGTGGAACGAAGCTAGGCGACGCCAGCACCTAGTCCGCGAAACACATACGCACAGATTGCAAAAAATGCTGCTGTCGTGAGCAGAACGAGAAGAACCGTAAACCACGCCATCCGGCTCCGAACATCGAAAATCACAGCAAGTATTCCTGCCACCAATGCTAAAGGGCATGCTACCAGAGAAAAAATAGCTGCGAAAAAACATGTGGTGCCGATTAATGGAATCAGATCATTCAAGAACCATCCAATCCCTGCCAAGGCCCACAGAAGAGCAGACATCATCAGGAGGCCGTGGCTCCATTCGAGAAAGTTTTTCGAGTGCTTTGGGTTCATTGCAATTTAGCAAAAAGCCCCGATGGCTTGTGGCGCATCGGGGCAGGGGAGGGGAGTTTTGTGGGATTAGCGGAAGCTCTTCGCGAAGTCGTCGGAGCTGGCTTTGGCCACGACTTTGGTTTTCTGGAAGGTGCTTTTTTCGCCTTTCTCGATGAGGAGGCGCTCGTAATCGGCACTGCTCATGGGGAGGTCGATGGCTTTGTCCTGCCAGGTGCTGAGGAGAATGGCGTTCGCCAGCTCGACGCTGTAAATGCCCTGCTCGGCGGGAGAGAGGAGCTTTTCACCTTTGAGGATGGCGTTGGTGAAGTTTTGCAGGATCTCCACATGCTGGCCACCGGTCTCAGCGACGGGGATTTCCATGTGCCAGGATTCCGGCATGGCAAAGGCAGCTTCGGCTTCCATGCAGAACTTGCTCATGGGTTGGCGATTCCGCTGGAAGTGAATTTTGCTGCCGTCGGTGACGGTGAGGCGACCCTGTTCGCCGGTGATTTCCAGCTTGTTCACGCCTGGGGCCTCGCCGGTGGAGGTGACAAAGGTGGCGGTGGTGCCGTTGTCGTATTGTAGCACAGCGGTCACGTCGTCTTCGACTTCGATCTCATGGAAGCGGCCGAACTGGCAGAAACCACGGACTTTTTGCGGCATGCCAAACATCCACTGGAAGAGATCCAGATTGTGTGGGCACTGGTTCATGAGAACGCCACCGCCCTCGCCTTTCCATGTGCCGCGCCAGCCGCCGGTGGCGTAGTAGTAGTTCGTGCGGAACCAATTGGTGACTTCCCAATGGATGCGACGCACGGTGCCAAGCTCGCCGCTGTCGATGAGGTCCTTCACCTTTTTAAAGCAGGCATTGGTGCGCATGTTGAACATGGCCGCAAAGATTTTCGTTTTGTCCGTGTGCGCTGCGATGAGTCGCTCGCAATCGGCTTTATGAACGGAAATGGGCTTCTCAACGAGCACATGCAGTCCAGCGCCTAACGCCTCGATACCGATGGTGGTGTGGCTGAAATGCGGCGTGCAGATGAGAATGGCGTCGATGAGGCCCGACTTGATCATGAGACTGACATCGGTGAAAGCCTGCTCGCCCTCCTGAAGCGGTGGGATGGTGCCGTGGCTTTCGCAGACGCAGGTGACTTTAAGTCCGGGGACCTTGCCGGCGCGAATATTTCCGAGATGGGCCTTGCCCATATTGCCGAGTCCAACGATGCCAAGTCTGACGGTTTCCATAGTGTGCGGATGAAGAGTTTTGGTTAGACCCTCAGGCTAGCGGAAGCCTCTTGCATGGTCAAGCTGTGACACAGTGGGATCTCACTACTTTTGTGCCTTCTTCGCTGGGAGCTCAGGAGCCGCCAAGCTTCTTCACCTGCTGCGACAGACGCTTTAGCAGATTATTGCAAACGTTGTCACAAAGTTCCATGATGCTGGGATCGGCGATGAAACAGATAGCCGTCAGCCCCTCACGCCGCCGACCCACCATGCCTGCATCGACCAGTGATTGTACATGACGCGACACATTCGCTTGCGTGAGCCCAGTGGCCTCGACGAGTTCGGTGATATTCTTCTCTTTTTCCTCCAGTGCCCTCAAGATCTTTAAGCGGCTGGGCTCAGCGAGGGTGCGAAACCAAGATGCGATCAAGATGAGCGCTTCTTCGGACAGGGGAGGCGGAGTTTTTTTCGAACGAGTTGCCATGGTAAGGAAAGTATTTGCGCAGCAATTTTATATGCGCATAGACTCATATAGTTACATTTCATTATCCTTCAAAGCCCTCAATCGTCAATCTCGAATCACCCGCATGGCCGTGCCACTGCTGTGGCTGATCGTAGCATAGGCTTTCTAGCCTGTGCCGAATGTCCTCAATCAAGCCCAGCCTAGAAAGGCTAGGCTACATCCAAGCAACACCATGACACGCTTTCTCATCCTTATCGACATCATCGCCGCGGTTGTCGGTCTCTGGTATTGGTTTGAAGGCGGCTGGGATCGCGGCCTCTTTAATGCCGCGCCGGGCTGCGTCTGCGAAAATCTAAACGCCGATCAGGCGAATGCCTGGCTGCGAGAGCATCCCGAGACGCAGGTGGTCGATGTGCGCTCCAAAGATGAGTTTGACGACGGTGCACTGCCAAAGGCGGTGAACATTTCTATCGGCGATGAAGCCTTTGATTCGAAGGTCGGCGCACTCGACAAAGCCAAGCCCGTCCTAGTTTATTGCGCCGGAGGCTTCCGCAGTCGCAAAGCCGTCGCTCGCATGAAGCAGATTGGCTTCAAAAATATCCAGCACATCCACCGTGGCTACATGTCGTGGAAACCGGATAGCCAATGATGAAACTTTTTGGGGTGAAAACCCCATTTAGAGATCGGTGGAGGGGCTTCATCGTCTCGGGTGCTGAGTTACTCCCGATCTACCAACCGAGCCGATGGCTTGATGAATGAAGGTGCGTCATGAAGACGAGCCCGCCACGCGTGCTGACGATCAATGCCGGTTCGTCGAGCATCAAATTTGCCGTCTATCGAGTTGGCGAGCCCTTGTCGCTGGAATTGCACGGGAAGGTGGATCGCATTGGCCTGGAGGGCACGCATTTGATCTTCCAACACACGGCCGCAGATCAGCAGGAAAGCCTGCCGATGGTCGCGCCTGACCATGCGGCGGCCACCCAGTTCCTGATGCAGTGGCTGGAGGAAAGGCAGGTCTTTGACTCGGTCAAAGCCGTGGGTCATCGAATGGTCCATGGGATGGCTCACGCCGAGCCAGCCCTCATCACCACAAAGCTGGTCGGCGAACTGCACCGCATCACGCCCTACGCTCCGAATCATTTGCCGCAGGAGCTTGGCCTTTTTCAGGCTTTGCAATCCAGGCATCCTGAGTTGCCGCAAGTGGCCTGCTTTGACACTTCCTTTCACTGCACGATGCCACGGGTGGCGAAGATGCTGCCCATCCCTCGACGCTACCAGGCGCTTGGCGTGCAACGCTACGGCTTCCATGGCTTGTCCTATGCTTATCTGATGGAGGAACTCGTGCGCATGAATGATTCTGCGGCAAGGAAGGGTCGCGTGATCCTAGCTCATCTGGGCAATGGAGCCAGCCTGGCGGCAGTGCGTGATGGCGAGAGCCTCGACACGAGCATGAGCTTCACGCCTTCCTCTGGTCTGGTGATGGGCACGCGCACGGGTGACATCGACCCAGGTCTGATCCACTATCTGGCCGATGCCGAGGGTATGACGACCGCACAGTTTCAGCACATGGTGAATCACGAGTCCGGCATGTTGGGCATTTCGGAGACCAGCTCGGACATGCGTGATCTACTGGAGCAGGAGGCCACGGATGTGCGTTCCGCGGAGGCGGTGGCGCTGTTTTGCTATCAGGCAAAGAAGTGGATCGGTGCCTTCTCCGCTGTGCTGGATGGGCTTGATACGCTGGTCTTCTCCGGTGGCATCGGTGAAAATTTACCGCAGGTGCGCACCCGCATCTGCCAGGGGCTGGACTTCCTCGGCATCGAACTCGACGAAAAGCGCAATGCCATCTCCGCGCCGGTGATTTCCACGGAAAACAGCCGCGCCACAGTGCGAGTGATCAGCACCGATGAGGAACTCATGATCGCACGCTCGGTGTGTCGGGCCATTGGGCTCTCTACATCCAAATAAGCGGCGAGGTCACTCACCAGTAGGACATCACCCCATGGCAGGTCGGCGCGGGGACCTTCATTTTGGGAAGCTGGACTGAGTAGCAAGAAACAATGCACATCATGTTAATCCAACTAACCACAGATAAGACAGTCAAGGAAGCTGCCGAGGCGCTGCACATCGCCGTCGAGGCTCATCACTTCGGTGTCATGCAGGTGCATGACCTCCGCGAGACCATGTGGAAAAAGGGCGTCGAGATCGCTCACGAATGCCTGATCTTTGAGGTCTGCCAGCCCCAGCAAGCCAAAAAGGTGCTGGATGCGAATATGAGCATCTCCACCGCGCTGCCCTGCCGCATCTCCATCTATGAAGAAGGCGGCAAAACCACTCTCGCCAGCCTCAAGCCCACGACGCTGCTGGCCATGTTCAACACGCCGCAGCTCAACGGCGTGGCTCAAGAAGTGGAGGATTCGCTTCTCACGATCATGACGGCTGCGGCCTCGGTTTGAACGAGCTGTCGCCATTATCCAAAAGAGCCGCAGCCCAATCATCCATGAAAAACCACTCCCTGTCTCCCGACCAACTCCAGCGCATCGACGCCTACTGGCGTGCTGCGAACTATCTCTCGGTGGGGCAGATTTTCCTCGCGAATAATCCGCTGCTGAAGCGACCGCTCGCGCTCACGGACATCAAGCACATGCTGCTCGGGCACTGGGGCACGACGCCGGGGCAGAACTTCATCTATGCACACCTGAACCGCGTCATCAAAGCGCATGACCTCGACATGATCTATGTCTCCGGCCCTGGACATGGAGGTCCGGCGGTGGTGGGCAATACTTACCTCGAAGGCACCTACAGCGAGGTTTATCCATACATCACGCAGGACGAAGCCGGGCTGCAAAAGCTCTTCAAGCAGTTCTCCTTTCCCGGCGGCATCCCGAGTCATGTTTCGCCGGAAACGCCGGGTTCCATTCATGAAGGCGGCGAGCTTGGGTATTCGCTCAGCCATTCCTTCGGCGCGGTGTTTGATAATCCCGATCTCATCGTCGCCTGCGTCGTGGGCGATGGCGAAGCGGAAACCGGACCGCTGGCCACGGCGTGGCATTCGAATAAGTTTCTCAATGCGGCCACGGACGGCGCGGTGTTGCCTATTTTGCACCTCAATGGCTACAAGATCGCCAATCCCACCGTGCTTGCCCGCATCACGCGGGAGGAGCTGGATCAGCTCATGCGCGGCTACGGCTGGACGCCTTATTTTGTCGAGTATCAGGATGACAACGAAGCCATGCATCAGGCCATGGCGGCGACGCTCGATGCCGTGGTGGCAGACATCCAGCGCATCCAGCTTGAGGCTCGCGAGCGTGGCCGTCAGATACGACCACGCTGGCCGATGATCGTGCTCAATTCACCCAAAGGCTGGACCGGACCAGAGTGGGTCGCAGGCCTGCAAGTGGAGGGCACTTTTCGCGCCCATCAGGTGCCGCTGCATCCCGCAGGGCATCCCGAGCAGCTTCAACAACTGGAAGACTGGCTGCGCAGCTATCGCCCTGAAGAACTTTTCGATGCGCAGGGCAAACTGAAGCCTGAACTGGCCGAACTCGCCCCACAAGGCCCACGGCGCATGGGTGCCAACCCGCATGCAAACGGCGGTCTTTTGCTGCGTGATTTGCAGATGCCAGACTTCCGCGACTACGCCGTGAAAGTGACCTCGCCTGGCGTGCTCGGCATCGGCGATACGCGGGTGCTCGGGCCGTTCCTCCGTGACGTGGCCAGGCTCAACGACGAGCAGAAAAACGTCCGCGTCTTTGGCCCGGACGAGACGATCTCCAACGGCCTGGAGGCACTCTTTGAGACGACCTCACGCCAGTGGGATGCCGCCACGGAGGCGAACGACCAATGGCTCGCCCCCAGCGGCCGCGTCATGGAGATGCTCAGCGAGCACCAGTGCGAAGGCTGGCTCGAAGGCTACCTGCTCACCGGTCGCCACGGCGTCTTCAACTGCTACGAGGCCTTCATCCACATCATCGACTCCATGTTTAACCAACATGCCAAGTGGCTGAAGGTCACCGCGCACCTGCCTTGGCGGCAGCCGATTGCCTCGCTGAACTACCTGCTCGCGTCGCACGTCTGGCGGCAGGATCACAATGGCTTCACGCATCAGGACCCCGGCTTTATCGACGTTGTCATGAACAAAAAAGCCTCCGTCGTGCGCGTCTATCTGCCGCCAGATGCGAACTGCCTGCTCTCCGTCATGGATCACTGCCTGCGCAGTCGGCACTACGTCAATGTCATCATCGCTGGCAAGCACCCCGCACCGCAATGGCTGAGCGTGGAAGCCGCCACCGCGCACTGCACAGCAGGCATCGGCATCTGGCACTGGGCCAGCAACGACGCCGGCGGCGAGCCCGATGTCGTCATGGCCTGCTGCGGTGATGTGCCCACGCTGGAGACCCTCGCAGCCGTCTCCATCCTGCGGCAGCATCTGCCCGAGCTAAAGATCCGCGTGGTCAATGTCGTGGACCTCATGCGACTCCAGCCCGAGCTGGAGCATCCGCACGGCCTCAGCGACACTGATTTCGACGCCCTCTTCACTCAGGACAAGCCGGTCATCTTCGCCTTCCACGCCTACCCCTGGTTGATCCACCGCCTCACCTATCGCCGCACAAATCACGACAACATCCACGTCCGTGGCTACAAAGAAGAAGGCACCATCACCACGCCCTTTGACATGACCGTGCTGAACGACCTCGACCGTTTCCACCTCGTCATGGACACCCTCGACCGCCTGCCCCAAACCGGCGAAAGAGGCCACGCCCTCAAAGAACAGCTCAAAGCTAAGCTCATCGAGCACAAGCACTACATCGACCAAAACGGCCAGGACATGCCCGAGGTGCGTGATTGGAAGTGGACTGCTCAATGACCGCAGCGGCAACGTGACGGAAAGCTGAATGCATTACGATGCGCTCGGCGTAGTCGTGGGCTTCGTGGTTGTCTGAAGCGCTGGGCATGTTGGTTCATGCGAGGATGTCGGGAATCAACTTTCCTTCCACATTCGTCAGGCGGCGTTGGATGCCATTGTGCTCAAAGCTGAGGCGCTCGAAGTCGAGTCCGAGCAGGTGTAGGATCGTCGCGTTGAAGTGGTAGAGCGGATGAATGTCTTCGATGGCTTTTTGGCCGAGATCGTCGGTGACACCGTGGCTGACGCCGGGCTTCACGCCTGCGCCGGTCATCCAGCAGGTGAAGCCATCAGGGTTGTGGTCGCGGCCTTTGGCACCTTTTTGGAAGAAGGGCATGCGGCCAAACTCGGTGCACCAAACGACTAGCGTGTCCTCCAGCAGGCCGCGTTGCTTGAGGTCGCGAATAAGCGCTGCGGCGGGCTGATCGAGGATGGCGGAATGAGTGTCGTATTGCTCCTTGAGCTTGCTGTGGCCATCCCAGTTCAGTGCTCCTCCGCTGGCATACGCGCCGTTGAAGAGCTGCACGAAGCGGACGCCCTTCTCGATCAGGCGACGGGCAAGGATGCAGTTCTTCGCAAACGCGGCCTTGTCCTTGTTCTGCGTGTCGTCGGCACCATACATTTTCAAGATATGCGCGGGCTCGGTACTGAGGTCGTTGATCTCGGGCACGCTGAGCTGCATTCGCGCGGCGAGCTCATAGCTAGCGATGCGGGCGGCGAGCTTGCTGTCACCGGGATGGGCTTCGAGATGGCGAGCGTTCATCTTCTGCAAGAGCGAGCGTGCGGCGCGGTCGGCATCCGCAGAGACGCCGACAGCCGCGAGGTGGCGCACGGGGTTCTTGGAGCTCATCGTGGTCCCTTGGAAGGCAGCGGGAAGAAAGCCGGGGCCCCAGTTGTTGGCTCCGTTCTGAGGCACACCGCGTGGATCGGGGATGGCGACATAGGAAGGCAGCTCCTGACTCTCGCTGCCAAGCGCATACGTCACCCACGAGCCGAGCGATGGGAAGCCATCGAGCACGAACCCGGTGGAAAGAAAATTCTCCGCAGGACCATGCGTGTTCGATTTGCTGGTGAGCGAATGCACGAAGGCGATGTCATCCGTCAGCTCCGCGAGGTGCGGAATCATGTCACTCACCCATTTGCCGGTCTGCCCGCGTGGTCGGAAGGTGTATTGCGGTCGTGCGAGATTGCCTGCGGGGCCTTGAAACGTCACCGCTGGTCCACCAGGCAGCGGTTTGTCGTCCCATTTGATCAGCTCGGGCTTGTAGTCCCAGGTCTCGAGCTGGCTGACCGCGCCCGCACAGAAGATGACGACGACGTTCTTCGCTTTCGCCGGAAAATGGGGCTGTCTCGGTGCGAACGGTCGAGCTGGGTCGATGATGGGGCCAGGATGCTCCGCACCGAGCAAGCCATCGAGGCCGAGCAGATTCGTCAGCGCGATGGAGCCGAGCGCGTTGGCGCTATTCGATAGAAACTGGCGGCGATCAAGCAGCGCGCGGCCCGTAATGGAGAGGTGTTCGGCGTGGTGCTTCATGGCTGAAAAAGGAACTCGTTGCTGTTGAAGAGGGCGCGGCAGAGGACGGCGAGACCGTGTTGCTGGATGAATGGCATGGTGTCGCCCAACTCATCGGCGGTGGGTTCACGATTGAGCGCGAGCTGATAGGCGCGGCGTATTTGATTCGCAGCGTCGTCGCCAGCTTCCTTCTTCACGCGGGCAGCGAAGGCTTCCGACTGTGCGAGCGTGAAACGGCTATTGAAAAGATTGAGCGCCTGGATCGGCGTGGTGCTCGTGCGACGTGCGGCTGTGCTTTGTCCGGCATCGGGGCAGTCGAACGCTCCAAAGACGGCCTCGGGCTCACGACGGACTTTGTGTGCATAAATCATACGCCGTTGGTTCTCCGGCAAGAATGTTTCCACGGGATTGAAGCCGCTGAGGCCGCCGCGCTTGTCGAAGAGATCGAAGCCGCGGCCATACATCGTGAGATTGAGCTGACCGCTGACGGCGAGCATGGAATCACGAACCGCTTCGGCTTCGAGACGGCGGGAGGGGAAACGCCAGAGAAACCGCACGTCGGAGTCGATCTCGTGGGGGGCTGGAGTGGTGGAGCGCTGGAGAGCTGGCTGGCCATTTCCAACACTCCATGACTCCAACTCTCCATCACTCCTCTGCCGAAACGCCTCGCTCAACACGATGAGCCGGTGCATGTGTTTCACGCTCCACCCGCTGCGGATGAACTCACCGGCGAGCCAGTCGAGCAGTTCAGGATGCGTGGGGTTGGTGCCGTTGTTGCCGAAGTCACTCGGCGTCTGGACCAGGCCCGTGCCGAAGTGGCCCTGCCAAATGCGGTTCATCATCACGCGGGCAGTGAGCGGGTTCTGCGGGCTGGCGATCCACTTTGCCAAAGCCATGCGGCGCTGCTGCTCGGGCGTTTTGTTCGTCATCTTCAAATCGCCAAGCGCACTGAGCACGGCGGGTGTAACGGGTTCCTTCGGCTGCTCGGGATCACCGCGATTGAGCACATGAATCATGTCCGGCTCACGGAAGGTGCCTGCAAAGGCGAGCTGGCCTTGCTCTCCGACTTTGATCTTCTTGGCGAGAGCACCGTGCTCGTTGAGAAGGGTGCGCACTTCCTTCGCTTGGTCTTCTGGCAGCCCTTTAAAGATGAACTCGGGGCCTGCGCCGAGTCCGACGAGATGAGAAGCACGATCACTGGCATCTGCCACGACTTGCCATTGGTCCGCATGAGCCACTTCGATGCTGTAATCGAGCGCCACCCGGTCCACGAGTTTGCCCAGACGGTCGCGGCTCCAGACGACACGCGTGATCTCCTCCTCGTGGGCAAACTCCAGCTCCACCCAGCCCTTGCCGCGCTCGGATGACATCCAGCTCCGCTCATTGCCGTAGCGTCCATCGTGGATGAACTGCGGCTCGTGCCGATTGCGCGAGATTTTATCTCCCGAAGTCTTCAAGTTGGCCTTGAGGGCCACATTGACGCTTGCGCTGTTAAAGACCTCCAGCTCATCGATGCAGGGCTCCAGGCTGTTCGTCTCGCGAATGGTGAAACGCAGGCGTTTCGTGCGCACAGGCGTGATGCGGTCGATATTCGTCGTTGCACGCACGGTGGGGCGTTGCACGCCGTCTTTGCGATCAGGTGTGGCCACGGGCGAGAGCTGCGTGAGCCGCTCGACGATCTTCACATCGCGCACACGAGCCTCGGCGGCTTCCTTTTTCTTCGCCAAAGCATCTGGCGTCCTCAGCTCACGGTCCCCGTATTCCACACCGGCCACGAAGGCCTGCATGGCGTAGTAGTCTTTGGCGCTGATGGGATCAAACTTGTGATCGTGGCAGCGTGCGCAGCCGATGCTCAGCCCGAGAAACGTTTGGCCGATATTCACGACCATCTCATCGATCGAATCCTGACGTGCGAGTCGAATGGAGGGCGCATCTTTGCCGATCTGGCCCGGCAGCAGCACGGAAGCGGTGACGAGAAAGCCCGTCGCCTCATCCACGCCCAGCGCATCACCAGCGATCTGCTGGCGGATGAACTCATCGTAAGGCAGGTCGGTATTGAAGGCACGGATGACGTAGTCGCGGTAGGGCCAGGCGTGCGGACGCTCGGTGTTCACTTCAAAACCATGCGTGTCCGCATAGCGCACGACATCCAGCCAGTGCTGCGCCCAGCGCTCGCCATAACGCGGGGAGTCCAGCAACGCATCCACGACGAGCTCGAAGGCATCGCTGCGGGTGTCTTTGGTGAAAGCCTTTGCCTGCTCCGGTGTTGGCGGCAATCCCGTGAGATCGAACGAAACCCGGCGCAACCACGATATGCGATCTGCTGGCGGTGAACGACGCAGCCCTTTTTCCGCGAGTGTAGCGTCAATGAAGGAGTCGATAGAAAGTGACTGCGGCTTCAGCCGCAAAGATTCGGCTAAAGCCGAAGCCACTTTGAGCGGCTTGAAGCTCCAGTGGTCGCGCGTGTCCTTCAGCTTCACCATGTCCACGCCATCCGGCCACGTCGCGCTTTCATTGATCCACCTCGTCAATGTCGCGATCTGTTCTGCGGACAGCCGATCACCCTTCGGCGGCATCACTTCATCATCATCGCTCGAAGTGACGAAATGAATCAGGGAGCTTTCCACAGCCTTTCCCGGAATGATATTCGGCCCGTGATTGTCGCCGCCCTTTAGCGCCGCCGCTTTCACGTCGAGACGCAAGCCACCTTTGCGTTTCGTCTCTCCGTGGCACTCGTAGCAGTGCTTTTCAAAGATGGGCCGAACCTCGCGGACGAAGTCCACCGGAGCGGCGGAGGCGGACGATGCAGCTAGGGAAAGGCCAATAATGAATCGAAGCGTGAGTGGGGTGGTCATAGCATTTCAGCGGTAGGGGTTGCCTGCTTCATAGAGCGCACGCACTTCGTCATCGCTCATCGCGCGACCGAGCAGGAGCAGTTCATCCACGCGGCCACTCAGCTTTCGGTCCTGGCGATCCCAATTGCCGATTTGCGCCGCGCCGAGTTTCGCAGGATGCGCGATGCTTTGAAGGGTTTCTTTGTCAAAACGGCCATTGAGGTAAAAGCGTACGGTTTTGGCCCCCGCATCGTAAACCGTTGCCAAATGCATCCAGCGGCCCTGCTCTGGCAAAACGGAGGTTTTTGAGTCAGGGAACATCTCCTGCTCCTCGGAGCCGGGGGCGAGCGTGTTGCCACGCAGTGCAAGACGCATCGTTGTGTGCCGCGTGACCATCCAGTGGAGCTGCCCCGGGCGGTCGTCGTTCCAGCCATCGGTGTGCAGCAAGGATTGATACGGAGCACCGAGCCGATCAAGACGCACCCACGCTGCGAGGGTGATCTGTGGCCATTCGCGTTCGCCGCCAACGTCGAGTTTCAAGTGATCGCCCACATGAACAAACTCCGGTGCACGCGACCCTGGCCAGCGGCCCTGCACCGTGCGGAAGACACCGGGCTGCGCCTCGCCTGACTCAAAATCGAGCAGTGCGATGAGGGCGGGATCATTCCGAATGCCCGTGAGCGCCGCCTCCGAACGCGACCGCTGACCTGCCGCCAGCCCTGCGGTCAGTCCGTTCATCTCATCGGGCTGAATGAACGCCGAAGAGCGAAGCTCACGCGCCGTGCTCGCACCTCCATCCATCGCCACCGCGTCACCGCCACGCAGGCTTTGGTTGGATACATTGCCAGACGCCTTGGCGATTACCTCGCCCTGAAATACATGAATCTCTGCCGCGCCGCTCGCTGGCACATCCACACCAAACCGTGTGCCCAGATCCACCGCATCACCCGAAGGCGTGATCACCGTGAACCCCTTCGCCGCTGGCGGCACCTCTGCCGAGAGACGCCCACGCATTACGCGCAATCGTTGCTCAGATTCGAATCGAAACACCGCCGGAGCCTCAATGACAATGTGTGCCCCTCGGGCGCTAACAAGTTCCACACTTCCGCCTTTGAGCGAGTACGTCTCGCCCCTCAGCTTGGTGCCGTTCGAGAGTTCCTCCACTCCCGCATCATTCACCACAGTAGCAAGCACACGCTGACTGCCCTGCCACCACCACGCCGACAGCATCAAGGCCAGGCAAGCTGCTGCGGCCCATGTCCATGAATGCATGAAGCTGGCCTTCGGAGCACTTCTTCGAGGCAGAGAAGAAGGCAAGAAAACGGGACTGGAATCTTCTTGCCTCAAACTCACTGCCTTCTCCGGCCGTTCCCAGCCAGCGGCACTCGCTGCCACTGCTGAGTCGAGATTGAGTAGTTCCACGAACTCACGCCGTGCCTCCGCGCTCTCACTGAGCAAGTGATTGAGCCGTGCCATCTCCTCAGCGGAGATGCTGCCATCCAGATAGCGGTGGGTGAGCGATTCGAGTTCCGGGTTCATGATGATGCCTCCTGGGTGAGTGCGCGGCGAATGCAATCCAGCAGCATCCGCCTCATGCGGTGCAGCCATTGATAAAAACCTGGCACCGAGCGGCCACTGCCCTGCGCCACCTCTTGAATGCGCACTTCGGGCTGGTAGGCCTGCATCAGCAGCTCTCGGTGCTCTGCTGGCACCTTTGCCATGCAACGCTCCAGCGCCTCCCGCTGCTGCTCCAGCTTCGGCTCATCCTGCGCGGACTCCTCCGCGAGCTTCAACACGACATCCTCGTTCAGGACCAGCCGATCACGCCCTTTATCGCGCAACCATCCCAGTGCCTCAAACCGCGCCACGCCGAACGCCCATGCCCGAAAATCCGCGCCATCACGAAACGACTCGAACTTCTCCCAAAGCACCACACTCACGTCCTGCATCACATCATCCGCATCCGCTCTCGTCGGCACCAGCCGCCGTACAAACGCCCGCACGGCCTCTTCATGCGCCGTGAAGAGACGCAAGAAACGACGGTGAAGCTCGATTTCGGATGGAGACATGAAGATGGACAACAAGAGTCATCTCCGCGAATGCGCCGTATTTAACACATTTTTATATCGTGGGCTCATTTTGTGTCGCCACGTTCTGAGTCTACGCTCACGAGCCGTGTGGATGTTGCTCAAACCCATTGCCGAGTTCGCGCTGAAACTGCTGCCAATCCTTCGCATACTCGGCATTCAGCAGCCAAGAGGCGTGAATTTGTCGCCGGTGAACCTTTCTCGAACCGAGGTGGGGTTTCGCCCCATAGCGATGCGCTGGGCGGTGGCCCAGCGTGGTGCTGCCCATCCGTGCAGGCAAAACACCCATCCACACTCTTATGTTACTCAAAGCAAACGCGCTCAAAGGATTCAAACTCGACTGTCTCGATGGTGAGATCGGCGAGGTCAGTGAATTTTACTTCGATGATCGGCACTGGGTCATCCGCTACCTCGTGGCGGACACGGGCGGCTGGCTCACGGGCAGGCTGGTTTTGATCTCGCCGTATGCCCTCGTCGGCGCGGTGCGGGAGGACGACGCCATCGCGGTGAATCTGACCAAAAAGCAGATCCAGGACAGCCCTGGTCAAGACACGGACAAGCCTGTGTCACGCCAGTTTGAGCTGGACTACAACGGCTACTACGGCTGGCCGATGTATTGGGGCGGTCCCTACATGTGGGGTGCCTATCCCTTCCTGATGCGTGACCCGAATCAGTGGAACACGCCGACGGACGCGGAGAAGTCCTGGGATGCGCATCTGCGCAGCACGGATGCGGTGACGGGAAACAACCTCCAGGCGACGGATGGCGAGATCGGTCATGTGGTGGACTTCATCATCGATGATGAGACCTGGGCCATCCGCTACCTAGTCGTGGATACGCGGAACTGGTGGCCGGGGAAGAAGGTGCTGATCTCACCGGAGTGGATCGAGCGTGTGAGCTGGACCGAGCTGAAAGTCCACGTCAAACTCACCCGCGAAGCCATCAAGGCCTCACCCGAATACACGGACGAAGCCCTCGTCTCTCGCGACTACGAGAGTGGCCTCTTCCGCCACTATGGCCGCGACGGCTACTGGGCACACGAAACAGATCGCCTCACCTCCACACAGCCATGACACCGCACCAACAAGGTCTTCTCGACACCGCGCAGGCGCTCGTCGCTGATGACAAAGGCATCCTTGCCATGGATGAGAGCAACGGCACCTGCGACGGGCGCTTTGCCGCACTCGGCATCCCGCAGACGGTCGAGTCACGGCGGGCGTATCGTGAGCTGCTCGTGACCACGCCGCAGCTCGGCGAGAGCATCAGCGGCGCGATCCTCTATGATGAAACGATTCGTCAGCAGACCCGCGACGGTGCGTCCTTTCTCAGCGTGCTCGTCGCGGCTGGCATCATCCCCGGCATCAAAGTGGACCTTGGGGCGAAGGCCCTCGCGGGTCATCCCGGAGAGACCATCACCGAGGGGCTCGATGGCTTGCGCGAGCGGCTGGCGGAGTATTCGAAGATGGGTGCCCGATTTGCCAAATGGCGTGCCGTCATCACCATCGCCGATGGCATGCCCAGCCGCAGCGGTCTGGAGTCGAATGCGCATGCCATGGCTCGTTACGCCGCGCTGTGTCAGGAGGCCGGTCTGGTGCCCATCGTCGAGCCAGAGGTGCTCATGACGGGCGATCACTCCATGCAGCGCTGCCTCAAGGTCACGCGTGAAGTTTGGCGCAATGTCTTCATCCAGCTCAACTGCCAGCGCGTGCTGCTGGAAGGCCTGATCCTGAAGCCCAACATGGTGCTGCCCGGCCTGAGCTGCGCCACCCAGGCCAGCGTGGACGAGGTGGCAGACGCGACGGTGAACTGCCTGCGCGAAACCGTTCCCGCAGCCGTGCCGGGCATCGCTTTCCTATCCGGCGGCCAGCCCTGCGCCCTCGCCACCGCGCGACTGAATGCGATGAACCTCCGCTTCAAATCACGCGCACCTTGGGCGCTGTCGTTTTCCTTTTCTCGTGCCCTTCAGCAGCCTGCTTTGGAAATCTGGCGTGGTGATGCAGCGAATGACAAAGCCGCCCAGCAGGCGCTGCGGCATCGCACCCGGTGCAACCGCGCCGCCCGCCGTGGCGAGTGGAGCGAGGCCTCGGAGACGCACGCCGCCACTTGATCCCGTGATGCCGCCGATCGTCCACCTCATCCGCCATGGCGAAACCGAATGGGCACTCACCAGCCGCCACACCGGACGCACGGACATCCCACTCACCGCGCAGGGCGAGCACGAGTCGCAGCTATGGGCCACGCATCTCAGCCGCATCAGCTTTGATCATGTGCTGACCAGCCCACTGCAACGCGCCCGCCGCACCTGTGAGCTCTGCGGCTTGAGCCAAACCGCGCAGATCGAGCCCGACCTCGCCGAGTGGGACTACGGCGACTACGAAGGCCAGCGCTCCGTGGACATCTGCATCGCCCGGCCTAGCTGGAACCTCTTTCGCGATGGCTGCCCGAATGGCGAATCCCCCAGGCAAGTCACCGCCCGCGCTGACCGGCTCATTGCCCATCTGCGCACGCTGAAGGGCCGCGTCGCGCTCTTTTCTCACGGCCAATTCGGCGGCGTGCTCGCAGGCCGCTGGATCGGCCTCACCGTCATCGAGGCCCAGCATTTCCCCCTCAGCACCGCCTCCCTCAGCCTCCTCAGCAGCGATCCTCATCACCCCGAGGTGCCTATCATCCAGCAATGGAATACCCCACCGCCCGCCGAGCCACCCACGACTCATCCACCCGCCGTTGCCTAATCCCGCCACGAGCCCACGAAATTCGCCGTTCAGGACATGCCGAAATGGGGCGAGGCTAGGTGCAGGAAACGGTCCTAATCGGACATAAATGGACTGCATTGGACATTTGAAGCCGAAACTCCTTCATGTTCCCGGTCCTGCCCGATTCCATCCCCATCTGACCTCCAGCCCCTAACCCTGCCGCATCCACGCCAGCAAGCGTGCCGCAGGCTGGAAGCCGCTGGTTTGAGCGGTGACTTTGCCGTTACGCATCAATGCGAAGGCGGGGATTCCTTGGATGCGGAATTGTCCGGCGATTTGCGGCTGCTCGTCAGTGTTTACTTTGATGAAGACGGCCTCGCCGGCGGCTTGCGCAGCCGCTTTGGCGAACTCGGGGGCCATCATCTGGCAGGGACCGCACCAGGCGGCCCAGAAGTCGATGACGATGGGTAGTGGGCTTTGGGAAACGAGCGCGGCAAAGGCGGCGGGGCTGGTCAT